>NZ_JBEXZT010000003.1:0-590459 GCF_040631275.1 Streptosporangium sp. NPDC020145 | reverse complement strand
GCCGCGGGGCGTTCCGCGGGGCTCGGGGGGGCCCCGGGGGGCCCCCCCCCCCGGGGCCCCCCCCCGCCAGTGTTCTTGGGGGAGCGCGAGCGCCGTGGGCGGCGCGGGAGCCCGGCCGTCAGGCGGGCAGCAGGGCCAGCAGACGCCGCTTCAGCTCGGCGTGGCGCTCGTCGTCGTAGAGGGCGGGGTCGTGGGTGGCCACGTCCCACAGCCCCTCACAGGCGAGCCGCACGATCTGGGCGGTCGTGGGGTCGGGCTCGGTGTCGAGCCCCTCACGGTGCCAGCGGGCCATCGCCTCACGCAGGGGGGCGAGCAGATAGGGGTTGCCCGAGGCGCCGGTGACCACGGCCCAGCGTCGCAGCCTGCCACTGCGCACGGCGGCGAAGGTGGCGTGCAGATAGTTCTTTGTGTAGGTGTCGTGGCCCTGGGTGGCGACGAGCTGGTCGAAGTCTTCGATCAGCCGCTCGACCATGCCTTTGATCAGGGCTTCCTTGGTGGCGAAGTGGTAGAGCAGCCCGCCCTTGCTGCAGCCCGCGCGCTCGGCGACGGCCGCCAGGGTGAGCGCCTGGGAGCCCTGGTCGCACAGCAGACTCTCCGCCGCGTCCAGCAACTCCTCCCGCCTCATGCAGAGGACTGTACCGTCCGGACGGTACAGTGGTCAAACCGAGGATGGGCTTCCCGCCGGGCACGGATACCCTTGGAAGGGACAAACGATCTGGGGAAGGGAAGTGCGGCAGTGGAGTCCGCCTATCTCGATCACGCGGCGACCACGCCGATGCTTCCCGAAGCGGTAGAGGCGATGACGGCTCAGCTGGGGCGGGTCGGCAACGCGTCGTCACTGCACACCGCGGGCCGCCGTACGCGCCAGGTCGTCGAGGAGGCCCGCGAGAGCATCGCCGAGGCGCTCGGCGCCCGGCCCAGCGAGGTCGTGTTCACCTCGGGCGGTACCGAGGCCGACAACCTCGCCATCAAGGGCCTCTACTGGTCGCGCAGGGCCAAGGGCGCCAACCGCATCCTGATCAGCGCCGTCGAGCACCACGCCGCGCTCGACCCGGCCCACTGGCTCGGCGACCACCAGGGCGCCGTCGTGGAGTCCCTTGAGGTGGACGAGTACGGCAGGGTGCACCCGCACACCCTGCGCGCCGCCATCGAGCGCGACCCCGGCAGCGTCGCCCTGGTCAGCGTCATGTGGGCCAACAACGAGGTCGGCACCATACAGCCCGTCAGGGTGCTCGCCGCGATCGCCCGCGACCACGGCATCCCTTTCCACACCGACGCCGTCCAGGCCATCGGGCAGCTTCCCGTCGTCTTCGCCGACTCGGGGGTCGACGCCCTCACGCTCTCCGGGCACAAGGTCGGCGGCCCGATGGGCACCGGCGCGCTGCTGCTGGCCAGGGGGATCGACCCGGTCCCCGTGCTGCACGGCGGCGGGCAGGAGCGCGACGTGCGCTCCGGCACCCTCGACGCCCCCTCGGTCGCGGGCATGGCCGCCGCGGTACGGCTCGCGGTCGCCCGGCAGGCCGAGACCGCCGCCCGGCTGACCGCGCTCCGCGACGACCTGGTCGCCAGGATCCGCCAGGCCGTACCCGATGTGATCCTCAACGGAGATCCGGCCAACCGGCTCCCCGGCAACGCGCACTTCTCCTTCCCCGGCTGCGAGGGCGACGCGCTGCTCATGCTCCTGGACGCCAAGGGGGTCGAGTGCTCGACGGGCTCGGCGTGCTCGGCGGGCGTCGCCCAGCCCTCCCACGTCCTGCTCGCCATGGGCGCCGACGCGGTCAGGGCACGGGGTTCACTGCGTTTCACCCTCGGGCACACCTCGACGCCGTCCGATGTGGACAGGGTCACCGGCGTCATCGCGGGCGTCGTCGAGCGCGCCCGCCGGGCGGGCCTGATCTGACGGCGCCGCCCGGCCCGGCGGAGAGGGCTCCCACGCGGGTACGCTCAAGGGTGTTATGAGACTTCGCGTGCTTGCCGCCATGTCCGGCGGCGTCGACTCAGCGGTGGCGGCGGCCCGCGCCGCCGAGGCCGGTCACGATGTCACCGGCGTCCACCTCGCCCTGTCCGCGAACCCGCAGTCGCATCGCACCGGCGCCAGAGGGTGCTGCACGATCGAGGACTCCCGGGACGCCCGCAGGGCCGCCGACGTGATCGGCATCCCCTTCTACATCTGGGACATGGCCGAACGGTTCCAACGCGACGTGGTCGAGGACTTCGTCAGCGAGTACGCCGCGGGCCGTACGCCCAACCCGTGCCTGCGCTGCAACGAGAAGATCAAGTTCGAGGCGGTCCTCGACCGGGCCCTCGCGCTCGGCTTCGACGCCGTGGCCACCGGCCACCACGCCCGGCTCGTGGACGGCGTGCTCAGCCGCAGCCCCGACGAGGGCAAGGACCAGTCCTACGTGCTCGGCGTGCTCACCAGGGAACAACTCGGCCACGCGATGTTCCCGCTGGGCGACTCGACGAAGGCCCAGGTGCGCGAGGAGGCCGCCAGGCGCGGGCTCATGGTGGCCGACAAGCCCGACAGCCACGACATCTGCTTCATCGCCGACGGCGACACCCGGGGCTTCCTCGAAAGGCGTCTCGGCACGGCCCCCGGGCCGATCGTGGACGCCTCGGGCGAGGTGGTCGGCAGCCACGAGGGCGCCTACGGCTTCACGGTCGGCCAGCGTAAGGGCCTGCACATCGACCGGCCCGCCCCCGACGGGCGCCCGCGCTACGTGCTGTCCATCGAGCCGGTCTCCAACACGGTCACCGTCGGGCCACGCTCGGCCCTTGAGGTCACCTCCGTCGAGACCGTGCGCCCGGTGTGGAACGGGCCCGTCGCCGAGCCGTACGAGCCGCTGGCCTGCACGGTCCAGCTCCGGGCCCACGGTGAGGTGTACGGCTGCCGCATCCAGGTGTCCGGCGAGGAGGTCCACGTCGCCCTGGACACCCCCGCGACCGGGGTCGCGGCGGGCCAGGCCGCCGTGTTCTACCTGGAGGACACCGTGATCGGGTCCGCCACGATCGCCAGGGCCGTGTGACCTTCGCGGGAGGCGAAGGTCACTCCTCGATGGCTCCGCCGACCGCGCGCAGATGGGCGCGGAAGGTCAGGGAGGGGTCTTCGGCGCGTCCTGCCAGGTAGGCGCCGAAGGCCACCTGCTCGCGCAGTGAGGTGCCCGCGTGGATGCGGTCGGCCTGACGCCGTTCGACGTCGCGGATCGCCTCGGCGCGGGTGAACACCTCCTCGGCGCGTCCGGCCGGGATGAAGATCACGCCGTCGTCGTCGCCGAGGACCAGGTCGTCGGGGCCGACCGTCCACTCCCCGACGGCGGCGAACTCCAGCGCGCCCTCAGGACGCTCGTTCAGGCTCAGGGGGCCGGTCGGGATCGAACCCAGGCTGAAGACCGGCAGCCCGATCGCCCGGATGTCGGCCGTGTCGCGGTGCAGCCCCCAGATCACGACCCCCGCGAGCCCGGCGGCCCGGGCCTCAAGGACCACGAGGTCACCGATGCAGCTCTCGTCGAGCCGTCCCCCGTTGTCGGCGACGAGCACGTCACCGGGCGCGGACAGCTCGCACGCCTCAAGGAAGACGTCGACGCTGCCCGCGTGCCTGGCCGGGCACACCCGTCCGGCCAGACGGCCACCGGGCACCGCGGAACGGGTGCCCGCCGGGGCGCAGCGCACCGCAACCCCGGCGCGCAGGCAGCCGTCCGTCAGATGCGCGGTGGTCAGAGTCTCGAACCGCCGCCGGAGCTCCTTGGGGTCCATGCCGCCCTTCCTCTCGCCGGGGAGATCACGTCGCCTCCCACGGTAGGGCCGGACCCCCGGCTAGGACAGGGTGACGGACTCACCCGGCGCGAGGCGGCGGATCTCCGCCCCCTGCTTGTCGGCCTCCATCGCCAGCCACCTGTCGACGAGGCCGAGGCCGACGTCGTTGAGCAGGCCGTCATGGGTGGAGAAGGCCCTGGCCGGGCGGACCTGGCGGAGGTAGTCCACCGTCTCGGAGAGCTTCAGCCACGGCGCGTTGGTCGGCACGAGCAGGGTGGGGACCTCGGCCGCCGGCGGGGTGAACGCGTCGCCGGGGTAGAAGACCTCCTCGTCCACCAGGAAACCGACGTTGCTCACGATCGGCGCGTCCGGGTGGTTGGGGGCGTGCCACTCTCCGACGACCCGTACGGCGAAGCCCGCCGTGTCGAAGGTGTCGCCGTGCCGTACGACGTGGATCTTGGCCGGGACGTCGGTCAGGTCGGCCGCCACGGCCTCGTTGGTCCAGATCTCCAGTGACGGCTCGGCCTCGGCCGCCCCGCGCAGCCGTTCCACCTCCACGTGGTCGAAGTGCTCGTGGGTGATGAGCACGGACCGCGCCCCCTGGAGGGCGGACTCCTCGCTGAAGGCCCCGGGGTCGATCACCAGGGCCGAGCCGTTCTTCTCAAGGCGGACACACGCGTGCGTGAACTTCGTCAGCTTCATCGTCCCAGCCTAGGCAGGCCGCTCAGTAGCCGACGTAGCCGGTGCCGGTCTTGGCGCCGACGACGCCGGGCACGTTCGAGACCGAGCCGTAACGGCTGATCGCGTAGCGGACCCCGGCGATGATGTTGTCGACCGGGTTGTAGATGTCGTCGTACCCGCTCAGCTTGTAGCTGCCGAAGGTCGGGTCGATGGTCTGCATCAGCCCCTTGGACGGAGTGCCCGCGGCGGCGTTGGAGTCCCAGAGGTTGATCGCGTGCGGGTTGCCGCCCGACTCGTGCTGGATGATCATGGCGATGTCGGCGGGGTTCATCTTCTCCGGCGGGTAGCCGTGGGACCTGAGGATCTCCAGCGCCTGGTCGATCCACTCCTTGAGCTTCCCGGTCGGCGCGGGGCCGCCACCGGGCGGGGGCGCGCCGCTCGGCCCGTAACCTCCTGAGGAGGCCGGGTTCGGTGTCCCGGTGTCGCCGTGCGGCGCGAGGTGCGGCCGGTAGCCGACCGTCCTCTCCCACACGACCGTACGGCCGGCGCCCGGTACGAACGTCTGGTCGAGGGGGGCCGGGATGTCGGCGAAGGAGATCTTCCTTTCGGCCATGTGCTTCTTGACGGCGGCCAGCGCCTGGGTGACGGCCTTGTCGGCGGCCTCCATGTGGGGGCGGGCTCCGGTGACGGCGCCGTTCACCAGCGAGGTGATGTGCGGCTGCAGGTCCTTCTCCTCGGCCTTCGGGTTGGCCGTGCGGTAGGCGGACACGTCGTCGAGGAGGGTCGAGCAGATGGAGCGGACCTTCGCCTCCGCGCCACGCAGCACCCCGGCCGCCGTGTCGAGGGTGTTGGCGCAGCCCGCCAGCGCGTCGTGCAGGGCCTCCGCGGCGCGGCCGTACTTGCGCATGTAGGTGTCGAAGGCGTCCGCGGACTCGCCCTGCCAGGCGTCGTTGACCGCGTTGACGACGGTGCCGAGCCGCCCGGCGTGCTCGTTGAGTTTGCCCGCCGTACCACGCCAGCGGGTCGCGACGGCGCTGACGGCGTCGGCGTCGGCGTTCACCTTGTTCAGGAGGTCGGAGAGCGTACCGCCGCCGGGGAGACCGGAGATCGCCTCGGTCGTGTCCGCGGTCACCGCTCCCCGCCCGCGCGGTTGGCCGTACGGACGTTGTCCTCGATGTCGTTCAGGGCGCGCTCGACGTCCTTGAGCTTGCCGGTGACGTTCGTCAGCTCCCCGTCGACCGTCTTCTCGATCCCGTCGAGGAACTCGGCCAGGGCGGATGAGTCGGTCAGCCTGCCGAAGATGGTGGAGTCGGTCGTCTTGGCCGGATACGGACCACCCAGTTCGCCGAAGTTCTTCATCAGTTCGTGCACGGTCGTACGGCACTGCTCAAGCGCGTCGTAGCTGTAGTCGATCCCCGCCACTTCTACCCCCTATGCGAGACCGGCTAATCGATCATAAGGGGCAGATCGCTCAATGTGTCGGGGCGGCCCTCCCGGCACCGGGTGAGGGCCGCCCGAGGTGGGCTACTTGGCCGGGGTGATCGCGACCGTGGTGGTGTAGGTCCTGTACGGCGTCACCAGTTCGGTGGCCTCGATCTGGTAGCGGCCGGGGACGCACCCCCTGCCCAGCACGGGCAGCGCGAAGCGGCCGTTGTTGTCCGCCCTGAGCCGGGTGCCGTCCCTGAGACTGGTGGCGATGCAGGCCTCGTTCAGGCCGTTGCTGGTGAACCGGACGTAGCCTTTCTCGGCGAAGCCGTAGCCGTTGACGACGAAGGCGATGTCGCCGTCGGCGTCGGCGGTCGCCGGGGTGGTCCTGAGCGCGGGGACACCGGTGCCGGGCAGCGGATGGCCGATGGTCACTCTGGCGGAGTAGGTGCGGTAGGGCGACTCAAGCTCGGTGGCCTCGACCCGGTAGACGCCGCTGACGCACCCACGGGCCGCCCCGACGAGGTTGAAGTAGCCGTTGCGGTCGGCCCGCAGGACGACCCGCCTGAGGTTGGTGTCCTCACACGAGGAGTTCAGCGACGTGCTGTTGACGGCGACCTTGATCAGGGAGGGGAAGGACCGGCCCTCGACGGCGAAGGCGACGTCGCCACCGGCGGTGGGGGAGACGACCGACGGGGTCGTCGTCAGCAGGGCGTCGTCCGCCTGCGCGCCCGAGGCCGGTAGACCGCCCAGCAGTGAGGCGGCGGCGACGGCGGCGGTGAACATGAGGCGTTTGACATTCATGGATCAGGTTTCCTCGCGTTGTCCTCGGTGGTTCCCCTGTGCCCTTTGAGGCGCACAATTTGATCTTCTTGGTGGCCACCGGTTCAGGCCTTCGTTCGGCGGCAACGAGAACGGAAAGAACCGTAAATCAATCGCCTGTTCCCTGGTCTTTCTGACAAAGCCCGTCAATTTCATGGGGAGGCGGGCCCGCCTCGCCGAATCTGTCCGTCGCCGCGCATGTCGATCGGCCACTCACGCGGGGCCGTTCTCATCGCGCCGGGGCGGCCGCCGGTGCCGCGGCCCGGGGGTCTGGCGGGTCCGGCCCCTGTTGCGGCCCGCCATGACCTCGGCCACCGGCACCCCGGGCGGCGGTGAGCCGTCCTCGCCCGTGCGCTCGGCCACCCCTTCCGGTACCGGTTCCCGCGCGAGGCCGGACGCCTCGCGCGGGTCGGCGTTCTAACAGCTGCTGGAGGACGCGGCGTAGTAGATGGACCTTCCCTCAGGCGCGACGATGGGAGCGTAGAGCAGCGTGACGGTGGTCCGGCCAGGTATGTACTTGGGGCCGTAGTCCGCCCAATAGGGGATCTCGACGCACACGTACTTTCCGGTGCTGCACTCGTTGTAGACGTCCACCTTGTGGGTGGTGCCCGAGGAGTACCACTCCCCGTGCTGGACGCCACAGGCCGCCGCGCCGGTTGAGGAGGCGGAGGCCGCGCCGGCCGTCATTCCGGTGCCGGTGAACGCGAGCGCCGCGATAACGGCCGCGGCGGCGATCCTGGTTCTTGCCATCATGTTTTCCCCTTCACTGAAATGTGTGCTGGTGAGGAGCGGTGACACGGCCTAGCAGTAATAGACGCTGCTGCCCTGGTTGATCGAGGTGGGGGCGTAGGCGACGTCACGCCACTCATAGGCGTTGAGGGTGTAGCGGGGGATGGGGAACCAGGCGGGCCGGTCGGGAATGGCGATGCACACCGTCTTCTTCGAGTTGCACTCGTTCTGGAGGCGGACGTGACGGTATCCGCCGATGGTGTACCACGGCTCGTGCTGGACGTTGCAGGCCGCCGCGCTGCCGGCCGTGCCGCTCGCCGTTGTGGCCGCGCCGGCGGCGGGCCCCGCGATCAGTGCGGCGGCGCCGGCGAGCGCCACCAGGCCGATCATGATCTTCTTGTGCATGTGTGTTTCTTTCGTCGCATTGCCTCTGGGGCGCGGGTGTGTTCGAAAACGAATGGCGCGCCGGGCGAAGCACATCGGATATCCCGGTCGTGACGTTGTCGCAGGCCGGGGGGCTTACGACTGCAAGTCTTGGCGGATCGGGAATTGTCTGGAACCCTCGTGCGTCACTCTGAACAAGCTTGATTGCCCTGGTTTGGCTATGTATTTTGTGCTGGTTTGGTGTGTCTGATGGGAATTGGTCACATTCGGGGAGAGTAAGTTGGGGGAACGCGCAGGGCGCCGGGAACGGCCGGTCGATCCCACCGATGGTCCGGCGGCCGCATTCGCCGTGGAGTTACGCAAATTACGGGAGGAGGCGGGCGGCCCGACCTACCGCGCCATGGCGGCGCGCGCGCATTTCTCGGCCGCCACGCTGGCCCAGGCCGCGGCCGGGGACAGAATGCCGACCCTGCCGGTCGCGCTGGCCTACGTCGAGGCGTGCGACGGGGACACTCAGGAGTGGCGGGCCAGGTGGGAGGAGGCCCGCGCCGCCCAGCGGGAACACGCGGCCAGGAACGGCGAGACCGCGCGGGCGCCGTACCGGGGGCTGGCGAGGTTCGAGACCGAGGACCAGGCCTACTTCTTCGGCCGGTCGGCGCTGGTCGAACGGCTGGTCACGCTGCTGGAGGCCCACCGGTTCGTGCTGGTCGTCGGCCCTTCGGGAAGCGGCAAGTCCTCTCTTCTGCGCGCGGGGCTGGTGCCGGCCCTGCGCGGGCGCGCCGTACGGGTCCTGACACCGGGTGCGCACCCGCGACTGCCCGGTGACGCCGCCGACGTACTCGTGATCGACCAGTTCGAGGAGACCTTCACCCTGTGCGAGGACCCGGCCGAGCGCCGGAGTTTCATCGACGCGCTGGTGGCCGCGGGAGGCGACGACCGGCGCACCCGGGTGGTGCTGGCCGTACGCGCCGACTTCTTCGGCCAGTTCACCCACCATTCGGACCTGGTCGAGGCCGTCAGGGACGCCACCGTCCCGGTCGGCCCGATGAGCCCGGCCGAACTGCGTGAGGCGATCGTCAAACCCGCCGCGGCGGCGGGCCTGATCGTGCAACGCGAACTGACCAACCGGATCCTCGACGAGGTCGCCGGGCAGCCCGGCGGGCTGCCGCTGATGTCGCACGCCCTGCTGGAGACCTGGCGGCGTCACCACGGCAAGGCCCTGACCGTCGAGGCGTACGAGGCGGCGGGGGGCATCAGCGGCGCCGTCGCCCGCACCTCGGAGGAACTCTACGAGGAACTCACCCCCGAGCAGCGGGAACGGCTGCGCCACCTGCTGCTGCGCCTGGTCACCCCGGGAGAGGCGGGCGCCCAGGACACCCGGCGCCCGGCCGCGTGCGCCGAACTGGTCACCGGATGCCGGAACGATCCCAGCCCACTGCTGCTGGAACGGCTGGCGTGTGCCCGTCTGATCACCCTCGACGACGAAACGGCCGACCTGGCGCACGAGGCGCTGCTGACCGCCTGGCCCCGGCTGCGCTCCTGGGTCGAGGAGGACCGGGAACGCCTGCGCGTGCACCGCCGCCTCACCGAGGCGGCCGACGCCTGGCAGGCGCACGCCCGCGACCCCGGAGGCCTCTACCGGGGGCTGCGCCTGTCGCTGGCGCGCAGGCACCTCGCCGAGCGGGCCGAGGAGCTCACCCCGCTGGAGCGGGACTTCCTCGCCGCCAGTACGGCGGGGCGCCGCGGCGAACGCCGCAGGAGCAGGCTGCGCAATTCCCTCATCGGTGTGCTGACGACCGTCGTGATGATCACAGGCTTGCTGGCCTGGCAGCAGAACCTCATCCGCGACCGGCAGGAGCGCGAGGCGCAGGCCCGCCGGGCCGCCGGGATCGCCGCGGGCCTGCGTCAGACCGACCCGCAGCTGTCCATGCGGCTCAGCCTGGCCGCCTGGCGCCTGGCCGACCTTCCCGAGACGCGGGCGAACCTCCGTACGGCCAGCCTCCAGGCTCAGCAGGAGGTGTTCACCGATCCGGACACCGGGGCGGAGACCATGCGCAGGCTCAGCCCCGACGGCCGCTCCCTGTACAGCCTGGGTGCGGACCGGGCCGTCCGCTGGGACGTGGAAACCCACCGGGCCATCACGACCACACCGGTTTCGCCCGTCACGAAGGAGGATCGGGAAAGCCCTCGCTGGCTGCCCCTCCTCTCCGACGTCTCCTCCAAGGTGAGCGGGGTGAGGCTGTGGGACGTGACAACCGGTCGGCGCGACCCGAAGTCTCTCGACGGTGCCAACCAGGGCGTCGAGCTGGCCCCGAGCGGACAGCGTCTCATCACCTACCACGCGGACGGCTCCCACTATCGCGTCCGCGTCTGGGACGCCGCCGTCGGGCGGTTGATCGCGCAGGTGCGAACCCCCAGGAAGGGAAGGACCGCCCAGCGGATACGCGAGCGGCCGTCCATCCTGATGGCGATGAGGGCGGCGAGGGACGGACGCTCCATGGCCGAGGTGGGTGTCCCGGACGCCACACTCAGCGCCGACGACACCACGATGGCGCTCTGCGTTCCCGGCGGGCCGGTGCGGGTGTGGGACCTCAGGACCGGCCGCGAGCTGGACGTTCCCCATATGCCCACGCTCTCCGCCAAGCAGTGCGGCGAGGAGCGCCTGTACCTGTCGCCCGACGGGCGACGGCTGCTGATGGCCGCAGACGCGGAGGTCCGGCTCTGGGAGCTGCCGTCGGGCAGGGAACTCCCCGCCGTCAGGGAACCGGGCGTGAGCGAGATCGGTTTCAGCGAGGACGGCGCCTTCTTCGCGACGGCCAACTCCGACGAACTCCTCGTGTGGAGGGTCGGCGCGCTGGACACCGCGTTGTTCCGTCACCCGCTGGCCGGCGAGCACGCCTTCGACATCAGAGTCGATCCGGCCGCCGACTGGGTGCGTTATCTCGCCGGTTCGCCCAACGCGGGCTCATGGCCCGCGACCGTCAGGACGCTGAAGCTGAACTCCGTCGTCGACGCCGGATGGCAGAACGCGAGCGCCCTGTCGGCGTTCTTCAGCCCTGACGGGAACACACTCGCCACCGTCTACGCGAACCGGGTCGAGCTCCGTGACACCAGGACCGGACGACGGCTTCCCGGCCCCTCTCCGGTCCCCTGCAAGGCACTGAACTCCGACATGCCGGAATGCCATATGACGGCGGCGTTCCGGCCCGATGGAAAGGGCCTGGCGTACGGCGACACCTATGTCAAACCCTTCAGCGTCCAGGTGTGGGACCTCGCCGGTCAGCGCGTCGTCGGCAGGTTCGGGCCCTTCGCCAGTGCCGGGTCTCTCGCCTACACCTGGGACTCGGGCACCCTGCTGATCAGCGAGCCGCCCATGAACGGCTCGCTCACCCTGTGGGACCTGAAACGGGGCGCCGCCACCGCCACCGTCCCCGGCGTCAGCGGCGAGATCGCCCTGGCCCCCGACGGGCGGCTGCTGGTCACCTCCGGAGGGCAGGTCACCGATCTCGTCTCCGACCGCGCCGTCGTGCGCGCGAACGGTTTCCATCCGGCCAGCGTGCTGACCTTCAGCGCCGACGGCAGATTCCTGGCCGTCGGTGACCAGACGGGACAGACCACTCTGTGGGACGGCACCGTACGGCGCCAGCTGGGCACGTTGATCCCCGCCTCGCCGTACGCCTCGGACTGGGTCAGCTCCCTGGCCTTCTCCGCAGACGGGAGCGTTCTCGCCGCCGGGATGGCGAACGGCACGGTACAGCTGTGGGACACCGCCACCTGGCAGCCGATCGGTGCGCCCATCTCCACCCCGGTCGGATTCGTCGCCGGGATGACGATCGACGGTGACACCCTGTACGTGGCGGGTGAGCACGTTCCCCTGCGGCGTTACGACCTCGATCTGGAAGTCGCGGCGCGGACGGTCTGCCGGAGGGCGGGTCACGGTCTCGACCTGGCCGAATGGGCGACTCACTTCCCCGGCTACCCCTACCAGGCCACCTGTGCCTAGGGTCGCCGACGGTGGAGGACGACCTCCGGGTAGCGGTCCGACGGCCCATCGAGGAGGGGTTCCCGAGAACCGCGCAGATGCCTGTCGAAGAACGCCGTCGAGTAGGCGTTCACGATCTCGTGCACCCGCCCGGGGTCGGCGGGGCCGGTGACCCCCAGGTACGGAAACAGCGGTGACCAGGAGGGGACGTCCGTCAGGTTCACATGGAACATGTCCGGCACCTGGACGAAGTAGCCGTCGCCCTTCAGGTTGCCGAACGCGGTCCGCATGGAGGTCTGGTGCTGGACGATGTCCACCTTGTTCCACTTCTCCTGCCGCATCGTCCGCGCGTCCCGCGTGATCCACAGCACCGGTCGCCCGAGCCCGGGGGACACGACGTCGTCGGGCATCGGGGCGTCCATGACGAGGCAGGCGCCGAGCCGTGTCTCGGTACGGCACGCCTCACCGGCCACGATGCCGCCGAGGGACACGCCGAACGCGCCCACCCGCCGCATGTCCAGTTTCCCGGTCAGCAGGCGCTCGGGGTCGGAGGCGTTCAACGCCGTCAGCCGGTCGAGGACGAAGGAGACGTCCCGCACGAGATAGGGAACGATGCCCTCCGGATAGGACCTGCCCTGGAACGTCGGGGCGGTCCTCGACGGGCTGACGCTCTGCTGTACCAGGGCGTTCAGTTCGTTCTTCCGGAAACCGGTGACATGCCGGCCGTCGGGGAAGGTCACCGAGGCCGCGATGTAGGGGTGGTCCACGGCGACCACGACGTATCCGTGGGAGACGAGCTCCTCCACCTGGAAGGTGTTCATCTGGCGGAAGCCGTTGAAGCCCTCAAGGAACACGAGGACCGGATGGACGCCGGCGGACACCGGCACCGACTCCCTCGCGTTCGTCGTCACGTACCGCAGGTGGTCGAACGTGAACGACGGCAGGTCGATCATCCTGGCCAGCGCCGGAGCGAGCGCCTCGACGCCCTCGGCGTAGGCCGCGCGCTCCCCGCCGGAGGAGCGCGCGGCCGGGTACCAGACCTGGGTCATGAGCTCACGGCGGGCGGCGGGGTCGGCGCTGAAGGTCTCCTGGCGGGAGGTGTCCGTCCAGTGGTACGTCACGGTGCCGACGCCGTACGGGCCCGTGGGCTCGGGGAAGGTGAAGACCGGCAGGACGACGGGTGGCGGGAGGGCGACGAGGAGTCCCAGGACACCGGGACTCACACCGAGGAGGCCCCTGAGCCGCCGTCCCCACAACCACACCAGGAAGAACGAGAGGGCCAGCGCGTAGGCGGGGAACAGCTGCCAGCGCGCGCCCTCGACGACGACCTGCGCCACGGCGGCCAGGAGCGCGACGGGCGGCACGTGGTTCACCGGCCTCATCCCGCGCAGCCGTGGCAGCGCCAGGGTGAGGAACGACAATGTCGTGGTCGCGAGCGCGACGAGCTCAAGCGGCCGCACGGCCTGGCCTCCCGTCCGTTCCAGGTGAATCCCGCTCAGCCGGCCCCGATCACCGCCGGTGCGGGCTCCTCCGGCCGCCGGGAGAGGCTCTCGCCCTCGATGTCGAGGTTGGGCAGCACGCGGGCCAGGGGGCGGGGCAGCCACCAGGCGGCGCGGCCGAGCAGGGACATCACGGCGGGAACCAGCGTCATGCGGACGACGAAGGCGTCGATGAGCACGCCGACGGCCAGGGCGAAGCCCATGGACTTGATGATCGGGTCGTGCATGAAGACGAAGCCGCCGAAGACGGAGGTCATGATGAGCGCGGCGGCGGTGACGACGCGGGCGTTGTGGCCCAGGCCGTTCACGGTCGCCCGCTGGGCGGTGTCACCGTGGACGAAGTCCTCCCGCATGCGCGAGACCAGGAAGACCTCGTAGTCCATGGCCAGGCCGAACAGGATGCCGATGAGCAGGATCGGCAGGAAGCTGACCAGCGGCCCCGGCCTGCCGACGCCGAGCAGGTCCGCCAGGTGCCCCTGCTGGAAGATGGCCACGGTGATGCCGAACGTGGCGCCGATCGTGAGCAGGAAGCCGAGCGCGGCCTTCAGCGGGACCAGGATCGACCGGAAGACCAGCAGGAGCAGCAGGATGGACAGCCCGACCACGAGCAGCAGGTAGACGGGCATCGCGTCGGCGAGCTTGGCCGAGATGTCGATGCCGATCGCGGTCACGCCGGAGAGCGCGACGCGGGCGCCCTGGATGTCGTTCATCCGCTCGCGGATGGCGTGCACGGTCTGCTCGGTCGCGGCGTCGGCGGGACCCGTCTTGGGGATGACGGTCAGCAGCGCGGTCGTGCCCTGGGCGTTGGCCTGCGGCGGGGTGACGGCGAGCACTCCCGGGGTGGTCTGGATGGCGCCCGCGGCCTGCTTGGCGGCGTTCGCGGTCGCCTGGGCGTCGTCACCGGTGACGACGGCGATCAGACGGCCGTTGAAGCCGGGGCCGAACCCCTCACTGATCAGGTCGTACGCCTCGCGGGCCGTCGAGCCCTCGGCGGCGGTGCCCGCGTCGGGCAGCGCCAGGCGCATGTCCCTGGCGGGCAGGGCCAGCGCGCCGAGCACGACGACGGCGACGACCAGCACCGGGACGCGCAGACGGGTGACGAGCCGTCCCCAGCGGAAACCCATGGCCTCGCGGTCGTCGCCGGTGCCCGTGTCCGCACCCGCGCGCTGCCTGCGGGGCAGCACCCGCGCGCCGGCGAAGCCGAGGATGGCGGGCAGCAGGGTCAGCGCGACGAGTACGGCCAGAGCCACCGTCGCCGCCGCGGCCAGACCCATGACGCTCAGGAACGGGATGCCGACCACGGCCAGGCCCGCCAGGGCGATGATGACCGTGGCCCCGGCGAAGACGACGGCCGATCCAGCGGTGCCGGTCGCCCGTCCTGCGGCCTCCTCGGCCTCCATGCCCTCGGCCAGGTACTGGCGGTAGCGGGAGGTGATGAACAGCGAGTAGTCGATCCCGACGGCCAGACCGAGCATCAGCGCCAGGACGGGGGCGACGTTGCTCAGCTCGACCACGCCGGACAGGGAGAACAGGCCCGCCATCCCGGCGCCGACGCCGATCAGGGCGTTGAGCAGCGTCATGCCCGCCGCGACCAGGGAGCCGAAGGTGACGACGAGGACGACGGCGGCGATCAGGACGCCGAACGCCTCGGTCGAGCCGATCTCGACCTCGGCCTTCATGATCTCGCCGCCGTGCTCGACCCGCAGGCCGGGGGTGGTGGCCCCGGCCCGTTCGTAGGCCGCGCGCTGGGCGTCGGTGATCTTGTCGAGAGGGCTGTCGAACTGGACCTGGACCAGCGCGTGGCGGCCGTCGGGGGAGACGGCGCCAACCTGGAAGGGGTCCATCGCGGCCAGCACCCCGGGTACGGCCGCCGCCTCACGCACGATCGGCGCGAGGGCGGCCGGGTCCAGTTTGCCGCCCTCTGGCGCGGCGACGACGATGGTGCCGGTCGTGCCGCCGGCCTGGGGGAACTGCCGCCGCAGGGAGTCCAGCGCACGCTGGGACTCGGTGCCGGGCATGGTGAAGTCGTCGGTCGTCGGCCCGGAGAACGCGGCGGCGGCCCCGCCGAGCAGGGCGAGCAGGATGAGCCAGGCGGCGAGCACGCGCCCGCGCCTGCGGAAGGAGAACCGGCCGAGCCGGTACAGCACAGCAGCCATGGAGGGGGAGGGGTCCGTTCAGGCGAGGTCCGGCGTCCGGCGGAGGCCGGGCCGGTCCGGGGTGGTTCAGGGGTGGTCGGGCTCGCGGCCCAGGGTGCGCAGCGCGCCGCGGATCATCTCGGCGCGCAGGACCTCCTCGGGCACGCCGAGATCGTCGGCGGCGGTGACGGAGACGGCGCCCAGGACCATGTAGGCGGCGATCGTGTCCGAGGGCGCGGTCGAGCCCCCGGCCAGTGCCGTGAGTAACCGCCTGATGGTGGCGGGGACGGCGCCGAGCGCCGGGTGGACGGTCATCGTGGGGATGTCCTGGAACAGGATCCGGACTTCCAGCCGGAACCGCAGGGCCAGGTCGACGAAGCCGGTGACGGCCGCCCGCGCGGCCTGCTCACCGTCCAGTCCGACGAGCCGGGTCCGCAGCGCGGCCAGGCCCTCGCCCGCCGGGGTCAGCAGTTCGGTGAGGATCGCGTCCTTGCTCGCGAAGTGGTAGAGCAACGCCGCCTTCGAACAGCCCGCGACCTGGGCGATGTCGTGCAGTGAGGTGCCCTTGTAACCGCTGTCGGAGAACAACCGCAGCGCCGAGCGCAGGATGTGCTCACGCAGAGCGGAAGGGGGACGTGCCATGCCCCAATGATAACTGTCCGATCGGTCAGATCTGACCGATCGGACAGGAATGGAGACGTTCGGGCCCTCGGTGTGGTCACGAGGAGGCCGGGAGGTCTCCAGCACGCCGATGGAAGTACGGCGTGCCGGGGGTGGAGATCGACCCGCGCGGGATCAGGGGGCCGGAGAGGGGGCCGGGGTCCCGGGAGGCGTGGTGGGGAACGGCGGGAAGGGTCCGCCGGGCCAGTCCTGACCGTCGTGGACGGCGTCGGGGTCGACACCGAGGGTGATCGAGGCGCTGATGCCCCTGGCCACGTGCCTGGGGTCGTAGCGCACGTCGAGCATGCCGTCGGCGGTGGTGTCGCCGGTGTAGAGCATGTCCTGCTCGTTGGTGGTGCGGGTCTTGGTGTTGGTCGAGTACGGCCTCAGCACGGAGACGGCCTCGATCAGCTTCTCGGGGAAGTAGAGCTGGCCGGTGTGGCAGTCGTTGCCGCCCAGGTAGGCGCCGTGCCGGAAGACACCGTTGACGTGGACCTTGACGTGGATGTGGATCGCGCGGCCGATGTACCAGCCGGGGAAGGCGCTCCTGAAGGTGACCCAGCCGTTCCTGTCGGTCATCTGGAAACCGCGGAAGTAGGTGGTGTCGCTGTCGGGCTCGGCGTGCATGCCGCCGCCGGGGGCGCCGGTGGGCATGTCCGTCGGGAAGGCGGTGGGGAACGCGGTCGGGAAGCCGGGGCCGTCACCCGAGGAGGCCTTCTCGTAGCTGGAGTAGATGCCCAGCGCGTCACAGTGCCAGATGTCGACGGCCTTGTTGCGCAGCGGCCTGCAGTTCTCCGAGTCGACGATCTGGATGCGCAGCAGCAGCGGGACGCCGGGCTTGTGCTCGGTGATGTTCGAACGGTACTTGTCGTAGTCCAGGTAGTAGGGCCCCTCGATGGTCTCCTTGGAGAGCGGCAGGCAGAGCTTGCTCGTGGGAGTGGGGACGGTGGGGGTGGGGGTGTGCGCGGCACCGGCCGTCGTGCTCGCGGACGCGGTCGAGGCCAGGTAGCCGGTGCCCAGACCGGCGGCGGCGATGCTGACCCCGCCCGCGATGAGGAGCTGTCGGCGGTTCGGTTTCGGTGCGCTGGTTTCTTCCATGCGCACGAACATTAGGGGCGCCGTGTGAAAAAAGTCTAAGAAAATGGGCTGGATTCTGATGTTACGTAACGGAAATGTGATCCACGGGGGAGCGGTTGCGTCACGGGTATTAACCAAATCTTATATGTGAAAGATATGGTTCGGACGCCGGTGGTTACTCTCTGTAAATAAATCCGTTTCCCGTTGACGGTGTGACGGGCGCCCCGCCGGTGGGGCGGGGCGCCGTGCCTCGGTCAGGCGCGCTTCCAGCGCCACCGCCCGTTGGGGTAGCGCGTGCACGTGTACTTACGGCCGGTGGCCTTGGCGTAGCCGTACCTGCCGTGGGCGGCGGCGGGGCAGTAGGCGCCGGGGGTGACGCAGTTCCAGTGGTTGCCCGAGCGCTGGTAGGTGCACGAGACCGTCGCGCCCGCGGGCGCGGCGGCGGCCACCAGGGCCGAGGCGGTGGTGGGCACGAGCACGGAGGCGGTCAGGGCCGCGGAGACCACGAGACGTCTGAGCAAGGAGCGCTCCCAGCGTGTGGGGATGAACGGTGAACACCGAGGAGACGCGCCTCATATATCCGCAGGTTGACCTATAAGTGTGTCCTTATTAGGACAATTACCGGGGTTCGATCAGGTCTCCTCGGAAGGTGGGAAGAAGGCCGTCTGGGTCAGGCGGGAGCCGTACCGGCGGTCGACGTAGTAACCCCGTCCCGGCGGCAGCGGATGGGCGCGGACATTGCCGAACAGGAAGCCCTCGTCCTTGTTGCCGGACAGGATCACCGCGGGGCTGGCCATGTCCTTGACCCGCTGGATGATCGGGTCGAACATCGCCCTGCCCACACCGCCCATCGCGCGGGACATCACCAGGTGCAGACCGATGTCACGGGCCTGCGGCAGCAGGTCGGCCAGCGGCAGCAGCGGGTTGGAGGAGGTCGCGACCAGGTCGTAGTCGTCCACCACGATGTACAGGTCGCAGCCCTGCCACCAGCTCCTGTCCCGCAGCTGCTCCGGGGTGAGGTCGGCCGGGGGCAGCCGCTTGAGCAGCGCGCCGCGGACGTCGTTGATCAGGTCGGTCGCGGCGGCGCTCGACGCGGCGTAGCCGATGCGGTGCTCGGTCGCCGCCGAGTCCAGCAGCGACCGCCGGTAGTCGATCACGATCATCATGGCCTCCTGCGGCGTCTGCCTGGCGACCAGTCCCTCGGTGATGACCCGCAGCAGGTTCGACTTGCCGCTCTCGGTGTCGCCGACCACGATGAAGTGTGGGTCGGCCTCGAAGTCGAGCAACACCGGCGACAGGGTCGCCTCGTCGATGCCGAGCGGGATGCGGGCGCGCCCGGTCTGCTCGACGCCGGGCAGCGTCCCGACGGGCAGTACGGCGGGCAGCAGCCGGACCGGCGGGGCGGGCGGCCCCTGCCAGGCGTCCCTGATCGCGTGGACCAGCGCGCGCACACCCGTCGACAGGTCGTCGGCCTTGCGCACACCGTCGATCCTCGGCAGCGCCGACAGGAAGTGCAGGCCCTCCTTGGTGAGTCCCCGCCCGGGAACCCCCTCGGGCACGGCCAGCGCCGACTTGCGGTTGATCTCCGACTCGTAGGCGTCGCCGAGCTTCAGCTCGACCCGGGTGCCGAACAGGTCGCGGATGCCCGGCCGGAACTCCGACCACTTGTTGGTCGCGGCCACCACGTGGATGCCGTACCCGAGACCGCGGGCGGCGAGGTCGGTGATGACCGGTTCGAGCGACTCGAAGTCCTGCCGGACCGTGAGCCAGCCGTCGACGACGAGGAACACGTCGCCGTAGCCGTCGCCCTCCGCCCCCTCCGCGAGCCGCTGCCGGTAGGCGGTGATCGAGTCGATGCCCTGCTCGGCGAAGTCACGTTCCCGCCGCTGGAGCAGCGCGGAGATCTCGGCGACCGTACGGCGCACCCGGTCACCGTCCAGGCGGCTGGCCACCCCGCCCACGTGCGGCAGCGCCTCAAGCGCGGCCAGCGAGCCACCGCCGAAGTCCAGGCAGTAGAACTGCGCCTCACGTGGGGTGTGGGTGAGCGCCATGCCGGTGATCAGGGTGCGCAGGACCGTGCTCTTGCCGCTCTGCGTGCCGCCGACGACGCCGACATGACCCGCGGCTCCCGACAGGTCCAGCCAGAACGGGTCGCTGCGCTGCTCGAAGGGCTTGTCGATGACGCCGATGACGGCGTGCAGCCTGCCCCGGCCCGCCCAGCTCGGCGTGCTCAGCCCGAGCTGCGGGGTGACCGAGATCTGCGGAAGCAGGTGGGCCAGGGTCGGCGGGTCACCGAGCGGCGGCAGCCAGATCGGGTGCGCGGGGGGTCCCTGCCCGGCCAGCCTGCCGACCACCAGGTCGAGCAGGCTGGCGGCGGCGCGCTCGACGGGGATCTCCCCCGTCGTCAGCTCCTTGGGCGGCTCCTCGATGACGGGGACCGGGGCGAAGCCGGGACCGTACTCGACGACCTGGTGCAGGCCCGCCGCCCCGCCCCGCGCCACGGAGGACAGCGGGTCGGGCTGGTAGGAACCGGAGACATAGGCGGCCTTGAACCGGGTCATCCCGGTCGTCTCGAACTTCAGGTAGCCGTTGCCCGGCGCCGACGGCAGCTCGTAGGCGTCGGCGACACCGAGCACGACCCGGCTCTCCATGGCCGAGAAGGTCCGCAGGCCGATCCGGTAGGACAGGTGGGTGTCCAGGCCGCGCAGCCGTCCCTCCTCAAGGCGCTGGGAGGCCAGCATCAGGTGCACGCCGAGCGAACGGCCGAGCCGTCCGATCATCACGAACAGTTCGATGAACTCGGGTTTGGCGGTCAGCAGCTCGCTGAACTCGTCGATGACGACGAACAACGTCGGCATCGGCGCCAGGTCGGCGCCCTGCTCGCGGGCCCGCTCGTAGTCGCGCAGGGAGGCGTAGTTGCCCGCGGCGCGCAGCAGCTCCTGGCGGCGGACCATCTCGCCGTGCAACGCGTCGTACATGCGGTCGACCAGGGGAAGCTCGTCCTCAAGGTTGGTGATGACCGCCGAGACGTGGGAGAGGGTGTCCAGGCCGAGGAAGGTCGCGCCACCCTTGAAGTCGACGAGGACGAAGTTCAGGATCTCCGACGAGTGGGTGATGGCCAGGCCGAGCACGAGCGTGCGCAGCAGCTCGCTCTTGCCGGAACCGGTCGCGCCGATGACCAGGCCGTGCGGTCCCATGCCGCCCTGGGCGGACTCCTTGATGTCCAGCTCGACCAGGCGCCCGTCGACCCCCAGGCCGATCGGCACCCGCAGCCGGTTGCGTCCCGCCCTCGGCCGCCAGGTCACCGCCGGGTCCAGCAGGGTCGGCTCACCGACCCCGAGCAGGTCGGTCAGCGAGGTGTTCACCGACAGCGCGTCCTGGGTCTCCCCGCCCTTGACGGTCGAGGCGCGCAACGGGGCGAGCTGCCTGGCCAGGCCCTCCACGCGCAGGAAGTCCAGCCGGTCCGGGTCGCCCAGACGGGTCGAGCTGCGCTTGCCCGCGTGGTCGATCTTGACCATGAAGAAGCCCTCCGGCCGCACGTCGATGCGCAGCGTGTTCTTCTCCTCGATCGGCCCCGCGGAGCCGGACAGGTCGATCACGGTGACGCCCTGGATGGCGTCCGTGCCGAGCTGTGAGTCGTGCGGCACGTGCCCGCCGTCGAGGATCAGCACGTGGTACGGCAGCGCGTCCGGCGAGGCGCCTGGCCTGAACCGCGCCCGCTCCTTCAACGTCCCGCCGAGCAGCCGGTCCAGCTCGGCCAGGTTGTCGGTCATCAGCCGCACCTGGCCCGCCGCGTCGGTCTCCTCGGGGTGCAGCGCGTGGGGCAGCCACTTGATCCACTCCCACTGGGCCATCCACTCCTCGCCCGCGCACACCATGATCCGCATGTCGTCGGGGGAGTGGAAGACGGCCGTCTGGGCGACCATCGCGCGGACCAGTTCGCGCACGGCCACCGGGTCGCCGGTCAGGTTGATCCGCGCGAAGGAGTGCAGGGCGACGGCGACCGGCAGTTCGGAGACCGTCGAGTGGGCCCTGACGAACCTGCGCAGCGCGCCCGCCGACAGGGCGTCCAGGTCCTCGACCGGTTTGGAGTCCGGCGGGATGAGCTGGATGGCGAGCTTCTGCACCCCGGTGCCGAGCCGTACGGTGCCGAAGTCGTCGTCGCGGGGGCGCCGTTCCCACAGCCGGGGACCCAGGGCCACCCACCACAGGGAGTCGGGGGAGGGGCTGCTCCATTCGAGGGCCTCGCGCTGCTGCTTGGCGGCGCGCCGTACCTTCTTGCGGACCTGGGCGAGGTAGCGGAAGTAGTCCCTGCGCAGGCCGTTCAGCCGGTTCTTGCGCTCGCCCGACTGGCGGCCGAGCTGACCGGCGGTCATGCCCATCATGGAGACGGCGAACAGGCCGCTGGCCACGTACATGATCGGGCTTCCGGTGCCGCCCGCGGTGAACATCAGGCCCATTCCGGCGGCGCCCGCGGCCATCGGCAGGTAGGTGAGCAGACCGGTCAGTCCCTGCGGCTGCACCTCGGGGATCTCCGGGGGAGACTCCAGGAGGATCTCACCTCGCGGGGGCTTGGGCGGGGGACGGCGCTCTGGGCGCCGTACGACGACGATGCTCACCCTGGAGGTGCCTTCCTGGTCGGTTTGTGCACATCTGTGGCGAAAGCGATTGCCGACGGATGTCGCGCGTGATCCCTACTCTCCCCGCTACCGTATCCGGCATATCGGTGGTTTCCGTGATGCTCCACGATGCTTGCAACCAAGAGGGAGGACGACCGTGAGGTCGCTGGCTCAGGCCCCCCAGGGGGCCGTCACACCGGGTCTCCCAGTTCAGAGCGCCGCTCCGTTGCCTCCCATGTGCCACATCACGATCGTCGCCCCCCGCAGGAAGGCCGATCTGGCGCTGCCCGCGGACATCCCGCTCCCGCACGTCCTGCCGGGCTTGTTACGCGCGATGGGCGAGGTCGGGGGTGAATCCGCGGCCGCTCCCGGATGGGTGCTGCAACGGCCGGGCGGCTCCCCCCTCGACATCGGCCAGAGCCTGGGCGCCCTCGGGGTGCTCGACGGGGAGGTGCTCTACCTGCGGCCCCGCGAGGCCGTGCTGCCGCCCGCGATGTTCGACGACGTGGCCGACGTCGTCGCCACCGGCTTCAGGGAGGCGCCGGGAGGCTGGGGCGTCAGGCACACCCGCTTCGTCGGGGTCGGCGCCGCGACCGCCCTCCTGGTGGTCGGGGCCCTCGTCCTGCTGTTCTCCGGACCACCCTGGCGGGTCTCGGCGGTCTTCGCCGGAGCCTTCGCGCTGTTGCTGACCGTCGCGGGCGGCCTGCTGTCCAGGGCGGTCGGCGACGCGCCGGCGGGTGCGATGATCGGCTGCGCGGCGCTGCCGTACGCCTTCCTCGCCGGACTGCTGGCGCCCGCCGGGGACACGGGGCTGGCCGGGCTCGGCTCGGCGCACATGCTGGCCGCGTTCGCGACGACGGGCCTGGTCGCGACCATCGGCACACTGGCCGTCGCGGACGGCGTGCAGGCCTTCCTCGGTGTGTCCATCGCCTCGGCGACGGGGGCCGTCTGCGCGGCCGTGGTGATGTTCGCCCAGGCACCCCCGGCAGGGGTGGGGGCGATCGCCGCCTCGGTCCTGCTGGCGTGCGGCCCGCTGTTCCCGATGCTGTCCTTCAGGTTCGCCGGTCTGCCGATGCCCTCGATGCCGACCAACGCCGAGGAACTGCGCCTGGACAACCAGCGGATCGACGGCCCGGCCATCATGGAGCGCACCGCCCAGGCACAGCGCTACGCGACCGGCTTCGTCGCCGGAATCGGCCTGACCTCGGTGGTGGCGCAGGTCTACCTGGCCTTCGACCCCGGCTGGGTCGCCCTGGCCACCTCGGCCACGCTGTCACTGACGCTCCTCATGCGGGCCCGTGTCTTCCAGGGAACCGGGCAGCGACTGTGGCTGCTGCTTTCCGGCGTCTTCGGGCTGGCCGTACTGGCGTTCTCCAGGGCCCTGGCCGGCGGCGGAGTCGCCCTGGCCGTGGCGATGGGCCTGCTGTGCGTCGCGCTCGTACCCGCGGGCATGGGCCTGTGGCTGCAGTCGGGCAAACCCTCCCCCTTCTGGGGCAGGGCGGCCGACATCCTGGAGATCGTCCTCATAGTCGCCCTCTTCCCCCTGGCCCTTGGCGTCCTGGACCTCTACACCTGGATCCGAGGCCTAGCCGGCTGACCGGGGCTTCTCCCCGGCGCCAGGTGTGAGGGGTTTGGCTTTTTATGCCTTACCGGTGCCGTGCGTGAGGAGTTTCCGGTTCGGGCGCGCCGGCGCTTGGACTGAGGAGCGAAGGAGCGAAGCGGATGAGCGACGAGGGAAAGCGTCGGCTCGGAGCGCCCGAACCCGCGCTGCCGCAGGCAGCGCCATATCAAGGAGCGAGATGGAATTCGGTGAGTTCGCCAACATAGATGTGGAAAAGCTGCTCTCTGGAAACAGTTCGCAATTCGCGAAAATGGAGGAGCTGCAGAGGACGATCACCACGCTCGTCGGTCGTGCCCAGGACGAGGACGGCCTGGTCGCGGTCGAGTACGCAGCGGAGGGACTGCGGGGGCTCGAACTGCACCCCAAGGCCATGCGGCTCAGTTCGGGCGAACTGGCTGAGCGGATCAAGGAGGTCTTCGCCGAGGCGTCCAGGGACCTGCAGAGACAGCTCGCCGAGGCCGCGGATCAGGCGTTCGGCGAGGGGGACAATCCGCTGAGGACGTTCGGCGGCCCGGACGGGCCGCTGGAGCAGGTCCAGGAGGCGGGGGTCGCCTACGACCGTGCCTTCCAGGACGTGATGGGGGAACTCGACCGCATCCGGCGCCGTCTCGAACTGTGAGTTCACGTAGACGGCTTTCCAGATCACGGAACGTCGCCGTTTTTTCGCCGACTTCTTTCCGTGATGGAGGAGTCACGCACTCGTCTGGCCTGCTCGTTTATAGATAAGACGCTAAATGTTTACTTTTCCGTAATATGAATGCATGTTAGCTATGTGATCCCTGATGGCTAGCATGCCGTCTGATGATGTTCGTCGGGGTAGTCCTTTCTGTCCGCTCGTGTGGCTTCTCTGGCCATCCGGGTGGCATCGCGTGGGCCGTACGGTCCGCACGGGGGCGTGACACCACCACGGACAAGCAGGCCTTATGTCACGGAGGTGTGACCGGTGGCGGAGTTTTTCGGTGCGAGCCCCGCACAGATCAAGAAGGCGTCCGAGCTCGTCGTGGACACCGCGCAGTACGTCGAGGGCCTGCGCAAGGGCGTCGAGACGACCACGCAGGAGCTGACGGCCTCGGGCTGGCTGGGCACTGCTTCGGCCAAGTTCCTGGGCGCCATGCGCGAGTGGGACCGGCAGATGACGATCGTACGGAGTGACCTGGAGAAGATCGCCCAGAACCTGGGCGACAGCTCCGTCACCTACGACGCGGCCGACCAGGACGTGCAGTCCGGTATGAACCGGGTTGACGCGCTCATCAACACCGGCGCCAGGTAGTACGGCCCCATCCCGCAGTCGAGGACGGAGAACAGAGTGTCCGACTATACGAAGGTCAACTTCGTGGAGATGGAGAAGGCCGAGCTGGGCCTCCTCCAGGTCGTCACCGCCATGGACAAGGCGACCGACGACCTCATCACCAAGCTCCAGCAGGTGCTCGGGGAGCACTGGGCCGGTGACGCGGCCAACTTCTTCGAGGAGCACAGGAAGGTCTGGGACGCCGCGGAGCAGGAGATGGGGCGTCAGCTCAACGAGGCCGCCAAGGCCCTGGGCATCGCCAGCGAGAACTACAAGGCCGCCGAGGCGCGGAACAAGGCCATCTGGAGCAACCACTGACACGGTCGCCGTGTGAGCGGGTGCTCTCCGGCCGCCGCCGTACGCGGCGGCCGGGGTGGCGCCGGGCGCGCCGAGGAGAGGCATGAGCGCATCGGAGTGGCCGAGTCTGGACGACGTGGCGAACATCACCGAGTTCGACACCTTCCAGATGAGAAAGGTCGCGCAGGAGCTTGAGGAGTACGCCGCGGGGTTCGCGGGCCCCGCGTTCTTCGAGGGCTACACGACGGGTTCCGCGGCCAGCGTCGAGACCAGCGGAAACCTGAGCGGCCAGGAGGTCGGCGAGTGGCCCGCCGCCCGGACGTTCGGGCAGACGGTCGCCGGGGGAGCCTCCACGGACGGCAGGATCGCGGTCCTCGCCCAGGTCTACGCGGAGTTCGTCGCGCAGTACGCCCAGGTCATCAAGACGATCAGGGACAGCGCGAAAGAGTACGACGGCGCCAACACCGCCAACGGCGCCGGGAACGGGTGACAGGGGGAGCAGTGGACACCCAGAAACGGACCGTGCGGGTCCGTTCGGCCGCCGCACCGGTCCAGGGGGAGGTCGGCGACTCCTTCACGGCGATCGACGACTGGCTCAAGGGCACCTCGCCGGCCGAGATCGAGAACGCCGGCTTCGGGTTCACCAACGGGGCCGCCGTCATCGAACTCGTCACCGGTGCCCTGGAGGGCAACGCGGCCAGGCTGGCCCAGGTCTGGGGCGGCCCGGCCGCCGTCGAGACGCACAAGGCCATACGCATGCTGCACACGACGGGCACCGAGCTGGCCGCGGTGATGAAGGAGGTCGGCGCCGTCCTGCGGACGTACGGGGGCGTTAACCTGCCCGCGGCGCGCCAGGAGATGGAAGGCCTGCGCACGAAGCGGGCGAAGGCGCTTCAGGTGGGCCCGCAGCCCCCCGAGGCGGACGGGACGGTCGACGCCCGCAACCTCCTGAAGAAGCTCAACGGGCAGATCGTCGAGCTCTACGCGAAGATCCCCGAGGAGTTCACCTACACGCTTCCGGCCGCCGCGGAACCCGCGGGGACCGGCGGTTACACGACCACGGACTACTCCTCGGTGGGACGGCCGACCGGTTCGCGGGGCAACGGGAGCACCTCGCGGACGGACACCGGCCCCTGGCGGGGAAGCGGCTCACCGGCCGACGGTCCGTACGGCACCGGCGGCACGAACGGCGGACACAGCGGCACGGGCGGCCCGGACGGCACGGACGACGGCTCCCAGGGCGCCGGCACCCCGGGTCACCCCGGCGGCACCGGCGGCACCGACGGTTCGGGCACGACCGGCCCCGGTTCGGGTACCGGCGGCCAGGGCTCCCCGGGAGAGCCGGGACCGACCGGCCCCGGCGGCCAGACGGCAGGCCCGGGTTCGGGCGGGGACGGCACGGCCCCGGCTGTGATCGGCGGGCACGAGACCACGTCCGACGGCACCGGCGCCACCCACGGCTCGGGAAGGACCGAGGTCGCGAGCTTCGCCCCGACCAACCTGGTCGCGCCGCCCACGATCCAGCAGCACACGGTCCTGCCCGTGTCCCCGGTCACGACGTCCGGCCCGCCCCTCGCCCCCACGGTGATCGGCGGCCCCGGATTCGGCGGTCCCGGCCTCGGGACAGGCGGGGCGGGAGCCGTACCCGGGGCGTCGTCCCCGGCGAGCAGGGGCGGCTCCCCGATGATGCCGTTCATGTCGCCGGGCGGAGGCGCGGGCGGCGGGGCCGAGGAGCAAGGCCAGGAGCGCACGACCTGGCTGTCCGAGGATCAGGACGTCTGGAACTCCCGTGGAGACGTGATCCCCCCGGTCATCACCTGACTTTTCCGAACTTTCCGAAAGGTGCGGCATGGCGATCGAGCTCGATCCCGACTGGCCCGGTCTGACCGTCAAGAGCGACAGCAGCGGCAAGGGCGGTCCCGACCTGAACCGCGCCACGATCAAGGAGATCGCCGGGCTGCTGGAGAAGGCGCTGCAGAAGCTGACGACCCCCACGCCGCCCCCCGCGACCGCGGTGGCGACGGCCAGGGGAGAACGCGCCGAACTGTCGGGGCCTCCCCCGGGGGGCGGGTCGCTTCCCGACCTGCAACTGCAGTGCGCGCTCAGCGACGAGCACCTCGGCAAGTGGCTGACCGCCCAGCAGTTCACCATGGCGATCAACACGTCCTACTCGGTCCTCGTCGGAGAGCGGGGCCAGAAGGGCGGCGGCCTGTACTCCTCGACGATCGAGCAGTACAAGGCCGTCATCGACACGCTCTACGAGATCGCCAAGGCCTACGACGGCGCTGAGGTGGCGAACGAGGGCACGGCTCCCAAGACGGGCGCCTGATAGGGAGGCCATCATGGCGGAAACAGGCTCCAACCGGCTCAAGTACGGCATCGAGCCGCAGGAGACGCACCTGTCGGTCACGCTCTTCGACAGCATCAAGGACCAGGTCAGAGAGTGGGTGGACGCCACCCAGCCGAACTCGGTGAAGCGCGCGGGTGACTACTACGTCGCCGCGCACGACCTGCTCCAGGAGGCCGCGGCCACCCTCAAGCAGCGGGCGACCGATCTGGCCGGGACCTACAAGGGAGCCGAGAGCGTCGAGGCCCAGAAGGAGCTCCAGCGACTGCACGGGAGCATCCGCGAGCTGGCGGGCAAGATGCGGCAGGTCGGCACCACGCTGCGCGGCTACTCCGAGACGCTCAACTGGGCCCAGCGCAACATCGTCACCAAGCGGGGCGAGGACTCGCGCTCCGACCACGACACCGACTGGGCGGACCAGATCCCGTTCTACGGCGCGTACCGCGCCGAGGACAGGGCAAGGGACCGGTTCAACGAGATCAACGAGAAGATCATCCAGCACTACAGGGAACTCCCCGAGGACGTGCAGCACTCGCTGCCGACCCCGATGCAGCTCCCCGTGCCCGACTACGGCGGCGTCAACCTGCCCACGGGCCCCGGGGGAAGGGTCACGGGGCCGGGCGGGGGCGACTACAACGGCACGCCCACCCGGCTGTCCGTCGACGACCCCACCAACCGCCTGGGTCTGAACGGCTCGGACCCCTACGGCCAGGGTGACCTGGGCGGCCTGGACGGTTCAGGACAGGGCGGCAAGGACCTCCCCGGGCAGGGGCCCGGATCGGTGGACGGCTTCCCGCCCGGTTCGGGGACGGGCGGTCCGGGCTCCGGCGCCGACGGCTCCGACCCGAACCTCACGAACCCGGGAACCGTGAACGGCTCCCTCCCCGGCACCGATCCGAACGACCGGTTCGGTACCGGCTCGACCTCCCTCGCCGGCCTGAACCCCAACGACCTGGGCAACGGCACGCCCGGTCTGCCCAACGGCCAGGGAGCGGGCACCTTCGGCAACGCCAACGGCCTGATCGGCACCGGTACGAACGCCGGCACGGGAACGGGAACCGGCGTCGGGGTGGGGGTCGGCCTGCCGGGCGGCACCGGGGGCCTCGGCGGCGCCGGAGGCCTCGGCGCGGGGGCCGGGGGGCTTCGGGGCGCGGGAACCCCGGGGATGCCGATGATGCCGATGGCTCCCGGCGGCGGCGCGGGCTCGGAGGAGAACCAGGACCGGGAGAGCAGCACCTGGCTCCTGGAGGACGACGAGGTCTGGGGCAACGGTGGCGACACCACTCCCCCCGTGATCGTCTGATGTGATGGTCTGTCGTGAGGATGTCGTGAGGAGAGGAAATGGGCGATTCGCCACTGGACGGGATCTCGCTCGGGGTCGGTGGTCCCGCCAAGGTCGTCTCGTTCACCGATGACCAGCTGAAGAACCTCGGCACCGAGTTCGGCAGCCGGGCCAAGGACGTCGACGGTCTCATCCACGGCACCGGTTCGATCGGCATCGCCCCGCCCGCCTTCGGCGTGCTCGGGATAGGGCTGAACACCGCCCACGACACCGCCCGCGACGGCGCCGTCAACGCCCTCAAGGCGGGCAAGGCGGCGATCGACTCGTGGAACGCGGCTCTCAAGGCCGCGTCCGAGAACTACGCGGCCGCGGAGAAGGCGAGCACGACCGAGGAGAAGCCAGGCCCCGGCGGTCTGGGGGGTCCCGGCAATCTGGGAGGCCCCGGCAAGCTGGGAGGTGCCGGTCTCCCCAAGATGGGCGGTGGCCTCGACGGTGGGGCCGGTGACGATATGAAGTTCCCCGGGTCGGGGACGGATTCGTTGGACAAGGACCTGCTGGACCGCAAGTTCCCCGACGACACCAGAT
Source organism: Streptosporangium sp. NPDC020145 (assembly GCF_040631275.1). Classification (NCBI taxonomy): domain Bacteria; kingdom Bacillati; phylum Actinomycetota; class Actinomycetes; order Streptosporangiales; family Streptosporangiaceae; genus Streptosporangium; species Streptosporangium sp. NPDC020145. The sequence continues at coordinate 561,273 of NZ_JBEXZT010000003.1, read as the reverse complement.
CCCTCGAAGGCACCAAGCCTGACGACGTCAAGTTCCCTGACAACACCAATTTCCCCGGCCAGAACGGGACGAACCAAAACCTGCCGGACTCCAATCTGCCCGGGGCCAAGCTCCCCGATCCGAACGGCGTCGGGGGCGACCTCAACAAGCCCGGCCTCGGGCTGGACGACCCCACGAAGACCGCCCTGTCGTCCTACAACCCTCCCAACGTGGGCAACCTGGGCAATCTGGGTAACGTGCCGACCGGGAATTCGGGACTGCCGGGCGGTACCACCTGGACGGGAGACACGCTGGGGCCGGGCTCGTCCGGCCGGGGCGGCGGGTTCTCCGGGGTCGGCGGCAACGGGGCCCTCCCGGGCGGCCTGTCCGGCACGGGCACGGGCGGCGCGGGTGGCATGGGCGGCATGCCGATGATGCCGATGGCACCCGGTGGCGCGGGCGGCGAGCAGGGCAAGGAACGCGAGAAGACCACCTGGACCTCGGAGGACGAGAGCGTCTGGGGCGGCGACGAGGACATCGCCCCACCGGTGATCGGCCAGGAATGACTGACCCCCTCGGGCCGCGGCCCGAGGGAGACGGAACGCTGAGGCGTATGAGCGGGAACCGGATGCCGGAGAAGGAGACGAGCCGTGGCCTACGAGAGTGATCGATGGGGATACATGTCGTTGATCCCGACGGGGCTCGCCGCCGCGGCCGTCCTCATGCATCCGGGGGCCTACCTCATCGTCGCGGCCATCGGGACGATGGTCTCCAACCCCGGCGACATGGCGAAGGCGGCCGGTGAGTGGCGTGACCCGAAGGGGGCGGGCGGGGTCGACATCGACACGCTCAAACAACAACTGATCGACCTGAAGGGGAGGGCCGAGAAGGAGGGCAAGTGGGAGGGGGACGCGCAGAAGCTCTTCGCCGCCACCATCGACGAATTCGTCACCCAGCTGGACGGCGTCAAGAGTTTCCGCGCGGGAACGGCCGACACCCTCGACCAGACCGCGTCCCTGTACCACAGGACCTTCCAGTTCGCCACGCTCGTGATCGGCGCCATGACCGTCGCGGCGGCCGCCTCCCTCGCCCTGTGGGCCTTCCCGCCGCTGCGGGCGGGTCTCATGCTGCAGATCAACACTTTTCTCAAGGGACTCGACGCCGTCGTCAGAGCCGTGCTCAAGAAGAAGCTGCTGGCGATCGGGGCGGTCTCGGTGATCCTGATGATCGTCAACGACATGGCGAAGGAGCACGGACGGCTGTTCTACGGCATGCAGTCGATGCCGGAGCTGGAGACGGACTTCACCCAGGTCAACCTGCAGTACGAGAAGAGCACCGGACTCACGGTGAAGCCGGACACCTCCGCGTTGAAGCCTCCCAAGCCGAAGGGCGGAATCATTCCCGGCGTCTTCTGACCGGTCACTGTCGCTGCTGCGGCCCGGTGGTCCGGGGCCGGTCGGCCTGCACCGGTTTCCTGGCCGCCGGGATGTCGAGCGCCGGTCCCTCGGGGATCAGGTGCACCAGGTGCGCGGGCAGCGGGGCGATGTCCTGCGTCGTGTAGCCGAGGGCGGTCAGCGCCTGCGGTGAGGTGACGGCGTGCCGCCGTCCCTGGTCGTCGACCAGGTAGAGCGACTGGATCGCGTCCAGCCTGCCGTCCCCGGGCAGCAGCCCGGCCAGGGCGCCTCCGCCGTACGGCAGGACCACCTGGTCGACCACGTCCTGGTTGAACCAGCCCTTCGGCGGCGTGGGGACCGCGACCGTGCTGCCGACCGTCAGCAGCGCCTTGGCCGAGCCGCGCTCGGTGTCGGCGTAGACGGCGCAGACCGGGCTGGTCGACGGCGGGGTGATGACCGCGGGCATGGTCCGCGGGAGGTCGCCGCCGCCCATCGAGGTCGCCGAACGCCTGGCGCCGGTCGCGGTCGCCGGGTCAAGCTCGATCGCCTTGACCGGGGCCCGGCCGTACGCCTTCTTGCTGCCGGGGTCCTGCAGCAGCAGGGCGGCCTGGGCCGGCGTGAGGGGCGCCAGGCCGTCGGCCAGCTGGACGTACCACTTGGCGCCTCCGCCGGCGACCGGCGCAACGGTGAACACCCTGCCGACGATCGACGCGCCGCCGTCGGGGCCACGCGTCTGGCGGCCGAGGCCGGGGACGGAGGGAGAGCGGAAGTCGGGCCCGGCGGGCAACGCGTTGAGCCAGGCCAGCGGGACCTGTCGGGGCCGCTCCTCGGTCAGCGCCCGTGCCCCCTCGGTGGAGACGCGCATCCGCTGGTTCGACCAGAGCAGCCAGGCCTGCCCGTCCTGTTCGACGAGCATGGCCTTGTCCTGCCCGATCGGTTCGCCGCCGACGGCGAACCCCCCGACCAGGGTGGTGTACGGCCTGCGCTCGCCGTTGGCGTCCGCCCCCTCGACCACGCAGGCCGACCAGGGGGAGCGGACCAGGCGGTCACGGGCGGGCAGCGACTCCGGGGCGCCGGGGATGCCGACCAGCGTGCCGCGGGGGTAGCCGGACAGCGAGGCGGAGCTGACCACACGCACCTTCACGTTCTCCTGGCCGACCAGCAGCCGCGCGGAGGCCATGTTGACGACCGGGATCATCGTGCCCTGGGGGGCGCTGTAGACGAACGTGGCGCCCGTCTCCTCCTCGACGATCACGGTTCCCGGGTCGGTGAGCGCGGTCGCGTTGCCCGGCCGCAGCAGGCCGATCACGCCGAAGACGGCCGCGACCAGCACGGCGACCAGTACGCCGCCGAACATCGCCACGTTGTGTCTGCGCATGGGCGACTCGGGCAGGTCTGGTTCGCCCTGGAGCAGGGCGGTGCCCAGGCGCTGCGTCATCAGCCTGTACGCCTGGTAGAGGTCACGCCGGGTCTGCATCCCAACCCCCGTATCGCTGGATGCGTTACCGCAAGCATAGAAGGACGATCTTGAAAATGGTCCTTTTTGTGGTGGATGTAAACGGTTGCCGTCCAGAGCGTTTCCGATCATCGAAAGCCCGCTGAACAAGGTCCGGGAAAGCCGGGACGGCGGGCCGGGCGGTGATAGGAGATACAGGAACGACCGTTGATCAAGGAGGGGCACATGGCGCTGGACATTCACGTCACGTCCGACGCGATTCGAGCACTCCACACCGAGGTGACGGACACCACCATCCCCAAGGTCAGGGAACTGCGGGACATGGTGGCGAGCACCCACGTGTCCTTTCCCGGCTGGGGGGCGGCCGGTGAGGTGGCGATCGGGATCAGGTACCGCCAGATCCAGCGCCAGATGGAGGAGAGGTTCACCGAGGCCCTCGACGTCCTGGCCTCCTGGCAGGAGGGGCTGCTGACGGCCGAGGGCAACTGGAAGACCGCGGAAGCGGCCAGCGGCGTCGTCGTCCGCCGATGACCGTCTCGAACAGGCCCCGGTGGAGGACCGCGACACGCAGCGCCAAGGGCGTCGTCGTCAACTCCTCGAAGATCATCAGCAGTCTGGAGAAGGGCGCGCGGCTCGCGCCGACCCTGTGGGCGGGCGTGGCGATCGCGGGGACGGCGGTCGCCAACGTGCCGGGGATGGCCGACGCCTACAACAACTGGGAGTCGATCCACTCGCGCCTGGACACCCTCAACAAGAGCTTCCTGGCCTCCCTGCGGGACAAGGAGAAGGACGGGTGGATCGCCAAGGACCGTGAGGCGTTCAACCACGCGGTCCAGCAGTACCAGGAGGCGGTGGAGAGCCTGCGCGCCTACGTCAAGGCCGTCGCGGGGATCGTGGACGAGCTCGGCGACGCCTACCGCGCCTACTGGGCCGCGCTCGCCGCGCTGGCCGCCCGGCTGATCTCCCTGCTGCTGATCGCCGCGGCCATGCTGACGACACCGTTCGCCGGGTCGGCCATGCTCAACCTGAGAATGCTCGGCACCCTGGCCAGCAGCATCATCGGCGCCTCGACCGCCGCGCTGGTGAAGATCATCGCCGCGGGGGCGAGCAGCGTCTCGCTGTTCTTCTCGGGCAAGGCGTTCTGGCAGATGTTCAACCTCTCGCCGACCGGCGCCGCGAAGATCGACTTCACCCAGGCGATGATCGTGACGGGGAACCTGCCCTCCTTCCAGAAACCGCCCCCCTCGCAACCCGGGCAGCCGACCCGGCTCCCGCCCTCGGCGGGTTTCCAGTGGCTGGCCCCCAAGAGAGAGCTTCCGGCGCCATGACACAGATGAACCGCGACTTCGACGACCTGCGCCTGGACACCCCGGAAGGTCTCGACGAGTTCGTACGGCGCAGCGACGAGATGCTGAACAGGCTCGGCGGCGTCCAGTACGAGCTCGGCGCGATCACCGGAGAGGGCGAGGCGGCCGACGGCATGGCGCGGGCCGTGGTCGACTCGACGGGACGCCTGGAGCGCGTCACCCTCGACCCCAGGATCGCGCGCCTGGACACCGCCACGATCGCCGAGGCGGTCACCGAGGCGGTCCGCGCGGCGCAGGACGACGCGCGGCGCCGTAGCGAGGAACTGATCAGCGAGGCGACGGGCGGCGAGCCGATCACGCTGGACATGGCCGCGGCCCGCCGCCAGCTTGAGGAGATCGGCGAGGACCTGGCCCGCACCCTGCGGGACCTGTCCTCGGGTTTCTGACCCGGCGCTACCTGCCGTTGATCTTGTCGAGTGTCGCGTCGACCTTGGGGTCGGGCTTGTTCGAGGCGGGCTCCCCCACCTCACGCTTGGGGGCGACCCAGGCCGAGGGCGGCTCCGTGGAGATGACGGCCTTCTTGAAGTCGATCTTCATGGCGCCGGTCGGCATGATGTTGTTCAGGTCGAGCATCCGCTGCGTGAGGGGAAGCAGGGTGGTGCCTATCAGGGCGAGGTAGCCGCCCAGAAGCGCGGTCATCTTGGCCGCGAGGCTGTTGACGATGGGGCCGATTCGCTGGAGCGCCACCTGCGCGGCGGCGGCCGTGGCCGGATTTCCCCTGCTCGCGAGCCGGATGGCCGTTATGTAGAGGGCCACCGCGGAGGAAAGGACGAGGATTCCCTTCCAGTAGTCGTAGTACGCCTGGTGGACCGCGTCCACCTTGCCCTCCAGGGTGTAGCAGACGCCGCTGAGCTTCTGCAGCTCGCCACTGAACAGGGCGGTCGCGTTCAGGAACTCCTCGCGGTCGTCGGCCTGCCAGTCGGCACGGGACAGGAAGACCGCGTTGCCGATGAGAGAGGGGTAGGCGACTTCAAGGGCCTTGGCCAGGGCGTTCCAGTTGGCCTTGGCGTCGTTCATCCCCGGGGTGTTCGCCACGGCCGTGCTCACGATGGCCACCGCGGTGGCCAGGGCCGGAACCGGCCTGGCGTTCGCCCTGAGCGCCTTGAGGGCCTCGTCCGCGAAAGCCGTGAGCTCCCTGCGCGCCGCCGTCGCCGCCCGACCATGGTGGGTGAGGTCGACCTTCGGTCCCGTCACCTTCTCCGCCGCCTTTGCTGTCGCTGCCGTCGTTCTTCTCGGGTTTCCCGGACTTCCCGGATGGGGGAGCCGGCGCCTTCCGGCGGAGCCGTCATGAGTAGGTGACCTTGCTCGCGTCCTCGGCGTCCCTCCAGTTCTGCTTGATGGTCTCCAGGGCGCCGACCCAGGCGTTGATCGCGGCGGTGGCGTCCTCGACGGACTTCTTGACGTCGCGCTGCGTGCTCTCGTACGCGCCGCCGAAGGCGAGACCGAGCAGGCCGAACCCGGGGCTGTCGACGTTGGTCTCGTCGATCTTCGTCTTGAGGTCCTCGAACGCCGGTACCACTCGTTCGTTGAGGTTGCGCTGGATGTTCGCGATGCAGGTCGAGGTGACGTGAATGTTCTGACTCATCCGCCGACGTACCCCCGTGTAGTTCAGCTTTTGGACATCTGGTGGTTTCGCGTGTGAACAGCGGTGTTTAAGTGATCTTTACGGTACCGTGTGGCTTTTCTGGTGTCAGGAGTGATTTCGGTTATCTGTTGTCACTCATCGTCAGGAGGAGGCGCGTGGTGTTCGATCCCACCAACTTCGGGCTGGAAGACCTGGAACGCATCAGCAGAGACGCCGAACGTCAGACGGCGCGCCTGGCCGAGATCGAAGGCGAACTGGACGAGGTACGCGGCACGGGAACCGGGGCGGACGGGCTGATCGGCGTGACCGTCGACCCCTCGGGCAGGGTCGAGAGGATCGACCTCAACCCTCGCGTCATGCGCCTGGACAGCCACGTCCTGGCGGAGGAGCTCATGCGGGCGATCGGGGTCGCGCAGGACGACAGGGAGCGCAGGACGAAGGAGATCCTCGAAGACGCGGGGCTCCCGGCCACCCCCCTGGGCCTCGACGACGCGCGTGAGCGGATGGAGGCCGCCTACGAGTTCTTCGCCCACTCAGTCGGCGCCGAGGACGGGCGGTTCGAACGGCGCTGAGGAAGCCTGGAAGGCGTCGGCCCCCGCCGGGGCGAACCCGGCGGGGGCCGACGTCGTCGTTGCGAGGCACTCAGAGGCGCGTCATCCGCAGTTGGCCGGCGGGGCGCTGGCGCTGTCCGCCGAGTTGCCACCGCTGATGCTCACGCACTTGCCCTTCGCCGGCAGGATCACCGGGCCCGCGTAGTACTTGAACTCCCCGCGCTCGGTCTTGCTCCCGCCGTCCTTCACCTCCAGGGTCGCCCAGACGGAGGTCGCCTTCCCGACGTCGGTGGTCTTCATGGTGACCACGCAGTTCGAGCCGGTCGAGGAGTTGTAGAGCTGGTAGACGGCTCCACCGGTGAAGGGCACGGACCGCTGCACGTAGTAGCCCGCCCCGCAGGCCTGCTGCGGCGTGTAGGGGTTGGTCTGCGGCCGGGACTCCCCGGCCGGGGGCTTGGCCGTCGAGGGCTCGGCGGTCGGCTGGAGCGGCGGCCTGACGTTGCCGGGCTCGATGGGCCTCTCCGAAGGACGCTCCGTCTCGGGCTTCGTCTCAGGCTTCGCGGTCCTGGTCGGAGTCGACCGTACGGTCTTGGTCTCCTCGGGGGTGCGTGCCGTCCGGGTCGGCGTCGGCGACGGCGTCGGCCTCGCGGCGTGGGTCGGCTGTGCGCTCGCCGCGGGCGTCGGGGTGGCCGTCGGCGCCGGTGAGGGGGAGGCCGTCTGGCTCGGCTCGGGGCTGCCGTTCGGCGACGGGGACGCCGTGGAGGTCCCGCTGGGAGAGGCCGTGGGAGATCCGCTGGGGGACGCGGTCGCGGGCCCGCTGGGCGGGACGGTGGGAGTCACGGTCACGGTGACGGTCGGCGTCGGCGTGTGGGCCTGCGTCGGCTCGGCCGTCTGGCTCGGCTTGCCCGTCGGCTTCCCGGTCGGCTTCGCCGAGGTTTCCGCGGTCGGCGCCGTGCTCGGGGGCGCGGGGACGTTGGTCGGCGGAATCGGGGGCGTGGTCGGTACGGCGGGTGGCGGGGTGGTGAACGAGGTCAGCGTCGGCACCGGGGGCTCACCCGTCGGCGCCTCCGTGGTCAGCTGGAGCGGGGCGACGTCCGGGACGTTCGGGTCGGGCGTCGTGCCCCACGGCACGGTCACCCGGTCCGAGGGGTCGTCGGTGCCCTGCTGTCCCTGACCCCCCGTGCCGTTCGTCGGGTACGGCTGCCGCCCCTTGCCCTGGTCGACCAGTTCGAGGGGGTTCGCGACCTTCCCGTCGGCGGAGGCGCGCTCGACGTTGTTGAGCGAGGTGTAGTTCCCCGCGGCCCAGATGCCCGCTCCGGCCAGCACGGCGACCGTGCCGACGCAGGCGGCCAGCAGAAGCCCGCCGGGCTTCTTGCTCCCCGTGGTCGAGGCCGCGACCTGCAGCACGATGGGCGGCTGCGTCGAGGCCGAGGTGTCCTTGGGCAGCGGCGGCGCGCTCCATCCCGCGGACGCCGCAGGCTGCGAGGCGGCGGCGTCCTGCTGCTGGGGCACGGCCGGTGCGACGGCGTCCCCGGTGACTGCGCTCCCCGTGACGGCGCCTCCGGTGACGGCGCCCCCCGTGACGGCCGTGCCGGTGAGGGCGGGCCGGTCGCCGAGCAGTTGCAGCATGGCGGCCTTGGTGTCGGGACGCTGCTGCGGCTGCTTGTCGAGGCAGGAGATCAGGAGGGCGGTCAGCGCGGGCGCGAGCCCGGTGAGGTCGGGGGAGCCGTTGAGCACGGCCTGCGGGTCCCCGCCGAAGGGGGCGCGGCCGGTCGCGGCGTAGGCGATGGTCGCGGCCCAGGCGAACAGGTCCGCGGGCCTGCCGGGCGCCGGTGCCGGACCGCCGGTGAGGTTGGCGTGGACCAGCTCGGGGGCGTGGTAGTCGGGCTCGGGCCCGGTGACGCCGAGGGCGGTGTCGCGCACCCGCGGACCCTCCGCGCTCAGCACCACGGTGTCGGGGTTCAGCCCGCCGTGGGCGAGGCCCGCCAGGTGGATGGCGGTCAGGGCGGCGAGGGTGCCGGAGGCCAGCCGCTCCAGGGCGTCGGGGTCGAGCGGTCCGTCCGCGGTGACCGTCTCGCGCAGGGAGCGGCCCTCGACGTGCTCGTGGACGACGTAGGGGGAGTCGTCGAACCAGCCGACCTCGACAAGCTTGGCGGTGTGCGCGCCGGAGATCCGCTTGGCGGCGTGCAGCCGGTTGGTGATCCGCTCCCGCGTCTGGGGGTCGGCACCGGGAAGCGCGGGCAGCAGGCGGATGACCCGGGTGGTCTCCTGATCGGGAAGACGCCCCAGGTAGACGGTCTGACCGGAGGCGTCGCCGAGACGTCCGGTGAGGAGGTAGACACCAATCCGTTCCGGATCTTCAGGTGTCAATGGGTTGAAATCCCCCATCGGCCATCCTTCCAACTCAACTATCGATAAAGACTGCTATAGGTATATCTAGGGCTATCAAAGCAAATCTGATCAGTGAAGTTCACATGTTTCACAGCTCTTTCATGTCTGTTCTCCCGGATGCCCTGGCCGCCATCCCCGGCGCCGGCCTCGCGGCACGGCGAACCTGAACACCACGGCCAGCAGGACTCCGGCGAGACAGAGCAGGGCGACCCACAGCGTGATCGAGACGCTCAGGGCGTCCTCGGGAGGCGTGCGCCGGATCGCGTCGGCGGGCAGCGGGGTGGGCTCCTGCGGCGCCAGGGCCACCTCGTCCGAGGCCATGATCGTCGAGACGGCCAGCAGCGGGTTGACCATCCCGGCGCCGCTGCCCGTCCCCGAGGCGCCGTCGGCGGTCCGCGCGATGCGCCAGCGCACCTGGTCCTTGTTCAGCTCCGGGTAGCGGGAGCGCACCAGAGCCGCGACGCCCGACACGTAGGCCGCCGCGAAACTGGTGCCGTTCTCCTTCTCGACGTAGGAGCGCCCCGGCCAGGTGCTGGTGATGTCACTGCCGGGGGCCAGCACGGTGACGGGGGTCATGGAGTTCGAGTAGTCGGCGACGCTCCCGTCGGAGTTGGCCGCGCCGACCGAGATGACCCCGGGATAGGCGGCCGGATAGGCGGGGGCCGGAGTGCCGTCCTCCTTGTTCACGTTGCCCGCCGCGGCGACCACGACCGCGTCCTTGGCCAGCGCGTACGCGACCGCGTTGCGCAGGTCGGGCTGGTCGCTCGCCTGGATGGAGACGTTGATCACGTCGGCGCCGAGCTGGGCCGCCTTGACGATGCCCAGGGCCAGCCTGCCCAGGTCGCCCTCGTCGCCCAGGGGCTGCTTGATGGAGATCAGCCTGGCCTCGGGCGCGACCCCCGCGAAGGGCACCCCCTTGAGCCTGGCCCCGCCGATGATGCCCGCGACCGCGGTGCCGTGACCGACGCAGTCGGCCTTGCCGGTTTCTGTGAGGTCGAACGCGGTCACCCGGGTCAGCTGGGGATGCGTGACGTCCACGCCGCTGTCGACGATCGCCACGGTCACCTTGGCGCCCCTGGACAGCCGCCACGCCTGCGGCAGGTTGAGCCGCCGCTGCCCCCACGGCTCCGCGATGCTCGTCGTGCCGCGCTTCGGCGCGCACCTGGTGGGCGCGGCCACGGCGGGAGCGGCGGTTACGGCCCCCGCGGTCACGATCGCGATGGCCGCGGCCGTCAGCCTTCGCGTGAATCCGTTCACCTTCTGTCCCCCAAGACCGGTGATACCGGGCAGAACCCTACTGAACCCGATCAAGCGCCGTCACGGTGTCCGGCGGTCCTAAGCTGACTGCCGTGACCGGGCGAGGCGGGCGGGTGCCCGGGGTTCGGTGAGAGGGCGGGGAGCGGACATGGGAGAACACACGGCCGGGACCGCGGCCGGATACGCGTGGGGCGAGGCGACGGCGACGGGCGTCGGGTCGCACCCGGGTCAGGACCACGAGGAGGCGATCAGGGTCGTCTTCGGGGAGCTTTCCGCTCTGCCGTACCTCCCCGAGCTGCCCGGACGAGGCGTCGGCGCCGACATGATCGGGCGGTCCGCCTCGCTGCTGGTCGAGCTGGCCGTCGAGGTCCAGCCCTCGGGATGGCGCTTCGCCGACCGGCCGGGACGCGACGCCAGGCGGGCCCGTGACCACCTGCTGCGCGACCTCGACGCTCTTGAGGAGGCGGCCCAGGGGTACCGGGGGCCGTTCAAGATCCAGGTGGCCGGGCCGTGGACGCTGGCGGCGACCGTCGAGCTGCGCCACGGCGACAGGACGCTCGCCGACCCGGGGGCGGTGCGCGACCTGGCCGCCTCCTTCGCCGAGGGGCTCGCCGCGCACGTCGCCGACGTGCGCAAGAGGGTGCCGGGCGCCACGGAGATCGTGCTGCAGCTCGACGAGCCCGGCCTGCCGGGAGTGCTGGCGGGTACGGTCCCGACCGCGTCCGGCTTCGGGCGGCTGCCCGCCGTCGAGGCCCACGACGCCACCGAGCTGCTCGGCTCCGTGCTGCCCGGGGGAGTCTTCCCGATCGCCCACTGCTGCGCGCCCAGGGTGCCCTTCGGCGTCCTGCGTGAGGCGGGCCTTCGCGGCCTCTCGCTGGACGCCTCCCTGCTCAGGCGACGCGACGAGGACGCGATCGGCGAGACGATCGAGGCGGGGATCGCGCTCTTCCTCGGCGTCGTGCCCGGCACGGACGCGCCGCTGCCCGACATCGGGGTGATCGCCAGGCCCGCCGCGGAGCTGTGGAGCAGGCTCGGCTTCCCCGCCTCGACGCTGGCCTCGCAGGTCGTGCTCACCCCCGCGTGCGGGCTGGCCGGGGCCTCACCCGCCTACGCCAGGACCGCCCTGGCCACCTGCGCGCGGGCGGCCCGCGTGCTGCGGGAGGACCCGGGCGAGTGACCTCCCCGGCCGCGGGGCCGTACGGCGGTCGCGTGACCAGGGCGGGCTCGTCCGCGGAGCTTGTCCATGGGCGGGTAACGGCGCCGCGCACTGTCGGTGGTCGGCGATAGCGTTCTCCTCGTTTCCGGTTGACGAGGGGAGAGCCTGCGATGGGCGCTGAGGTCGAGGGTGTGCCGGTTGCGGCGCTTGAACGGCACGCGGAGCTGGCCGAGCTGGCCGACGAGGCCAACTGGCGTTACTACGTGCTCGACTCACCGACCGCGAGCGACGCCCAGTACGACGCGTGGATGCGCGAGCTGCGCGCCCTTGAGGAGGAGCATCCGGCCCTGCGCACGCCGGACTCCCCGACGCAGAAGGTCGGCGCGCCGATCTCCAGCGACTTCACGGCGGTCGCCCACCTGCAGCGGATGGAGAGCCTGGACAACGCCTTCAACGCCGACGACCTGCTCTCCTGGCAGGTCAGGGCGGAACGGCTCGCCGAGCGCGAGACCGCGCCCTACCTGTGCGAGCTGAAGATCGACGGCCTGGCCATCGCGCTGGTCTACGAGAAGGGCCGCCTGGTGCGGGCCGCGACCAGGGGCGACGGCCGCGTCGGCGACGACGTCACGGCGAGCGTGCGCACGATCGCCGACGTCCCCCAGCGGCTCACCGGCCCGGACGTGCCCGACCTCGTCGAGGTCAGGGGCGAGGTCTACATGCCCGTCGAGGGCTTCAGGAAGCTCAACGAGCAGCTGGTCGAGGCGGGCAAGCCCCCCTTCGCCAACCCCCGCAACTCCGCGGCGGGTTCACTGCGGCAGAAGGACCCCAGGATCACCGCGCAGCGACCACTGCACATGATCGTCCACGGTGTCGGCAAATGGGAGGGCGAGCCCCTGCCCCCGACCCAGTCGGCGGTCTACGAGCGGCTCAGGGCGCTGGGCCTGCCGGTCAGCGACCTCTACAAGGTCGTGGACGACCTCGACGGCATCAACGCCTTCATCGAGTTCTACCGCGAGCACCGCCACGACCCGGTCTACGAGATCGACGGCGTCGTGGTGAAGATCGACCGCATCGAGATCCAGCGCAACCTGGGCTCGACCAGCAGGGCGCCCCGCTGGGCCATCGCCTACAAATACCCCCCGGAGGAGGTCAACACCAAGCTCCTGGACATCCAGGTCGGGGTCGGCCGCACGGGCCGGGTCACGCCGTACGGCGTCATGGAGCCGATCGTGGTCGCGGGCTCGACGGTCGAGCGGGCGACCCTGCACAACGGCTCCGAGGTCGCGCGCAAGGGCGTGCGCGTCGGCGACACCGTGGTGCTGCGCAAGGCGGGCGACGTCATCCCGGAGATCGTCGGCCCCGTCGCCGACCTGCGCGACGGCACCGAACGCGAGTTCACGATGCCGACGCACTGCCCGGAGTGCGGCACGGAGCTGGCCTACGAGAAGGAGGGCGACGCCGACCTGCGCTGCCCCAACACCAGGGCGTGCCCGGCCCAGCTGCGTGAGCGCATCTTCTTCGCCGCCGGGCGCAGGGCCTTCGACATCGAGGGGCTCGGCTACGTCGCGGCGACCGCGCTGACCCAGCCGCTGCCGCCCCAGGAGCCGCCGGTGCGCACCGAGGCCGACCTGTTCGACCTGACCGTCGAGCGGCTGCTGCCGATCAGGTCCGTCGTCCGTGATCCCGACACCGGCCTTCCCAAGACCGACCCGGAGACCGGTGAGCCCAGGGTCGTCACCTTCTTCGCCAACCAGAGCGGCGAGCCGAGCAAGAACGCCGAGAAGATGCTGGAGGAGCTGGAGCGGGCGAAGGACCAGCCCGTCTGGCGGGTGCTGGTCGCGCTCTCGATCCGGCACGTCGGCCCGCCCACCGCGCAGGCCGTCGCCGCCGAGTTCCGTTCGATCGACGCGATCGAGCGGGCGACCGAGGAGGAGCTGGCCGCCGTCGAGGGGGTCGGCCCCCGGGTGGCGGCGGCGATCCACGACTGGTTCCAGGTCGACTGGCACAAGGAGATCGTGACCCGCTGGAGGCAGGCCGGGGTCCGCATGGAGGACGAGCCTCCCGCCGACCTGCTTCCGCGGACGCTCGAAGGCCTGACGTTCGTGGTGACCGGGACGCTGGCGACCTTCACCCGTGACGAGGCGGGCGCGGCCCTTTCAGCCAGGGGCGGAAAGGTGTCCGGTTCGGTGTCTAAAAAGACCTCTTTCGTGGTCGTTGGGGAGAACGCAGGCTCCAAATATGACAAGGCCGTCAAGCTCAAAGTGCCGATTCTCGACGAGGATGGCTTGCGGGTCCTGCTGGAGGAGGGGCCGGAGGCGGCTGCCGCGGTGGCGGTGACGCCGGAGGAGTGACCACGGGGGCGAGAGGCCGACCAGGGGAAACGACGAGCGGGGGGCCGTTCCGTGACAGGTGCTTCGAATGGCCGGTGACGGAACGTGCGCAATTGGTTCCGCGAAGTGGCCCAGAGGCCGTACTCTCCCATAGTGAACTAATGGGGGTTTTGTTACTCATGGCCGACCCAAATGACACACGCGACACAGGTCCGCGTGCGGGCTCACCGCTGTGGGCCTATCTCACCACCGTCATCACGCTCGGGTTCACGGCTCTCCTGCTGGCCCAGTGGCTGACCGGCCCCGCGCAACTGGCGGGGCTCGCGCGCAGCCCGATGTTCTGGATGCTGGCCGTCCTGGTCGTCCTGGGCGAGCTGCGGCCGGTGATGCTGTCGTCGTCGATGACGGTCGGGGGCACCTACCCGTCGACGATGTTCACCTTCGCGGCCCTGCTCCACTACGGGCTGCCGGTGGCGGTGCTGACGCAGGCGGTCGCCATCGTCGTCAACAGCGCCGTCACCCGTAAGGCGTGGCACCGGGTCATGTTCAACATCGCCCAGACGACACTGGCCCTCACGGCCGCGGGGGCCGTGCTCGCCGTGCTCTGCCGCCACTCGGCCCCGGCGATCTCCTGGGTGCCCGACGGGCGTGACCTGCTCGCGATCGCCCTGGCCGGGCTCGCCTACTTCTCGGTCAGGGCGCTGCTGGTCTCCGGCGCGGTCGCGCTGCACGAACGGCGCTCCCTGCACCGGGTGATCAAGACAACGATCGGCCACCAGAGCCTGGTCTACGCGGGCCTGCTCGGCCTGTCCCCGCTGGTCGTGGTCGTGATGAACGACTCCCCGGCGCTGGTGCCGCTCTTCCTCGCGCCGATGGCCGCCGTCTACTTCACCGCGACCCTTTCCGTACGGCGCGACCACCAGGCCACCCACGACGGGCTGACCGGCCTGCCCAACCGCAAGATGCTCGTCGGCCGCAGCGAGGAGGCCATCGCCGAGGCGAGGGCCGGGGAGAAGGTCGGGCTCTTCCTGCTGGACCTCGACCGGTTCAAGGAGGTCAACGACACCCTCGGCCACCCCGTCGGCGACCGGCTGCTGCAGATCGTGGCGCACCGGCTCACCCACAGCGTACGGCCGGGCGACGTGGTGACCAGGCTCGGCGGCGACGAGTTCGCGGTGCTGCTGCCCTCGATCAGGGACGCGGCGGCGGCCAGGGAGGTGGCCGCGCGGCTGCGGGTCGCCCTCACCGAACCGGTCAGGCTGGAGGGCATGACCTTCGACCTGGACGCCTCGGTCGGCATCGCCCTCTACCCCGACCACGCCCCCGACTTCGAGATGCTGATGCAGCGTTCCGACGTGGCGATGTACCTCGCGAAGGAGGCGCGCACCGGCGTCGAGGTCTACGTCGCGGAGAAGGACCGCAACAGCCCCGAGCGGCTCAACCTCATGGGCGACCTGCGCAGGGCCATCGACCGCCGTGAGCTGCGTCTTCACTACCAGCCCAAGCTGGAGCTGGCCAGCGGCCAGGTGCGCGGGGTCGAGGCGCTGCTGCGGTGGCGCCACCCCGAGCGCGGGATGATCTCGCCGGGGGAGTTCGTGCCGATGGCGGAGCAGTCCTACCTCATCCGGCACCTCACCCAGTACGTCATCGACGAGGCGCTCGAACAGGCCGCGCACTGGTGGCGGATCGGGCTCAACGAGCAGATCTCCGTCAACGTCTCCGCCCGTGACCTGCTCGACTCGACCCTTCCCGACCTGCTGGGGGCCGGGCTCGCGCAGTACCACCTGCCGCCGGAGGCGATCCAGCTGGAGGTGACCGAGCGCGTCCTGATGACCGACCAGGCCTACACCGCCGACGCCGTCCGCGCCCTGAACGCGCTCGGGGTGCAGCTCGCGCTGGACGACTTCGGCACCGGCTACTCCTCACTGGTGCGCCTGCAGCGCCTGCCGGTCTCCGAGGTCAAGATCGACGCCTCGTTCGTCAGGAGGCTCGGCGAGTCCGTGGACGACGAGCGGATCGTCCGCTCCATCATCGACCTGGTCCGCTCGTTGGGGCTGCGCTCGGTCGCCGAGGGCGTCGAGTCGGACGAGGTGGCCGCCCGCCTGGCCGAAATGGGCTGCGAACTGGCCCAGGGACGGCTCTTCACCGAGCCCATGTCCGCCGCCGACGCGACCGTCTGGCTGAGCGAGCACCGGGACAGGGCCGTGCCCGACCTCGGATTCCTGCGCGGAAGCGAGGTTCTCGACCCCCAGACGGCCTGATCCCCGGCGAAGGCCGGCACGCGCGCTCCCGGGCGGTTCGGGGACGGCCGCCCGGTGACGCGGGGGCCCGTGGAGACGCCGGAAGGGAGGGCGCGGGTTATTGGGTCAGGTACGTCAGGTCACGAGCCCTAGGATGACAGTGTCCAATTGCCATTCACGAAACGGGTTCAACGACTCATGTCCGCCATAACCCGCGACGAGGTCGCTCACCTCGCCAGGCTGTCCCGGCTGGCGCTGGCCGACGAGGAACTCGACCACTTCGCCGCGCAGCTCGATGTGATCATCGGTGCGGTCGCCCGCGTCGCCGAGGTGGCGGCCGACGACATCCCGCCGTCCTCGCACGCGCTTCCGCTCACCAACGTCTACCGCCCAGACGAGGTACGGCCCGGCCTGACGCCGCAGGAGGCGCTGGCCGCCGCCCCGGCCGTCGAGGACGACCGCTTCCGTGTTCCGCGCATCCTCGGGGAGGAAGCATGAGCCTCGTCCACACCTCAGCCGCCGAACTCGGCGCGCTGGTCGCCGGCGGCGAGGTCTCGGCCGTCGAGGTCGCCCAGGCCCACCTCGACCGGATCGCCGAGGTGGAGCCGAAGGTCAACGCCTTCCTGCACGTCGACGCGGAGACGACACTCGCGCAGGCCCGCGCCGTCGACGCCCGCCGGGCCGCCGGGGAGCGGCTCGGCCCGCTCGCGGGTGTGCCGATCGCGCACAAGGACGTCTTCACGACCACGGACATGCCGACCACGGCCGGTTCCAAGATCCTTGAGGGGTACCGCCCGCCGTACGACGCGACCGTGACCAGGCGGCTGCGTGAGGCGGGCCTGGTGATCCTCGGCAAGACCAACCTCGACGAGTTCGCGATGGGCTCCTCCACGGAGAACTCGGCCTACGGGCCGACCCGTAACCCGTGGGACCTGTCGCGCATCCCGGGTGGTTCCTCGGGTGGTTCCTCGGCCGCGGTCGCCGCCTACGAGGCCCCGCTGTCCACCGGCACCGACACCGGTGGCTCGATCCGCCAGCCCGCGGCCGTCACCGGCATCGTCGGCATGAAGCCGACCTACGGTGGCTCGTCCCGTTACGGGCTGATCGCCTTCGCCAGCTCCCTGGACACTCCCGGCCCCTTCGCCCGTAACGTGCTGGACGCCGCGCTGCTGCACGAGGCCTTCTCCGGGCACGACCCGATGGACTCCACCTCCGTGGACGCTCCGGTGCCCTCCGTCGTCGAGGCGGCGCGCAACGGCGACGTCGCGGGGCTGCGCATCGGCGTGGTCAGGGAGTTCGGCGGCGACGGCTACCAGCCCGGGGTGCTCGCCCGCTTCCACGAGAGCGTCGAGCTGCTCGAATCACTCGGCGCCAAGGTCGTCGAGGTCTCCTGCCCGTCGTTCACCACGGCGCTGCCGGCCTACTACCTGATCGCGCCGTCCGAGGCCTCCTCCAACCTGGCCCGCTTCGACGCCATGCGGTACGGCCTGCGCGTCGGTGACGACGGCACGCGCAGCGCCGAGGAGGTCATGGCGCTGACCAGGGCCGCCGGGTTCGGTCCCGAGGTCAAGCGGCGCATCATCCTGGGCACCTACGCCCTGTCCAGCGGCTACTACGACGCCTACTACGGCCAGGCGCAGAAGGTCCGCACGCTGATCGCCCGCGACTTCGAGGCGGCCTTCAACCAGGTGGACGTGCTGGTCTCTCCGACCACGCCGACCACGGCGTTCCCGATCGGCGAGCGCGCGGACGACCCCATGGCGATGTACCTCGCCGACCTGTGCACCATCCCGACCAACCTGGCGGGCAACGCGGCCATCTCGGTGCCGTGCGGCCTGGCGGACGAGGACGGGCTGCCCGTCGGCCTGCAGATCATGGCCCCGGTGCTCGGCGACGACCGCTGCTACCGGGTCGGCGCCGCGGTGGAGAGGGCGCTGGAGGGCCGTTGGGGCGGCAGCCTGCTGTCCAAGGCCCCGGTGCTCTAGGGCACGGGTAAGGCGAGAAAGGAAAACAGGGGGAAAGGCGGCATGATCACTCGGATCGAGATAGACGGGTTCAAGTCATTCTTGAACTTCGTCCTCGACGTGCCGCCCTTCCTGGTGCTGGTCGGCCCGAACTCCAGTGGCAAGTCGAACCTGTTCGACGCCCTGGACTTCGTGGCCGCCGAGGTCACCGGCCAGGGCGGTCTGCTGGGCGCCTCCAGGGGCCTGCCCGCCGAGCAGTTCCACCGGGTCGCGCGGGGGACGCCCGTGCCGGGGTTCGTCGTCTCCGTCGAGACCCTGGTCACCCCCGAGCCAGGAGCCCTGCTGCCGGTCAGGTTCGACGCGGGCGCGGAGATGGTCCTGAAGATCCCGAGGTCGAGCGGGGTCGTCGTCAGCCACGTGGCCAGCGACCTGCCGGAGGAACTCCTGGAGCTCATGGTCGAGGACCCCGAGCCCGAGGAGACGCCCCGCCGTACGGTCACCACGTGGCGGCGTTACGTGCCGGAACCGCGGGTCATGCGCGGGCGCTGGTCCGCCGAGGACCGCGGGCCGCTGGCCGCGGACGGCCGCAACCTCGCGGCGGTGCTCGGGCGGATGGCCGGTACGGCGGCGCTCGCCGACCTGACGGCCGACCTCGCGGGAATCGTGCCCGACGTGGTCGCGCTGGTGCCCAGGACCGAGCGGGAGGAGTGCTCCTTCGAACTGGTCGTCGACGGCCAGGGAAGCGTCCCGACGCCCCTGCTGTCCGACGGGACCCTGCGCGTCCTGGGCCTGCTGGCCGCCCTGCACGACCCCGACCACCCGGGCACCCTGCTGGTCGAGGAGATCGAGAACGGCGTGCACCCGACGCGGCTCGGCGAGCTGCTGCGGCGGGTCAGGCAGCGGATCACCCGGCCGGGGGGCGTGGAGCCGCACCGGCAGGTGATCCTCACCACCCAATCGCCGGTGGTGGTCGCCGAGACCTACCGGGCCGACCCGGACGCGCTGACCTTCCTGGACACCGCGGTCCGCGTCGATCCCGACAGGGACCGGGTCTCCCGGGTGACCGTGGCCAAGTCCGTCCAGCCGGACGGCGAGCCGGGCACGTTCGTCTCGCCACGGCAGGTCGGCAAATACCTCGGGACGGCGGCATGAGCCGTCCGCTGGTACCCGGCCTGATCGCCAGGGGAGAGGTCGAGGAGGGCTTCCTCGGCATCGTGATCTCCCGCCAGCTGCGCGAGCTGACCTGGATGTCCCCGCACACGGTGGACGTCGGGGCCACGGAGGTCGTCTCCTCCGGCAGGGAGGGCGTGGTCACGGCGCTTGAGGAGCTCGCCGCCGACTGCCACCTGCTGTTCACCCACGAGAGTGAGCGTGAGCGCGGCAAGGGCGACGGCGTCCGCTACCACTCGCACTACCTGGTGCCCGTCATCGGCCTGGGGGAGACGGAGCGGTGGCTGCTGGCCGACCGGGCGATGTGGGCCCGGCTTGAGGGCAGCGACCTCGGCCTGCTCCCCGCCCGTCCCCGTGACGCGGACAGGATCACCGACCCGGAGGCCGTGCTGGCCGCGACCGTTCCTCAGCGGGGCAAGCCGATCGGCGACTACCTCCAGTACGCGGGGCGCAACATGGACCTCGCCGTGCTGGCCCAGGTCCCCGGATACGCCGACTGGGTCGCCGAGACGAGGAACGCACTGAAAGGACTTGGTTACCTGTGAGCGGGAGGAGTCCCGGCACAGCGGGCGGAGCGGCGCGCAGGACGCGGGCGCTCCGCGGAGTGAACGAGGAGGGTGATCGACCGATGAGCGCGCGAGAGCCCGACGCAGCGGGCGGAGCGGCGCGCGAGGTGCGAGTCTCCCGCCCAGTCAACGAGGATTGGTGAACAACCGATGAGCACGGAAACGCTGATGCCGTACGACGAGGCGCTTGAGCGCTTCGAACCGGTGCTGGGCCTGGAGACGCACGTCGAGCTGGGCACGGCCTCGAAGATGTTCTGCGGTTGCCCGACCACGTTCGGCGCCCCGCCCAACACCCAGGTCTGCCCGGTCTGCCTGGCGCTGCCCGGGGCGCTGCCGACGGCCAACGCCGCCGCGATCGAGTCGACGATCCGCATCGGCCTTGCGCTCAACTGCTCCATCGCCGAGTGGTGCCGCTTCGCCCGGAAGAACTACTTCTATCCGGACATGCCGAAGAACTACCAGATCAGCCAGTACGACGAGCCGCTCTGCTTCGACGGCTACCTCGACGTCGAGGTGGACGGCAAGACCGTGCGGATCGAGATCGAGCGGGTCCACCTGGAGGAGGACACCGGCAAGTCCACCCACGTGGGCGGCGCCACCGGGCGCATCCACGGCGCCGACTACTCGATCGTCGACTACAACCGCGCGGGCATCCCGCTGGTCGAGATCGTCACCAAGCCGATCCCGGGCACCGACCGGCTCGCCCCCGAGGTCGCCCGCGCCTACGCCACCGAACTGCGCGAGGTCATGCGCGCGCTCGGCGTCTCCGACGTGCGCATGGAGGAGGGCTCCATGCGGTGCGACGTGAACGTCTCCCTCATGCCGCGTGGCGCGACCGAGTGGGGCACCCGTACCGAGACCAAGAACGTCAACTCGCTGCGCAGCGTCGAGCGTTCGGTCCGCGGTGAGATCTCCCGTCAGGCCGCGATCCTGGCCGACGGCGGCGTGATCATCCAGGAGACCCGGCACTTCCACGAGGACACCGGCACCACCACCTCGGGGCGTTCGAAGGAGGAGGCGCAGGACTACCGCTACTTCCCCGAGCCCGACCTGGTGCCGATCGCGCCGGACCCCGCGTGGGTCGCCGAGCTGAAGGCCGCGCTGCCCGAGCTGCCGCGCGTACGGCGCCTGCGGCTCCAGCGGGAGTGGGGCGTGTCCGACCTGGACATGGAGTCCATGCACAACATCGACGCCATCGACCTGGTCGAGGCGACCGTCGCCGCCGGGGCCCCGCCCGCCGACGCCCGCAAGTGGTGGATGGGCGAGCTGGCCCGCAGGGCCAACGAGGCGGGCGTCCCGCTCGGTGAGCTGGAGATCACCCCCGACCAGATCGCCAGGGTGTGCGCGATGGTCGCCGGGGGAGCGCTGAACGACAAGCTGGCCCGCCAGGTGCTCGAAGGCGTGCTGAACGGCGAGGGTTCCCCCGACGAGGTGGTCGCCGCGCGCGGCCTGCAGATCGTCAACGACGAGGGTGAGCTTTCGGCGATCATCGACCAGGTACTGGCGGACAACGCCGCCGCCGCGGAGAAGGTCCGCTCCGGCAAGATCGCCGCGGTCGGCGCCCTGGTCGGCGGCGTCATGAAGGCCAGCAGGGGCAAGGCGGACGCGGCCCGCGCCCGTGAACTCCTGCTGGAGAAGCTCGGCGTCTCCGAGTAGTCCCTGCCGGAGGCAGTCAGGTTTCGGCCGGCTTCGGCCGACGAAAGGCCCCACCGATTTGGTGGGGCCTTTTTGTTATCTGGAAATCACTTTCTCCCACTAAATGTGCATTGACTGGGGTTGTTAACTTCTTGCACAGTAATCACATTAATCTCCCCCTTCTCTCTGGTGCCGCACAGCCCGAGATCGGAGAATTCCATGAAGAGACAACTGGCGCTCCTCGCCGTGCTCTCGGCCGCCGTCTGCGGGACGTCGGCCGTCGTCACCCCGGCGCAGGCCGCCGTTTCCGCCGTCACGAGCGCCCGGGCGATCGACGCCATGGTGATCGCCAACGGCGTCCGGCTGAGATCGACCCCCGGCGGAAGCTGGGTGGTCGGCTACCTCTACTACGGGGATTACGGACAGATCCTCAGCGTCAGTTCGGGCACCTGGTGCCAGTTCAGACTCGGCGGAAGGTCGGCCTCGGGACTACCCGCGGGAACCGTCGGATGGGCCTCCTGCTCATACTTCGCCACCGAGGACGGAGTGCGTTTCTCGCAGACGGCCGTCGACGCGCTCGGCGCCTGACAGAGGCCGGGCCCGCCGTACGGACTCATCTCCAGGCCCCGTACGGCGGGCGCGGCTCGGGGTGCGGAAAACCACTCCGACGGTGCCGGAAAAGGCGGGAAAGGGCCCTTGCGAAGCACGAACCATGCCGCAAACCCGCCATGCCGAGGTGATTTGTTACCGCTCACCAAGGGTGCCCGCGGACGGTTGTGGTTTAGGGTTGCCGGAAGCAGAGGTCACGAAGCAGGAGGAGCCTGAGGAAGTGCGGAACGGAGCGTCGACAGATCCGCCGACCGACCCGTTCGCGGCGGTGCCCCTGCCCTCGCATCCCGTTCCCCCGGGCGCCCGTGACCCCGCCCAGCCGCCGGGAAACAGGCCCAAGGGGCGTTCGAAGCTGCCCCCCGGCGTCTCCCCCGACATCTTCGGCCCCACCGGTTCGCCCGGTCTGCTCGGTCCTACCGGTTCTCCCGGCCCGCGCGGCGCCGGCGGACAGCAGGGCCCCATGAACCCCGGCGCACCGGGATCCCCCGGTTCGCCCGGCCTGCCACCGCCCGCCCCCAAACCGGAGCCCTGGCGGATGGCGACCCCCCAGGACAAGGCCGCCCCGTCGCGTCAGGAGTCCGCACCCGGTGACGCGGGACCTCCCCGGGGAGGGTCACCCCGCACCGAGGGGACACCCGCACGCCGTGGCGGACGCGGGCTGCTGCTGACCCTGCTGCTCCTGCTGGTGCTCGGCTGCCTCGCCTACGGCATCCCCGCGATCGTCATGGCGGGCAAGATGCTGCCCGGCACCAACGTCAGGGGCGTCGACATCGGCGGGCTGACCGCCACCGAGGCCGCCGAACGGCTCAGGGACAAACTCGCCGCCCCCGCCACCAGCGCGATGACCCTGCGGGCCGCGGGCAAGGAGTACACCCTCGACCCCGAGGAGGCCGGGCTGGAGTTCGACGTCGTCGCGACGATCGACCAGGCGCCGAGCGACTTCCCCTCGCCGGGAGAGGTCTGGCGGGCCCTCACCGGGACCAACGACCTGAACCCCAAGATCTCCGTCGACCCCGAACTCATGAAGAACGCCGTCAAGGGACTGGCGAGAAGGATCGACCTCAAGGTCAGGGACGGCGAGGTCACCTTCAAGGGCACCCGGCCCGTGGCCGTGGCCCCCAGGGACGGCCGCAAGCTGGAACAGGAGGCGGCGGCGGACGCCATCGCCAAGGCCTTCCTCGGCTCGCCCGGAGCCGTCGACCTGCCCGTCTCGGTGATCAAGCCGAAGGCCACCCCCGAGGCGGTCGAACAGGCCAAGACCGCGGCGACCAAGGCGCTCTCCGGCCCGGTGACCCTGGTCCGCGGGGACAAACAGGTGCGAATGACGGTCGAGACCCTCGCCGCCCACCTGTCCTACGAGCCTGGGCCGGAAGGTGAGATGCGTCCCGTCTTCGACGCCAAGGGCGCCGTCGCCGACCTGGAGAACGGTCTCGTCGACCCCGGACTGGCCCCCAGGGAGCCCACCTTCGAGATCGTCGGCGACAAGCCGAAGCTGGTCCCCGGGCACAAGGGGCAGGGCGTCGACACCGGAAAGCTCGCCGACGACATGGCCGCCATGCTCGCCAAGGGCGGCGAACGGAGCGTCCAGGTCACGCTCACGACCGTCGAACCGAGACTCTCCGAGGCTCAGGCGCGTGCCCTCGGCATCAAGGAGAAGATCAGCGAGTTCACCACCCCGTACGTCTGCTGTCCGCCCAGGGTGACCAACATCAGGACCCTGGCCAAGATCATGGACGGCTACATCGTCAAACCCGGCGAGACCTTCTCCCTCAACGGCGTCATCGGCGAACGCGACACGGCCCGGGGGTTCGTCCCGGCGCCGATGATCCAGGGGGGCAGGCTGATCGACTCGGTCGGCGGGGGCATCTCCCAGTTCGTCACGACCATGTACAACGCGGTGTTCTTCGGCGGCCTCGAAGACGTCCAGCACGTGCCACACGAGTTCTACATCTCGCGCTACCCGGCGGGCCGTGAGTCCACGGTCTCCTGGCCGGAGCCCGACTTCCGCTGGCGGAACGACTCCAAGTACGGCGTGCTGGTGAAGACCTCCTACACCGCGAGCGGTGTCACGGTCGCCTTCTGGAGCACCAAGCGCTACGACATCGAGTCGATCTCCTCGGAACGTTACAATCTCACGCCGTTCAAGAGCGTGACCGAGAGCGGCCCGGGCTGCATCCCCATGGAAGGCCAGCAGGGCTTCACGATCGACGTCTGGCGGATCTTCAAACAAGACGGCGAAGAGATCAAACGCGTCAAGCAGACCACCGTCTACCGCCCCGAACTAAACCTGAAGTGCGTGGCGGGCGGAACACCCCAGACGGAGTGATTTGCGGCGCCGCGGGCTGTGCCTCTTTGCGGCGCCGAAGGCGCCGCGGGTCCGGGCGCCTCGAGCCGACGCTTTCCCTCGTCACTCCGTCGCTTCGCTCCTGCGTTCCTCAGTCCAAGCGTCGGCGCGCCCGAACCGAAACTCTTCACGCACGACACCGGTAAGACAAAAGATCAAACCCTTCACATCCGGCATCGGGAGAGATCGACGGTATCCAGTTCGGGCGCAGGTGTTTCCCCCGATGCCTTGGCCACACGACTGATTCCGCTGGGACTGTTTTTGACGTGGCCTTACCGGTGCCGTGTGTGAGGGGTTTCGGCTTGGGCGCGTCGGTGCTTGGACTGAGGAGCGAAGGAGCGAAGCGGATGAGCGACGAGGGAAAGCACCGACTCGAAAGCGCCCAAGCCCGCGGCGCCGAAGGCGCCGCAAAGAGGCACAGCGCAATAATCGGGGCCATGAGAATCTGGGTCCCCTCGCAGGCCGCGGCTGATGTTCTTCGTGATCTCCCCGATGTGGAGTGCGTCGTCTACGACGGGACCGGGCCGACGCCCGAGGGGATCGGGGAGGTGGAGGTCTGGGTTCCGCCGTTGATCCCGCCCTCACTGGTTCCCGAACTGCTCGGTCGGATGCACGGGCTGCGGTTGCTGCAGACGGTCACCGCCGGGGTCGACGCCTACCGGCCCCACCTGCCCGAGGGCGTGGTGCTGTGCAACGCGCGGGGGGTGCACGACGCGGGTACCGCGGAGTGGGTGGTCGGGGCCATGATCGCGGTGCTGCGGGAGTTCCCGGGGTTCGCCGCGGCCCAGGGGCGGGGGGAGTGGACCTACCACCACACCGGGGTGCTGGCCGACTCGACCGTGCTGGTCGTCGGGTACGGCTCGATCGGCCAGGCGCTCGAACGGCGGCTCGAAGGCTTCGAGGTGGACGTCGTGCGGGTCGCGCGGACGGCGCGGGAGGGCGTTCACGGGCAGGACGAGCTGCCCGAGCTGCTGCCGAAGGCGGATGTGGTCGTGCTGCTGGTACCCGCGACCCCCGCGACCACGGGGCTGGTCGACGCGGCCTTCCTGGCGTCGATGCGGGACGGCGCCCTGCTGGTGAACGCGGCCAGGGGCGGGGTCGTCGACACCGACGCGCTCGTGGCCGAGCTCGAACGGGGCAGGCTGGTCGCCGCACTCGACGTGACCGACCCGGAGCCGCTTCCCGCCGGTCACCCGCTGTGGTCGGCACCCGGGGTCTTCGTCACCCCGCACGTCGCGGGAAGCACCCCCGCCTCGGGGCGGCGTCTGCTGAGGTTGCTGCGCTCGCAGCTGCTGAGACACCTCGCCGGAGAGCAGCTTAAAAACGTGATCACCGGTTCGTACTGACCGGGAAAGGATTCCCGACCGTGGCTGCCTCGTGACCTGGGGTGCGTACGGTGAATTACTGCGAGTCCGATCGCTCGCGCGGTTATCGGATCGGTGACGACTCCGGCGTTGTCACCATCCGCGTCAGCCGGAGAGCACACACTGATCGTGTGCCGTCGTGGGACGCGGAGGACGAAGGACGACGCGTTCTCGACGGCAACGCGGGCACGGCAAACGGAGACCGCCGCGCACGCGAGACGAACCGAAACCGATGGGCAGACGACATTGATCCGCTGGCGTGACCCCCGGGTAGCGCTGACCGCCGCGGCCTTGACCGGCGTGGCGGGGCTGGTTGCCGCCTTTCTCAGTGGTGCTGCCGTTGTGATCGTCGGCGCGGTCGCGGGCGTTACGGCCGCGGCGTTCGCCGCGTTCTCGCTGTTCGCCGCCGCGCGCCGTCCGTCCGACCGGGCCAGTGCGCTGGCCTGGCGCTGGCTCGCCGCGGGCAGCGCCACCTGGCTGGTCGGCATCGCCGTACGGCCGCTGGCCGACGGGACGCCCTTCGTGGTGACGTTCGCCGATCTGGTCCTGCTCGCGGGCACCGCGATGCTCGCCGTCGGCACCGGTCTGTGCGCGGTCAGACAGGCGCGTGGTCAGGCGCTGTTACGGGACCTGGCCGACGCCTATGTCTGCGCGGCCTCGCTCTTCGTCATCGGCTGGGTGTCGTTGTTCGGCCCCGCCTACCGCGACGCGGGTGACGCGGGGACTTTCGCGGTGACCCTCGCCTCACCGTTGCTCTGCCTGGTCCTGGCCTGCGCGGTCGGCCCGGCCGTCGTGCCCGCCAGGCGTTCGGCCTGGCCGGTCGGGCTCGCGGCGCTGGCCGTACTCGCGGCGGTCACCGCCTCCGAGACCGTCACCGCGCTGGCCAGACTGACCGGTGACGAGCCGCCGCTGGGCCAGGTGTGGCTGGCGCCCGCGGCCTTCCTGCTGCTCGCCGCGGTCGCGTGGAGTGACCGTACGGCCCGCCCTGACATCTCCGGCGAGGACCGGGACGAGGCGGCGGGCGACGCCATGGCGGAGGCCGTGGCGGAGCCGGGGGAGCAGCAGGAGACCGAGTCCTCTGCGGCGGAGGGCGAGACGGAGGAACTGGTCGGTCAGACGGCCTCCTCGTTGCTGTCCGCCGCGCCGCTGGTCCTGGTCGTGGCCGCCGCCGTGGTCGTGCTCCTGCGGGTGCTCGGCGGTGGCGTCCAGGGGCCGGTGCCGGTCCTGGCGCTGGTCTCGGTCTCGGTCGTCGTCGTCCTGGTGCTGCGGCTGTTCGTCGTGCTGATGGAGACCGGCCGGATGCGGCGCCTGGTCGATCTCGGGGAACGGCAGCTGCACGACCTGGCGGAGAGCACCGGGGACGTGGTCCTGGTGTGCGACTACGAAGGCGTGGTGCGTGAGATCGGCGAGGGCGTCGAGACCACGTACGGCTACCGCCCCGAGGACATCGTGGGCAGGAGGATCTTCGACTACATCCACCCGGAGGACGTGCCCGCCATCCAGGTGGCGATGCGCGCGATGAGCCTGGACGAGGAGCCCGCCGAGAACGCGGGGACCTGCATGGTCGCCTGCCGGGTCAGGGCGTCGGACGGCACCTGGCGGCCGACGGAGTCGGTCGCGACCCGCCGGGTCCGCGGTGAGGAACTGCTGCTGGTGACCACCAGGGACGTCAGCGACCAGGAGGCCCTGCGCAACCAGGTCGCCCATCTGACCTTCCACGACGGTGTCACCGGGCTGCCGAACCGGGCCTACTTCGAGGAGCGGACCCGGGAGGTGCTGGCCCGTCCCGGTGCGGGCGCCGCGGCCGTGGTCTTCCTCGATCTGGACGGTTTCACCGCGGTCAACGACTCGGTCGGCCACGCCAGCGGCGACTACCTGCTCGGCCAGGCGGCCCGCAGGCTGCGCGCGGCCGTACGGGCCGACGACACGCTGGCGCGGTGGGGCGGGGACGAGTTCGCGGTGCTGCTCGAAGGGGCGACGGACGCCCAGACGGCGGTCGACCTGGCCGAGCGCCTGGTCCGCACGGTCTCCTCGGAGCCGTTCCGGGTGGCGGACCGCGACGTCGCGCTGACCGCGAGCGTGGGGGTCGCCTTCGCCGACGAGGACGTCTCCTCGGCCGATCTGATCCGTAACGCGGACGTGGCGATGGCCCGCGCGAAGGAGCTGGGCGGGCGCCGGGTCGAGGTGTTCGCCGCGCACATGCACACCGATGTGGTCAGGCGCCTCGAACTGGCCGCCGACCTGCAGCGGGCGCTGCTGGAGAACCAGTTCGCCATCGAGTACCAGCCGGTCGTCGACCTGGCCACCTCACGGGTCACCGCGGTCGAGGCTCTGGTGCGCTGGTGGCGGGGGAGCGCCTTCGTGCCGCCCGAGCTCTTCCTCGGCCCGGCGGAGGACACCGGCCTGATCGTGCCGTTGAGTGAGTGGATCCTGCGTGAGGCCTGCCGGGAGGTCGCCTCCTGGCACGCCTCCTCGTGGAAGATCGGCCTGTCGCTGAACCTGTCGGCCCGCCAGATCATGGCGCCGCGCTTCGTGGAGAGCGTCGAGTCGGCCCTGTCGGAGAGCGGCCTGCCGCCCAGCGCGCTGACCCTGGAGGTCATCGAGGAGATGCTGGTCGAGGACGCCGAGGAGACCGTCAACCGGCTCTCCGAGCTGCGTGAGCTGGGCGTACGGCTGGCCATCGACGACTTCGGCACCGGTTACGCCTCGCTCGCCCTGCTGCGGCAGCTCCCGGTCGACATGATCAAGATCGACCCGTCGTTCGTCTCGGGTCTCGGACGCGACGAGACGCTGACCCTGCTGACCCGCACGATCGTACGGCTCGGCCACGATCTCGGCCTGATCGTGGTCGCCGAGGGCATCGAGCGTCAGGAACAGCTCGAACTGCTGCGTGAGATGGGGTGCACCAGGGGGCAGGGCTTCCTGGTCGCGCGGCCGATGGCGGCGCGCGGGGTCGACTCGCTCATGCACACGGACATGCCGAGCATGCCGAGTGGCGTCTGACGGACCGGCCAGCTTTGAAGGCCGTTTTACCTGGTCAGCGACCGGGGGTGGGAAAGGCGCCGTCCAGGTTCCCGTATTTTTCCGTCTCGTATCGTGAGATCGCCGTCCCATGAATTTGACGTGGGCCCGGTACGTCGGCCATGGTGGACCCATGCATCACCGTGGGATTCTCGTAGTACTTCGCCGGCGCGCGGGCCGATAGCGAAGCACCTCGTCCTGCGCGCCGCCCCAGATCCGCCATCCCCGGCGGGATGGGGCATTTTTTATGCCGTTGTAGAGATCGACCCCATCAAACATGCTCAGCCACACAAGGAACGAGCCGATGACCGAACAGATGACAGGAGCCCAGGCCCTCGTGAGGGCACTGGAGAACGTCGGAGTCGACACTGTGTTCGGGATTCCGGGCGGCGCGATTCTTCCCGCCTACGATCCCCTATACGACTCTGTCAAGGTCCGGCACGTGCTCGTACGGCACGAGCAGGGCGCCGGACACGCCGCCCAGGGCTACGCCCAGGCCACGGGCAAGGTCGGGGTCTGCATGGCGACCAGCGGCCCGGGAGCGACCAACCTGGTCACGCCGATCGCCGACGCCTACATGGACTCGGTCCCGATCGTCGCCATCACCGGCCAGGTGACCAGCGCGGCCATCGGCACCGACGCCTTCCAGGAAGCCGACATCTCCGGCATCACCATGCCGATCACCAAGCACAACTTCCTGGTGACCGACCCGGCCGACATCGCCAGGACGATCGTCGAGGCCTTCCACATCGCGGGGACGGGCCGTCCCGGGCCGGTGCTCGTGGACATCTCCAAGGACGCGCTGACCAACAAGACCGTCTTCCAGTGGCCCCCGGTGATGCAGCTCCCCGGCTACCGCCCGGTGACCAGGCCGCACTCCAAGCAGATCCGCGAGGCGGCCAAGCTGATCGCCGAGTCCAAGCGCCCTGTCCTGTACGTGGGCGGCGGCGTGCACAAGGCAGGGGCGGCCGGGGAACTGCTGGAGTTCGCGGAGCTGACCGGCATCCCCGTGGTCACCACGCTGATGGCGCGCGGCACCTTCCCCGACAGTCACCGCCAGCACCTGGGCATGCCCGGCATGCACGGCTCGGTGCCCGCCGTCGGCGCGCTGCAGCGGGCCGACCTGCTCATCGGGCTCGGCGTCCGCTTCGACGACCGCGTCACCGGCAACCTGGACAGCTTCGCGCCGTACGCCAAGATCGTCCACGCCGACATCGACCCGGCGGAGATCTCCAAGAACCGGCACGCCGACGTCCCGATCGTCGGTGACTGCAAGGAGGTCATCACCGAGCTGATCAACGCGGTGCGCAACGAGAGCCGCAAGGGCGACTACAGCGAGTGGTGGAGCCAGCTCGACGCCTACCGGGAGACCTACCCGCTGGGCTACACCGAGTTCGAGGACGGCTCCATCGCCCCGCAGTACGTCATGCAGCGGCTGAGCGCGGTCGTCGGCCCCGACGCGATCTACACCGCGGGCGTCGGCCAGCACCAGATGTGGGCCTCCCAGTTCATCGGCTACGAGAACCCCGGCTCCTTCATCAACTCCGGCGGCGCGGGCACGATGGGCTTCGCGGTCCCCGCCGCGATGGGGGCGAAGATGGGCAGGCCGGACACCACGGTGTGGGCCATCGACGGCGACGGCTGCTTCCAGATGACCAACCAGGAACTGGCCACCTGCGCCATCGAGGGCGTGCCGATCAAGGTCGCGATCATCAACAACGGCAACCTCGGCATGGTCAGGCAGTGGCAGACGCTCTTCTACAACCAGCGCTACTCCAACACCAACCTGCAGACGGTCCGCCGCATCCCCGACTTCGTGAAGCTCGCCGAGGCCTACGGCTGCGTCGGCCTGCGCTGTGAGCGCCCGGAGGACGTGGACGAGGTCATCAAGAAGGCCATGGAGATCAACGACGTGCCCGTCGTGATCGACTTCGTCGTCCACGAGGACGCCATGGTCTGGCCGATGGTCGCGGCCGGGACCAGCAACGACGACATCAAGTTCGCCCGTGACATGGCGCCCGTCTGGGACAGCGAGGACTAGCGGTGGGCGAGCGGACCGACAGGCACAGCGGTGTTCCGGCGGACGGCCGGGCGAAGGGAATGGCATGAGCAGGCACACGCTCTCCGTGCTGGTCGAGAACAAGCCGGGCGTGCTCGCGCGCGTCGCGGCGTTGTTCAGCCGTCGCGGTTTCAACATAGACTCGCTGGCGGTCGGGCCGACCGAGCACGAGGACATCTCCCGGATGACCATCGTGGTCAACGTCGAAGACCTCCCGCTTGAGCAGGTCACCAAGCAGCTCAACAAGCTGATCAACGTGCTCAAGATCGTGGAGCTCGACCCGGCTCAGGCCGTGCACCGTGAACTCACCCTGATCAAGGTGCGGGCCGACGCCGAGAACCGTTCGAGCGTGCTTGAGTTGGTCAACCTCTTCCGGGCGCGCTGCGTGGACGTGGCTCCGGACGCCGTGACGATCGAGGTCACCGGCACTCCGGACAAGCTGCAGGCCTTCATCAAGCTGCTGGAGCCGTACGGCATCAAGGAGCTTGTCCAGTCGGGCATGGTGGCCATCGGCCGCGGTGCCCGTTCCATCACCGACCGTTCTCTCCGGGCCCTGGACCGGAGCGCGTAGACCGTACGAGCCGTACGGGAAAACCCGAAAGGTTAAGAGAGTGACTGAGATCTTCTACGACGACCAGGCCGACCTGTCGATCATCCAGGGCCGGCACGTGGCCGTCCTGGGCTACGGCAGCCAGGGCCACGCCCACGCGCTCTCCCTGCGCGACTCCGGCGTGGACGTCCGGGTCGGCCTGCCCGAGGGCTCCAAGAGCCGCGAGAAGGCCGAGGCCGACGGCCTGCGCGTCGTGTCGCCCTCGGAGGCCGTCGAAGAGGCCGACCTGACCATGATCCTCGCGCCGGACCACATCCAGCGCCACCTCTACGCCGAGCACGTGGCCCCGAACCTCGTCGAGGGCGACGCGCTGTTCTTCGGCCACGGCCTGAACATCCGCTACGGCCTCATCGAGGCGCCGGAGGGCGTCGACGTGGCCATGGTCGCCCCCAAGGGCCCGGGTCACCTCGTCCGCCGCCAGTACACCGCCGGGCGCGGTGTGCCCTGCCTCGTCGCCGTCGAGAAGGACGCCAGCGGCAACGCCTGGGACCTGGCCCTGTCCTACGCCAAGGGCATCGGCGGCACCCGCGCGGGCGCGCTGAAGACGACCTTCACCGAGGAGACCGAGACCGACCTGTTCGGTGAGCAGGCCGTCCTGTGCGGTGGCGTCTCCGAGCTGATCAAGGCCGGGTTCGAGACCCTGATCGAGGCCGGCTACCAGCCCGAGGTCGCCTACTTCGAGTGCCTGCACGAGATGAAGCTGATCGTCGACCTCATGTACGAGGGCGGCATCCACAAGATGTACTGGTCGGTCTCCGACACCGCCGAGTACGGCGGCTACTCCCGTGGCCCGCGCGTGGTCACCAAGGAGACCAAGGAGGAGATGCGCCGCATCCTCGCCGAGATCCAGTCGGGCGAGTTCGCCAAGGAGCTCGTCGAGGAGTTCGACAGCGGCCAGAAGAAGTTCACCGCCTACCGCGAGGAGCTGGCCGAGCACCCGATCGAGAAGACCGGCGCCAAGCTGCGTCCGATGATGAGCTGGCTCAAGTAGCGGGGCCCGTCAGAGCGGTCGCCGTACGGCCCGCGTCCCCGCGACGGTTCACGTCACGGGGGCGCGGGCCGTACGCGTCTCCCGCGGGGGTCAGTGCCTGGCGAAGTCCTGTGTCCAGTAGACACGGCCGCGCGGGCTGGTGGCCACGCCGATCCCGATGTGGGTGTAGGAGCAGGTCATGATGTTGCGCCGGTGACCCGGGCTGTTCATCCAGGCCTTGACCACCTCGGCCGGGGTCCGCTGGCCCCAGGCCATGTTCTCCGCCCACGCCGACAGCGGGCTGAACCCGGACGCCTTGATCCGGTCGGTCATGGTCCTGCCGTCCTTGGACGTGTGGTTGAAGTAGTTGTTGGCCGCCATGTCGGCGGAATGCCCCTGGGCGGCCGAACGCAGCCGGGAGTCGTCCCTGAGGGCCGGGCAGCCTCCGGCCCGTCGTTCGGCGTTGGTCAGCCGGAGCACCTCCTGGACGGCCTTGGGGACACCGCACGACAGGGCGGCGTTCTTCGAACGGCCGGTGTTGCCCTGGTCGTCGGTGACGACGGCGTAGTAGACACCGGAGACGCACGGCGCCGTCACGGTGACTCGTCCGTTGACGCCCCGCAGGGAGGCGCTCCTGACGGTGGGGTCGGTGCCGGTCCTCTCCTGCACGATCCGGATGCGGACCAGGGCGCTGCCGGTGCAGCCGACCCGGATGGCGGAGGCCTGGATCTTCCCCGCGGAGGACACGGCCGGGGCGGCGGCGTAGACACGGCACTCGGCCTGCCGTACCTGCGGCGCCGTCACGGCCTCGGCACTCTGGGCGGTGGCGCTCGGTGCGCCGAGCGCCACCAGGCCCCCGGCACAGGCGAGTATCCCCAGAGGTCTGCGCATGGTGGTTCCTCCAGATCGTTGGGCGCTGGATGGGTTCCGCATTCTGCCGGGGGCGTGCCGTCCGTGTCACCACGTCTCGGCCGACGATCACGGTCTCCGGCCCGCGCGACGATCCGGAAACGTTTCCGCCCTCCGGGAGCGTCACCCGGGAGACCGTGCGCTTGAATGTGGCCATGGTCACGCCGGCACCCGTTCCCGCACCCCTGATCGTTCCCCGTGCGGTGCGCGTCGGCTACGGTGTCGGCTCGGTCTGCACTGGAACGTTCTCCACGGTCCCCGGTCTGCTGCTGCTGTTCTACATGACCAACGTGCTGGCGGTTCCCGCGTGGGCCGCCGGGCTCGTGGTCTTCCTGCCCAAGCTGTGGGACATGGTCCTCGACCCCTGGGTGGGGCGCCGCTCCGACCACACGGTCTCCAGGTTCGGCGCGCGCCGTCCCTGGATGCTGCTGGGCGCGCTCACCCTTCCGGTGACGTTCGCGCTGATGTTCGCCGGGCCGCCGCTCACCGGTCTGCCCGCCGCGCTGTACGTCGCGGTCTGCTATCTGGCCACCGCGACCGCCTACGCCTTCTACGAGGTGCCCTACAAGGCGATGGCCGCGGAGATGACCGACGACTACCACGAGCGTTCCACGCTGCTGCAGTGGAAGATGGTCTTCGTCGGGGGAGCGATCCTGCTGTCGGGCTCCGTCGCTCCGGCGGTCGCGGGCGACGAGGTCTCCGGCTACCGGCTGATGGGCCTGCTCGTCGCGGCCGTGCTGCTGGCCTCCATGCTCGCCTCCTTCTTCGGTACGGCCCGCGTTCCCGCCCCCGAGGCCCCCCGGGCTCCCAGGATCCCCGGGGCGCGCGGAGCGGGACCGTCGATCAGGGCCCAGTTCGCCGAGGCCAGGTCGAGCGGGGCGTTCATGCCGCTGCTCGCGCTGGGCTGCGCGCAGATGTTCGCCGCGGGGGTGCTGCTCGCGGGCGCGCCGTACTTCGCCACCTACATCCTGGGCGATCCGGGGGCCGTCACCACGCTCTTCATGTGCGTCGTCGGGCCGTTGCTGGTCACGATGCCGTTGTGGGTGCGGCTGTCCCGGCGCTACGACAAACGGGGTGCGATGGCCCTGGGGTCGGCGCTGTTCGCGGCGGGCGCGGCGGGAACGGCCCTCTCGGGAAGCCTGGGGCCCGTCTACGCGCATCTGTGCCTGCTCGTCGTCGGTGTCGGCTACGCCGGGCTGCAGCTGCTGCAGGTCTCGATGCTGGCCGACGTCGTGGCCCACGACACGATGGTGACCGGCGGGCGCCGCGCCGGGTCGTTCACCGGACTCTGGGCGGCGTGCGAGACCGTGGTCTTCGCGCTGGGCGCGCTCGTGCTCGGCTGGCTGCTCGGCGCGGCGGGCTTCGTCGAGTCGGGCCCGGCGAACCCGGTCGCGCAGCCGGAGGCTGCGGTCGCGGTCACCCTGTACGGCGGGACCCTGCTGCCCGCCCTCTTCGCCGGGATCAGCCTGCTGCTGGCCAGGCGCTACCCCCTGACCGCGCGGACGCTCGCGGCAGGAGGGGTCACCCCAGCTGGGGAGTGATCACCAGGAAGACGCAGTCGCCGAAGGACACGACGTCTCCGGGGCGGACCTTCGCCGGGCCGACCAGCCGCCAGTCGTTGAGCCGGGTGCCGTTGAGCGAGCCGAGGTCGACGACGATCCAGCCCTCCCCGTCGCGGCGCAGTTCGGCGTGGATCCGGGAGACGGTCAGGTCAGCCAGGACCAGGTCGCAGGCGGAACCCCGGCCGACCACGTAGCGGGTGCGGTTGTCCCCGGGCAGCGCGAGCCTGGGCAGCCTCGGGCGCCGCCAGGCGGACTCCACCCGTTTGGTGAAGTCGGAGGCCGAGGCGACGATCTCGGTGACCATCCGGCGGAAGCGGCCGCGTTGCGGCAGATCGGCGACCAGGTTCTCCAGCTCGCCCTGACTCTGGGCGCGCAGGGCCATGTCCACCCGGCCGAGGAACGTGTCGTGCGAGAGGTGACCCTCGACGGCGCGGTCACGAAGCTCGTTGATCGCACGATCGCGGTCCCCGTCGGAGGCGCGGGCCGGGGGATGCGTCGAGCTCATCCCCCGAGTATCCGCCCCAACGGTGGAACCTGTCCAGAATATGCGGATCTCTTGCGACAACCATACTCGGTATGCATACTCGGTATTCATGGCGATCAAGCAAGGACTCCTCGCTCTGCTGAGCCGGGGACCCCGCTACGGCTATCAGTTGCGGGCCGAGTTCGAGGCGTCGACGGGGGCGACCTGGCCGCTCAACATCGGCCAGGTCTACACGACGCTCTCCCGCCTGGAGCGTGACGGCCTGGTGACACCCGGCGAGCAGGACGAGCAGGGCCGGGTCGTCTACACGATCACCGAGGCCGGTCTGACCGAGATGGCGCGATGGTTCAGCACCCCCGTCGCCCAGTCGGACCGGCCTCGGGACGAACTCGTCATCAAGCTCGCCATGGCGGTCGCCGCCGGCGCCGACGTACGGCCTGTCATCCAGGCCCAGCGCGTGGCGACCATGAGCACGCTGCAGGAACTGACCCGGGCGAAACGGGCGAACGCGGAGAGCCCGGCGCAACGGCTGGTCATCGACTCGATGATCTTCCAGGCGGAGGCCGAACAGCGCTGGCTCGACCACTGCGAGGTCGTGCTCACGGCCTCCATCCAGACGCAGGAGAGACATCGATGAGCACAGAACCGGTCCTACGGCTCGCGGACGTGACCCGCGTCCACGGCGAGGGGCCGCAGGCCGTACGGGCGTTACGGGAGGTGAGCCTGGACGTGGCGGCGGGGGAGCTGATCGCGGTGATGGGGCCCTCCGGCTCCGGCAAGTCCACACTGCTCAACCTCGCGGGCGGCCTCGACACCCCGACCTCGGGCGAGGTGGCCGTCGAGGGCACGTCGCTGACGGGCATGCGCGCCGCGGATCTCGCCGGGCTCCGCCGCCGCCACGTCGGCTACGTCTTCCAGGACCTGAACCTGATCCCCTCGCTGACCGCCGTGGAGAACGTCATGCTCCCGCGTGAGCTGGACGGCGTCAGGGCGGCCCAGGCCCGGCGGGAGGCGAGGGAGGTACTGGCCGAGGTCGGCCTCGCCGACGTCGCCGACCGCTTCCCCGACGAGATCTCCGGCGGCCAGCGCCAGCGGGTCGCCATCGCCCGCGCGCTGGCCGGCCAACGGAGGCTGATCCTGGCCGACGAGCCGACCGGCGCCCTCGACACCCCGACCGGCGACGAGGTCCTCCAGCTCCTGCGCACCCGCTGCGACGCGGGAGCGGCGGTCCTCCTCGTCACCCACGAGCCCCGCTACGCGGCCTGGGCTGACCGGGTGGTCTTCCTGCGCGACGGGGAGATCGCCGACATGACCTCCGCCCCCATGGAGAGCGCCCGATGAGCGCCCTGTTCGCCGCGCTGCGGATCTCCCGCAGGGACATCTGGCGCGCCAAGGCGCGCAGCGCGCTCATCGTGGTCATGATCGGCCTCCCGGTCCTGGCCGTCACCGCGGCCCTCACCATCTTCGCCACCCGTGAGCTGACGCCCGAGGAGCAGGTCCCCATGCTCCTCGGCGCGGCCGACGCCCGGCTGGTCGACACGGGGGAGAGCCGACCGATCCGGCAGGATGTGCTCGGCGAAAGCTGGGAACCGTACGGCGAGCGGCGGGCGGAGCCGAGATCCCAGGAGCGGATCCAGGCCCTGCTCGGCCAGGGGGCGCGAGTCATCCCGGTACGTTCGGCCGACGAGGAGTACTCGACGGGCGGCAGGTACACCCCCATCGGCGTCGTCGAGCTGGACCTGCGGGACCCGATGACGAAGGGCATGTTCCCCCTGATCCAGGGACGCTACCCGCGGAGCGCCGACGAGGTCGTGGTCACCGCCTCCAGGAATGTCCCCGTCGGGGCGACGATCCGCTACACCCGCCGCGGCGTGACGAAACACGTGGTGGGCAGGGTGGTCGAACAGCGGACCGAGTACGGCGGCTCGCTCATCGGACTCCCCGGCTCGCTGTTGCCGGCCTCGTCCGGCGGGTCCGGCACGGACGACGCCTGGCTGGCCGACCTGCCCGCCCCGCTCACCTGGGCGGGGACGCTCCGCCTCAACCAGGCCGGGATCGCCGCGATGTCGTCGGCGGTGCTCGCCGACCCGCCCTCGGTGGGGAAGGGCCCGGGACAGGCCCTCGCCTTCCATTGGGGAGGAACGGCATGGACCACCTCGGGGATGGTCTCGGCCGTCTCGGGGATCGTGCTGGCCGTGATCGAGGTCGTGCTGCTCGCGGGCCCCGCCTTCGCGGTGGGCATCCGCCGTCGCCGCAGGGAACTCGCGCTCCTGTCCGCCCAGGGCGCCTCGGCCCGGCACCTCAAACTGGTCGTGCTGGCCGACGGGCTGACCCTGGGACTGGTCGCCGCCGTGCTCGGCCCGGTCCTCGGCGTCGGCGCCGCCAGGGTGATCGCGGTCGTCATGGGGATCTGGCCCGCCGGTGAGCTGGGGCCGTTCGAGGTGCCTGTCGGGCAGATCGTGCCGGTCGCCGTGCTCGGCCTGGTCAGCGGGGTCGCGGCGGCTGTGGTGCCCGCGGTGCAGGCGGCCAGGACGGACGCGGTCACGGTGCTCGCGGGCAGGCGTCCCACGGCGCGTGACCGGGCGGGCCGTCCACTGGCCGGCCTGGTCCTGCTCACGGCGGGGACCGCGGCGATGCTCTACGGGACGGTGAGCATCGAGGCGTGGATCTATCTCGGTGGGGCGCTGGGCCTGCTCGGCCTGGTCATGGTGACGCCCTGGCTGGTCAGGTGGATCGGCGGGCTGGCCGGAGGGCTCCCGCTTCCCCTTCGGCTGGCCGTCAGGGACGCCTCCCGCAACCGGGGCCGTACGGCTCCCGCCGTGGTGGCGGTGTTGGCCGCCGCCGCGGCGTTCAGCACGGTCGCCGTCGGCGCCACCAGCAGCGTCGCGACGGGGGAACGGCACTACCGGACCGGCTACCCCCAGGGCACGACCGTTATCTACGGGGACGACGTCCCCAAGGAGACCTGGGAGCGGATCAGGCCGCTCGTCGCCGAGGTGTTCCCGAGGACGACGCCGCTCGCGACGTACCAGGCACTCGACGGGGAGGGCGGGGCGCTGGACTTCGCGCTGGAGCGCCGTTCCTGTCGGAAATGCTTCACCTTGTGGGGGCCGCTGGGCACTCTGCCAGTGGGCGGCCCAGACCTGCTGCGCCTCCTGCTGGGCCGTACCGACCGGGCGGCGGAGGTCGCGCTGGCCGAGGGCAAGGTGGTGATCTTCGATCCGGCCGTGGTCAGGAACGGGGAGGTCCGGTTGGCCGTCCGGAGGCTCCCGGTGGGGGGCGAGAAGCCCGCGGTCACCATGCCTGCGGTCGGCGCCACCGTCCAGGGGCCCGCGCTGGTGCTCGGGGTGGCGCCGGAGGCGGCGGTGACCAGGGCGGGCTACGTCCCCGGCCTCATCGGGTTCATCGTTCGCCCGGAGGACGGCCGTCCCGACCCGGAGCGGGAGCGGCGGCTCAGCGAGGCGATACGCGTGATCACCCCCGACGTCACGGTCACGACGGCGGGGAGCGTGGACTCCGGCAGGATCGATCCCACCCTGTGGGTCATGGGGGCGCTGGCCTCGCTCGTGGTGCTCGGCGGTACGCTCGCCGCCTCGGGCCTCGCCGCCGCCGACGCACGGCCCGACCTGGACACGCTCTCGGCGGTCGGGGCCCGGCCCCGCACCCGCAGGGCGGTCGCGGCGGGGCAGGCGGTGTTCGTCGCGGGCCTGGGGGTGCCCCTCGGTCTGCTGGTCGGCCTGCTGCCCGGGTTCGCCATGGCGAGCCAGTCGGTCGTGCAGCGCAACGACTACCGGGAGGTCGGGTTCAACGGGGTCGCCTACCCCAAGCTTGAGATGGTCCTCAGCGTTCCGTGGCCTCCCCTCGTCGCCGTCGGGGTCGGGCTGCCGCTGCTGGCGGGACTGATCGCCCTGGCCTTCGCCAGGACCGGGGTCACGCTGACCCGGCGGCTGGGTTAGTCAGGCGGACAGGTGGCGGCCCGTTCAGGGGCGGGCCGCCACCTGTCCGGCTCAGTCGGTGGTGCCCGCGCAGACCACGTGGGCGCCGATCTCGATCATCCGCTGCTCGCTGCGGGCGTCGGCGACCCTGGCCATCAGGATCGGCGCCTCGCTGGCGGCCAGCTGCGGCAGCCGGGCGCGCACTCCGCGGTGGATGTCCCTGACCACGTCCTCGGCCGCCGACATGTGCACCTTGACGTGCAGCATGATCCCGGGGGCCCCCGAGGAGGTCTTGGCCTCGGAGATCCACACGTGGTGCACGAGCGGGTAGTCGGCGAGCACGTAGGAGATCGCGAAGCGCAGCGCGGGCAGGATCGGGTGTGTGCAGCGCCCGTAACCGGGATCGACCATCTGCATCGGCCCCGACAGGTGGGGACGCGGCGCGGGGATCCACGGCTGGGCGGCGGGCGCGGGCGGCACGGGGGCCGGGCCGGTGCGCCGGCCCGCCGCGGGAGCCACTGTGGGAGCGGCTGCGGGAGCCACCGGGGTCGCCGGAGCCACGGGGACGACCGGAGGCACGGAGGCACGCGGGACCGTGGCCATCGCTCCGGTCGCGTAGGCCGTCGGGGCCGCGCTCGACAGCGCGGGCGTCGGGCCGGTGCGGGTGGAGAGCAGGTGGCGCTGGAGATCCTCGATCGGTACGGCCGCCGCCGCCGGACCGGCGGCGTCGATCACGATCTCGCGCACGCCGGTGGCACGCTGGATGTCGAGGATGGTGTCGGCGTCGCACGCCGACAGGGCGTGGTTGCCGCGGTGGCGCGCGTAGGTGCTCTGCGAGGTGTAGCCGAGCAGGACCCGTTCGCCGGTCTGGGTCGTGCCGAGCACGACGGAGCGATCAGGGCGCACGGCCACGAGGAGCCCGTATTCGGCCAGCGCCGTCAGCAGCCGGTGCGGGCTGCCGTGTTGCGAGAGTACGTCGCCGAGAGCGGGGTTCCCGATGCTCATACACGGAACCTTAGGTAGAGAACCACGGCTTATCAGGGTAATCGCGAAGTTTTATCTAGATCAAGACCAAGATGAATTTTGTAGGCATAGAAGGTGTACGAAGTGGGTAACCGTCTCGGATCGCGGGACACTCGTGAACGCGTTCACAAGCCTCGATAGACTACGTGAGGTCCGTCCGCAGCCTCCACGTCTCCAAAGGATCCAGCCCGTGAACAAGCCCGTCGTACTGGTCGCAGAGGAACTCTCCGAGGCAGGTCTCGCCGTCCTGGGAGCCGACTTCGAGGTCCGCCACACCGACGGCGCCGACCGCGCCAAGTTCCTGCCCGCCCTCGCCGACGTGGACGCGCTCATCGTGCGCAGCGCCACCCAGGTGGACGCGGAGGCGATCGCCGCCGCGCCCAAGCTCCGCGTCGTCGCCCGCGCGGGCGTCGGACTCGACAACGTCGACGTTGAGGCCGCGACCAAGGCAGGCGTCATGGTCGTCAACGCCCCCACCTCCAACATCACCAGCGCCGCCGAGCACACCGTCGCGCTGATCCTCGCCTCGGCCCGCAACGTCGCCCAGGCCCACGCCGCGCTCAAGGGCGGCGAGTGGAAGCGTTCGAAGTACACCGGCGTCGAGCTGGACGAGAAGGTCGTCGGCATCCTCGGTCTCGGCAAGATCGGCCAGCTGGTCGCCCAGCGCCTGCAGCCGTTCGGCGTCGAGCTGATCGCCTACGACCCCTACCTGCAGCCCGCCCGCGCCGCGCAGATGGGCGTCAGGCTGGCCTCCCTCGAAGAGGTCCTGCGCGAGTCCGACTTCATCACCGTGCACCTGCCCAAGTCCAAGGAGACCGTCGGGCTCATCGGTGACCGCGAGCTGCACCAGGTCAAGCCGTCGGTTCGCCTGATCAACGTCGCGCGCGGCGGCATCATCGACGAGGGCGCCCTCTACTCCGCGATCAAGGAAGGCCGCGTCGCGGGCGCGGGCATCGACGTGTTCCCCAAGGAGCCCGTCACCGACAGCCCGCTGTTCGAGCTGGACCAGGTCGTCGTCACCCCGCACCTGGGCGCCTCGACCCACGAGGCCCAGGAGAAGGCCGGCACCCAGGTCGCGCGCAGCGTGAAGCTGGCCCTGGCCGGCGAGTTCGTGCCGGACGCCGTCAACGTCCAGGGCGGCGCCGTCGCCGAGGACGTCAAGCCGGGTCTGCCCCTGGCGGAGAAGCTCGGCCGCGTCTTCACCGCCCTCGCCGGTGAGGTCGCCACCAGGCTCGACGTCGAGGTGCGCGGTGAGATCGCCTCCCAGGACGTCCGCGTGCTGGAGCTGGCCGCCCTCAAGGGCGTCTTCACCGACGTGATCGAGGACTCCGTCACCTACGTCAACGCCCCGCTCCTGGCCAAGGACCGCGGCGTCACCGTCGAGCTGGTGACCAGCGCGGAGAGCCCCGACTGGCGCAACGTGGTGACCGTCCGCGGTGTCCTGGCCGACGGCCGCGCCGTCTCGGTCTCCGGCACGCTCTCCGGCCCGCGGCAGGTCACGAAGATCGTCGAGGTCAACGGCTACCAGATGGAGATCGAGCCGACCGACCACCTGTCGTTCTTCACCTACGACGACCGCCCCGGCGTCGTCGGCGTCGTCGGCCGCATCCTCGGCGACCACGGCATCAACATCGCCTCCATGCAGGTCGCCAGGGACGCCAAGGGCGGCAAGGCCCTCATCGCGCTGACCGTCGACTCCGCCATCCCGGCCGAGGTGATCGACCAGATCGGCGGCGAGATCGGCGCCGACAGCGGCCGCTCGGTCGACCTGGCCGACTGATCCCGGAGCACGGCTCCCACGGCCGCCGTCCCCGTTCGCGGGGCGGCGGCCGTCTGCTTTTCCGGCCGAGCCTCGTCTCAATATGTGAGAAGCCTGCACGAGGGGTGAGACAGATTGCGGAGGGCCGGTTATTATGGCTGGTAATGCGCCAGGTTCTCGTACTTATTACCTGCCGCGGCGAGGCCTGACACAGGGGCGGGCCGGCAACTCGCCGCGGTGTGATGGCGTTCGTCGGCCCCGGTTTCCCGTCGATCCGTGATCCGGATCCGCGATCCGATGAGGGCCCGTGACCAGGGTCCAGGCTCCCCTTCCTCCTTCAGCCAGCTCCGTGCGAACGAGACGAGAAGCGTCATGTACGACATGTATCCCTGGAACCGTCCCGAGGACAACGAGAACGAGGCCGCCCAGGCCCTGCAGACCGCGCTGGACCGCCGCGACAACGGCGGAGTGCCCCCGCACTCCTCCTGAGCCGGGTCCCTCCGAGGCCACGGGCGGTGCGGCGCCCGGGACCGGGAGAGGCGTGGGTCAGCGGGCGAGGGCCGTACCGGCCTGGGTCGACTGCCTGATCGCCGTGTCCAGCTCGGCCCGCTCGTCGGCGAGTTCGACCCCCTTGGGGTCTGGCCGTACGGCTCCCGCGAAGCTGGCGCGGCGCCAGGCCTGCAGCTTCTCCACCTTGACCACGTCGCCGCTGCGCGGGGCGTGGACCATGTAACCGGGCTTGGTGATCATGCCGACGTGACCGAGGTTGTGGAAGAAGACCAGGTCACCGGGTTTGAGGTTCTTCCAGGAGATCTTCCTGGCGAACGCGGAGTACTGCTGGGTCGTCGTGCGGGGCAGCCGGATGCCCGCGGCGCCGTACGCGCGGAGCATCAGGCCCGAGCAGTCGAAGCCGCCCCTGCCCGTGCCGCCCCAGACGTACGGTGTGCCGCGCTTGGACATCGCCCAGTTCAGCGCCTTCTTCCAGGCCGGGACCTTCCGCGCGGTCCCGGAGAAGCCGGCCGGGGCGGGTTCGACGGCGGGA
The DNA here is from genome assembly GCF_040631275.1 of Streptosporangium sp. NPDC020145. NCBI lineage: Bacteria > Bacillati > Actinomycetota > Actinomycetes > Streptosporangiales > Streptosporangiaceae > Streptosporangium > Streptosporangium sp. NPDC020145. The sequence continues at coordinate 518,541 of NZ_JBEXZT010000003.1, read as the reverse complement.
GCGGTGAGCGGGGTCCGGGAGCTCTCCGCGGTGGGGGCCGGGTGCGCGAGGGCGAATCCGGCGGCGGCGAGCGCGAGGAGAGGAGTGGGGGAGGAGGTGGTGAGGGAGGAGTCCGCCAGTGCGACGGCGGGTGTCGCGAGGATGGTCGAGCCGGTGACGATCAGGGTCAGGACACGGGGGTAGGTCTTGCCGTTCAGGACCGTTCCTTCCATAGGGCCGGCCGGGTGAGCTGTCGGGCTCGGGCGTGGAGGTCGCCCTACGGCGCGTGGTGGCGCCGACTCGCCCCGAGGGGCCTCGTGGAAAACGCCGGAAACGTGCTCCGCCAGACGGAGTGCGGCTCGGACGCCCCGTGGACCCCGGAAGTGGTTCCCCGGCTCCGCGCGGACCGAAAGAGGGGGATGGCCTGCGCGAATTAGGCGACGATACGAATGGCCAGGACCTTAACGAAACGGTCAAAAGATCGCAAACAGGACAAACTTTTCAGGGCCTTCCGGGGTGAGAAGTGTCCGAGGGGTGAGATCGGTGGTTCGATTGTCGAGACAGAGCAGATAGGGTGCCCGTTATGGATTCGCGCAATGTTCGTCTGGCCGTCATCCCTGGAGACGGGATCGGGACCGAGGTCGTCACCGAGGGCCTGAAGGTCCTCGAAGCCGTCGGAACGAAGGTGGAGACCACCACCTACGACCTGGGTGCCGGCCGGTACCACAGAACCGGTGAGGTCCTTCCCGAGGCGGTCCTCGACGAACTGCGCGGCTACGACGCGATCCTGCTCGGCGCGGTCGGCGACCCCAGTGTGCCGCCGGGCATCCTGGAGCGCGAGTTGCTGCTCAAGCTCCGCTTCGAGCTCGACCACTACGTCAACCTGCGTCCGGTCAAGCTCTTCCCCGGCGTCGCGACCCCGCTGGGCGGCTCCCGCCCCGAGGACATCGACATGGTCGTCATCCGCGAGGGCACCGAGGGCCTCTACGCGGGCGCCGGTGGTGTGCTGCGCCGCGGCACGCCGTACGAGATCGCCACGCAGGAGTCGCTGAACACCGCCTACGGTGTCGAGCGCGTCGTCCGCTACGCCTTCGAGAAGGCGCTCAGCAGGCCGCGCAAGAAGCTGTCGCTGATCCACAAGACCAACGTCCTCACCTTCGCCGGTGACCTGTGGTCCCGCACCGTCGACCGGGTCAGCCTTGAGTACCCCGACGTCGCCACCGACTACTACCACGTCGACGCGGCCTCGATGTTCTTCGTCACCCAGCCGGAGCGGTTCGACGTGATCGTCACCGACAACCTCTTCGGCGACATCATCACCGACCTCGGCGCCGCCGTCGCCGGTGGCATCGGCCTCGCGGCCAGCGGGAACGTCAACCCCGACCGCACCGCGCCCAGCATGTTCGAGCCGGTCCACGGCAGCGCCCCGGACATCGCGGGCCAGGGCAAGGCCGACCCGACCGCCACGATCCTGTCGGTCGCCATGCTCCTGGACCACCTCGGCCTGACCGAGGAGGCGGCCAAGGTCGAGCAGGCCGTGGCCGAGGACTTGGTCGAGCGCCAGACCGGGTGGGCGAGCCGTACCACCCACGAGATCGGCGACGACATCACCGCCCGAGTAGCCGGCTGACAAGCCGCCCGCACGACCCCAGACGCGCCCGGTGGCTCAGCAGAGCCGCCGGGCGCGTCTTTTTTGTTCGTCTCACCGAGCAGGCTGCCGGATTTTGGCATATATGCAGTAGTTTTCCGGTGCCTGCTCCGTCCCAGAATGGACCGTAGGTGCACTCCGCCACGAAGAGAAGGACCGCCGCCATGACCACCGCTCAGAAGCTGACCTTCGACGTGCAGCTCTCCGACCACGCTCGTTCCACGGCCGAGCGCGAGCAGGTACTGGCGAATCCCGGATTCGGTCAGACCTTCACCGACCACATGATCTCCATCGACTACACCGAGGGGGAGGGCTGGCACGACGCGCGGCTCACGCCGTACGGCCCGCTCAGCCTCGACCCGGCGACGTCGGTCTTCCACTACGCCCAGGAGCTCTTCGAGGGGCTGAAGGCCTACCGGCAGGGGAACGGCTCGATCGCCTGCTTCAGGCCGTACGCCAACGCCGCCCGCTTCAACCAGTCGGCGCTGCGCATGGCCATGCCCGAACTGCCGCAGGAGGCCTTCGTCGAGTCGATCGAACTGCTCGTGCAGACCGACCGCGAATGGGTGCCGACCACCCAGGGCCACAGCCTCTACCTGCGCCCCTTCATGATCGCCACCCAGCCCGCGCTCGGCGTCAACTACCCCTCGCGGACCTACCGCTACATGGTGATCGCCTCTCCCGCGGCGGCCTACTTCGGCGCGGCCAAGGCCGTCTCGGTCTGGCTGTCCACCGAGTACACCCGCGCGGCCCCCGGCGGCACCGGCTTCGCCAAGTGCGGCGGCAACTACGCCGCGGCCTTCGTCGCGCAGCGCCAGGCCGTCGAGCAGGGCTGTGACCAGGTCGTCTGGCTCGACGCCAACGAGCACCGCTACGTCGAGGAGATGGGCGGGATGAACCTGTTCTTCGTCTACGGAGACCGGCTGCTCACCCCCGCCCTGACCGGCACCCTCCTGCCCGGCATCACCCGTGACTCGATCCTCTCCCTGGCCGCCGAACTCGGCCTGACCGCCGAGGAGGGCCGCCTGTCGATCGAGGAGTGGCAGGCGGGCTGCGAGTCCGGCGACCTCACCGAGGTCTTCGCCTGCGGCACCGCCGCCGTGGTGAGCCCGGTCGGCTCGGTCAAGGGCGCCGACCGCGCCTGGACCGTCGGCGACGGCACCCAGGGCCCGGTCACCGCCAAGGTCCGCGAAGCCCTGGTCGGCATCCAGTACGGCTCCCGCCCCGACACCCATGGCTGGGTGCACAAGATCTGCTGACCTCGCGGACCCGAGGCCGCCGGCGACCGGGAGCGTCAGCGACGCCACCCGGCCGCCGGCGGCCTGAACCCATGAACTCCCCCGGCCGCGCCCGCGGGCGCGCCGTCGGGCCATGTGGCGTGCGCGCGTGGGCACCGCCCCACGGCCGGATCCGGGAAAGTCGCCTTCGGGTGGCCGTTCCCGCTGGTCAGAGCTGTCTCCGCGAACGGTTTCCGGGCGCGTCGGCGGGACGGGCGTTCCAGATCCTGAGATCAATGTGTCAAGTGGTGGTTGGGTGTGGCAGACTCCAAGACACCATGTTCTACGGTCTGCTCATTATCGGCAGGCGCGCTGGCTGAAAAAGGACACCGCCAGCGCGCAGACCTCTCACGTCCGTGAGGGGTTTTTTTGTTTCTCGGAGCCGAGAGAGCGCGCGGCGAATCACATCGAAACCCCGCGAAGGAGACTGATATGGCCGACGACCGCTTCCACGTGTACGACACGACACTCCGTGACGGTGCCCAGCAGGAGGGCCTCAACCTCACGGTCGTGGACAAGCTGGCCATCGCCCGCCACCTGGACAGCCTGGGCGTCGGCTTCATCGAAGGCGGTTGGCCGGGAGCCAACCCCAAGGACACAGAGTTCTTCAGACGGGCTCGAACAGAGCTCGATCTGAAGCACGCGCAGCTAGCCGCGTTCGGCGCGACCCGCCGAGCAGGTGTCAAGGCCGCCGACGACCCGTTGGTCGCCGCGCTGCGCGAATCCGGCGCGCCGGTCGTGACCCTTGTCGCCAAGAGTCACGACCGGCACGTGGAGCTGGCCCTTCGCACGACTCTCCAGGAGAACCTCGCGATGATCCGCGACACGGTCTCTCACCTTCGTGCGGAGGGCCAGCGAGTCTTCCTCGACGCCGAGCACTTCTTCGACGGCTACAAGTCCAACCCAGCTTACGCGCTCGAAGTCCTGCGCACCGCCGCCGAGGCGGGGGCCTCGGTCATCGCCCTGTGCGACACCAACGGCGGCATGCTCCCCGACGAACTCGCCGAGGTCGTCGCCGCCGCCGTCGCGACCACGGCCAGGATCGGCATCCACTGCCACGACGACACCGGCTGCGCGGTGGCCAACACCCTGGCCGCGGTGAAGGCGGGCGCCACCCACGTACAGGGCTGCGCCAACGGCTACGGTGAGCGCTCGGGCAACGCCAACCTGTTCACCGTGGTCGCCAACCTCCAGCTCAAGCGGGGCTTCGACCTCGTCCCGAAGGAGGCGCTGGCCGACATGACCCGCGTCGCGCACGCCATCACCGAGGTCACCAACGTCACCCCGAACTCCCACGCCCCCTACGTGGGTGTCTCCGCCTTCGCTCACAAGGCCGGGCTGCACGCCAGCGCCATCAAGGTCGACCCCAACCTCTACCAGCACATCGACCCCTCCCTGGTCGGCAACGACATGCGCATGCTCGTCTCCGACATGGCGGGCCGCGCCTCCGTCGAGCTCAAGGGGCGCGAACTCGGCTACGACCTGTCGCCGGACACCTCGCGCGTCCTCGTCGAACGGGTCAAGGAGCTTGAGTCGAAGGGCTACACCTTCGAGGCGGCCGACGCCTCCTTCGAGCTGCTGCTGCGCGACACCGTCGCCGGTGACCGCAAGCGGCGTCACTTCGAGGTCGAGTCGTGGCGGGTGATCGTCGAGCGGACCCGCGACGGCGAACTGGTCAGCGAGGCCACGGTCAAGCTGCACGCCAAGGGCGAGCGGATCGTCTCGACCGGTGAGGGCAACGGCCCGGTCAACGCCCTGGACAAGGCCGTACGGCTCGGCCTGGAGAAGCTCTACCCCGAGCTCGCGGCCGTCGAGCTGATCGACTTCAAGGTGCGCATCCTTGAGGGCACCCACGGCACGGACGCCGTGACCAGGGTCCTCATCACGTCGAGCGACGAGACCGGTGAGTGGGCGACCGTCGGCGTCGACGAGAACATCATCGAGGCCTCCTGGCAGGCCCTTGAGCAGGCGGTCACCTACGGCCTGCTCAGGGCGGGCCACATCGCCGACTGACCTCACAACCGAGGGGTACGGCCTGGGCCGTACCCCTCGCCGGACGGGCGGAGAGCGAGGTCAGGACAGGTTGGCGCCCGAGACCTTGAAGGTGACCTGACCCTCGGAGGTCTGCAGCCGCACCCTGCCGCCCGAGCAGGAGACCTCGGGGGAGGCGGTTCCCGGCACCACGACGGTGAGCAGCGCGCCCTCCGTGGCGGGGGACAGGACCGCGGGAGCGGCCTGCTTGTTCAGATAGGTGGGAGAGACCCAGCCCTGGAAGGGGTTCTGCTGGCCGGAGACCACCCGCTGCCCGCCGACCGGCTTGCAGGAGGGCATGGACAGCTGGACCAGCGTCGCCTTCCAGCCGGACTTGTCCTTGACCACGACCCGGCCGCCGCCGTTGGAGACCAGGGACATTTCACGGGCGAAGTGCCAGACGTTGCTCACCTTGGAGCCCCGGGGCACGGTGTCCAGCACCGCCATCACGTCATCGCCGTGGTTGACCAGCACCGACCGGGTCCTCGGCACGCCGTAGGCCCTGTCGGTCAGCCGGTAACTCTGCCTGTCCTGCCCGACCGAGGACTTGCTCAGGGCGCTGGCCGTCTTGGGACGGAACCGGGCACCGACCACGGCGGGGGTGTTGTGCGCCTCCGGCGACATCGTCCAACGCCGGTAGGGGGTCTTCTCGTAGGAGTCGAAGCCCACGTCGACCAGGACGTCACGGCCCTGCGCGTAGTAGGTCACACCCAGGTGGTCCTCATGGCCGTGGAACCTCAGGGCCGGGCCGAACCGGATCGAGTAGAACGCCGACTCCGGCTTGCCCCAGGCGGTGCGCCCGTAGACATAGCCGTTGCCGAAGACCCGGACCGTCTTCTTGGGGTGGTCGTAACCCGAGGGTTGTACGTCTGCGCCACCGTCGCCGATCGGGACCATGAACCCGTTCGGCTGCGTCGAGTGGGCGATGAAGTCCTCAAGAGACTCCCACCGGGAGCGGATCTCGCCGGGAACCTTCCTGCCGCACTCCTCGATGCGCTCCATCGCGAGCTTGAGCCGGTCGTAGACGTAGATCGCGTACCGGGGGGCCTGCTCACGCAGCACCCCCTGGGAGTCGATGTCGAGCTTGACGGTCGTGGTCAGCCGCCTGAGCGCCAGGTTCGACCACGTCGTGTTCTTGAAGCGGCAGCCGATGCCGAACAGCGCGATGTCCTGGTCCATCCCATGGTTGTGCCCCTTCTCGTACAGGGCCGGGTTGGAGAGCATCTTGGCGTGCTCGGCCAGGCTCTTCGACAGCCAGGACTCGTTGACGTGCCTGCTCAGGCACGTCAGGGCCGGGGCGCGCAGGGCGATCGGGTGCTCCTGCCAGGCGTACGGGCTGGCCTTCGGCCCCCCGCCCCTGGGGTTGTCCGCCACCCAGTCCTTGGCGATCTCGGTGGCCCGGGCCAGATAGGCCTTCTCCCCGGTCGTCTCGTAGTCGGCGACCAGGCGGCCCATCCAGCGCAGCGAGTGGAAGACCATGCTCCAGGACCGGTTGCGGTACGGGTCGGTACGCCAGTTGACGTCCTTGCCCACCTTCACCGGCGGCAGCCCGACGAACTCGACCTTGCCCGCCATGATGTCCGCCGAGGTCGGCGTCGCCGGCAGCCAGTCTCCCTGGCACTCGGCCGTCCGCTTGACCGTTTCGGCGGCCTGCGCCGTACCGTTCGTCACGCCGCAGGCCAGGGCCAGGACGAACGAGACGGCCAGCGCTGTGCTCCTCTGCGCCGTCCGGCGGCGTCGCGAGGTTCGGGAGCCTTCGAGCCGGAGCTTTTCCTCATCTCTCCGTCGTCGTGCTCCCGCGTTCCTCAGTCCAAGCACCGACGGCGCCCAAACCAAAACCCTCACCCCTAACCGACGGCGCTCGAACCAGAACTCTCAACCCCGGCGATGAGGGGGCCAAGGTCGGCTCCTCACTCCAAGCACGGACGGCGCCCAGGCCACGCCGTTCACCAGAGAAGGGGGCGCTGGACGGCTCTGTCCGCGGGGGTGTCCAGGTCGGGTCAGTTTAGCGGTGAGTCATCGGGGAAAAGCGGGCCCTCTGGTTTCTTTGTGGCTTCTGTGACCTTTTGGGGGTGAGGGGCGCCTGAGGCGCCCCCGGCGGAGCCGTTCTCGTGCCGGTCAGGGGGTGGCGCGGGCGATCTCGGTGCTCACCCAGATGTTCGAGTGGGGGAGGGGCTCACCGGCCCTGACCGCGTCGATCCACTCCGCGGTGGTCGCCACGGCGGCGAAGTTGGAGGCCATCACCACCAGCACGTGGTTGTGCAGCTCCTCGGCCGTCGCGGTGCCCGCGTTGTTGGACAGCGGGAGGGCGCCGGTCGCGTCGGACAGGAACTCCACCTTCAGGCCCAGGTGGGCGGCGTCCCGGGCGGTCGACTCGTCGCAGTTCTGGGTCATGTAGCCGGTGATGGTCACCGTGTCGATCTCCTGAGCGGCCAGCCACCCGGCCAGATCCGTCCCGGCGAAGGACGACGCCAGCGTCTTGTCCACCAGGTGGTCGTACGGCCTGCTCCCGACCTCCTCGCGTAGCTCCCAGGAGGGGCTGCCCTTCGCGAACAGCGGGGACTCGGCCGGAGCGGTGTGCCTGACGATCACCACGGGGACACCGTGCTCGCGCGCCACGTCCATGGTGGCCACGATGTTGGCGAGACTCTCCTGCCGAGGGGGGAAGGCGATCGGGAGATTGCCGGTGAAGTACTCGTTCTGGACGTCGATGACGACTAGTGCTCGCTTCATGACTCCAGCTTGACGGGGCGGACGGTGGCCGCGTGATAGTTCTCTCAGCCATCGACCACAAAAATCCGGCCCTGCCTATTCGCGGCGCCTGCGGCGCCGCGGGCTTGGGCGCTGTGTCTCTTTGCGCCGCCTCGCGGCGGCGCGGGCTTGGGCGCTTCGAGCCAACGCTTTCCCTCGTCGCTCATCCGCTTCGCTCCTTCGCTCCTCAGTCCAAGCGTCGGCGCGCCCAAGCCGGGTTTCTTTGCTCCGCCTGGCGGCGTCGCGGGCTTGGGCGCTTCGGGTCGGTGCTTTCCCTCGTCGTTCGTCCGCTTCGCTCCTTCGCTCCTCAGTCCAAGCACCGACGCGCCCAAGCCGGACACTCTTCATGCACGGCACCGGTAGGGCACAAAAGCCATACCCCTCACGGACGGCACCGGTAAGGCTTAAGCCAAGGGAGAGTCCTTGGGTCAGGCTGGGGGGCCGAAGGCTTGGCGGTAGGTGGTGGGGGAGACGCCTACCTGGCGGCGGAAGTGGGGGCGTAGGGCCACCGCGGAGGCGAAGCCGGATCTGCGGGCCACCCGTTCGACCGGTTCGCCGGTGGTTTCGAGCAGGCGTTGCGCGTGCAGGACCCGCTGGTGGAGCAGCCACTGGGTGGGGGTGGTTCCGGTGGCCTGGCGGAAGCGCCGGTCGAAGGTGCGGCGGCTCATCATGGCCCGGGAGGACAGGGCGTCCACGGTCAGCTCCTGGTCGAGGTTGCGCAGAGCCCACTCCAGGGTCTCGCCCAGCGGGTCGCCGGTCTCGGGAACCGGAACGGGATGGTCGATGTACTGCGCCTGCCCACCGGCCCTGTGCGGCGGCATCACCATGGACCTGGCGATGTCGTTGGCCACCTGGTGGCCGTAGGCCCTGCGGACGAGATGGAGACACAGGTCGATGCCGCCCGCGCTTCCCGCCGAGGTCAGCAGGTCACCCTCGTCCACGTACAGCACGTCGGGCTTGACCTCGATGCTCGGATACCTGGAGGCGAGCAGCGGGGCGTAACGCCAGTGGGTCGCGGCGGGCCGTCCGTCCAGCAGGCCGGCCGCGGCCAGCACGAACGTGCCCAGGCACAGTCCGACGACGGTCGCGCCCCTGCGGTGGGCCGTACGCAGCGCCTCAAGGGACTCGGCGGCGGGCGGCCGGTCGAGCGGGTGCCGCCAGGTCGGCACGATCACCAGGTCGGCCTCGTCCACGGCGTCCAAGCCGTACGGCGCCGACAACGCGATGCCCGCGTCCGTCCGCACCGGGCCGCCCTCGGCGGAGACCGCCCGCACGTCGAACTCCGGCGAGCCGGTACGTCGTTCGCCGAAGACCGCGATCGGCACGGAGGCCTCGAAGAGCGGGATCTCGTCGAACATCACCACGGCGATCGTCCTGAACCCCATGGCGGAATCCTATCGATGGTTGTCTCTCCGGCCACTCGCAGGTCATCGGCGGTCACGGCAGGCTGAATCGCATGAAATACGCCGAAATCGTGGTCCCCGAGACCCCGGCCACCCGCGCGGCCATCGAGGTGGCGACCGCCTACTGTTCGCCCGCGCTGCTGAACCACTCCGTGCGGGCCTACCTGTGGGCCGCGGCGTACGCCGCGATGAACGACATCGCCTTCGACGCCGAACTGCTCTACGTCTCCTCGATGCTCCACGACATCGGGCTGGTCAGGGAGTTCGACAGCCACACGGTGCCGTTCGAGGAGGCGGGGGGCCACCTCGCGTGGGTCTTCTGCGCGGCGGCCGGATGGCCGGTGGAACGGCGGGTGCGCGCCTGCGAGGTGATCGTGCGCCACATGTGGGCCGAGGTGGACGTCGAGAAGGACCCGGAGGGCCACCTGCTCGAACTGTCCACCGGCCTGGACATCTCGGGAAGACGGTCGGAGGCCTTCCCCGAGGAGCTGAGGGCCGAGATCCTCGAACGTCACCCCCGCCTCGGGATCGCCGGGGAGTTCGCCGCGTGCTTCGAGGACCAGGCGAAGCGCAAACCCACCAGCCTGGCCGGCCACTTCGTCCGCAACGGCTTCGCCGCCCGGGTCGCGTCGAACGTCCTGGACCGCTGACGCGCGGCGGCGCCCACGGTGCCCGCGAAGGGCCGTGCTCCGCCGCGCTCACGAGGCGGTGGTCAGGAACCGTTCCTGGGGCCGGTGCTCTGGACGACCTCGAAGGACCACAGGGTGGAACCGGTCGCGGCGGGCCCGCCGTGGCCATGACCGTGTCCCTGGCCGTGTCCCTGGCCGTGTCCCTGGCCGGGTCCCTGATGGGGGGCCGCCGCATGGCCGTGACCCTGCTGACCCTGCTGGCCCTGTGCCGCGGCCTCGGCCGAGGCCTGGGCGTGGCCTCGCTGGAAGGCCTGGCTCTGCGTCCAGCGTTCGAAGTCCTCCTCGGACCTCCAGCGGGTGTAGACGAGGTACTGGTCGGTGCCCTCCAGCGGGCGGAGCAGCTCGAACCACTCGAAGCCGTCGGAGGACTCGACCATCCCGGCCCGTCCGGAGAAACGCTGTTCCAGCTCCTCGCGCCGCTCGGCGGGAACGGTCAGCACATTGATCTTCACAACGCTCATGAACCCATCCTGCCCCACGAGGTCAACGCCGGTTCGTGCGACTAGCGCCTCTCCAGGTTCACCCTGGTGACGGCCGGTACGTGCGCCAGTTCCAGAGCCTGGCGCATGTGGGGGATGGCGCGGCGGCCGAGCTGCTCGCGCAGCGCGCTCATCGGCGCGTCCTCGTCGGCGACGACGCGCAGCCGTACGGCGGGATGGGCCTTCGTGCCGACCATCGCGGCGCTGGCGCTCAGGACCGCCGGGTGGGCGCCGACCTCGTCGGCGACCGCGTCGGCGACGGTCGAGCCGCGCACGTCGGTGGTCCCGCCGGAACCGCTCTGCAGGCGGAAGTCGCCCAGCCGGTCACGCCGTCCCTGCACGAGGAGCCAGCGCAGCCCGAACAGGGCCAGCACGACCGCCGCCAGGGCGATCACCCACCACAGCCACGGTGAGTGCGTGGCGAAGGTGGCCCGTACCGGGTCGTTGACCAGCGGTTCGTCCCCGGGCGCCACCGCCCTGGGCAGGGTGTGCGCGCCCCGGGCCAGCGTGTAGCCACCGAGAAGCAACAGCAGCACCCCCATGATCAACAGGCCGACCCTGTTGCCCCGCCCGGTCTTCCTGTTCACGACGCTCACTCTCCTCGTAGGCGTACACGCACCGGGTAGTCCTTCAGCGGGCCGAGGGCGGCGATCCGTGTGGTCACGGCCCGCTGTACGGCCTCGGCGAGCCCGGCAGGCTCGCGCAGCGGGCTGTGGGCCGTCACCTCGGCGGTCCTGCCCCGCAGCCTGACGCGGGCACGGTCGATCCCGGGCACCTGTTCCGCGGCGTGGGTCAGCGCGCGGGTGAAACCCCTTGGCTGCATGCCGATGATCAGTTCGGGGTCGCCCGTCCTGACCGGGATGAGCCTGGGCCGTCCCGGTATGAGGGCCAGCAGCACCAGCAGCAGGCCGAGCAGGGCGACCACCCCGGCGCCGAACAGCACCCTGGAGTCGTCCCACCTGGTCGTGGACGCCCAGGAGAGCATCCGGTCGTACGGTGTCCAGCGCAGCGGGCGGCCGAGCAACGCGGAGATCACCTCCGCGGCCACGACGACGCCCAGCGCCGTCATCAGCACGGCGGTGATGACGGCGGGGACCACCCGGCGCGGACGGAAGGCCCTGACGGCCGCCCTGTCCGCGGCGTGGTTCCTCGGAACCCGCGCGGGCGGAGCGGTCTCCTCCGTGACCTCCGCGCCGGGTGCGGTGGATGCCCCGGGGGCGGGACCCGTCCCGGGGACAGGAACCGGGACGGGCCTTTCCCCCGAGGTGGGGACCTGTGACCCGGGAATGGGGACGGTGTCGTCCTCCGCCTCCCGGGAGGGACTCCAGGAGGAGCCCGACGAAGGGTCCGAGGGAGGGACGGTCATCCTTCCTCCTCCCACACGGTCTGCCGGGGCGGGCCCTGCTCCTCGGGAGAGGGGACCACCCCGGTCACGTCGAGGTCGATCTGGCCGACGGACAGCCCGGTCAGCGTGTGGACGCGTTCGCCGACGTGCCGCCGGATCTCCTCGGCCGTCTCCAGCAGCGGGGCCGGATAGTCGACGGAGACCTCAAGCTCCAGCAGGGCGAGCCCTCCGTCGACGGTGGAGTGGGTGTGTCTCCCGAAGGTCAGCGGCCCCCGCTCGCGAACCTCCCGCACCCGTTCCACCTCCTTGGCCGCGCAGACCGCGATGCGGGTGACGACCCGCTCCGGGATCTCCGTCCTGCCGCGCAGCTCCGCCGGTACGGCGGGCCGTGCGGCGGGCTGTGCGGCGGCCGGAGCGGTCATCGCCGTCTCGCCGACAGCCGGGACACGTCGATCTCGCCGCCCTCGACGATGCGGCCGATGAGGAATCCGACGGCGCCGAGCACGAGCACGAGCAGGAAGGCGCCGAGGCCGCCGAACGCCGCCGCGAAACCCAGGGCGATGCCGGTGGTCAGCCCGGCCACCGACCAGATTGGGAACTGGTTCATTGAACACCTCCGATATGCACGTTCACGGCGCGGTCGCCGACCAGGGGCGCGAGCGCGAGCCGTACCTCGTCGGCGATCTCCGGCAGCGGCCGTGTCGTCCGGGCGACTATGGAGACCTCGACCTCGTCCTCACGAAGGGCGACGCCGGAGACGCGCTCCCCCGGCAGGTAGGTCGCCACGGTCCCGAAGGGGCCGCCGGACAGGTCCGCCACGTCGGGGCAGTGCCGTACGGCGTCGGCTATCTCACGCGCGAGTTCGGTCACTGGACGCGGGGTTCCTGATCGGGCTGGTCGGCCTTCTCCCCGTCCTTGTCGCCGGGCAGGTGGACGTCGTCGACCTTGATGTTGACCTCGGTCACCTCAAGCCCGGTCATGCGTTCGACGCCGGTGATCACATTGCGGCGCACGGAGGCCGCCAGGTCGGGGATGGCCACGCCGTACTCGACGACCAGGTCGAGATCGACCGCCGCCTGCCGTTCGCCCACCTCGACGGACACACCCTGGGTGGCGGTGCTCTTGTCACCGCCGACGATGCCGCGTACGGCGCCCAGCGCCCGTGCCGTTCCGGCGCCCATGTTGTAGACGCCGTTCACCTCTCTGGCCGACAGGCCCGCGATCTTCGCGACGACCCCGCTGTCGATGCTGGTGGTCCCCTTGGGGGTCACCAGGCCTCCCTGGCTCGCGGCGACGTCGGTCCGAGCCTGCGGCGCGGGGTTGCCCTCGCCCCTCGGCCTGTTCACCGTGTTGGCTTCGGTCACGTCGATTCCCTCCCCCGAGGGGAAGACGCTCGGCTTCCCCGGAAGTTACCTATGCCTCTCATACCCCCCACATGGGCACTAACCAGCACATACTTCTTCTTAGAAAAATCCTTTATATGAGCATTTAGGGTTTTTGTTGATCTTTTTGGAATCGAGTGCTTTATGCGTGCTTTGGGGGAGTGATGGGGGTGAAGAGAGGTGCGGACGGTCCGGCGGGACGCGGGGTCCGACTAGCCTTGTCGTGTGCGTATAGCGAGGTTCTCCACAGGTGAGGGTGTCGGGTTCGGCGTGGTCGAGGGCGGGCCAGGCGAGGAGTTCATCTCCGCGATCTCCGGGCACCCGTTCGGCCCGATCCAGTTCACCGGTGAGCGTCACTCGCTCTCGCGGGTCAGGCTGGTCGCGCCGATGCTGCCCAGCAAGGTCGTCGCGATCGGCAAGAACTACGCCGACCACGCCAAGGAGATGGGTGGCGAGGTCCCCGACGAGCCGCTGGTCTTCCTCAAGCCCTCGACCTCGGTGATCGGGCCGGGAGAGTCCATCTCCTACCCGACCGGGCTGAGCAGCAGGGTCGACTACGAGGGCGAGCTCGCGGTGGTCATCGGCAGGCTCTGCCGTGAGGTCCCCGCGGAGCGCGCCCATGAGGTGATCTTCGGCTACACGTGCGCCAACGACGTCACCGCCCGTGACCTGCAGAAGAAGGACGTGCAGTTCACCCGGGCCAAGGGGTTCGACACCTTCTGCCCGCTCGGCCCGTGGATCCAGACCGAACTCGACGTGACCGACGTCGGCATCACGACGACGGTGAACGGCCAGGTCAGGCAGAGCTCTCGCACCTCCAAGCTCATCTATGACATCCCCACGCTGATCGCCCACGTCAGCGCGGTCATGACCCTCATCCCCGGCGACGTGATCCTGACCGGGACACCGGAAGGGGTCGGCCCGCTCGACGTCGGCGACGAGGTCAGCGTCGCCATCGAAGGAATCGGCACTCTCACCAACCGGGTGGTCTCCCGTGATTAGGGTTCGTTTCGCCCCGTCCCCCACCGGCATGTTCCACGTCGGCGGCGCGCGTTCCGCGCTGTTCAACTGGGCGCTGGCCGAGCGGTCGGGCGGCAGGTTCGTGCTGCGTATCGAGGACACCGACGCGGCCCGCAACCGCCCCGAGTGGACCGAGGGCATCATCTCCGCGCTGGCCTGGATCGGCATCAACGAGGAGAGTCCCCTCTTCGAGGGGCCCTACTTCCAGTCGTCCTACGCCGAGCAGCACAAGGAGGCCGTGGCCAAGCTGGCCGCCGACGGCCGCGCCTACTACTGCACCTGCACCCGCGAGGACGTCAAGGCCCGCACCGGCTCCGAGCACCAGGGCTACGACGGCTTCTGCCGCGACCGCGGCCTGACCGAGGGCGCCGTACGGTTCCGCACCCCCGACGAGGGCGTCACCGTGGTCGAGGACCTCGTCCGCGGCACGGTCGAGTTCCCCAACAACGCGATAGAGGACTTCGTCATCGCGCGCGGTGACGGCTCTCCGCTGTTCGTCCTGGCCAACGTGGTCGACGACGTCGAGATGCGCATCAGTCACGTGGTCCGCGCCGAGGAGCACCTGTCCAACACCCCCAAGCAGCAGCTGCTCTGGCAGGCGCTCGGCCTCACCCCGCCCGTGTGGGCGCACGTGCCGGTCATCGTCAACGAGAAGCGCCAGAAGCTGTCCAAGCGCCGCGACAAGGTGGCCCTGGAGTCCTACCGCGACGAGGGCTACCTGCCGGAGGCGATGGTCAACTACCTGATGCTGCTCGGCTGGGGGACCGGCGAGGACCGGGAGATCATGCCCTGGTCGGAGATGGTGCCGAGGTTCAGGCTGGAGGACGTCAACCCGTCCTCGGCCTTCTTCGACGAGAAGAAGCTGCGGGCCTTCAACGGCGAGTACATCAGGGCGCTGTCCCCTGAGGAGTTCGTCGCCCGCTGCGAGCCGTGGCTCGAACCCGGCTGGGACCGCGAGACCTTCGCCAAGATCGCCGAACTGGCCCAGACCCGCATCTCGGTCCTGTCGGAGATCAGGGACAACGTCGACTTCCTCTTCCTGGACGAGCCCGTCTTCGACCAGGCCTCGTGGGACAAGGCCATGAAGACCTCCGCCAAGGAGATCCTCACCGGCTACCTCGCCCGCCTGGAGACGGTCGCGATGGACCCCGACTCGCTCAAGGCCGCGCTTGAGGAGGTCGGCGCGGAGCACGGCCTCAAGCTGGGCAAGGCCCAGGCCCCGGTCCGGGTGGCGATCACCGGCAGGACCGTCGGACTGCCGTTGTTCGAGTCGATCGAGGCCCTCGGCCGGGAGCGGTCCGCGGCCCGGATCCGCGCCGCGCTCGCCAGGCTCGAAGCCTGAGGCTCGAAGAGGAGACCGGGACGAGGACGAGCGTGAGGGCGATGGCGGCACCCGCCGCCATCGCCAGCCAGACCCCGGTCACCCCCAGCAGGGGCCCCAGGAAGTAGGCGCAGGAGAGCTGGGCCGCGAAACCCGTGAGGGTCGCGGCCAGCAGCCTGCCGCCTCGCCCGCTCGCCTGGAACGCCCCGCCGACGGCGATCAGGCCGCCGAACGGGACGAGATACAGCGGCATCCAGCGCAGGAAGCCGACGGCCGCGTCGGTAACGTCGGGATCATCGGTGAACAGACCGGTCACACCCCGCGCGGAGAGAGCCAGCACGACGCCGACGACCAGACCCGTCAGCAGTCCGTACGGCAGGGCGGGGCCCGCCTCGCCCGAGCGGGCCGTCTGGATGGTGCTCGCCTGGCGGAGCGCGTAGAACGCCATCACCCCGGCCAACATGATCTTCAGGCCGATGCCGTAGCCCGCCAGAACGGCCACCCCGAAGCCGCTGACCACCCCGACCATGGTCATGCCGACGAGTGACCTGGCCAGGAAGTCCCCCGACAGGGGAAGCCCGGCCCGGAGGATCTCGACGGCGTCGCGGCGGTTCGGGCCCTGCCGCGCGTCGCGGGGCGTGCGTCGTAGGAGGAGGGTCAGGGAGAGCGCGAGCGTCACCGCGCGGGCCAGCACCGTCGCCCAGGCGGCCCCCTGGACACCCAGGCCGAACGAGTAGATGAACAGCGGGTCGAGGGCGATCACCAGAACGTTGCACAGCAACGCGACACGCATGGGGGTGGTCGTGTCGCCCCGCCCCTTGAAGATTCCGTCTGTGAGCGACTGGGCGTAGAAGACGGGAATCCCGGCCAGCGAGACCAGGAAGAATTCGGCGGTCAGCGCGGCCGTCGCCGGATCGTCGGTGAAGAGCGCCGCCAGCGGCTCCCGCGCCAGGACCCCGGGCACCGTGACCGCCAGGCTGACGACCGCCCACAGCAGCCACGCCGTACGGACCACGGGCGTGAGCGGTCCGGACCCGTCGCGCCTGCCGACCACGATGGTCGTCCCGGTCCCGACCGCCAGGACGACGCCCAGGGCGAGGTGCTCCACGGTGGTCGCGATCGTCACCGCGGCCACGGCCGGGCCGCCGAGGCCCGAGACCCAGAACAGGTCGATCAGGCCGACCGCGACCACGGCGGTCAGCAACTCCACGTAGACGGGCAGGGCCAGACGGATCAATGACATCACTTTACCTCTTTTCGAGCTATATCGTTTAGAGGTATAGCGATACGATGCACCCATGGCAAACGGTGACCTGTCCCTGTCGATCCTCGGCCTCCTGGGGGAGGGGCCGATGCACGGCTACGAGCTCAAGGGCCGCATCCTGGAGATGAGCGGTCACCTGCGGCCCGTCAGCGACGGAGCCCTCTATCCGGCGATCGCCCGCCTGGAGAGGGCCGGGCTCGTGGCACGGCACGAGGAGGAGGGGACGGCGGCGGCCCGCAGGCAGGTCCTCACCCTGACCGAGGAGGGCCGGGCGGAGCTGTGGCGCAGGCTCGCCGAGCCCGCCGATCTCGACATCAGCGACCAGACCCGCTTCTTCGGGCTGCTGGCCTTCCTGGCCCAGCTCCCCGACCCCGCAGCCCAGGCGAGGGTGTTGCGCCGCCGTCTCGGCTTCCTGGAGACCCCGGCCGGGTTCTTCTACCGGGACGGCAGGCCTCTACGCGCCGAGGAGGTCGCCGACCCCTTCAGGCGGGGCATGCTGCTGGTCGCCAGGGCCACCTCCGCCGCCGAACGACAGTGGCTGAGAGAGACCCTGGCGACCCTGGAGCGGCCCTGACGTCCGGTCGGTCAGTGGGGCGTGCGGTCCGGAACGGTGGTGGGGAAGAAGGGGCTGACCCCGTACCCCGAAGCCACACGCGGCAGAGGCGCCCGTCCGAGCCGGATCGAGAGACCCGGCCCAGACTCGATCCAACCCCCCACGTCGCATGTGAGGGGTTCGTCTTGTGCTTCCCCGGTGCCGCGTGTGAGGAGTGTCGGCTTGGGCGCGTCGGTGCTTGGACTGAGGAGCGAAGGAGCGAAGCGGATGAGTGACGAGGGAAAGCACCGACCCGAGGCGCCCAAGCCCGCGCCGCCGCAGGCGGAGCAAAGAGATATGGCTTGGGCGCGTCGGTGTCTGGACTGAGGAGCGAAGGAGCGCAGCGACGGAGTGACGAGGGAAAGCACCGACTCGAAAGCGCCCAAGCCCGCGGCGCCGAAGGCGGCGCAAAGAGACACAACCCGCGCCGCCGCAGGCGGCGCAAAGGTTAACGCAGTCCGCGACGCTCCAGCAGCGGCTCGATCCGTGGGTCGTGTCCCCGGAAGGCCCGGAAGGCGTCCATGACGTCCATGGAGCCGCCGACGGACAGCAGGGCCGTCCTGAAGTGGTCGCCGTTCTCGCGCCTGAGGCCGTCGTTCTCCTTGAACCACTCGACGCTCTCGGCGTCCAGCACCTCGCTCCAGATGTAGGAGTAGTAGCCGGCGCTGTAGCCGCCCACACCGCTGGAGAAGATGTGCGCGAAGTAGTTGGTCCGGTAGCGGGGGCGGACGAGCTCGAAGGCGATTCCAGCGCTTTGCAGGGCATGCGCCTCGAAGGCCTCGGGGTCCTCGACGGTCTGGCCGGGCGCCAGCTTGTGCCAGGCCCAGTCGAGCAGCGCGGCGGCGAGATACTCCACGGTCGCGAAGCCCTGGTTGAACCTCTCCGCGGCCTTCATCTTCTCCAGCAGTTCGGCGGGCACCGGTTCGCCGGTCTCGTGGTGCCTGGCGAAGTTGGCGAGGACGGAGGGCCAGGTCGCCCACATCTCGTTGACCTGGGAGGGGTACTCGACGAAGTCCCTGGGCACCTCGGTGCCGGAGACCCGGGGGAAGCGGACGTCGGAGAACAGTCCGTGCAGGGCGTGGCCGAACTCGTGGAAGGCGGTGGTGACCTCGTCGAAGGTCAGCAGCGTCGGGCCCTGCGTCGGCTTGGTGATGTTGAGGTTGTTCATCACCACCGGCAGGTGGCCGAACAGGTGCGACTGGTCGACGAGGTTGTTCATCCACGCGCCGCCCCGCTTGGTCGGCCGCGCGTACGGGTCGAAGAGGAACAGGCCGAGCTGTGAGCCGTCGGTGTCGAACACCTCGAAGGTCCGCACGTCCGGGTGGTATCCGGCGAGGTCGTCCCGCTCGGTGAAGGTGATCCCGTACAGCTCGCCGGCGGCGTGGAAGACGCCGTCGCGAAGCACCCGGTCCAGTTCGAAGTAGGGGCGCAGTTCGGCGCCGTCGAAGTCGTAGCGCGACTTGCGCACCTTCTCCGCGTAGAACGACCAGTCCCACGGCTCGATGGGGAATCCGGCCTCCTGCGCCAGCGCCTCGGCCTCCCGGCGGGCGTTGGCCACCGCGGGGCCGACGAGCTTGCCGAGCATCTCCTCGACGGCCTCGGTGGTCTTGGCCGTCTGGTCGGCCACGGAGTAGGCGGCGTGGTCGGAGTAGCCGAGCAGGGCGGCGCGTTCCGCACGCAGGGTGGCCAGCCGTACGGCCAGGCCGAAGTTCTCCGGCGCCCGGTTCACCGAGAGCTCGTAGAGCCTTCTGCGGGTGTTCCGGTCGGTCAGTTCGGCCAGGGCGGGCTGGTTGGTGAAGTTGAGCAGCGGCAGGACGTACTCGCCGTCCTTCTCGATCGCCTTGATCGCGCTCTCGGAGAGCCCGTCGAGTTCGGCGGGGTCGCCGACGACGAGGGCGGAGGCGGTCGAGGCCTTGAGCAGGTTCTGGGAGAAGGAGGTGGCGAGCCGGGTCAGTTCCTCGTTGAGCTCACGCAGCCGCAGCTGCTCGGGCTCGGACAGGTCGGCGCCCGCCCTGACGAAGTCCACCCGGTACTTCTCCAGCAGCCACGCCTCCTGGGGGTCGTCGGTGGTGACCTGCTTGATCCGCGCGTAGAGGGCGCGGTTCAGCCGGATGGCGTCGTCGTGCTTGGTCAGCTTGGGGAAGATCTCGGTCTCGATCTCCCGGATGCGGTCGGTGGCGTCCGAGGCGGCGACGCTGGAGAAGACGATCGTCGTCCTGTACAGGATCTGCCCGGAGCGTTCGAGGGCCTCGACGGTGTTGGCGAACGTGGCGGGCTCGGGGTTGGCGGTGATCGCCTCGACCTCCCGGAGCTGCTCCGCCATGCCGTGCTCGAAGGCGGGCAGGTAGTGCTCCTCCCGGATCCGCGCGAAGTCCGGCAGCCGGTACGGCAGCGCGCTGGGAGCGAAGAAGGGGTTCTCAGCCAAGGTAAGGGCTCCTCACGTGAGACCGGATCGGACCGGATCGGATCGTCTGCAGCAGCGTCGCACAGCCCCCTGCCCGGGGACAGCGCAGGCACCGGGGAGGCCTCCCGCGACCGGGGCGGCCAATCGTTTTGGCCTTGACCCCCAACCTGGGCTATTCTTTCGGAGTCGCCAGCGAGCCCCGCAAGGGGGTCAAGGGCGGTGGGGTATGGTGTAATTGGCAACACGACTGATTCTGGTTCAGTTATTCTAGGTTCGAGTCCTGGTACCCCAGCTGCGTCTCCCTTCAGGAGACGCCGCGGATTCCGTCTCAATGGGATCCGACGACAGTGTCACGGTCCCGTCGTCTAGTGGCCTAGGACGCCGCCCTCTCAAGGCGGTAACGCCGGTTCGAATCCGGTCGGGACTACCACTGTCAGCATCGCAAGGCTCCGTCGTCTAGTGGCCTAGGACGCCGCCCTCTCAAGGCGGTAGCGCCGGTTCGAATCCGGTCGGGGCTACCCAGGTGAACCCTCGGAAGCGCAGGCTTCCGGGGGTTTTCTGCTTTTCAGGAAAAGCGGTCCGCGGAAATACGCGTCCGCGGGTGATCGTTCCCACCGGGAGAATCGTCTTCGCGTGGAAAAAAGACCGCGGTGCGCCCCGAGACGGGGCGCACCGCGAGGGCGTCAGTTGTGGCTTGAACGGGCCTTGAACAGGGCCCGTTTGGCCGCCTTGCCGACCTGGCGGTCGGGGTGGGCCTTGCCGATCGCCTCCAGGAGCTCCTCCAGATGGGGGTGCGGCACCTTCCAGATCACGTCGAGCAGGTTGACGAGGTTCGGCACGTTGCCGATGTCGTCGAGGCTGCTGACGAACTCGGGGCGGCCGAGGCCCGCCGAGATGGTCAGCATGTCGAGGATGAGCCAGTGGGTGTCGGCCTGGGTGGGCGGCGGGGCGTCCTCGACGCCGAGCTGCGCCAGGTGGGTGGCCGCGTAGGGGCGCAGGGAGGGTTCGTCGAGGGCCTCCTGCCAGGCGGGCACCGCGATCTCGCCCAGCGAGCCGACCATGCTGGCCGCCTGGACCCTGACGAGGGCGTCCGCGTCGTCCTCCGCGGCGGCCTCCAGCAGCTCCCTGGCGGCCTTGCCGGGCTCGCGGAGCTCCATCCAGGCGGCGAACTCGGCGTCGGCCTCCTCCTCGGGCAGCTCCGCGCTGAAGGACAGCAGGTCGAGGGCCGTCATCGCGTCGATGGCGGGGCGGGCGTCCAGTTCGATGTCGGCGTCGTCGGCCAGGTGGACGACGCCCTCCATGCCGAGCGGCGTCAGCCGTACCTGGTCGTGCTCGACCTCGACCATGCCGTAGCCGGCGAGCCAGTCGAGCACGGGGGCGAGCGGGTCGCCGTACTGCGCGACCGCCGCGGCCCAGGCCTGCGCGCCCTGGTCGTCGTACTCGGCGACGGCCTCCTCAAGCTCGGCGCGCAGTTCGGCCAGGCCCTTTGAGCCGGTCGCCAGCAGCACCCTGACCAGCAGCGCCCTGGTCAGGCCGGACAGGGCGATCGTGGCGTCCTCGTCGTCGAGCTCGGGGTCGCCGTAGTCGATCGAGTGCAGACCGGCCAGCCAGGCGTCCAGGACGTCGTCGTCCTCCTCGAACGGCCATTCGGCGGTGTCGGGGTCGGCGCTGACGGTGTCCTCGCCCTCCGGCTGGAGGAAGTCGAGGTCGATCGCGAGGTTCCAGATGTTCCAGAGCGCGGGCACCGAGTCGGCCAGTGAGGCGCCGTCCGTCTCGGGGACGGGAAGGCCGAGGGCGCCGAGGGCCTCGACGATCTCCGCGTCGGTGAGCAGGCTCGTCTCGCCGACCTGGCGTTCGGAACCGACCCACACCGCCAGATCGCGGGCCTTGACGATCAGCCTGACCTCCCGGGCGGCCGAGGCCAGCTCGCTGTCGGGACGGAGCCGGATCGTGTCCAGCTCCGCGAGCTCGTCCGCGAACGGCTCGAAGTCTCCAAGTCCGTCGATCTCGTCCTCTTCGTCCTCGTCGTCGTACTCGTCGTCCTGTTCGGCGGCGAGGTCCTCCATCGCGTCGACGAAGTCGTCCTCGATGCGGTCGAGTTCGGCGAGCAGTTCCTTGAGCGAGGAGGATCCCGCGCTCAGCTTCCCGGTCTCGGACAGGAAGGTCAGGTAGGCGCGGACCGCGGGCACCATGCCGTCGGCGGCCGCGTCCGGGTCCTCGACGACCTGGGGCATCCGGTCCAGCAGAACGGCGCGCAGGTCGGCCCGCTTCCACCGGCCGACGTCCGTCGAGGCGATCAGCCGGTGCCAGAGGGCGACGGAGCCCACCAAGTTGGAATCGCTGCCGGGCGCGTTCTCACGCGCCCAGAGGATGAAGTCTTGGAGCAGGGGACGCAGTTCAGCGGCGGCTGCCTCAATGCGATCTGTCACCTACCCAGCCTAGGGGGCCGGAAGGGTGCTCGCCTCCTCATATCGTACGGCTCAGTTGGCCCGTCGCATCGACTCGGTGATCCGCTCGGCGGCGGAGACCACGGGGGCGGCGTGCAGCCGTCCGGGGGTGCGGGTCAGCCGCTCTATCGGGCCGGAGACGGAGACCGCGGCGATGACCTTGCCTCCCGTGCCCCTGATCGGCGCCGAGACGCTGGCCACCCCCTGCTCGCGCTCGCCGACGCTGTGCGCCCAGCCCCTGCGGCGGACGCTGGCCAGGGTCGCCGCGGTGAACTTGGCCCCGCGCAGGCCGCGGTGCAGGCGGTCGGGCTCCTCCCAGGCGAGCAGGATCTGCGCGGCGGACCCGGCGAGCATCGGCAGGGCGGAGCCGACGGGGACGGTGTCGCGCAGCCCGCTGGCGCGCTCGGCGGCGGCGACGCACACCCGCTCGTCGCCCTGGCGCCGGTACAGCTGGGCGCTCTCGCCCGTCAGGTCACGCAGCTGGGTCAGCACCGGTACGGCGACCGCCAGCAGCCTGTCCTCACCGGCCGCGGTGGACAACTCGGACAGCCGGGGGCCGAGGACGAAACGCCCCTGTGTGTCACGGGAGACGATGCGGTGGTGTTCGAGGGCGACGGCGAGCCGGTGGGCCGTGGGCCGGGCCAGGCCGGTGGCCTGGACGAGCTGCGCGAGGGACGCCGGGCCGGCTTCAAGGGCGTTGAGCACGAGAACGGCCTTGTCGAGTACGCCGACTCCGCTAGAGTTGTCCATACACCGATACTGCCGTCTCGACATATGAGAAAGCAAGTGGGGTGCGGAAAGCGATCGCAAGGAGGCGACATGGGGCGCACGCTGGCGGAGAAGGTCTGGGAGCAGCACGTGGTGCGACGTGCGGAGGGAGAACCCGACCTGCTCTATATCGACCTGCACCTCATTCACGAGGTGACCAGCCCGCAGGCGTTCGACGGCCTGCGCATGGCGGGGCGTCCCGTGCGGAGGCCGGAGCTCACGATCGCCACCGAGGACCACAACGTCCCGACGGTGCTCGGCCCGATCGCCGACCCCGTCTCGCGCACCCAGGTCGAGACGCTGCGCAAGAACTGCGCGGAGTTCGGCGTCAGGCTGCACCCGATGGGCGACGCGGGTCAGGGTGTCGTGCACATCATCGGCCCGCAGTTCGGCCTGACCCAGCCGGGCATGACCATCGTCTGTGGTGATTCTCACACCTCGACCCACGGCGCCTTCGGCGGCATCGCCTTCGGCATCGGCACCTCCGAGGTCGAGCACGTGCTGGCCACCCAGACGCTGCCCGCCTACCGGCCGAAGACGATGGCCATCGAGGTCTCGGGCGAACTGCCCGTCGGGGTCACCGCCAAGGACCTGATCCTGGCGATCATCGCCAAGATCGGTACCGGCGGCGGCCAGGGCTACATCGTCGAGTACCGGGGCGAGGCCATCCGCAAGCTCTCCATGGAGGGCCGGATGACCGTCTGCAACATGTCGATCGAGGCGGGCGCCAGGGCGGGCATGATCGCCCCCGACGAGACGACCTTCGAGTACCTCAAGGGCAGGCCCCACGCCCCCACCGGCGAGAACTGGGACGCCGCCGTCGAGTACTGGCGGTCGCTGTCGACCGACGAGGACGCCGTATTCGACACGGTCGTCGAGATCGACGCCTCGACGCTGACCCCGTTCGTCACCTGGGGCACGAACCCGGGCCAGGGCGCTCCGCTGGGCAGCGCGATCCCGGCCCCCGAGGACACCGGCGACCCGGGCGCGGCCGCCCGCGCGCTCGAGTACATGGGCCTGACCGCGGGGACCCCGCTGCGCGAGGTCGCGGTGGACACGGTCTTCGTCGGCTCCTGCACCAACGGCCGGATCGAGGACCTGCGCGCCGCGGCCGAGGTGCTGCGCGGGCGCCAGGTCGTCACCCGCACGCTGATCGTCCCCGGCTCGATGCTGGTCAAGCTCCAGGCCGAGCAGGAGGGGCTGCACGAGGTGTTCAAGGCCGCGGGCGCCGAGTGGCGCGAGGCGGGCTGCTCGATGTGCCTGGGCATGAACCCCGACACCCTCGCCCCCGGCGAGCGCAGCGCCTCGACCTCCAACCGCAACTTCGAGGGGCGTCAGGGCAAGGGTGGCCGTACCCACCTGGTCTCCCCGCAGGTCGCCGCCGCGACCGCCGTCACCGGAAAACTGACCGCGCCCGCCGACCTGGTCTAGGAGAAACTCGCAATGGAAGCCTTCACCGTCCACACCGGCCGGGCCGTACCGCTGCGCCGCAGCAACGTCGACACCGACCAGATCATCCCCGCGGTCTGGCTCAAGCAGGTCAGCAGGACCGGGTTCGAGAAGGGCCTGTTCTCCGCCTGGCGCGAGGACCCCGGATTCGTCCTGAACGACCCGGCCTACCAGGGGGCCTCGGTCCTCGTCGCCGGTCCCGACTTCGGCACCGGCTCCTCACGTGAGCACGCCGTCTGGGCCCTGCAGCAGTACGGCTTCCGCGCGGTGATCGCACCGCGTTTCGCCGACATCTTCCGTAATAACTCCACCAAGATGGGGCTGCTCCCGGTGGTGCTCTCGGCCGCGGAGGTCGAGGCCCTGCAGGCGGCGGCCGAGGCGGACCCGACCCTTGAGGTCACCGTCGACCTGGCCGAACGCCAGGTGCGCTGGGCGGGGGAGACGGCCGGTTTCGAGATCGACGACTACACCCGCTGGCGTCTGATGGAGGGGCTCGACGACATCGGGCTGACCCTGCGCAACGCCGACGACATCGCGACATACGAGAATGGTCGGCAGCCATGGCTGCCGACGACCGTCTGACACGTTCAGAAGACGACCTGGCCCGGCGGCTGCGCGACGCGCACCGCCGGGTTCGTTTGTTGACCCTTTCTCCGGAGCGGCGGGAGCGTCTCGCCAGACGCCTGCTGTCGATCTGTGACCTCGCAAAGCACGATCTCCACCGTGCAGCGGGGCGTCTTGATTTATTCCTTCTCGACCTTGATGCTCTGGTTTCAGATACGCCAAGTGCTGGAAACATTGCGGAAGGTGATTGAGTCGTAGGGCTCCGTCCCCTAATTTCAAGCGGGCAAGGGGTTTCTCGCTCTGTTGAGACCTCGGGCCGTGACAACCGGGTGAGACGGGCTACCTGCCCCACGACCCACTCCCAGACATCGGTAGCAGGGGGAGCAACCTTTATGAACAAGAAGGAACTCGTCGAGGCGATCGCGGATCGCGTCGGTGACAGAAAGACCGCGACCGAGGCCGTCAACGCGGTGCTCGACACCATTCAGCGGGCCGTCGCCAGCGGCGACAAGGTCTCCATCACCGGATTCGGCGCCTTCGAGATGGTGCACAAGCCCGCCCGTTCCGCGAGGAACCCTTCGACCGGCGCGGAGATCAAGGTCGCCGAGAGCTGGGGTCCCAAGTTCCGGCCGGGCTCCGACTTCAAGGAGCTCGTCAACGTGGAGGGAAAGAAGGCCGCGAAGAAAAGGTAGGACTCGCCCGGGCGCCGGGACTCCCGTCGCGGGGGCCCGGCGCCCCGCCTTTCACGCGACGGCCGTACGGTCCCGTCGCATGGGCCCGTCACATGGGGGCGGTGGGAGGAACCGGGAACGTGGACAGCGTGACGTAGGTGATCCGGTCGCCGTCGAGGACGACGTTCACCCGTTGTCCCGCCCGTAGAAGCCGCAGCGGTCCGGCGTCGAAGGCCGCGGTGTCGAACGGGATCTCCGTCCCGTCGTCGGAGTAGACAGAGCCCGACCTGGTCGTCGTGTCGAAGATCCGTACCGTCGCCTGCACCCGGTCATGGTAACCCGGTCACCCGGAGGGACGCGGGTGGTCGGCGGCGTAGGACGCCAGCCCCCGGATGATGATCTCTATGCCGAGGTCGAACCGTTCGTCGTTCGTCCGCTGGAGCATGACGTCGGCGAGCTCGACCATGTTCGGGAAGCGGTCGGGCGGCAGCTCCCTGAAGTAGCGTTCGAGCGTCTGCCTAATCTCCGCCCAGGACCTCTCGACCGCCGGCCGTTCCCCGTCCTCTTCGGCCTCCTGGCGCCGGTCGTCCCAGACGCTCTCCTCGAAGGCGAAGCCGTTCATGAAGGTGGAGATCATGTCGCCCGCCGCGCCCGCGAGGTGGTCGGGGAGGCCGCCCGCGCGGAAGACGGCCAGGAGCTGCTCAAGGTGGGGGAGCGCCTCGGCGCTGAAGGGGAAGCCGGTCATGGCGATCCTGGCCATGTCGCGGTGCTCGTGCAGCTTGGTCCGCCCGGTGCGGGCGTACTGCCTGATCTGCTCCTGCCAGTTCTCCGGGTCGGGGGCGGGCAGCTCCCAGTCGCGGAACATCCGCAGGTACATCAGTTCGAGCAGCTCGTCCTTGCCGCTGACGTGGGCGTAGAGGGCGGAGACCGCGACGTTCAGCTCGGCCGCGACCTGGCGCATGCTGAGCTTCTCGTAGCCCACGCGGTCGATCACCGTGTAGGCGGCCTCGATGATCCGGTCACGGGTGAGCGGGATGCGGGCCGGACCCGTCCTTCTGCGTGCCCGATCCCACGGCAGTGCGGGCAGCTCGTCACTCATGACGCCAGTGTAACGCCAGGGTGAACACTGCTCATCACATCGAACGCCGCTCGTTTTCACGACATATCTTGTCTTCGGCATCGATGCGACATATCTTAAGAACACCGCACTGAGTGGCGAACGACGTTCTTTGAAAGAACAATGCTCGTGTATGGTGAACGCTGTTCATCGCAATCCCTCCAACCGCTGGGAGTCCCCCCATGACCACAGACGTGTCAGAACCACTTCGGAAGGCGGCCGAGCCGCCCCTCCACCGGTGGCGCTGGGTCGCGCTCGCCGTCATCCTGCTCGGCGAGGTGATGGACCTCCTCGACGCCATGGTCACCAACATCGCCGGGCCGACCATCAGGAACGAGCTCGGTGGTTCGGCCTCCGTCATCCAGTGGCTCGGCGCCGCCTACACCCTCTCGATGGCGGTCGGCCTGATCACCGGCGGCAGACTCGGTGACATCTTCGGCCGCAGGCGGATGTTCGTCATCGGCGCGGCCGGGTTCACCCTGGGGTCGCTGCTGTGCGGCCTCGCCCAGTCACCCGAACTGCTCATCGGCGCGCGGGTCCTGCAGGGCCTGTTCGGCGCCGTCATGCTGCCGCAGGGGCTCGGCATGATCAAGGAGATGTTCCCGCCGAAGGAGATGGGCGCGGCGTTCGGCCTGTTCGGGCCGGTCATGGGCCTGTCCACGGTCGGTGGCCCGATCCTGGCCGGATGGCTGGTCGACGCCGACTTCTTCGGCACCGGCTGGCGCATGATCTTCCTGATCAACCTGCCGCTCGGCCTGGCCGCCGTCCTGATGGGAATGCGCTTCCTGCCCGAGTCCCGTTCGCCGCACCCGCTCAAGCTCGACGTCCCCGGCGTGCTGCTGGCCTCCCTGGCCGGTCTCCTGCTGGTCTTCCCCCTGGTCCAGGGCAGGGAGAGCGACTGGCCCGCCTGGGCCTTCCTGATGATGGGCGCCTCCGCCGTGCTCTTCGTGCTCTTCGGCTGGTTCGAGGCCAGGAAGAGCCGGACGGGCGGTGACCCGCTGGTCGTCCCCAGCCTCTTCCGCAAGCGCGCCTTCACCGGCGGTCTGGCGACGGGCCTGGTCTTCTTCTCCGCCATGTCCGGTTTCGCGCTGGTGTTCAACCTCTACACCCAGATCGGCCTGGGCTACTCCACGCTCCAGGCGGCCCTGGTGATGATCCCCTGGTCGCTGGGCATGGTCGCCGGGTTCGGGGTGGCGCAGGCGGTCGCGAAGTTCGGCCGCAAGGTCCTGCAGGGCGGCATCCTCGTCATGGCGCTCGGCGTCGTCGGAGTCCTGCTGACGATCGCCCAGGCCGGCACCGGTGTGACCGCCTGGCAGTTCGTTCCCTCCCTGGCGGTCACCGGGCTCGGCATGGGTCTGCTGATGGCGCCCTTCTTCGACATCATCCTGGCCGGCGTCGAGCAGCACGAGACCGGCTCGGCCTCGGGCACGCTGACCGCGATCCAGCAGCTCGGTGGCGCCGTCGGTGTCGCCCTGCTCGGCACGGTCTTCTTCGACCAGGCCGCGGCCACCCTCAGGCCCGACTTCGTCGGCGCGGCGGGCACGGTCCTGTGGGTGGTCGCGGGGATGCTCCTGCTGACCTTCGTCACGGCCTTCCTGCTGCCCAAGCAGGCCAGGGAGGGGGAGAACGCCGGGCACTGACCCCGCCACGGCGCCCCGCCCGCGGGGGCCCGCCGTTCGGAGCCGGAGCGCCTCCGGCCCGGAACGGCGGACACGGCGGGCACGGGCGGGTCAGGAGGAAGAGGGAGTCCCCCCGGCGGGGGACTCCCTTTCGATCTTCTCCACCACGGCGAGGGTGCGGGGACCGACCCCGAGGGACAGGGCGCTGCGCAGGTCGTCCGGGGTGTCCACGTCCCGGCGTACCGAGGCGACCCCCTCAAGACAGAGCTCCTTGGCGCCGTACCGCAGATGACGCTCACGCGACTCGCCGCTGAAGCCCGGGGTGAACGGGACGCCGGGCCGTACGCCGTAGAAGGTCGTGCCGATCTCGGCCGCGTCGGGCAGGAACGCCTGGTCGAACTCGCCGGCCGCGGCCAGCACCAGGGCGAGTTCGGCGGGCCGCAGCGCGGGCAGGTCGGCCTGGAGCGCGCCCACGGAGCCGGCGGGCGCCAGCCGTACGGCCTCGGTGGCGCCGTGCCGCAGCGCCGCGTTCAGGCCGGCCTCGGGATCGCCCACCACATGGGCGCCGATCCCGGCGAGCGCGGGCGCGGCCACGGGATCACTCGTCACGACCACGACGCGCGCGACCGTCGCGCAGGCCAGCGCGGCCTCGACGGTGTCGCAGGCGAACGCGACGGCCAGGGCGGCCCGGTGCGGGCCCGCCGCCCTCGACAGCCGCGTCTTGGCGGCGACCAACGTCTTGACCGGCACGACGAGGGTCCAGGCTGAACTCTGCGGAGCAGGCATAGCCTTAAGCATCGCGCCTCGACATCCTGTACGGCCAACCGGGACACTTGGGGCGCATCACTGCTTACGGAGGAGTTCATGAGACGTCCTGGATGGCCTTCCCGGTTCTGGGTCGCCCTGGCCGTCACGATCGTCAAGCCGATCTCGTGG
This sequence comes from Streptosporangium sp. NPDC020145, assembly GCF_040631275.1. Classification (NCBI taxonomy): domain Bacteria; kingdom Bacillati; phylum Actinomycetota; class Actinomycetes; order Streptosporangiales; family Streptosporangiaceae; genus Streptosporangium; species Streptosporangium sp. NPDC020145. Next base: position 489,385 of record NZ_JBEXZT010000003.1, on the reverse strand, counting down.
CTCCTGGTCAGGAAGGACTGGCGCGGGGCCGAGCGGCTGCCGCCGACCGGCGGGGTCATCCTGGCCGTCAACCACCTGTCGTGGCTCGACCCGGTCCTGGTCGCCCACTACCTCTACAACAACGGCCGCTGGCCGACGATCCTGGCCAAGGCCGGACTGTTCTCGGTGCCGCTGCTCGGGCGCGCGGTGCGCGGGCTGATGGCCATCCCGGTCCACCGGGGCAGCGCGGAGGCCTCCCGATCGCTCGCCGAGTCGGAGCGCAGGATCGCCGAGGGCGCGTGCGTGATGTTCTATCCCGAGGGCACCTGCACCCGCGACCCCGACTTCTGGCCGATGGAGGGCAAGACCGGCGCGGCCAGGCTGGCGCTGGCGACCGGCGCGCCGGTGATCCCGGTGGCGCACTGGGGCGCCCAGGAGATCCTGCCCTACGGCGGTAAACGGCCAAGACTCTGGCCGCGTAAGACCTTCCACGTGCTGGCGGGGCCACCGGTCGACCTGTCGAAGTACGAGGGGCGGCCCCTGCACGCCGACGTGCTGCGCGCGGCGACCGCGGACATCATGGCGGCGGTCACCGCTCAGCTCGCCGAGCTGCGGGGGGAGAAGGCGCCGCCGGCACCGTTCAAGCGGCCCTCGGACCATTGACTTCGACGTACGGTGATGAAATGACCAAGGCGGCTGTATTCGGCACGGGCTCGTGGGGCACCACATTCGCGATGATCCTCGCGGGCGCGGGAGGCAAGACCGTTCTGTGGGGCAGGCGCCCCGAGGTCGTCGAGGCGATCGACCGCCGCCACGAGAACCCCGACTACCTGCCGGGCGTACGGCTGCCCGAGACCCTGCGCGCGACGACCGACCCTGCCGAGGCCCTGGACGGGGCGGACTTCGTGGTGCTGGCCGTGCCGTCCCAGACGTTGCGGGTGAACCTGACCGGGTGGAAGCCGTACCTCCCGCCGGAGGCGGTGCTGGTCAGCCTGATGAAGGGCATCGAGCTCGGCACGACGAAGCGGATGAGCGAGGTGATCTGCGAGGTCGCCGAGGTGCCGAAGGAGCGGGTCGCGGTCGTCTCGGGCCCCAACCTGGTCGGTGAGATCGTCAGGGGCCAGCCCGCGGCGACCGTGGTCGCCTGCGCCGACCGGCGCGCCATGGAACGCCTCCAGGAGGCCTGCCACCTGCCGCCGTGGTTTCGCCCCTACACCAACCCGGACGTCGTCGGGGTCGAACTCGGCGGCGCCGTCAAGAACGTGATCGCCCTCGCCGTCGGCGTCTCGGCGGGGATGGGGCTCGGCGACAACGTCAGCGCGATGCTGATGACCAGGGGACTCGCGGAGATCTCCCGGCTGGGCGAGGCGCTCGGCGCCGATCCGCACACCTTCGCCGGGCTGGCCGGAATGGGCGATCTCATAGCGACCTGCACCTCCCCATTGTCCAGGAACCGTACCTTCGGTGAGAATCTTGGCCGGGGGATGACCCTGGCCGAGGTCGTCGCCGCGACGAAGCAGACCGCCGAAGGAGTCAAATCCTGCGAGTCGGTTCTGGAACTGGCCAGGAAGCACGATGTCGAGATGCCGATCACGGAGGTGGTTGTGGCCGTCGTGCACGACGGGTTGCCTCCCGCCGAGGCCGGGAACCTGCTGATGTCGCGAACCCTCAAACCAGAACGGTACGGCGTTTGACCTCCCTGTCGTCCTCGCCGCCGAGGACACGGGAGAGGGAGCCCGGAGGCGTCGGCCGTACGATCCCGCCGACACCGCGAGGGAGGGAAGCGCCGTCACCCCGCCCCGGGATCGGAGTACCCCCGGCGCGAATCCGGTGAGCCGACGAATGCGCAGACCCAACGGTGAGAACACCCGCGCGGTCCACCTGCCCCCCTTGGCCGACCCCCGGCAGAGCCCGCTCGGCCTGCCGGTGTGGCGCAGCTCCGCCTGGGGCTTCGCCGACTCGGCCGAGTACGCCGAGATGTGCGACGAGAAGAGCTCGGGCTTCGCCCACGGCGGGGTGGACAACCCGACGACCGCCGCCTTCGCCGCCGCGGTCGCCTCGCTCGAAGGGGCCGCGGCGCCCAAGGACGTCGCCGGGCAGGCCTTCTCCTCGGGGATGGCCGCGATCACCGCCGTCCTGATGACCTTCCTGCGGGCCGGAGCGCACATCGTCGCCCCGATCCCCGTGCACGGCGGGACCTACTCGCTGATCACCAACGTGCTCTCCAGGTTCGGTGTTTCGGCGGGCTTCGCGGACTACGGCGATCTCAGCCGGGTGAACGCCGAGGTCAGGTCGAACACGAAGATCATCTACGCGGAGACCCTGTCCAACCCGGCCATGGCCGTCTCCGACATCCGGGGCCTGTACCGCATCGCCCGCAGGGCCGGGGCGCTGCTTGTCGTCGACTCGACCTTCGCGACCCCGGTCGTCTGCCGCCCGCTCGAACACGGCGCCGACCTGGTCGTCCACTCGGCGACCCGGTATCTCGGCGGCCACGACGACTGCGAGGGCGGTGTCGCGGTCGGCCGTCCCGACCTGATCGCGCAGCTCGGCGAGGTCCGTCTCGACACCGGCGGCACGCTCTCCCCCGACGACGCCTTCCTGCTCCGCAGGGGGCTGGCGACCCTCCCGCTCCGGGTGCGCAGGATGTGCGCGACCGCGATGGTCTTCGCCGCCGCGGTGGCCAAGCACCCCGCGGTGCGCCGGGTCGACTACCCGGGCCTGCCGGGACACCCCGGCCACCAGCTGGCCAGGCACCTGTTCGACTCGGGCCCTGAGGGGACGAGGTACGGCGCCTGCGTGACGGTCACCCCGCACGGCGGCTACGACGCGGGCGTCGCGCTGGCCGACGGCCTCAGGATCGCCTCGATCGCCACCTCGGTCGGCGGCACCAGGACCAAGGCGGCGCACGTCGCCTCGACCAGCCATCCGCAGCTCGGCGGGGCCGCCGGGATCGACGCCGGGGCGGTCCGCTTCTCGATCGGCCTGGAGGACGCGGAGGACCTCATCATGGACGTGACGAGGGCTCTGGACGCCCTCCTCGACCAAGGGGTGGCCCCGGACAGCGGAAAGGGCCCCGGATCGGGACGATAGGCGCGTCTGACAGCCGGGATGACGGCCCAGAGGGGGTACATTCGGTCATCATGAGCGAGCAGCGCGAAACCCGCCCGCGGGTTGCAATCGTCTTCGGTGGCCGCAACTCCGAGCACGGCGTCTCCCTCCTCGGGGCCGGGAGCGTCCTTGAGGCCATCGACCGGTCCAAGTACGAGGTTCTCCCCGTGGGCATCGCCCAGGACGGGCGGTGGGTGCTCGCCTCCGGCGAGCAGCGCTACGCGATCGAGAACGGCGAGATGCCGGTCGTCGACGCCACGGGAACGGCGCTCGCGCTGCCGACCGGCGGCGACGCGCTGGTCGTCTACGAAGCGGGCAGCATCCCGGTCGAGTTCGGCCAGGTGGACGTCGTCTTCCCGGTGATGCACGGCCCCTTCGCCGAGGACGGCACGATCCAGGGGCTGCTGGAGATGGCCGGGGTCCGCTACGTCGGCTCCGGGGTGCTGGCCAGCGCGGTCGGTATGGACAAGGGCTACATGAAGACGGTGCTGGCCGCCGCGGGCCTGCCGGTCGGGCCGTACGTCGTCGTGCGCGACCGTGACTGGCGCACCGCCCGCGAGCGGGTCCTCAAGGAGGTCGAGGAGCTCGGCTGGCCGGTCTTCGTCAAGCCCGCCCGCGCCGGGTCGAGCCAGGGCATCTCCAAGGCCAACGACCGCGAGGAGCTCGAAAGGGCCGTGGAGTTCGCCCGCGAGCACGACCCCAAGGTGCTGGTCGAGGCCGCCATCGTGGGCCGCGAGATCGAGTGCGCCGTGCTGGAGTCCCCCGGTGACGAGGCGCCCAGGGCCAGCCTGCCCGGTGAGGTGCTGGTCCACGGCGACCACGAGTTCTTCGACTTCGAGGCCAAGTACATCGGCGACGAGATGTCCCTGGCCGTGCCCGCCGACATTCCGGCCGAGGTCGCCGAGGAGCTGCGCGCGATGGCCGTGCGCGCCTTCGAGGCGCTCGGCTGTGAGGGCCTGTCCCGGGTGGACTTCTTCTACACCGAGGACGGCCGGCTGATCCTCAACGAGATCAACACGATGCCCGGCTTCACCTCGGTCTCGGTCGCGCCGCAGCTGTGGGCCGCGACCGGCGTGCCGTACGGGGAGCTTGTCGACCGGCTGATCCAGCTGGCGCTGAACCGCGCGCCGGGGCTCAGGTAGGTCAGCCCGTCTGGGGGAGCGCCGCCTTGATCGGCCCGGAGAGGTCGACCAGGACGTTCCCCGGGACGTGCTCGCGGGAGATCGTCACCTCGACGTAGGCCTGCCTGCCGATCGCGGTGAACAGGGCGGGCCTGGCGGGGTCGTTGAACCACGCGACCCCGTTGATCTCCGGCACCTCGTCGGTGGCGGCCATCGTCGACGGCCGGGTCACCCCGCAGCGCAGCGCGATCCGCGCCTGCCCCCACACCGCGACGTACGGCGAGGCGGGCGACGACTCGACCCGGTCCACACCGTCGAGGGTCTTGGGCAGCCGTCCGCCGAGAGCCTTGCACGCGGCGGCGGCCGCTCCCTCGGGAACGGGCGGGTCCACGCGGACCGCGCCGCCGCATCCCGCCAGGAGCAGAGGGAGGCAGGCGAGCGCGGCCCAGCGGGCGAACCGGAGTGACATGGAGTCTCCCGGTGAGGTCAGATATGGACGATGGGACACGTAAGAGTACGTGTGATGCCCTCCACCGCCTGAATCTGGGCCACCACCATCTTGCCGAGTTCGTCCACGTTGCGGGCCTCGGCGCGGACGATCACGTCGTAGGGTCCGGTCACGTCCTCGGCCTGGGTGACACCGGTGATCGAGGAGATCTGTCCGGCCACGTTCGCGGCCTTGCCGACCTCGGTCTGGATCAGGATGTAGGCCTGCACCATAACGTCCTCCCGGGCGATTGGATCAGTGCCGAAGGGCCACCGTACCCTGTGATGAACGGGAGGTGTGTCATCACAGTCGGAGATCTCGGCGAATTCGGAGTTGTCGCACGTATAGCCGAACGCTTGCCACAAGGTGGGACCGTGCTTCTCGGTCCCGGGGACGACGCCGCGATGGTGAGGTCTCCTGACGGACGGGTCGTCGTGACGACAGACTTACTGATCGAGGGTAGGCATTTCCGTCGCGATTGGTCCAGTGGCTACGACATCGGGCGTAAAGCTGCGGCCCAGAATCTTTCAGACATCGTTGCCATGGGGGCCGACCCCACCGGCATCGTGGTCGGTCTCGGCCTGCCCGCCGACGCCGCCACCGGCTGGCTCGACGACCTCACCGACGGCTTCCGCGACGAGTGCGACCTGGTCGGCGCGAGTGTGGTCGGCGGCGACGTCACCCGCTGCGACCTGGTCGTGCTCGGGGTGACCGCGCTGGGAGACCTCGGCGGGCGTGCCCCGGTCACCCGCTCCGGCGCGCGCCCCGGCGACGTGGTCGCGGTCACCGGACGGCTCGGTCACGCGGCGGCGGGGCTCGCGCTGCTCGCCGCCGGCGAGAAGGGCCCCGCCGAACTGCTCGACGCCCATCGCCGCCCCGCGCCTCCGTACGCCTGCGGTCCCCGGGCGGCCGCGCTCGGCGCCACCTCGATGCTCGACGTCAGCGACGGGCTCCTCCAGGACCTCGGTCACGTCGCCGAGGCGAGCGAGGTGGGGATCGTGCTCCTGCCGGAGGCCTTCGTGATCTCCGAGCCCCTTGAGGAGGCTGCCGGGCGGCTCGGGGTGGACCCGCTCGGGTGGATCCTGTCCGGCGGGGACGATCACGCGCTCGCGGCGACGTTCCCTCAGAGCGTACGGCTGCCGCAGGAGTGGACCGTGGTCGGCCGGGCCGAGGCGGGTAAGGGCGTGCAGGTCAACGGCCGTTCGATGGCCTATGAGGGGTGGGATCACTTCAGGGAGTGAATTTTCCCACTTCCTGTGACATTCGTGAAAATTGCGACAAACGGTTATTGAAATGGTATGAAGTTTGGCGGCCGAGATTCCCTAGAGGAAGGGGCGACATGGGCCGCCATGGTGGACATGGGGAAGACGTCCCCCGCAACCGGGGGAAACGTGAGCCGGAGTCAGCTCCGGAGCCCCCCCAACAGTCCGGGACCAATGACGAGTTGATCGGGCGCCGGCTCCGTCCAGAGGAGTCCGCGATCACCGAACCCGCCAAGGGGTTCCTCGGATCAGGCTGGTCGGCCACGACCGAACTGTCCGAGCCCGTCTGGCCGGGAGAGGAGCGCAAGCCGAGACGGCGCGTCAGGACGATGCTGCTCACCGCGGTCGCGGTCGTCGCCGTCCTCGGCGGAAGCGCCGCGGCCATCCAGCTGACCAGCGGCTCCGCCGACTCGACCACCGCCTGCCCGCCCGGCGGCTGCGCGGCCGCCTCCTCGGAACGGCCCGCCCCCGAGGACTCGCTCACCGATCCCGAGGACCCCACGCCGCCGGGAGAGGAGGCGGAGGAGCCCGCGGAGGAGCCGACCGGGGAACCGACGGGCAAGCCCGGCGGGACGGAGACGCGGCCCCCGCGGACCCCGGCGCCCGTCGCCACTGCGCACCGCGCGGACCGTACCCCCGAGACCCCCGAGACCCCAGAGGCGAAGGCGCGCCCGACCCCGAAGACCGGGCACACCCCGCGCCGCACCGAGCAGGCGCAGCCGAGCGACGACCCCGAGCCCACACCGGAACCGACCGGGGAGGCGCTCGTCACCGGCGAACGGCCGCACACGCCCGGCGAGTCGCCGGGCGTCCCCGAGACCTCCGCGACCCCGGCGCCCACCCCGACCACCCCCGCGGCCTCCGGGGTCACCGTCGGATTCGGCCTGGTCAAGGAGAAGACCCAGGCCTACACCGCCCAGCTCGTCATCGCCGCGGACGGCAAGCTCGACGGCCTGACGCTGAAGGTGCCGGTCGGTGGCGAGATCACCTCGCTGCACGGCGCCGACTGGAAGCAGGAGGGCGGAATCCTCGTCCTCGACTCGGGGCAGAACCTGGACCCGGGGGAGAACCTGGTCGTCACCTTCAGCGCGGACGGCCAGTCGAGTACCCCCAAGACCTGCCAGAGCCCCCAGGCTGACTGCGTCGTCATCTGATCCGGTACGGCGGGCATGCCCGAGAGCTGGTTGGATGGGGCTCATGACCGATTCCGCCCCTCCCCGCGTGCTGACCGTCGCCGGATCCGACTCCGGCGGCGGCGCGGGCATCCAGGCCGACCTGAAGACGATGCTGGCCCTCGGCGTCCACGGCATGAGCGTCATCGCCGCGGTGACCGCCCAGAACTCGCTGGGCGTCCAGGGCTACTGGGAGTTGCCCGCGGAGGCGGTCCGCGCCCAGCTCGACTCGGTGCTCGGAGACATCGGCGCACAGGCGATCAAGACCGGGATGCTGGCCTCGCCGGTACTGGTCGAGACGGTCGCCGAGGCGCTCGCCGGGGCGGGGGCGCCGGTCGTGGTCGACCCGGTCGGGGTCTCCAAGCACGGGGACACGCTGCTCGCACCGGAGGCGGTCGAGACCGTCAGGACACGGCTGCTGCCGGTCGCGACCGTCGTGACCCCCAACCTCTGGGAGGTCGCGCAGCTGACCGGCGTCAAGGTCGAGGACGACCGGGACATGCGCAAGGCCGCCGACGCCGTCCTCGCGCTCGGCCCGGCCTGGGCGCTGATCAAGGGCGGTCACCTGCCGGGAGAGCCGGTCGACCTGCTCACCGACGGCACCCGTGAGTTCCGCTTCCACGCCGAACGTCACGACAACCGCCACACCCACGGCACCGGCTGCACCCTGGCCTCGGCCGTCGCCTCCTACCTGGCGCTCGGCGAGGACGTCCCCGCCGCCGTTGAGAAGGCCAAGGCGTACGTCACCGGGGCCATCGCCCACGGTTTCGCCCTCGGCTCCGGCATAGGCCCCGTGGACCACGCCTGGCGCTGGCGTTAGCCCTCCTGGGTCTCAGCCCGTGTGACGTCCCGCCGGAGCCCGATCTCCGGCCCCGTTCACAGAAGCCCGATCATGGGGTCGGTGCCCAGGCGGCGCAGGACCTCGGCGGTCCTGGACGCCTGCTCGGCGTCCGGGCCCTCCCTGTGGCCCGACTCGACGGCGTCGGCCAGCGCGACCAGCTCGTGCGGCGGCAGGAAACCGTTCACGGTGCGCAGGTGGAGCCGTACCTTGGGGCCGTTGTGGTCCCGGGCCGTCAGGTGAGGGATGGTGCGCCCGGTCTGGTGCCTGTGCTCGCCGCTTCCCTCGTACTCGGGGGTCGAGCCGAGCCAGACGCGGGCCGTGGCGAGGTCGGCCCGGCGTGTCCTGAACGTGCGCCGGACCTCCAGCACACTCCCGGTGAGGGTCGCCCTGAAACGGAAGGCGGCGACGAGACCGCCCAGGAAGACCGTCCCGACCAGCGCGAATATCAGCAGGACCAGGTACTCGATCCGGAACGGGGAGTGGTCCGGGGGGTAGTACGGATAGTCCGTCGACGTGTGCTGGTCACGCACCATGAGGATCACGAACAGCGGAAGCGCCACGAAGGGGAGGGCGAGAACCGACATGATGATCTTGGAGCCCGTGCTCGCTCCGGCGCTCAGTTTGAGTGGTGCGGGAGAGGTGCTCACCATCTGACATTAACCAGTCAAGATGGTGATTCAGAGGAGATGTCCAGAAAAGACTCCTGGCAGCACGACGCGGCCCGGCGCCCCACGAGGGGGCGCCGGGCCGCGGGTGCGTCTGGCTAGCGGGTGACCTTGCCGGCCTTGATGCAGGAGGTGCAAACGTTCAGCCGCTTCGGCGTGCCGTTCACCACTGCGCGCACGGGCTGGATGTTCGGGTTCCAGCGGCGGCGGGTGCGGCGGTGCGAGTGGGAGACGTTGTTGCCGAAGGTCGGCTTCTTAGCGCAAACATCGCAGACGGAAGCCACGGTTCGCTCCTTAGATCAGTCGAGAGGCTCGATCCGCCGCGTCGGCGGCGGTCATCGGGCGTGCCGGGACGACCGGCTGGCCAGACGAGAATACCCGACGCCCGGCCTCACATGACAACACGGACCGCCATGACTGGCCGAACGGGGATAGTCCCAAGGGTCAACGGTAGCGCATTCCCGGGGACCGCCGGACGGCCGTGCCGGGCCCGCCCGCGTGGTGTCGAGGCGATTCTGTCGCACGGACACGGTAGAAACTCTGGGGTGACGAGCTTCGACGAGCCGCTGACCAAGGCGCTTGACCCCAAGACCGCCAAGCTGCTGGAGAGCGTCCTCGACCTGCGCACCGTGGGCGACCTGCTGCGGCACTACCCCCGCCGCTACGCCGAGCGCGGTGAGCTGACCGACTTCGAGGACCTTCAGGCCGACGAGCACGCCACGGTCGTCGGCGAGGTCACCAGGGCCATGCGCAGGCCGATGCGCAACAAGGGCGGCACCTGGCTGGAGGTCGAGATCGTCGACGGCCGCCGGGGCAAGATCTACCTGTCCTTCTTCGGCAGGGCCTCCCACATCGCGGAGACCCGGCTGCGGCCCGGCGTCAGGGGCATGTTCGCGGGCAAGGTCGGCGCGTTCGGCCAGGGCGACAAACGCAGGTGGCAGCTCTCCCACCCCGAGTTCGAGATGTTCGACGAGAGCCAGGAGGGCGCCGAGAGGTTCGCCGCCGCGCTGGTGCCGATCTATCCGGCGGGCAAGGACGTGACCCCCTGGGCGATCCGCAGGGCGCTCGGCGTCCTGCTCGACACCCTGGAGCCCCTTGAGGACCCGCTCCCCGCCGACCTCCGGAGCAGACGTGAGCTTCCCGGGCTGGCCGAGGCGCTCACGGCCGTCCACCGGCCCCGCGACCACGCCGACGTCTCCAGGGCGCGCAAGCGGCTGAAGTACGACGAGGCCTTCCTGCTCCAGGCGGTGCTGCTGCAGCGCCGCGCGGCCGCGGCCTCCTGGCCCGCCGCCCCCAGGCCCGCCCGCGCGGACGGGCTGCTGGCCGACTTCGACGCGCGCCTGCCGTTCCAGCTCACCGAGGGGCAGCGGAGCGTGGGCGAGGAGATCGCCGCCGACCTGGCCTTGGCCCACCCCATGCACAGGCTCCTGCAGGGCGAGGTCGGCGCGGGCAAGACCGTCGTCGCGCTGCGCGCCATGCTCCAGGTGGTCGACGCAGGAGGCCAGGCCGTACTGCTCGCCCCGACGGAGGTGCTCGCCCAGCAGCACCACAGGTCGATCACGGCCATGCTCGGCGACCTGGCGACGGGCGGCATGTTCGGCGGTACGGCGGTCGCCCTGCTGACCGGTTCGCTCGGCGCGGCGGCCCGCCGTACGGCCATGCTCGACGCCGCCTCGGGCGCGGCCGGGATCGTCGTCGGCACCCACGCGGTCCTGCAGGAGCGCGTGCAGTTCGCCGACCTGGGGCTGGTCGTGGTCGACGAGCAGCACCGCTTCGGCGTCGAGCAGCGCGACGCGCTCAGGGAGAAGGCCGGGGGAGGCCGTCCGCACGTGCTGGTCATGACCGCGACCCCGATCCCGCGCACGGTCGCCATGACCGTCTTCGGCGACCTGACGGTCTCCACGCTCTCCCAGCTCCCCTCGGGGCGCGCGCCGATCACCACGCACGTGGTCCCCGCCGCGGAGAAACCGCACTTCCTCGACCGGGCCTGGAGCAGGCTGCGCGAGGAGGTCGAGCTGGGACGGCAGGCCTACATCGTCTGCCCGCGCATCGGCGACCTAGAGGGCGACGAGGGCGACCTGTCCAAGGACGACGACGAGCGCCGCCCCCCGCTCGCGGTGCTCGACGTGGCCGAGACGCTCTCCCAGGGCCCGCTGCACGGCCTGCGTACGGCGGTGCTGCACGGCAAGCTGCCCCCGGAGGAGAAGGACGCCGTGATGCGGGCCTTCAGCCGCGGCGAGACGGACGTCCTGGTGGCCACCACGGTCATCGAGGTCGGCGTCGACGTGCCCAACTCCTCCGTCATGGTCATCATGGACGCCGACCGGTTCGGCGTCTCCCAGCTCCACCAGCTGCGCGGCCGGGTCGGCCGGGGCGGGCTGCCCGGGTTGTGCCTGCTGGTGACCGACGCCCCCGGCGGCACCCCGGCCAGGCAGCGGCTCGACGCGGTGGCCGCGACCCTCGACGGCTTCGAGCTGTCCCGGGTCGACCTCGAACAGCGCCGTGAGGGCGACGTGCTGGGCGTCGCGCAGTCGGGCCGCAGGTCGTCGCTGAAGCTGCTGCAGCTCCTGCGGGACGAGGAGGTCATCCACTCGGCCCGCCTCGACGCCGAGGGCGTGCTGGAGAGCGATCCGGAGCTGTCGGGGCACCCGATGCTGCGCATGGAGATCGACAGGCTGCTGGCCGACGAGCGCGCCGAATACCTGGAGAAGACCTGAGCCCGTCGGGAGACGGTCCTTGGGCGTCCGGGGCCCTCGGCGTCCGCCGACGGGAGCGGGAGGCCTGGGGCGGCACGGAAGGGCCGCAGCGAAGCGGGCGGGAAAGGTCAGAAGACGCCCGAAGGCGGGGACGGCCTCCCCCCGAATGCCGTCCCCGCCTGGGCCCGCCCTCGGGTCAGGTGCCGAGAGCACCGGCGTGCGGAAGGGCTCACGATCACGCCGGTCGGCCTTCTCCTGGGTCGCCGAAGGCCGCAGGACTCATCATGCAAGCAGTCGTGACCCGGGGGAACGACCCTTGCGCTTTCGTCGCCACTCCTTGCCCACTCTTGACCTAGATCACCTACCCGAACCCTTTTGACCTGCGGTTATGTGATGCGTCGCGACACGCCGGGCCGTGGTCCGCGCCGCCGCTGGGACAATGGGCCGGTGAGTCGAGTCATCGCGGGAAGCGCAGGAGGACGACGGCTGGCCGTGCCGCCGGGGCGGGGGACCCGCCCCACGAGCGACCGGGCCAGAGAGGGGATCTTCGCAACCGTCGGGTCGTTGTTCGGCCCCCTGGACGGCGCCCGGGTGCTCGACCTCTACTCGGGGTCGGGGGCCCTCGGGCTTGAGGCGCTGTCCCGGGGCGCGGAGCACGCCCTGCTCGTCGAGTCGGACGCCAAGGCGATCAGGACGATCAGGGCCAACATCGCCTCCCTCGGGCTGCCCGGTGCGGAACTGGCCGCCGACCGCGTCGAGCGGGTGCTCGAACGGGGAACGGCGCAGCCGTACGACCTGGTGTTCGCCGACCCGCCGTACACACTGGGCGCCGAGGCGGTCGACGCCGTGCTCAGGGGGCTGAGGGACGGCGGCTGGCTGGAACGGGACGCCCTGGTGGTCGTGGAACGCGAGAGCCGGGGCACAGACCTGGTGTGGCCCGAGGGGTACGAGGAGGACAGGGTCCGTCGTTACGGGGAAGCGGCCGTTTGGTACGGTCGCGCCGCCGGGAATCCATAGGGCAGGGGGTTTCGCCTTGCGTCGCGTTGTCTGTCCGGGATCGTTTGATCCCGTTACCAACGGCCATCTGGACATCATCGGCCGGGCCTGCCGGCAGTACGACGAGGTCGTGGTCGCCGTCCTGATCAACATCGAGAAGAAGAGCCTGTTCACGGTCGAGGAGCGCATCGAGATGCTCCAGAACGTGACCAAGGAGTACGGCAACGTGCGCGTGGACAAGTTCCACGGTCTGCTGGTGGACTACTGCAGGCAGCAGCAGATCCCGGCCATCGTCAAGGGCCTGCGGGCGATCAGCGACTTCGACTACGAGTTGCAGATGGCCCAGCTCAACTACCGGATGTCCGGGGTCGAGACACTGTTCATGGCCACCGGTCCCGAGGTGTCGTTCCTGTCGTCGAGCCGCATCAAGGAGATCGTCCGTTATGGCGGGAGCGTGGCCGGTCTGGTACCCGATCTCGTCCAGGAACTCCTGGTCGAACGGCTCAGGGGCTGACCCCTGGTATCCTCTTGTTTCTGCCTTGCACGACGGCGTTGATTCGCCATGCCTGATGAGAGTGGAATGACTCCGCACAGCCTTGACCCCCGCGCCCCGTGGGTGATCTCCACCCATGACCTGGGGCGGAGACCGGGGGCGATGCTTCGGATGAGTATCACGCTCCCGGCGCCGGCGAACATCGGTGTTGACATGATCGGTGTCCCCAGGGACACCGACGTCGAGCTGGACATCCGGCTTGAAGCGGTCATGGAAGGTGTGCTCGTCACGGGCACGGCGCGGGCCCCGCTGCGGGGGGAGTGCGCACGCTGCCTGGAGGAGATCGTCTCGGATACCGAGGTGAGCTTCCAGGAGCTGTTCTTCTACTCGGCGGAGGATGCCGCCGAGGACGACTCGCTTCTCGACGGAGAACTGCTCGACCTCGAACCTGCGTTCCGTGACGCGGTGGTGCTCACACTGCCGTTGAGCCCGGTGTGCAGCGAAGACTGCTCCGGGCTCTGCTCGGAGTGCGGGATCAGGCTGGCCGACGCCGAGCCTGATCACGGACACGAGGTCGTCGACGCCCGCTGGGCCAAGCTGCAGGGTCTGGTTCCAGAACATAACAACGATCAGGAGAGCTGACGTGGCTGTCCCCAAGCGCAAGATGTCGCGGAGCAACACTCGCTCCCGCAGGTCGCAGTGGAAGGCCGCCGCGGTCTCGCTCGTGAGCTGCCCCCAGTGCCGCTCGCCGAAGCGTCCGCACGTGGCGTGCCCCTCCTGCGGCACCTACAACCGCCGTCAGGTGATCGAGCCCTCCGCCTGATCGCAGTCTGACCGACGGACACCGGCCGGGTCTCTCCGGCCGGTGCCACCGTTCGCGATCCACATGCGATGGCGGTCGGCCCGCGGCTGTGGTGGACGCCGGGTTACGCGGTGACGCGTACCCTCCCGGCGCCCACCACATCTTCGGGCATCTCTCATTCCCTTCCTCGCCATCGCGCATTTCACCGCAAGCGTGCGAGGAGAAGAAACCATGGGGATGAGCAGTGTCAAGCCGGTAGCCGTCGAGGTCGTCAGTGACGAGCTCGACAAGGTCCTCTCCGTGCGACTGGACGCGGCGATCCTGGAGCGGGCGCTGACGCACCGCTCCTACGCCTACGAGAACGGCGGCCTGCCGACCAACGAGCGCCTTGAGTTCCTCGGCGACTCCGTGCTCGGCCTGGTCGTCACCGACACCCTGTACCGCAACCACCCCGACCTGCCCGAGGGGCAGCTCGCCAAGCTCAGGGCCGCGGTGGTCAACATGCGCGCCCTCGCGGGCGTCGCCCGCACCCTCGGCCTCGGGCGCTTCCTGCGCCTCGGCAGGGGCGAGGAGGGCACCGGGGGGCGTGACAAGTCCTCGATCCTCGCCGACACCCTTGAGGCGCTGATCGGCTCGGTCTACGTGGACAAGGGCCTCGACGAGGCCTTCCGCGTCGTCCACCTGCTGTTCGACCCGCTCATCACCCGCTCCGCCTCGCTGGGCGCCGGTCTCGACTGGAAGACCTCGTTGCAGGAGCTGACCGCCTCCGAGTCGCTCGGCGTGCCCGAGTACCACGTGGAGGAGAGCGGCCCCGACCACGCCAAGTCCTTCACCGCGATCGTCAGGGTCGGCGGCGAGGAGTACGGCTCCGGCTCGGGCCGTTCGAAGAAGGAGGCCGAGCAGCAGGCGGCCGAGACCGCATGGACCCGCATCCGTGAGGACCGCGACAAGCGCGAGGCCGGCTGACCCGCGAGCCGTACGGCACGAACCGAAGGAGGGGGCATGCCCGAACTGCCCGAGGTCGAGGTCGTACGGCGCGGCCTGGAACGCTGGGTCCGCGGACGCGTCGTCGCGCGGGCCGAGGTGCTGCACCCGAGAGCGATCAGGAGGCACGTCCCCGGCGCCGAGGAGTTCGCCGCCCAGCTCAAGGGGCGCACGATCGGCACCGCCGAACGCAGGGGCAAGTACCTCTGGCTGCCACTCGACGGGACGGACGCGATCCTGGCCCATCTCGGCATGAGCGGCCAGCTGCTGGTCGTCGAGCCGGACACGGCCCTGGAGAAACACCTGCGGATCCGGATCACCTTCGCCGACGGCGGCCCCGACCTGCGCTTCGTCGACCAGCGGACCTTCGGGCACGTGCTGGTGACACCGCTGGCCGAGGCCGGCGGCAGGCAGGTGCCCGAGCCGATCACCCACATCGCGGCCGACCCGTTCGAGGAGCACTTCGACGAGGCGCTCTTCGCCCGCCGTCTGCGAGCCCGGCGGACCGAGATCAAGCGGGCGCTCCTGGACCAGTCGCTGATCAGCGGGGTCGGCAACATCTACGCCGACGAGGCGCTCTGGCGGGCCCGCCTGCACGGCACCAGGCCGGCCGGGGCGCTGACCGGGCCGAAGATCTCCGAGCTGGTCGGCGCGGCCCGCGAGGTGATGACCGAGGCCCTGGCGCAGGGCGGCACGTCCTTCGACAGCCTCTACGTCAACGTCAACGGTGAGAGCGGCTACTTCGAGCGCTCACTGGCCGTGTACGGCAGGCGGGACGAACCCTGCCCGCGCTGCGGCGCGCCGATCGTCAGGGAGTCGTTCATGAACCGTTCCTCCTACAGCTGCCCCCGCTGCCAGCCCCGCCCGAGAGGGACGGCGGCATGACGGCCGTACGGCTGACCGCCTGGGTCAGAGGGCGTGTCCAGGGGGTCGGTTTCCGCTGGTGGACGCGGGCCAGAGCGCTGGAGCTCGGACTTTCCGGATGGGCGAGGAACACCGAGGACGGCCGGGTCGAGGTCGTCGCCGAGGGTGGTCGTGAGGCGTGCGAGAACCTGCTCTCCCAGCTCAGGGCGGGTGCGACCCCGGGAAAGGTTGACGCGGTCGTGGAACGCTGGAGCGAGGCCAAAGGAAATCTTGGCGGTTTCGTTGAGCGCTGATGCTTCCTTAAACCGCCCAAAATAAGGTATATTTTACTGTCGAGAGTGCCCACTGGTGCATCCACACGGAGCGTTCAACTTGACCGCCCCTTCCGCCGGTGCGACTCTTGATAAGAACCACGCGCACCCCTCCCGCGGCAAGAAGTGCGCGAACCAGTCTGGTCACTCAGCGTGGAGGACCCTTTACCATGGCGAAGGCTCTACTCGGCCACGTCGGCGGTCCTGACCCTCGTATGGTCTCGGAGATGCGCCGTCTTCAGCAGCGTATCCGTGATCTGGAGGCAGAGCTCACCCGGCTCCAGGCCCAGAACGACGAACTCGCGGCCGGCACCCGCGACGAGGCGTTCACCCGCCTGCAGGATCGTGAGCCGGTTCTCACTTAGAGACCGGGACGAAACACCACTGTCCAGGGGCGCCTCGCCGGGGCGTCCCTTGCCATGCCGACCCCTGTCACGTGCGGGGCCACGCATGGCGAACGACCCATGTACGGCGGGCGGACCACACGGTACGCCCGGCGCACCGCCGTACGACGAGATCGCTCACAGATGACGTGAGAAGAAGGCGAACTGCTCGGGGAGCACACGGACCCGGTACGCCGTGTCCTGGCACCCCGAGGAGATCCCCCCCTCCGTCGTCGCGCCGAGCGCCCTCAACCCCTTCAGCATCGTCTCCGTCTGCGGAGCCCTGTCGTCGCGTTCACCGCAGCCCAGCCAGACCGGGATGTCCACCAGGTCACGCAGCGGAGCCCGTGCCGCCGTGACGGCGGGTGAGGCCGCGGCCACCGCGGCGACCCGGCCGGAACCCAGCTGCGCGGCCAGCCTGAGGGCCTCCGCCCCGCCCGCCGCCCAGCCGAGCAGCCCGATCCTTCCGGTGTCGAACCCCTGGGTCTCCAGATGCGGGAGCACGGTCCCCACGACGTCGGCCGAGGGCCAGTCGTCGATCGCGGCGACCGCGAACCGCCCCCCGCTCGCCGCCAGGTAACGGTCTGCGGAACAGAGGTCGAGCGACGCGCGGGCGTTCTCCGTGCCCTCGGGAAACATGATCACGACGGTGGTCCGGTCGCGTGGCCGCGGCGGCAGTGAGACGATCACCGTACGGCCCTCGACCTCGCTCAGCCGCCGGGCCCCGGGACGGGCGACGGGAGGGTCGGGGACGCCTCCGCAGACGACGCGGGCGTAGGCGTTCCGGAAACCGTCCGGACCGATCGCGAGCGCGGTACCGCCCAGGCCGAGCGCGGCCAGCCCGCCGCCGACCAGGAAAGCCCGCCGTCTGAGACGGCCGTCCCCGCCGTGCGGGGAGCCCTCGCCGCGTTCCGCATCCATGCAGGGCACCCTAGGCGCTGGACAGGCGGGCGCGGGCGAAGAACGGTAGTCTTCCCAGGCGAGAGCGACAGGGCGGCCTGGGAAAGCGCGAGTGAACACGGGTGAACGCGGCGGACGAGGGGTGACATGTATCTGAAAACCCTGACTCTGCGCGGATTCAAGTCCTTCGCCTCGGCCACCACCCTCAGGTTCGAACCCGGCATCACCGCCGTCGTCGGCCCGAACGGCTCGGGCAAGTCCAACGTGGTCGACGCCCTGGCCTGGGTGATGGGCGAGCACAGCGCCAAGTCGCTGCGCGGCGGCAAGATGGAGGACGTCATCTTCGCCGGGACGTCCTCACGGGCCCCGCTCGGCCGTGCCGAGGTCACGCTCACCATCGACAACACCGACGGCGCGCTGCCCATCGACTACACCGAGGTCACGATCAGCCGCCTGATGTTCAGGGCGGGACAGAGCGAGTACGCCATCAACGGCGACACCTGCCGCCTGCTCGACATCCAGGAACTCCTGTCCGACTCGGGCATCGGCCGTGAGATGCACGTCATCGTCGGGCAGGGCCAGCTCGACCAGGTGCTGCACGCGGGCCCGGAGGACCGCAGGGCCTTCATCGAGGAGGCCGCGGGCGTTCTGAAGCACCGCAAGCGCAAGGAGAAGGCGCTGCGGAAGCTCGACGCGATGCAGGCCAACATGACCCGGGTCCAGGACCTCACCACCGAGCTGCGCAGACAGCTCAAACCCCTCGGCCGCCAGGCGGAGATCGCCCGCAAGGCCGCGGTCATCCAGGCCGACCTGCGTGACGCCAGGCTCAGGCTGCTCGCCGACGACGTGCTCACCCTGCGCGTCACCCTGGAGCGGGAGACCGCCGACGAGGCCGCCGTGCTGGCCCGCCGTACGGTGGTGGAGACCGAGCTGGAACAGGGCCAGGTCGCCGAGGCCGAGCTTGAGGCCGCGGAGGCCGAGGCACAGCCGCGACTGGCCGCCGCCCAGGAGACCTACTTCCGGCTTTCGTCCCTCCGCGAGCGCCTCAGGGGCCTGGTCGGGCTGGCCGCCGAACGGCACCGCAACGCGACCGACACCACGGTCGAGCGCAGAGGACGCGACCCGGAGGACTACGAGCGCGAGGCCGAGGAGATCCAGGAGCAGGAACGCGTCCTTGAGGAACTCCTCGACCAGGAGCGGGAGACCCTGGCACAGGCCGTCGCGGGACGCTCGGAGAGCGAGGCGGCGCTCGCCGCCGAGGAACGCCGCCTGGCCGCGGAGGCCAAGGCCGTCGCGGACCGGCGCGAAGGGCTGGCCAAGCTCAGGGGGCAGGCCGGCGCGGCGCACAGCAGGGCGGGCGCGGCCGAGGAGGAGATCGGGCGGCTGAGGCTCTCCCTCGAAGAGGCCGAACAGCGCGCCGAGCGCGCCCGCGCCGACCACGAGGGCCAGGAACGCTCTGAGCCGGAGATCGACCCCGCCCTCGCCGAAGAGCTGGAAATCGCCCTTGAGGCCGTGGCACAGGCAAGGGAGGCCGTCGAGGAGGCCAAGGCCGTCGCCGAGGAGGCCAAGGCCTCGGTCGCGGGCCCCAACGCGGCCCTGTCCTCGGCCAAGGCCGCCGTGGGTGTCGCCCGCAAGGCCGACCAGGAGGCCCAGCGTCAGGTCGCCGCGCTCGAAGCCAGGTTCGAGGCGCTCCAGCTGAGCCTGGCGAGCGGCACGGACGGCGCCGCGGCACTGCTGGCCGCCGACCTGGCCGGGGTGCTCGGCCCGGTGGCCACCATGCTGACCGTCAGCCCCGGCGCGGAGACGGCCGTGGCCGCCGTGCTCGGCGCCTACGCCGAGGCGGTGGCCGTGGAGTCGCTGCAGGCCGCCGCGGACGCCATCGACTTCCTCAGCCGCCAGGACGGGGGCCGGGCGGCCCTGCTCGTCGCCACGGGCGGGCAGGTCCCGCGGAGGGCCGACATGCCCGTCGCGGGCGGCCGGTGGGCGGCGGACCTGGTCACCGTGCCCGACGCGCTGCGGGCCGCCGTCACGCACCTGCTGGCCGACGTCCTGGTCGTCGACGACCTTGAGACGGCCAGGAAGGCCGTCGAGCAGTGGCCCGAGCTGCGAGCCGTCACCCGCTCCGGCGACCTGGTCGGCTCCTACGCCGCCAGGGGAGGCTCAACGGGCGCGGCTTCCGCCCTCCAGATGCGGGCCGCTCTCGACGAGGCCGTCGCGGACCTGGCCACGGCCAGGCAGGCCGCCGAACAGGCGGGCCTCGCCATGGAGGAGGCCGCCGAAGCCGAGGCACAGGCGCAGTTCGCCGTCGAGGTCGCCCAGGCGGGCGTGGGCGAGGCGCAGACAGGCGTGCAGACCGCCCAGGCCGGGGTGAACGCCGCCCAGGCCGCGCTCGACCAGATCAGGGCCAGACAGCGTGACGCCGACCAGCGGGCCGCCGCGACCGCGCGGCGACTGGCCCAGCTCGGCGCCGCGGCCGAGGCCGCCGCCGCCGAGTGCGAACGGCTCGCCAGGGCCGTACGGGCCGCCGAGGAGGCCCGCGACCGGGACGCCGCGGGGCTCGCCGAGATCGAGGAACGGCTCGCCGCCGCCACCGCCGAGGTGGAGGCCGAACCCGAACCGACCACCGAGATGCGCGACGAGCTCGCGGAGATCTGCGCCTCGGCGAGACAGACGGAGATGGAGGCCCGCCTGGCCGTACGGACGGCCGAGGAGCGGGTCAAGGGCCTCACGGGCCGGGCCGACGAACTGCTGCGCGCCGCAGAACGGGAGCGCGAGGAACGCGCCAGGGCCGCCGAGCTGCGGGAACGGCGGCGCAGGCAGGCACTGGTCGCCCAGGCCGTGGTCCGCGGCACCGAGCTGACCCTGGCCCGCCTGGAGACCTCCCTCACCGTGGCGGCCGAGGAACGCGACGAGGCCGAACAGGCGCGCGGGCAGATCGACCAGTCGCTCAAGTCGATCAGGCTCCGCGTCAGGGAACTGTCCGGCGAACTGGACAAGCTGATCAACAGGGCGCACGGCAGCGAGGTCGCCAGAACCGAACGGCGCCTGCGCCTGGAACAGCTGGAGGCCAAGGCCGTCGACGAGTACGGCGTCGAACCCGACACGCTCATCGCCGAGTACGGCCCGGCCGAACCCGTCCCGACCGTCGACGGCGACCCCGTTCCCTACGTGCGTGAGGAACAGGAGAAGCGGGCCAGGGCCGCCGACCGGCAGATGGCGCAGCTCGGCAAGGTCAACCCGCTGGCCCTTGAGGAGTTCGCCGCCCTTGAGGAACGGCACGCCTTCCTCACCTCCCAGCTTGAGGACCTCAAGAAGACCAGACGTGACCTGCTGCTCGTCGTCAAGGAGGTGGACGAGCGGGTCGAGCAGGTGTTCGGCGCCGCCTACGCCGACGTCGCCCGCGAGTTCGAGCAGATCTTCGGGCGGGTCTTCCCCGGCGGTGAGGGCAGGCTGCTGCTCACCGACCCGGAGGACATGCTGACCACCGGCGTCGAGGTCGAGGCCAGACCGCCGGGCAAGAAGGTCAAGCGCCTGTCGCTGCTGTCCGGAGGGGAACGGTCGCTGACCGCCGTCGCCTTCCTCGTCGCCATCTTCAAGGCGCGGCCCTCGCCGTTCTACGTGATGGACGAGGTCGAGGCGGCGCTCGACGACACCAACACCCAACGGCTGCTGACCCTGTTCGAGGAACTGCGGCAGACGTCACAGCTCATCGTCATCACCCACCAGAAACGCACAATGGAGATCGCCGACGCGCTGTACGGGGTCTCGATGCGGGGGGACGGGGTCAGCCAGGTGATCAGTCAGCGGCTTCGAGAAAGTTAGTTGTGTCTCTTTGCGCGGCTTCGGCAGCGCGGGCTGTGTCTCTTTGCTCCGCCTGGCGGCGTCGCGGGCTTGGGCGCTTTCGGGTCGGTGTCTTCCCTCGTCACTCATCCGCTGCGCTCCTTCGCTCCTCAGTCCAAGCACCGACGCGCCCAAGCCGAAACTCTTCACACTTGGCGCCGGTAAAGCACAAGCCGTGTCTCTTTGCTCCGCTTGGCGGCGTCGCGGGCTTGGGCGCTTTCGGGTCGGTGTCTTCCCTCGTCTCTTCGTCGCTTCGCTCCTGCGTTCCTCAGTCCAGACACCGACGCGCCCAAGCCGAAACTCTTCACACTTGGCGCCGGGGGTGTCGGCCGACCCCTCGCTTCGGAGGTGGAAAGTCCACGCGGGCAGGTGCGGGGGACGTCTGTGTCGTCGTGGTGGGAAGGGTGAGCAGTCAAGATCGATGGGGGGTGACTTGACCCGGGGGGTCGGAGCATTCCGGGGGGTCTGGAAAACTGTGCTCTTGTGGAAGGCTATCTCGGCATAATCGCGATCATCGTCGTTGTCGCCCTGCTGGCGGCGGGCGGCATGTTCCTGTTGCTCAGGCCGCGGGGCAAGTCGGCTCCTCCGGTGGAGCCGCCCGAGGTGCGGCCCGTTCCCGGGGAGGAACAGGCGCCTCCCGTGGGGGCCGCGCAGGACGACGACGCGGCGACCACCACTCTTCCGCCGCCGGCCAAGCCCGCCGAGCCCATGGTCGTCCCCCCGGCCGTCGAGATCCCGCCGCCCTCGGCGGGCCGCATGGTACGGCTGCGCGCCAGGCTCGCCCGGTCCCAGAGCACCCTCGGCAAGGGCCTGCTCGACCTGCTCTCGCGTGACCGTCTCGACGACGACACCTGGGACGAGATCGAGGAGACCCTGATCACCGCGGACGTCGGCGTCGCCCCGACCCAGGCGATGGTCGAGGAGTTGCGGACCAAGGTGAAGGTGCTGGGCAGCAGGACGCCCGCCGAGGTGCGCGGACTGCTCAAGGAGCAGCTGCTGACCCAGATCGGCGCCGACACCGACCGCACCCTGCACGTCAAGCCGCACGGGGAGCGTCCCGCGGTCGTGCTCGTCGTCGGCGTCAACGGCACCGGCAAGACCACGACGACCGGCAAGCTGGCGCGTTCCCTCATCGGCGACGGCAACAAGGTCGTGCTCGGCGCCGCCGACACCTTCCGCGCCGCCGCGGCCGACCAGCTCCAGACCTGGGGCGACCGGGTCGGCGCCGAGGTCGTGCGTGGTCCCGAGGGCGGCGACCCGGCCTCGGTGGCCTTCGACGCCGTGGCCAAGGGCATCGAGGACAAGGTGGACGTGGTCATCGTCGACACGGCGGGCCGTCTGCACACCAAGACCGGCCTGATGGACGAGCTGGGCAAGGTCAAGCGCGTCATCGAGAAGAAGGCGACGGTCGACGAGGTCCTGCTCGTCCTGGACGCGACCACGGGTCAGAACGGCATGCGCCAGGCCCAGGTGTTCGCCGAGGTCGTCGACGTCACCGGTATCGCCCTGACCAAGCTCGACGGCACCGCCAAGGGCGGCATCATCATCTCCGTCCAGCGTGAGCTCGGAGTGCCGGTCAAGCTGGTCGGCCTCGGTGAGGGGCCGGACGACCTGGCCCCGTTCGACCCCGAGGTCTTCGTGGACGCCCTGCTCGGCGACTGAGAGAGCCACCAGGAACCGGGACGCGGTGAACGCCGCGTCCCGGTGGGGACGTCAGTCCCGAAGGAGCGCCCCGTTGCGCCGGGCGCGGTCTCCGGCGGAGGGCAGCGGCCCGACGGGCACGACCATGGGGGTGCCCGCCACCGGGTCCTCGATGACCCGGGCGGCCAGGTCGAAGACCTTCGCGAGCAACTCCTCGGTGAGGACCTCGGCGGGGGGCCCGGCGGCGACGACCTTGCCCGAGCGCATGGCGACCAGGTGGTCGGTGTAGCGGGCGGCGAGGTTGAGGTCGTGCAGGACCATCACCACCGTACGGCCGAGCTCCCCGTGCAGGCGGCGGACGAGTTCGAGGACCTCGATCTGGTGCGCCAGGTCGAGGAAGGTCGTCGGCTCGTCGAGCAGCAGCAGGTCGGTGCCCTGGGCCAGGGCCATCGAGATCCAGGCGCGCTGACGCTGCCCGCCGGACAGCTCGTCGAGCGGGCGTTCGCCCAGGTCGAGCAGGCCCGTCATGGACAGGGCCTCGTTGACGGCCGTCTCGTCACCGGAGGACCACTGCCGGTACCACGTCTGGTGCGGGTGCCGTCCCCTGGCCACCAGGTCGGCCACGGTCAGTCCCTCGGGGGCCGTGGGGGCCTGCGGCAGCACTCCCAGGATCTTCGCGACCTCCCTGGTCGGCATCCTGTCGATGCGTTTGCCGTCCAGCAGCACCTCGCCGCCGGAGGGCTTCAGCAGGCGTCCCAGCGCGCGCAGCAGCGTGGACTTGCCGCATCCGTTGGGGCCGATGATCGTCGTCACCGTCCCGGCCTCGATCCCGAGGTCGAGCCCGTCGACGATGACGCGGTCGCCGTACCCGAGCTTGACGTCGACGGCCCGTAGTCTCAAGGTCGTGCCTTTCTTCGCGCGCGGACGAGGAGATAGATCAGATAGGGGGCGCCGAGGACCGCGGTGACCACGCCGACGGGAAGTTCGACGGGGCTGAACGCGGTCCGCGCGACCAGGTCGGAGGCGCTGGTGAGGACGGCACCGGTGAGAGCGGACACCACGAGCGGAGGCTGGGCCGCTCCGGCCAGGCGCAACGCGATCTGTGGCGCGGCCAGCGCGACGAAGGCGATGGGGCCCGCCGCGGCGGTCGCGAGCGCGGCCAGCAGCACGGCGGCCAGGATCATCAGGCTCCTGGTGAGGTCGGGGCGCACCCCGAGCCCGGTGACGGTCTCCTCGCCGAAGCGCAGCGCGCCGAGTGAGCGGGCGCCGACCAGGGTCGCCGGGACCAGTACGGCCAGCGCAACCGCGACGGGGACGACGTGTTCCCAGCCCCTGCCGTTCAGCGAGCCGGTGATCCAGACGATGGCGCGCCCGCTGTCGTTGACGTCGCCGATGGTCAGCAGCCAGTACTTGACGTTGACGCACATCACCGAGACGCCGATGCCGACGAGCACCAGGCGGTAGCCGTCCAGGCCGCCCCGCCAGGCGAGCGTGTAGACGGCCAGCGCCCCGGCCGCGCCGCCGAGCAGGGCGAGCAGCGGAATCCCGACCGAGGCCAGCATGCCGCCCGCCCCGCCCGCGGCGCTCGACGTGGCCACGATGGCCGCGACCACGCACACGCTGGCGCCCGGCGTCACCCCGAGGATGTCGGGGCTGGCCAGCGGGTTGCGCGCGATGGCCTGGGTGATCGCCCCGGCCAGGGCGAGCGCCGCGCCGACCAGGACGCCGGTGAGCGCCCGGGGCAGCCGCAGCTCCATCACCACGAGGTGGTCGGGGCCGTCCCCCACGACGGCCCGGCCCACCTCGGCCAGGCTCATCGGGATGTCGCCGATCCGCATGCCGAGCCCGGTCAGCAGTACGGCGGCGGCCAGCAGGACCAGTGCCGTCAGGACGGGGCGTGGCCGCAGCGGCCAGGAGGCGGGACCGGCCCGTAGCGCCTTTGTCTGTGCCCTTGTCGGGGCCTTCGTCTCAGAGGGGCGCAGGCCGTACACGGGGGTGGGGTTCACAGGCGGACCGGCTTCCTGCGGCGGACCAGGGCGACGAAGAACGGCGCGCCGAGCAGGGCGAGGACCACTCCTGCCTCCAGTTCGCCGGGCCGGGCGACCACCCGTCCCGTCACGTCGGCGAGCAGCAGCGCCACCGCGCCGATCAGCCCCGCGTACGGCAGCAGCCACCGGTTGTCGGGGCCGGAGAGCGGGCGGGCCAGGTGGGGGACCATCAGGCCGAGGAAGGCCAGCGAGCCGCAGGCCGCGACCGAGGCGCCGGTGAGCAGCGCGATCGCGCAGATGCCGACGGCGCGGGTCAGGGTGACGTTCTGGCCCAGTGCCCTGGCCACGTCCTCGCCGAGGGCGAGCGCGTTGAGGCCGGGGGCGTTGACCAGGGCGAGCAGGAGCCCGACGACGACGAACGGCAGCACCTGGGTGACGGTCTCCGCGCCCCGGCCCGCGATCGAGCCGGTCTGCCAGAACCGGAAGACGTCCATCGCCTGCTCGTCCATCAGGACCAGGGCCGAGGTGAGCGCGTAGAGGAAGGAGCTGACCGCCGTGCCGGCCAGGGCCAGGGTCAGCGGGGTCGGGCCGGACCGTCCGCCGACCATGCCGAGGGCGAAGACTCCGGCGCTGGCGACGAGGGCCCCGGCCAGGCCGAACCAGATGTAGCCGTACAGGCCGGTGACGCCGAGCGTCATGATGGCGAGCACCATCGCGAACGCCGCGCCCTGGGTGACGCCGAGCAGACCGGGGTCGGCCAGCGGGTTGCGGGTGTGCCCCTGCATGAGGGCGCCCGCGACGCCCAGGGCGATCCCGGCCATGACCCCGATGGCGGTCCTGGGCACGCGCAGCGACCGCACGACGATGTCGTTCTCGGTGCCCGACGGGCCGGTCAGGGCGTGCCACACGTCGCCGGGCGGGACCGGTTTCGCGCCGACCGCGAGGCTCAGCAGGACGGCGGTCAGCAGCAGGGCGAACAACCCGGCGACCACGATCGACCTGCGGGTACGCAGGGCCGTGAGAACGCCCCTGGGTGAGGGGGACCGCGCGATGACCGCCGTCGTGCTCACGCGCGCTCCTCTCGCCTGCCGGAGACCGGACACCGTCCCGCGGACCGGGACCCCGATTGTCGGGCTCCGAACGAGTATGACAGTTTAGGCATGCCTAATCTAATTTAGGCGTGCCTTACCTTGGAGGAAGTCCTGATGAGAACATTGCGCGCCGTGGCGCTCGGGATGGCGACGGCCGTACTGTCGGCGGGGCTGGCCGCCTGCGGCACGAGTACGCCGACCACCGCGAAGCCCGCCGCGGAAACCGGGACGGGGGCGGATCCCTCGGCCGGGGCGGCGAACGCGGAGGGCTTCCCCCGCACGGTGAAGCACGCCATGGGCGAGACCGTGATCCCGGCCAGGCCGGTGCGGGTCGTGACCCTCGACCAGAGTTTCGTCGACGCAGTGCTCACCCTGGACACCGACGTCGTCGGGTTCACCACCTACCGGGCGATCGACGACAAGCTCCCCGACTATCTGACCCCGGTCCTCGGGCACGCCAAGGACGCCGTCTCCGTCGGCACGCTCGAACAGCCGAGCCTGGAGCGGATCATCGCCCTCAAGCCCGACCTGATCGTCTCGGCGAAGGTCCGGCACGAGGCGCTGTACGACAAGCTGTCGAAGATCGCTCCGACGGTGTTCAGTGAGACCACCGGCGCGATCTGGAAGGAGAACCTCAGGCTCATGGGGCGGGCCCTGGGCAAGGAGGACCTGGCGGAGACCAGGCTCAAGGATTACCAGGACCGCGCCGCCGCGCTCGGCGCCTCCATCGACAAGAAGAACGGCGGAATGCCGACCGTCTCGGTCGTCCGGTTCGCCGGGGAGCCGACCGTGCGCCTGTACGTGGAGAACTCCTACTCGGGGCTGGTGCTGAAGGACGTCGGCTTCGTCCGGCCGAAGGACCAGCCGACCACGACCGAGACGATCGCGGTGAACATCAGCCAGGAGAACATCTCCCAGCTCGACGCCGAGCACATCTTCGTGGCGGCCTACCCCGACCCGGCGGCCGAGCCGATCAAGAAGGAGTTCCAGGCCAACCCGCTCTGGGGCAGGCTCAAGGGCGCCAAGCACGACGTCGCCGACGTCATCTGGATGAGCGCGGTCGGCATCCAGGGCGCCCACGCCATCCTCGACGACGTCGCGAAGGTCTTCGGGGTCGATCCCGCCAGGGCCTCCTGAGCGGGTCCCTTCGGGTGGGATGTCAGGGCTCGGCCAGGAAGGACCTCAGTTCCTCCAGGTGAGGGGCGATGTCCAGGCCGCGCTCGGCGAGCCAGGCGTCGTCGCCGTAGGTGCAGCGGTAGCGTTCGCCGCCGTCGCAGATCAGGGTGACGACGCTGCCCCGCTCGCCCGCCTGGCGCATCTCCCGCAGGATCCGTACGGCGGCCGCGACGTTGGTGCCCGTCGAGCCGCCGACGTCGCGGCCGGTGACCTCGCGGACCCAGCGCATCGCCGCGATGGACAGGGCGTCCGGGACCTGGATCATGCGGTCGATCACGGTGGGCATGAACGACGGTTCGACCCGGGGGCGGCCGATGCCCTCGATGCGGGAGCCGGGGGCGGTGACGGTGTCGTCGCCGGCGCACCAGCCCGGGTAGAAGGCGGACCCCTCCGGGTCGACCACCGCGAGCCTGGTCTGGTGCCGCCGGTAGCGGATGTAGCGGCCGATGGTCGAGGACGTGCCGCCGGTGCCGGCGCCGACCACGATCCAGGTCGGCTCGGGGTGGGGTTCCATCTCCATCTGCTGGAAGATGCTCTCGGCGATGTTGTTGTTGCCGCGCCAGTCGGTGGCCCGCTCGGCGTAGGTGAACTGGTCCATGAAGTGGCCGCCGGTCTCGGCCGCGACCCGGCGGGACTCCTCGTAGATGGTCCCGGGGTCCTGAACGAGGTGACACCTGCCGCCGTAGAACTCGATCAGGGCGATCTTCTCGGGGGACGTCGAGGCGGGCATCACCGCGACGAACGGCAGGCCGACCAGCCTGGCGAAGTAGGCCTCACTCACCGCGGTCGAGCCGCTGGAGGCCTCGACGACCGTGGTCGAGGGGCCGATCCAACCGTTGGCCAGGCCGTACAGGAACAGGGATCGGGCCAGGCGGTGCTTGAGTGAACCGGTTGGGTGGACGGACTCGTCTTTGAGGTAGAGGTTTACCCCCCAGTGCGTGGGAAGCGGGAAGACGTGGAGATGGGTATCGCAGCTTCGGTGGGCGTCGGCCTCGACGTGACGGATGGCCTCGGCCACCCAGGAGCGGGTATAGGGGTCATGCCTGTCCACGTATTCCATGCACCCAAAAGTAGCGCGAGCTGGGGTTATGTGATGATGGACACAACCTCTACCATCTTCAGAGGGAGATGTTACGATAATGAGACTTGTCCGGCTGTAGGGCGTGTCGTACCCGCCTTCGAAGCAGCCGACGACCAACCTCCTGACCAGGCGGAAGAGCTCTTAACGGCCCGCTTACGAGCCGCCTGCGAGCATTCGACAAGCCGCCGGAAAGGGCGTGTCGTGCCTGTGCCGGACGGTGGTGGGGGGAATCAGTACAAGGGGGAAGAACACGTGATCACGATGACCGAAGAGCAGCGCCAGGACTGGTTCGAGCGCGACGTCGTTCCGGTCACCACCCAGCTCTACGCGTCCGCGATGCGTTTGACCCGCAACTCCGCCGACGCCGAGGACCTCGTGCAGGAGACGGTGGCCAAGGCGTTCACCTCTTACCACCAGTTCCGGGAGGGGACCAACCTCAAGGCGTGGCTGCACCGGATCCTCACCAACAACTTCATCAACGAGTACCGCAAGAAGCAGCGTTCGCCCAAGCTCTCGGCGACCGAGGAGATCGAGGACTGGCAGCTCGCCGCCGCCGAGTCCCACATGTCCTCCGGGCTGAAGTCCGCCGAGACCGAGGCGCTCGAACAGCTGCCCGACAGCGCCGTGATGAACGCGCTGCGCTCCCTGCCCGAGGACTTCCGCGTCGCGGTCTACCTGGCCGACGTCGAGGGCTTCGCCTACAAGGAGATCGCCGAGCGCATGGGCACGCCCATCGGCACCGTCATGTCCCGGCTGCACCGTGGCCGTCGTCAGCTCAGGACGATGCTTGAGGACTACGCCCGCGAGGAGGGCGCCGTCCGCCTGCCCGAGCAGCGCCAGGCCGCCTGACCGGCGGCTTATGACCGATCCGGGGCTCAGCCCGCGGCGATCAGCGCGACCGCCGCGAGGGTGAAGCCGATGCCCGTCATCTGCACGACGTTGAGTCGCTCCTTCAGGACGTATCTGGCCAGCACCAGCGTGCTCGCCGGGTAGAGGGAGACCAGCACGCCGACGAGGCTCAGCATGCCGCGCTGCTGGGCGAACATGAACAGCACGTTGGCCAGCATGTCGAGGACCCCGGCCGCCAGGATGATCCGCAGCGCGCCCGCGCCCGGCCGCAGCGTACGGCCGGTGGCCAGGGCCAGCAGGGCGATGAGGGCGATCGAGGAGAGGCGCGCGCCGAACAGCGGCCACATCCCGGTCTCGGCGGGCGACTGCGCCAGCAGGACGAAGAAGCCGCCGAACCCCACGCCCGCCACCAGCGCGGCCACCAGCGGCCCCCGGCCGTTCCCGGACGCGCTCCGCGAGGGATCACGGCTGACCAGCAGCACCGCGACCAGTGCCAGCACCACACCGCAGAGCGCCGGCGGCTCGGGCCGCTCCCCGGTGGCCAGGCCGTACAGGACGGGCAGGGCCGCGGAGGTGGTCGCGGTGGTCGGGGCGACGACGGACATCACGCCGGTGGCCAGCGCCCGGTAGAAGAGCACCAGCCCGGCGGCGCCGGAGACACCCGCCGCCGTGCCCCAGGCGAACGCGCCCGCCGTCGGGGCGCCGGGCAGCAGCGGCATCAGCGCGACCACCAGGGCGAGCCCGGCGCCCTGGGAGAGCACGACCACCGCCATCACCCGCGACCTGCGGGTGGCCAGACCGCCGAAGAAGTCGGCCGTGCCGTAGACCACGGCGCAGAGTGTGGCCAGCGCCACCGCGATCATCCTTCACCTCAGTTCAATGGATTGCACCGTTGGAACAATATATGAGGTGCAAAATACTGCAAATCAGGTTCACTACACTGGACTGATGGATCCCGAGACGATCAACGCGGCGGTCGCCAACAACGTGCGGGCCCAGCGGGCGCACCGGCAGATGACGCTCGACGAACTGGCCACCCGCTCCGGGGTGAGCCGCGGCATGCTCGTCCAGGTCGAGCAGGGACGGACCAACCCCAGCATCAACACGCTCACCCGCATCGCCGACGCCCTCGGGGTGACGGTCGCGCGCCTGGTCGAGGTCTCGGACGTGCCCGTGGTGCGGGTCGTCCCCGCGGCCAGCGTCGTCACCTTCCCGCACGGGAAGGCCAGTTCGGCACGGCTGCTGGTCGGCACCGACGCCCCGTCGATCCTGGAGCTGTGGGACTGGCGGCTCGCCCCCGGCGACCACCACGACGGTGACGCCCACCCTCCGGGCACCAGGGAGATGCTGACCGTCATCGAGGGGGAGCTCACCCTCTCGGTGTACGGCGGCAGCCACGTCGTGGGCGTGGACGACGCCGTGGTGTTCCGCGCCGACCGGCCGCACCGCTACTCCAACAACGGGCAGGTCCCGCTCAGGTTCACGATGGTGGTGACCGAGCCGAAGGAGACACCTGACCAATAGTGGGGAACGGGTGTCACCAGGCGACGCGTGACCGCATCATTACCCCATGTCGCTTTCGCTGTCACCCGCCGGTGGCGGGGCCTGTGTCCCGGCCGCGCGGTCCGTCCCTCCGTCGGGGAGCGGTCCCTCCGTCCGCCGGGGAGGTGACGGGTGAACGAGCGTGTCGAGGCGGGAGAGGCGATCGCCAGGCTCCGCGCGGACCTGGCCGGGCTCGGGGTCACCGGCGCCTACGAGGTCGACGACGACGGCACTCTCTCGGTATGGATCGGGCTCGTCGTTCGCTTCCGAGATGGTTTCTACCGGTGGCAGGAGGGCCAGGTGAAACGTCGACATCTGGGCACGGATTCGAAAGGATGCGCCATTCGGGTAGCGCGTCGCTATGCGGAACTCCAGGCAGATGTCCCATCCTGGTGGGACGAACTGGCCAGGAGTCTGCGGGGGGACGTGGCCGGAGACTATCCATGACCATCTGTGACCCCGGCCGGCCTGGCGGGGGGCAGACGTGTGGCGATGGATGGTTTTCACCATGGCCGTCCTGCTGGGAGTCGCGGGCTGTGAGCCCCCTGTCGCGATCCTGAGCATCGAGAGCGACCCGTCCCCGTCCGTCTCGCCGTCCCCCGAGGCCTTCCCGCTCTTCGACCCGGAGGAACTCGCCGAAAGGCTGGTCGCGATCCAGCGGCAGTGGCCGAGGAACAGCCTTCCGAAGCCGCCCGGCGCGCGCGGGGTGAACTGCGCCAGGATCAGGTGCGTCGCGCTGACCTTCGACGACGGGCCCGGGCCGTACACCGGCAGGCTGCTCGACATCCTCGCCAGGCACCAGGCGAGGGCCACCTTCTTCGTACTGGGCAGGATGGTCGCCGAGGACCGGGGGGAGAACCTCCGCAGGATGGTCGTCGAGGGACATGAGATCGGCAACCATACCTGGGACCACCTTCCGCTCCCTCAGCTCTCGGAGAAGTCGATCAGGTTCGAGCTGGCCAGCACCCAGAAGATCGTCAGACGGCTGTCCGGGGTCAAGATGACGATGATGCGGCCGCCGTACGGCTCGACGGGCAGGCGGGTCGCGGCGGAGGCCTCCCGTCTCGGGCTCGCCCAGGTCATGTGGAGCGTCGACACCCTCGACTGGCGTGACCGCGACTCCAGGCTGGTCGCCCAGCGCGCGGCCCAGGCCACCCCGGGGGCCATCGTGCTCATGCACGACATCCACCCGACGACCGTCGAGGCCGTGCCCGCCGTCCTGAACCAGTTCGTCCAGCGGGGCTACACGTTCGTGACGCTGTCGGAGCTGTACGGCGTGCCCCGCCTGGTGCCCGGCAGGGCCTACACCAGCATGGGCGACGGAGCCAGGGGGACCGCGGCCACGGAGATTCCCTAACCGTCGGTGGCCGATGGCACGATGGGCCGCATGGGTTTCAGCGGCTTTCCCGACGAGGGGCTCCTGTTCTACGAGGGCCTTGAGGCGGACAACTCGAAGACCTACTGGACGCGCAACAAGCGGGTCTACGAGGAGGCGGTCCGGGCTCCGATGGCGGCCCTCGGCGAGGAGCTCGCCGAGGAGTTCGGGCAGGCGCGCATGTTCCGTCCCAACCGCGACGTCCGCTTCTCCAAGGACAAGTCCCCCTACAAGACGCACCAGGGGTCCTACGTCCCGAAGGGCGAGGCGATCGGCTTCTACGTCCAGCTCGACGCGGCCGGGCTGCTCGTCGGCGGAGGACTCTACGCCGCGCAGGGCGAACAGCTGGCCCGCTACCGCCAGGCGGTCGACGAGGAGATCAGCGGGACGCCGCTGGAGAAGATCGTCACCGAGGCGCGCGTCGCGGGCTACGCCATCGAGGGCGACCGTCTCAAGACGCGGCCGAGGGGCGTCCCCGAGGACCACCCCCGTCTCGACCTGCTCCGTCACAGGTCGCTGCACGCGAGCCGCCGTTTCGAGCCGGAGGGGTGGATCCACACCCCGCAGGTCGTGGAGCGGGTGCGGGAGGTCTGGCGCGACCTCACCCCGCTGGTCGAGTGGCTCGCCGACCACCTTCCCGCCGACTGACCCGGGTCAGGGCTTCGTATGCCCCCGGTCACGGTTCGTTGACGGCCCTGACCGTCTTCGACCGGTCACCTGGCGTTTCGTGTTTTCGGGACGGCCCGCCCTCCTGACAGGAACCTTGACACTCCGCTCGGGTTTCGGATAGTCCGGAGGCATGGGTCCGAGTCGCTGCTGATTCGCGACACCACCAGTCGGAGCGGGGAGGCGCCAATGGCGACCTACGAGTATGTCTGCCGGGACTGTGGATACTTCGACGTTCGTCTTCCGATGGGAACCGCGCCGTCCGAGTACGGCTGCGCCACCTGCGGACACGACGCCCGTCGCGTCTACTCCCCGCCGAACGTCTCCTGGGTTCCTCCGGCGCTCGCGGCCGCGTTCGGCCGTGAGGAACAGAGCCGGGAGGCGCCCGAGGTCGTCACCACGCCGCCGGGACGGCGACCGCCCCGGCCGCCGCACCCCGCGCTGGCGCGCCTGCCCCGGCCATGAGCCTGTGAGGGAGGTCCGGCGATGGCGACCGTGGGACTGCTTTATGTCGGTGCGGTGCTCTTCATCAACGGAATGATGCTGCTGGGAAAGGTCGACGCGCGGGCGGCGGCCGTCTTCAACCTCTTCGTCGGGGCGCTGCAGGTGATCACGCCCACCGTGCTGATCATCGCCGCGGGCGACAGGGCGGGTGCGATCCTCGGGGCCTCGGGACTCTTCCTGTTCGGCTTCACCTATCTCTACGTGGGCATCGGCCTGCTCGGCGGGTTCGACACCACGGGGGTCGGCTACTTCTCGCTGTTCGTGGCGATCACGGCGCTCGGTTTCTCCTACGCGAACTTCAGGATCCTCGGTGACAAGCCCTTCGGCGTCATCTGGCTCTACTGGGCGTTCCTGTGGCTGCTGTTCTTCCTGCTGCTCGGGCTCAAGCGCGAGCATCTGACCGTCTACACGGGCTGGGTGACGGCGATCGAGGGGTGGGTGACCGCGGCCATCCCGGCCTTCCTGCTGCTCACCGGCTACTGGCAGAACTGGAACCAGGACCTGCTGGCCGTACTGCTGGCGGTGTTCGGCGTGGTCGTCTTCGGCGGGCTGTGGCTGCTGACGAGGGGGCGGCGGTCACTTCCCGGCGGCACCGGTCCGGCAGGGGGGACGACGGCCGCGGCGCACTAGATCCGTGCGTGCCCGTACGGCGTGCGATCCGGAGGAGGTGATGTGGCCTGGACATTCGGTCGGCACACACATCCCGAGAAAGGAGTTGCCATGCCGAAGGTCGTCTTCAGCGTGGATCAGTCGAAGCCGATGCGTGATCAGCAGGTGCCGGGGCACAACCGGTGGCACCCGGACATCCCCGTGGCGGCCATGGTCAGGCCGGGGGAGGTGTTCCGCGTCGAATGCCGTGAGTGGACCGACTCACAGATACACAACAGCGACTCGGCGAACGACGTGCGGGACGTCGACCTGTCCCTCGCGCACATGCTCAGCGGCCCCATCGGGGTCGAGGGGGCCGAACCGGGAGACCTGCTGGTGGTCGACATCCTGGACCTGGGCCCGGTCCCCCAGGAGACCGGTGAGGCGCCGGGACAGGGCTGGGGGTACACCGGCATATTCGCCAAGGCGAACGGCGGTGGCTTCCTGACCGACTACTTCCCCGACGCATACAAGGCGATCTGGGACTTCAACGGCATATATGCGACATCTCGCCATTTGCCCGGTATCAGATACGCGGGGATCACCCACCCCGGCCTGTTCGGCACGGCGCCGTCGGCCGAACTGCTCGCCGACTGGAACCGGCGGGAACAGGCGCTCATCGACACCGACCCCGACCGGGTTCCGGCGCTCGGCCTGCCGCCGCTGGCCGAGAACACCCTGGCCGGTCAGGCGACCGGCGAGGTGGAGGCCAGGATCGCCCGTGAGGGGGCCCGTACCGTGCCCGCGCGGGAGAACGGCGGCAACCACGACATCAAGAACTTCACCCGCGGCGCACGCGTCTTCTACCCCGTCCACGTGAAGGACGCCAAGCTCTCCGGGGGTGACCTGCACTTCAGCCAGGGCGACGGCGAGATCACCTTCTGCGGGGCGATCGAGATGGGGGGCTTCATCGACTTCCACGTGGACCTCATCAAGGGAGGCATGGAGAAGTACGGCGTCAGCACCAACCCCGTCTTCATGCCCGGCAACGTCGAGCCGCGCTATTCGGAGTTCATCTCGTTCATCGGCATCTCGGTCGACCACGACACCAACACCAACTACTACCTCGACGCGACGGTGGCCTACCGCAGGGCGTGCCTCAACGCCGTCGAGTACCTCAAGAGGTGGGGCTACACCGGGGAGCAGGCCTACCTGCTGCTCGGCTCGGCGCCCATCGAGGGCCGGATCAGCGGCGTCGTCGACATTCCCAACGCCTGCTGCTCGCTCTACCTGCCCACGGAGATCTTCGACTTCGACGTGCGCCCGAACAAGGAGGGGCCCGTCAAGCAGAAGCGGGGACAGTGCGCGGTCTCGTCCTGACCCGATGACCCGGAGGGGGCTCCCCTCCGCGGGAGAGTCCTCTGGCGATGGGGCCGGGGGACTCTCCGCGCGTCCAGGTCTCCATGGGCCGGCCTGTGGTCACGGACCGCCCGGAGAGCCGCGGGCGACGGTCAGCGGTCGAACGCGGAGGACTTCACGCCGTTGACGAAGGCGTGCCATCCGGGAGAGGTGAAGTAGAGGACGGGACCCAGCGGGTCCTTGCTGTCACGAACGGCATGGGTGGCGTCCAGCTTGTGCTCGGGGCGGTGTGCGGCGGAGCCGAGTTCGGCGACCTCGACGCAGTCGCCTCCGTTGGGGCTGCTGAAACTCGACTTCCGCCACGGGAGATTGCTCAGGTCCATTTCTCCTCTACCATTCTCTTGATGCTGTCCTCTGGCATGCCGGTGATAAAACGGGAGGAGGGCAGCCTCAAATGACCGCACTGCCCCCGGGTCCTTCGGACGGTTCAATGATGATGCGGTCGCAGACGCCGTTTCTCAACACGTTACCCCGGTTTCGCCGACGGGGACGGCGGTATTCACCGTTCGAGCAGGTACGGCCTCGTGGGCGGATCCGGTGACATGGATTTCCCGTGAAAAACACGATGTGGGTAACCGATCACTTCCCGTGCCGACCGGCCCGTTGTCGAACGGTTACCTGGGACTCCCGTTAATGGGCAATTCGGGTAACGGAATTCTCGGATGTATTCGGCGTGATGGCGCGGGAACCGCTTCGGAGGCTCCGTTGAAGGAGTGACGCGTGTTCCTTTCTGGGAACGGTGGGGGCCGTGAAACGCAAAAAGAGCGCCCGCCGTACGACGGACGCCCTTTTTCCGGGGTTTTCCGGGGTTCTCAGTTGCCGCGCTTGGCGCGGGCCGCGCTCCTGCCCCGGGTGGCCGCGTCGAGGACGACCTTGCGGATGCGCACGTTCTCCGGAGTGATCTCCACGCACTCGTCCTCGCGGATGAACTCCAGCGCCTGCTCAAGGGAGAGCTGACGCGGCGGGATGACCTTCTCGGTCTCGTCCGCCGTCGAGGAGCGCATGTTGGTGAGCTTCTTCTCCTTGGTGATGTTCACGTCCATGTCATCCGAGCGGGAGTTCTCGCCGATGATCATGCCCTCGTAGACCTCGGTGGTCGGCGAGACGAACAGCACGCCGCGCTCCTGGAGGTTCAGCATCGCGAACGCGGTCACCGGGCCGGGGCGGTCGGCGACCAGGGAGCCGTTGTTGCGGGTGCGCAGCTCGCCGAACCAGGGCTCGTAGGAGTCGAAGACGTGGTGAACCAGGCCGGTGCCCCGGGTCTCGGTGAGGAACTCGGTCCTGAAGCCGATCAGACCACGAGCCGGGACCACGAACTCCATCCGGATCCAGCCGGTGCCGTGGTTGGTCATGTGCTCCATCCGGCCCTTGCGTACGGCCAGCAGCTGCGTCACCGCGCCGAGGTACTCCTCGGGGCAGTCGACGGTCAGCCGCTCGACCGGCTCGTGCACCTTGCCGTCGATGGTCTTGGTGACGACCTGGGGCTTGCCGACGGTCAGCTCGTAACCCTCGCGGCGCATCTGCTCGACGAGGATGGCCAGCGCCAGCTCACCACGGCCCTGCACCTCCCAGGCGTCGGGCCGGTCGGTCGGCAGGACGCGCAGCGAGACGTTGCCGATCAGCTCCTTGTCGAGGCGGTCCTTGACCATGCGGGCGGTGACCTTCGAGCCCTTCACCTTGCCGACCAGCGGCGAGGTGTTGGTGCCGATGGTCATCGAGATCGCGGGCTCGTCCACGGTGATCAGCGGCAGCGGACGCGGGTCCTCCGGGTCGGCCAGCGTCTCGCCGATCATGATGTCCGGGATGCCGGCGATCGCGATGATGTCGCCGGGACCGGCCTCCTCGGCGGGCTTGCGCTCAAGCGCCTCGGTCATCAGCAGCTCGGTGATCTTCACCTTCTGGATGCTGCCGTCGGTGCGGCACCAGGCGACCTGCTGGCTCTTCCTGATGGTGCCCTGGTGGACGCGGCACAGCGCGATCCTGCCGAGGTAGGAGGAGGCGTCGAGGTTGGTGACGTGCGCCTGCAGCGGGGCGTCCGGGTCGTAGGTCGGCGCGGGGATGGTCTCCTTGATGACCTCGAAGAGCGGTTCGAGATCGTCGGAGTCGGGCATCCCGCCGTCCTCGGGGCGGTTCAGCGAGGCGCGGCCCGCCTTGGCCGAGGCGTAGACGATCGGGAAGTCGATCTGCTCCTCGGTGGCGTCGAGATCCATGAAGAGTTCGTAGACCTCGTCCACGACCTCCTTGATCCGGGCGTCGGGGCGGTCGACCTTGTTGATGCACAGGATGACCGGCATCTTGGCGGCGAACGCCTTGCGCAGCACGAACCGGGTCTGCGGCAGCGGACCCTCCGAGGCGTCGACCAGCAGCACGACGCCGTCGACCATCGACAGACCGCGCTCGACCTCGCCGCCGAAGTCGGCGTGGCCCGGGGTGTCGATGATGTTGAGGGTCATGCCGCCGTGCTTGACGGCGGTGTTCTTCGCGAGAATGGTGATGCCCTTCTCGCGTTCGAGGTCGTTGGAGTCCATGACACGGTCGTCCACGTCCTGGTTCGCGCGGAACGCTCCGGACTGCCAGAGCATGGCATCCACGAGAGTGGTCTTGCCGTGGTCGACGTGCGCGATGATCGCGATGTTCCGCAGGTCATCGCGGCTGTTCAAAGGCATGTTTGAGTCTCACTCTGTGATCGTGGAGGCTGGCCGCGGACCGTGCGGCCTCCCTATTTTAGTTGATCCGCAACAATCGCTTTCACGCCGCCGCCGAACGCGGTCATATGTTCACCTCCGGGACACCCCGCAGGCCTGCGGAGCGGGCCTTTCTCCGATATGACGAGCCGTCCCCCCGGCCCGCCGTGTTCGGTCATAAGCTCGTGGGCATGCCGCTAGCGCCGTCGTTCGCCGTGATGCTCAGGACCGAGGACAACGTGCGGATCGAGGCCGCGCACACCCCGTCACGCGGTCCTGCCGACCTGGGCATCGTGCTCGCCCACGGCTTCACCGGCTCGCTCAGGGAACGCCCGGCCCGCCGCATCACCCACGTGCTCAGCGGGTTCGGCGGCGTCGTCTCCTTCGACTTCCGCGGCCACGGCCGCTCCGGCGGCGAGTCGACCGTCGGGGACCTGGAGGTCCTCGACATGGACGCGGCGGTACGGCACGCCAGGGCGATCGGCTACGCCAGGGTCGCCGTCGTCGGCTTCTCCATGGGCGGGGCGGTGGCCGTACGGTACGCCGGACGGCGGGCGGCGGCAGGCAGGGACGGGCGGGCCGGGCGGGACGG
The DNA here is from genome assembly GCF_040631275.1 of Streptosporangium sp. NPDC020145. NCBI lineage: Bacteria > Bacillati > Actinomycetota > Actinomycetes > Streptosporangiales > Streptosporangiaceae > Streptosporangium > Streptosporangium sp. NPDC020145. The sequence goes on along the minus strand of NZ_JBEXZT010000003.1, from coordinate 451,282 downwards.
CGAGATCGACGCCGTGGTCACGGTCAGCGCGCCCGCGCGGTGGTACTACCGAGGGACCAGGCCCATGCGGCAGGTGCACTGGGCGATCGAGCGCCCTCTGGGACGCCTGGCCGCGCGGGTCGGCAAGCGGACGCGGATCAGGAGCAGGGGATGGGACCCGGTGCCCTCGGCCCCCCACGAGGCGGTCGTGGACATCTCGCCGACCCCGCTGCTGATCGTCCACGGCGACGCCGACTCCTTCTTCCCCCTCGACCACGCCCACCAGCTCCACGACGCGGCGGGGGAGCCGAAGGAGCTGTGGATCGAGCCGGGCTACGGCCACGCCGAGTCGGCGGCGACCCCCGACCTGGTCCGCAGGATCGGCAGGTGGGTCGTGGCCAACTCCTGACCACCCTGGTTCACCCGGGCGACGCCCCGAGGGTGTTGACTGCTCTGCGTCTTTTGGTCGGGCCTGGTTTCGTGACCTGGTCTCGCGGCACAGGAGGGCGTATGCGCAGCATCTACGTGGCGGGTCTCGGGCGGGGGGACGGCAGGCAGATCGTCGAACTGGGCCTGATGGAGCTGCTCGCCCGCCGGGCCCACAGGACGGGGGTCTTCCGGCCGATCACCAGGGGAGACGACCGCACGCTCGAACTGCTCGGCATGAGATACCGGCCCGCGGCCGCCCAGTCCGGCGTCACGGCCGAGGCCGCCGCGGAGATCTACGCCGGTCACGGCACCGAGGAGCTGATCTCCCGGCTGGTCACCCGTTTCCACGCGCTCGAACGGGAGTGCGACGCGCTGCTCGTGCTCGGCAGTTCCTTCGCCACCGACGACCTGCCCAGGGAACTGGCGTTCAACGCCCGGCTCGCCGCGGAGTTCGGCGCCCCGGTGATCGTGGTGGTCGGCGCGCACGGCGAACGGGCCGAGGAGATCGCGATGGAGATGCGCACCGGCTACCAGGTCTTCTCCGACCTCGGCAGCACGGTGCTCGCGGTCGTCGCCAACCGGGTGCCGGCCGGGATGAGCGTCGATCCCGTTCTTCCCGTGCCCTGCTACGTCATCCCTGAGCATCCCTCGCTCTCGGCGCCGACGGTCGGGCAGGTGATGCGGGCCGTCGACGCCAGAGGGCTGCAGGGCGACGAGGACGCGCTGCGCAGGGACGTGCTGGGGTTCGTGTTCGGCGGGGCCACGTTGCCGGTCTTCCTCGAACACCTGACGGACGGGGCCCTGGTGATCACCCCGGGAGACCGGGCCGACCTGCTGCTTGCCTCCCTCGCGACGGAGGCGGCGGGCACCGTCAGGCCGTCCGGCGTGGTTCTGACGCTCGGCCAGGAGCCGACGAAGACCGTGCGGGACCTCACCGCCCGTCTGGCCCCCGGGGTGCCGGTGCTCTCCGCCGCGGCGGACAGCTTCACCGTCGCCACGACCCTGGCCGGGCTCGAAGGGCGGCTGACGGCCGACAACCCTCGCAAGATCGACACCGCGCTCGGCCACTTCGAGGCCCATGTGAACACCGCCGACCTCGCGGACCGGATCGAACTGGCCCGTCCTGAGCGGGTCACCCCGATGATGTTCGAGCACACCCTGCTGGAGCGGGCCCGCGCCCAGCGGAGGCACATCGTGCTGCCCGAGGGCGAGGAGGACCGCGTCCTGCGGGCCGCCGACATCCTCATGCGGCGTGGCATCGTCGACCTCACCCTGCTCGGCAGGCAGGAGGTGATCCGCAGGAGGATCGGCGACCTCGGTCTCGACTTGTCCGGCGTGACCGTCGTCGACCCCGTGACCTCCCCGATGCGCGGTCCCTTCGCCCGCGAGTACGCCGCGCTGCGGGCGCACAAGGGCGTGACGCAGGAACGGGCGGAGGAACTGATGGCCGACGTCAACTTCTTCGGCACGATGATGTTGCACCGCGGCGAGGTGCACGGCATGGTCTCCGGCGCCGCGCACACCACGGCCGCGACGATCCTGCCGGCCTTCCAGATCATCAAGACGGTCCCGGGCACCTCGGTCGTCTCCTCGGTGTTCTTCATGTGCCTGGCCGACAGGGTGCTCGTCTACGGCGACTGCGCGATCAACCCCGACCCCGACGCCGAACGGCTCGCCGACATCGCGATCTCCTCGGCCCGTACGGCACGGCGCTTCGGCATCGAGCCCAGGGTCGCGATGCTGTCGTACTCGACGGGGCACTCGGGCAGCGGCGCGGACGTCGACAAGGTGCGCCAGGCCACCGCCCTGGTCGCCGAGCGGGCACCCGACCTGCTGGTCGAGGGGCCGATCCAGTACGACGCGGCGGTGGACGCCAGGGTCGCCGCCGCCAAACTGCCGGGCTCCCCGGTCGCGGGCCGGGCGACCGTACTGATCTTCCCGGACCTGAACACCGGCAACAACACCTACAAGGCCGTGCAGCGCTCGGCCGGGGCCGTGGCGGTCGGGCCGGTGCTCCAGGGACTCCGCAGGCCGGTCAACGACCTGTCGCGGGGCGCACTGGTCACCGACATCGTGAGCACCGTGGCCATCACCGCCATCCAGGCGCAGGAACAGGGGTGACCGTGAAGCGTGTCCTGGTGATCAACAGCGGGTCGTCCTCGGTGAAGTACGCCCTGCTCGCCGGTGAGGACCGGCTGGCCTCCGGCATCGTGGAGCGGATCGGCGAGCCGGGCTCCCCGGTCGCCGACCACGGAGCGGCCCTGGACATCGTCGCCGACGAACTGGCGGGTCAGGGCCTGGGGATCGACTCTCCCGAGCTGACCGCGATCGGGCACCGGGTGGTGCACGGCGGTACGGACTTCACCGAGCCGACGTTGATCACCGACGAGGTGACGGCGATGATCGAGGAACTGGTCCCGCTGGCCCCGCTGCACAATCCGGGCAACCTGGCGGGCATCGAGGTCACCCGGCGGCTGCGTCCCGACCTGCCGCAGGTCGCCGTCTTCGACACCGCCTTCCACTCCACGATCTCCCCGGCCGCGGCGACGTACGCGATCGACAGGGAGGTGGCGGAACGGCTGAGAATCCGCCGCTACGGCTTCCACGGCACCTCGCACGCCTACGTCTCCCGGGAGGCCGCCGCGGAGGCCGGAAGGCCGGACGGAAACGTGATCGTGCTGCACCTGGGCAACGGGGCCAGCGCCTCGGCCGTCTCCGGCGGACGCTGCCTGGAGACCTCGATGGGCATGACCCCGCTTGAGGGCCTCGTCATGGGAACCCGTTCCGGGGACCTGGACCCCGGCGTCCTGACCTACCTCGCCAGGACCGGGGGGATGTCCTTCGAGGAGATCGACACGATGCTCAACCGGGGCGGCGGCATGCGCGGCCTGTGCGGGGACAACGACATGCGGGCCGTACAGGAGCGCCTCGCGGCCGGGGACCCCGACGCGGAACTGGCCTTCTCCGTCTACTGCCACCGGCTGCGCAAGTACGTCGGCGCCTACTACGCCGTGCTCGGCACGGTCGACGTGATCGCCTTCACCGGCGGGGTGGGGGAGAACTCCCCGCTGGTCAGGCAGACGGCGCTGGACGGTCTTGAGGCGCTGGGCATCGCCGTCGACCCGGGCCGCAACGAGCGGGGAGAGCGGGTCATCTCCCCTGACGGGACGGCCGTGCGGGTCGTCGTGATCCCCACGAACGAGGAGCTGGAGATCGCCCGGCAAACTCTTGCGGTTTTGCCTCGAACCAAACACCCATAAACCACGTCTACCTAAGTCAGATGGATGAGATCCGCCCCGAGCGGTCCATGGGACTCGGCCCCTCCGCCCTCGGCGGGGGTCGTGGGACGCGCTCACCGGTGGTGGCCCAGCGTCGCGGGGGCGTGCTGGGCCGTTCATCCGTCCGCGGGCGTGCTTGTACGGCTCCGCCTGTACGGCTTCGCGGGGCCGTACAAGCACGCGTCGGCCCCTTGACGCCTCTCCCGCACCGGGACGGACCGGGGGAACGGATCAGGCGTCAGGGGCTTCAGGAGCGCCGGGGCCCGTCGGCCCAGGCACGCGATGGATGCGTGAACGGCGCGGGTTTCGGCTGCCGTTGATGAGACCGAATCATGTTCTGTCGAACAAGGCAAGAGGTGAGGTTGGGGGACGGGAGGGGGGATTGTGATCTGAGGGGCAATTGTCTAAATCCCCGCAGACTGGTAGATAGTTCGTCAATGGTGCGGGAGTTCCATCGTTTCTCTGACAGGTCTCAAGATCGTCTTCTATAGTTTCGCTCCGGCCGTGAGGGGGTCTGGAGGTGAGCGAAGCGTGAGATCGAGTCGCTCGATCACGCTGGGAGTCATGCTCTCCACCCTGCTCGTGACGCCGGTCATGGCCGGGGCCGCCGCCGAGAGGGCCGCGACCGTGCGGGCCGCCAAGCCCAACCCCGAAGCCGAACTGGCCAAGCTCACCCGCGAGGCCAACGAGATCAACAAGCGCTACCGCGGGCAGGTGCAGAGCCTTGAGGAGACCCGGGTCCAGGCCAGCAAGGCGACACAGCGGGCCAAGAGTCTGAAACGCAGCCTGGCCACCGCGCAGACCGACGTCATGCGCTTCGCCCAGACCGCCTACATGGGCGGTGACCTGGACAGCACCAGCCTGCTGTCCTTCCAGGGGGACCCGGGCGCCGTCCTCGACGGCGTCTCGACGCTGTCCTACCTCGCGGGCCAGCGCGCAGGCCGGCTCAGCCGCCTGAAACAACTCGTCAAGGAGGCCAAGGACGCGGAGGAGGCGGCCACGGCGAAGGTCGTCAAGCTCAGGGACGACATCACCAAGCTCAAGAAGGACCGCGTCCGCATCGAGGCCCTGCTCGCCAAGTACGGCTTCCAGCAACCCGGCGGCAGCGAGGGCCTGACCTCCCGCATGGTCAACGTGCGCAACACGATCATGCGGAGCTTTCCGATGCCCTACTCGGTCGGCTGCCTGCGCCGCGGTGACCCCGGTGAACACGGCAGCGGCCGAGCCTGCGACTTCATGATGAGCACCGGTGGCCGCATGCCGACGGCCGAGGCCAGGGAACGCGGCGACCGCCTCGCCCAGTGGGCCATCGACCACGGCCGCGACCTCGGGATCATGTACATCATCTGGCGGCAGCGCTACTACGACATCCGCACCGGCACCGGCTGGCGAATGATGTCCGACCGAGGTGGCATAACCGCCAACCACTACGACCACGTCCACATCTCAGTCTTCTGACCAGTGTGGGGTGAGTCGTTTCAGGGCCGCCCGACCGTTGGTTCACCGCCCTGCGTGTCGGGGGCGGGACCGAAGACGAAGGCGCCGAGGTCCTGAAAGATTTCGTTTGCTTTTCCGCGGTGCGTCTTGGCCTCCTCTCTCTCGCTGAGGGCTTCCAGAGCATCGGCGATTCCCTTGTGGGCGTTTCCTATTTCGAGACGGTCGTTGACGCGCTCGGCGATCGCCATCGCCCGGAGACGAGTGGCTATGGCCGACTTGTGATCACCAAGTTCGTGGTAGGCGTGGCCGAGCCGGTTTGCTGTCTCGCATTCGAAGTACGGGTCGTTCAGGTCCTCGTTCAGTTTCAGGGCCGTCTGCAGTTCGATAACGGCCTTGTCGAATCTATCGTTCAGCAGGTGGATGGCTCCACGTGTGCTGGCGGTGTGCACCCTGACCTCAAGGTTGTCGAAGTCGCGAAGGAGCTCTTCTATCTCCTCCAGGGACCTGGCGGCCGCCTCATGGTCGGCCAGGTACGTGAACGCGAGAGCCATGTTGTTGAGTGCGATGGATTTCCCCTGGGGCGTCGATAGCTTTCGATAGATTTCCAGCGCGCTGAGACCGTGCTTTATCGTCAGCCTCGGTCGGCCGATACGGTTGCTTGCGGTGGAGATGTTGATGTGAATTCCGGCCTCGCTGTACGTATCGCCTCTTTGGTTGAATTGGAAGAGTGCCTTTCGCCAGCAGGTCATTGCTTTTTTGAAATCGCACCTTCGTGCATGGAAGATGCCGAGATTCCCTAGTATGGTTGTCTCGCGGTGCTGGTCGCCGACGGCATGGAAAAGCTTCAACGCACGCTCGTAGTACTGGCCCGCGACGGAGAACTCGCCCAGCAGGTCATAGGTCAGTGCGAGGGCGTTCGAGACACGACCCGCACCGTGCAGATCACCGGACCGGTCACGCTGTGCTTTGCTGGCCAGATAGTGGTCTATGGCCTTGCGATAGTTACCCGTGCGTCGATGGGCGTGCCCCAGGGTTTCCAAAAGATAGGCCTCGGCTGTCAGGTCATTCAGTTCCCTGACCGCCTCCAGGGCGTTTCCATGGGTGTCGAACCAGTCGTCGACGTAGTTGCGATAGGCGAAGAACTGCCACAACGTGCACGCCAGCTGCCACGAGTGCGTCGGCCACTTTCCAGCGGCTGCCCGCCGTACCGTCTCCACCAACGTGGAGCGTTCGCTCTCCAGCCAGCTCTGCGCCTGCTCAAGGGTCTCGAAAACAGGACCGGGAAAATGGGGTAGGTCAGCTGTGACGCTGATGGGGATCCGGTCGGGGTCGATGCGGTCGGCGGCGGCGCCCGCGGTGTGCAGGTACCAGTTCAGCAACCGAGTCCGTGCCGCGTCGAGCTCGGCTTCCGACTCCTCGGAACAGGCGCGCTCGGTGGCGTAGACACGAAGAAGATCATGCATCTGCCAGCGGTCTCCACTGGGCTGGATCAGATGGGCCGCCGTCAGCCGATCCAGCGATGCCTCCGTGTCCTGAAGGCTGAGGCCACCCAGCGCGGCGGCGGCGTGAAGGGACACATCGGGTCCGAAACCGATTCCCAGCAGTCGGAACAGCCGCTGCTCCGACAGGGGAAGAGCCTGGTAGGAGAGGCTGAACGCCGTGCGGATTCCAATATGGGGGTCTTCTTCGATGTCCAGAACGCTCAGCCGGTTCTCCTGCCTCAGCCTGGTAACGAAGTCCTTGACCCGGGGAACGGGGCGGCTGATGAGCTGCGCGGCGGCGAGCCTGAGCGCAAGCGGTAGATATCCGCATAGGCGGGCCAGATCGGCGAACGAATCGATCGCATGCTCAGACTGCTCGGCCCCCAGAAGTGAGGTGAGAAGAGCGGAGGCCTCGGTGGGCGAAAGCACATCAAGGACGATGCTGTACGCGTCGTGGGTGACGAACAGGCCGCGCAGATAGTCGCGACTCGTGATGACGATCCTGGAAGGCGAGGAACCCGGCAGCAGGGGACGGACCTGATCGGGGGTGGCCGCGTTGTCCAGGACGATCAGCACCCGCTTGTCGGTCAGCAAGCTTCGATAGAGCATCGTGCGCTGATCGGTGTCGTGAGGCACCTCGTCACCCGGCACGCCGAGCCCCTGGAGAAGATGGCTCAGGGCATCAGACGGCGCAGTCGCTTTTCCGCGGGAATGGCCGTGAAGGTTGACATAGAGCTGCCCGTCGGGGAACTCCGCCGCCACCCGGTGTGCCCAGTGCGTCGCCAGTGCCGTTTTACCGACGCCGGCGGTGCCCGCTATGGCGGAGATCACCACCGTCGCATGCCTCTCCTCGGAGAGGAGGGCGTCCAACCGCTGTAGTTGTTCGACCCTGCCGGTGAAACGCGCGGTGTCGGCGGGCAGCTGCCGAGGAATGAGCGAACGCGGAGGCTGTCTCGTACCGTTCGGCATCGGGACGGAGATCGAGGTCCGGCCGGTTTCGCCGTCTCCGGACAGGATCGTCTGGTGCAGCCGGGTCAGGCTCTCCCCAGGATCGAGCCCGAGCTCCTCGCGGAACCGCTGTCGTGCGATTCGGAACTCCTCCAGAGCCTCCGCCGTACGGCCGACGTGGTGCAGCGCCCGCATGAGCTGGCCACGCAGGGTCTCGTTCAGTGGATGTTCGGTGACCAGGCCGCGCAGTTCCCCGATCAGTTCCGCATGACGTCCCACGATGAGATCGGCTTCTACGCGGTTGATGAGGGCCGCGACGCGAGCCTCATCAAGGGCCGGCCCCTCGGTCGCCCGAAGATCCGGATCGGTGCCACCGAGGACGGGGCCGCGCCACAGCGCCAGGGCCCTGCCGAGCCGTTCCGAGGCCCCCGTCGCGTCACCCGCCGAGAGGGCCGATCGGGCGAGGGCCGTCTCCGTGTTGAAAATGCCGAGGTCGGAAGCGTCCGGCCGCAGGTGGAGTGAGTAACCGGTCGTCGTGTTCGCCAGTGTGGCGCCGTCGGCCAGCAGCCGCCGTACCGACCACAGATGGTTGTGGAGGAGCCTGCGTCCATTGGAAGGGACGCGGTCTCCCCAAAGTGCGTCCATCAGTCGGTCATGCGAGACGATCCGGTTGGCCTGCAGGACGAGAAGAGCCAGCAGGGTTCGTTGTTTCAGACCGGTTACCGCGACGGAACGGCCGTCCAGCCATATGTCAACGGGTCCGAGAACACGAAATTGCACTTTACCCCCGTCGAGAAAATTTGTGACGCTGCGGTGTCACCTGATTACTCGTGTGTGGTCGGGCTGCGCTCGCGACCTGGGCCTCGTTCGCGTAAAGCATTTTGGAGTAAGTCAAATGGCAAGATCAAGACATTATGGATGACAAGATCAACAGCATCGTACGGGACCCTTGCGCTGATCAATCAGGCTGGGTCTTTTTTCATGCCCGGCCGTTCTCCCCCTGAATGATGGAGGTAACGGTGGGGATTCCCTTACCGAGCCGTCCTTCCGCGCCGCCGCCACGGCGTGGGACCCCCCGGCGGGTGGCGCCGACGGTCGTGACCGTCTCGGCGCTGGCCGCCTCACTTCTGGTGGGCGGTGGAGTCTCGCCCGCGCAGGCCGAGCCGAAACCGCCTGCCAAACCCGCTCCCGCCGAGCCGACGTTCACCACCTTTCCGACCCCCAGGGACCCGGACGCCGCGCTGCGCGCCGGAATCGAGGCGGCGAAGAAACAGAACAAGGCCGTCGAGGTCACCGAGGCCTCGACCGAGACGGCCCGTACCTGGGCCTTCCCCGACGGCCACCTGACCACGCAGTCCTACGCGGCCCCCACCAGGGTCAAGCAGGCCGACGGCAGCTGGGCGTGGATCGACACCACCCTGGTCGAGCGAGACGGGGTGCTGCGTCCCAAGGTGGCCAAGGCGGACATGGAGTTCTCCGCCGGAGGCCCTGGCCAACCGTTCGCGTCGATGAAACGTGACAAGGGACAGCGGTTCGCACTGAGCTGGCCCACGGCCCTGCCCAGGCCAACCATCACCGGCAACGTCGCCACCTATCCGAACGCGGCCGGACCCGAGGCCGACCTGGTGGTCACCGTACTGCCGACCGGTTTCCGGCATGACGTGGTGCTCCGTTCAAAGCCGACCGGGCCGGTGGAGTTCCGTATCCCTGTCCAGACGGATAGGCTCACGCTCGCCAGAAGCAAGCAGAACGGCCTGAAGCTCTCCGACGCCTCGGGCAAGACGATCGCCCAGGCTCCGGAGCCGGTGATGACCGACTCCGCCGCTTCGGCGGGGGACAACGCGGGCAAGGGCACCGCCAAGCTGAGGCTTGGCAAGATCGACACCCGCGTGGCCGTGGAGAACGGTAAGCCGGTGCTGATCCTGAAGCCGGACGAGAAGTTCCTGAACGATCCGGCCACGGTCTACCCGGTCACCGTGGACCCGACGACGACGCTGACGCTGCAGTCGGACGTCTCGGTGCGTTCACGCTCCCAGTGCGGCAGCCTCGGTGGTCCCGGCGCTGACAGACTGTGGGCCGGCGGCCAGTCCTACGCCTGTGGGGGCACCAGCGCCCTGAACTACTACCGGACTTTCCTGAAATTCGACACCGCGCCCTTCCTCGGTAGAGCCGTCGGCAGCGCCCAGCTGGAGCTGTTCGCTCAAAGCGGTCCCGGCTGCAACTTCAACACCAACGGGATCAAAGTCTCCAGGGTCACCGAAGCCTGGGACCCGGCCACGATTGACAATCTGGCCTGGTCGAGCCTTCCGGCGGCGGCCGAAAGCGGTTCGCAGACCCAGCTGTGCCCGGACTACTCGGCGTATCCGACGCAGTTCTCCTGGTCGATCAAGGACATCGCCAACGCCTGGGCAGCCGGTGCGGCCAACCATGGTTTGCAACTGCGGGGCGTCAACGAGTCGATGACCTGGGGGCAGAACGGCTGGGTGGAGTTCCACTCCGCCGAACGGACCGGCTCGGACGCCCACCCGCCGAGGCTGACCGTCTCCTACATGCTTCCGCCGGAGATTCCCACCGTCGAGGCGCAGTCGATCGACTCGATGGTGGACAACGACGCGATCGCGCGCAGCACCGATGTGAAGGTCGTCTTCAAGTCCAGCGTCGCAGAGGGCACACCGCTGGACTACACGGTCTCGGTCAACGACTCCACCATGATCACCCCACCGGCCATTCCCACCGGCGATGTGGCCTACTACAAGTTCGACGAGACTTCCGGCACCACGGCGGCCGACTCCTCCGGCCACAACGTCACCGCCACCCTGAACGGTCCGGTAGGGCGTGGCACCGGGCAACTCGGCCAGGCGCTCACCTTCGCCAACGACCAGTCTGACGGCAACGGCAACGACGCCTACGTTTCGACCAGCGACCCCCTGGTGCACACCAACACCAGCTTCTCGGTCAGTTCCTGGGTCAAGCTGGACGGTGCGGCGGGGAACCAGACCGTCTTCAGCCAGAGCGGAACCGTTCAGCCCGGGTTCGCGCTCTCCTATGTGGACTCTCCCGGCAACCCTGACATCAACCAGAAGTGGTGGCTGGGCATGCCGGCCAACGATGCCAGTGCCACCAGCCACACCGTGGCCATTTCCGACAAACCCGCGAAAATCAACGCCTGGACCCACGTGGTCGCTGTCTACGACGCCACCGCGCACAAGCTACGCCTGTACGTGGACGGCGCCCTGGCCGCGGAGAAGGACCACACCAGCACCTGGGACGCCGGTGGAGCCTTCCAGATCGGTCGCGGAAAGATCATTAGCATTCCGGGCTTCCTCAGCGGTTCGGTCGACGACCTGCACGTCTACGACCGTGCTCTGACATTCGAGGAGGTCAGAGCGATCCAGGGCGCCCCCACCACGACCAGCTACAACGGGATCCCCTCGGGTCAGCCCATCGACAAGGTCTTCGCCCTGGACAACCCGGCCAGCTTCAAGTTCGTGGTCAAGGCCTGCCGCACGGGCGTCACCCCGCCCTCCTGCAACGAAAGCCCGGCCTACCGAATCACCAGCGACGCCCCGTTCCTCCCCACCGACACCGAAACCGGCACGGCCGACCCGGCTCAGCCGATCCTGTCGGGAATGGTCAATCGGCCTTCTGGGGAAATCGTCACGGCGAAATATTTCCTATATGACAGCGGCGGCTTTCCGGTCGGTTCAAGTCCTATAGGAGAGCGATCGGTTAATGGTGGAGAACGTGCCTCGTTCCAGCTTCCGCCCGAGGCTGTGCAAGCAGGTAATACTTACAAATGGCAGATGCAGGCATGTGCCCTGGAAGTCTGCACCCCCAAGAGCAGCTTGATCAGTTTTACCCTTCCGGGGACGCCATCTGAACTGCCGGAAGAGGAAGTCAGACATCTGACACTTCTGAAGAATAATTTCGTTATTAAAGTAACGAAAACTGATGCTGTAGCTTGTGATGGTGCTCCGTGTCCATTGGAAGACTCCTCGACCATTCGGTTGGGTGGTTTGGGGGAGGAGAAGACCGTTACGGTTTTGGGGATAAAGCTTGACGAGATACCCGATGGGGCTTTCATCTCCAATGCCTCTATTAAACTAGGTGCCGCCACATGCTCGACAGGAACATGCCCTGCTGACGCAGTGATAACTGCGGTGCCGCTGAAAAGCGAGGTGACCGGGGAGAGCAGAGGGTCGGCTCTGGCCGCTGATGTTGATGATAGTGCCAGCTATGAGCTGCAAATTTCCGACCCTCAGGCCGATATCGCTGATAGCGTATATCAGTGGCTGATGCTCACCTCGAACAAGGATGAGACCCTCACCTTCGGTGAGACAGGGGTTGCTAATCAGCCTTCAATTTCCCTCTCTTATATACCATCAGGCCCGCCAAGTGCAGTTGTCAACCTAGCGAGTCAGCCAGGTGATAAAAGCGCAGTTGTCAGCTGGGGACTTCCGGAAGACAACGGCGGAATAGTTCTTATCGATGGCTACGACGTTGAAGTCGTTGATTCCGGGGGCGAAGTTATTCGCACACTGGAAGTTTCCGACCCTCAAACCACGGTCGATGGCCTGACTAACGGATCAATATACACAATCAGGGTGCGTTCAAGAACTCGATTCGGAGTTAGTGAATGGCGACCCATTAGCGTGGCACCGACCGCGCCCACTCCTCCCGCCCTGCCTCCGGGGAATCCGTGTTTATCGGGCGAGCCAGGCGGGGTTAGCATGAGCGGAACGGTGAATATCGAAACGCCTGACTACGCCGAGATTATCAAGGATTACTACAAGGCAGAAGATGCCGTTCTTGAAGGGCGGGCGCAAAACGTATGGCAGGCCCCAGGCGCCGGTGCAGATGCTCCGATTACCGCCGAGCTTTCGTTGTTTAATGGTCGCTTAACGGCCGAAAAGCGGGCGATGGATCTGGAAGCAGCAAAGCGGACAGATTCCACTGTTTTATTGAGTGACATTGCTACCTACGAAGCACCTGATGGGAATATCCATGTCCAAGCAACCGTGAAGCGTACCTGGAATATCACGCTTCCAGAGGAGGACGGAGCTCAGGGCATACAGAGTCAGGGGACTGCTGGGCAAGTTGAACCCCATCAGAGCATGACCAGTCGTGTGCATGCATTCAATGACTGTGGTGATCTTATTCTCTTCTACGAGCCAGATTCGATACATGAGGACTCGACGGACTTTAGTGATTCGGGAGCTAAAGGCTGTGGTGGTAACTCCACAAGCTTCGCCAGCTCTCGCTGCTCTTCCGGAGGGATGACACCAGGAGGCGGCCGAAAATGCTCTGTAGAGCAACTAAATTTGTATTGCGAGGTGAACCAGAAGCTCGGAAAGAAGAACTGGTGGCTCCTTTCCTCCGTTTATTCGACATGGTCGAAGCCGGAGGAATATGGAAGTCTGTCTGCTCTGCAGAGATGGCAAATAGGTACTTTCAACAACTTCATGTACGCGTATCCACAAAACAGAAAATACGAGAACACGGCCTTCGGGAGGCAATTTAAGAAGAGTGTAAAAATGAACCTGGAGGCGCTGGGTTGCTTTCGGCACAATCTAACTCAGACGGAGGTTAAACTCGGGATCAGCATCACCCCTCCAGATGCGGGCGCTAGCGGAGAAATGAGTATTAAGGGTAGCCAGGTTGAGAAATGCCGTAAAGAGAAAGCCAAGAACGACGATCCAAATAATAGAAATGTCGTAAGCAGTGCTACTCCTCTAATCCAGGCGGAATGCTCTGACCCGACTCTCGGGGACTGTAAGATAGATCGATTCGGGCACTACCAGAGAAGCTTCCTGGAAGCGTACTTTACGCTGAAAACGACGAATCCGGATACGAGGAAGAGTACATCCAAAAAGTTTTCCGTTAGGGCGCAGCACTCATATATATGCGATATTGAAGCGCGTGTCGAGGTTTTTTCCGTGACCAGGAGAGGGGTTACCATGCTGCCGATTGCTTGCAACGGAAAAGCGGCTACCCTTTATGGTTCACTGGGTTGATATAAGATAGCCGGTAATTCCCGGGCAGGGGTGAAAGAATTTTCACCCCTGCTCTTCAAGATGTTGATATGTCACCTAATCGGTGGTGACCAATTGTGCTTTAAGTTAATCTTTTGATGCTAAATCAGACGGCGTTTGTCATAGACATTAGATTCATTATCGAGATCGGGGTACGGATCGATCTCGGCCTAACCCGGGAACATTTTGTCGCTTGAAGGCTCTCGATTTGGTCACGTGATGGGCAGCTTGCGTCGATGTAGATCAACAGGTGCCGAAGTCGCTTACAGGCAGGAGCAAGTTGGCCTTCAGGGAAGGTTCGACTCCGCTCATATCAGGCCTGTGGCCCTGTGAGCGCACAGCAGAAGGCCTGTCGGGTTGTTAGGAAGATGAACCTCTTCCCGCTTCAGGTGAATAGCTCTTCAAATTCATATTCCCTTTGCGGGAATGTGATACAGGATGAAATATAAGTACATGAGGCAACGAGGGATCTAGGGGCGTTTTGCGGCCATCAAGAGGTTCGTGAGGGATTTTCTGAACTGTTCGATAGGGGTTATCCGGATTTCGATGACCTGTATGGGTGGGGTTGGGCGCAAGGGTGGATGTTTCCCTTATGTCCTCGAAATAGAGGAGGATGGCGCGATTTTGTGGGATGGCGTCTAGTAGTGCTTTGTTAGGTCAGCCTGTTGTGACTGGTCGATGCCACGGTGTGATGGTTCGCTCCGGGAGTGACGCCCGAACAGCTCGCATACACCCGGCAGCAGCTGGAAGCGTTCGCCGCTGAGGTGTTCACCCCCTTGGCCCGCTCTGATCAGCGGGCCAAGGGCCTGACCTACCTGCGCGGCCTGCTGCTGGACGGCCGCCGCAAGTCCATGCAGCCCATGGCCGAGCGCCTGGGCGTGGATCACCAGGGCCTGCAACAGTTCCTCACCTCCTCCACCTTGGACTTCCGTGCGGTACGGCACCGCCTGGCCCATCGGGCGACCCAGGCGATCGCCCCACTTGCCTGGGTGATCGGCGACACCGGCTTCGCCAAGGACGGCACCACCTCCCCCGGCGTGACCCGCCAGTACTCCGGCACCCTGGGCAAGATCGGCAACTGCCAGATCGGGGTGAGCGTGCACGCGGTCACCGATGTCGCCTCCTGCCCGCTGACCTGGCGGCTGTTCCTACCCGCTTCCTGGGACGCCGCCCAGGCCGCCGACCAGGTGGCGGCCGGGCACATCACCGCCCGGCTGGGCCCGCTGCGCCATCCCGGCAAGCGAAGGCCACCGCCCCAAATGGCAGCTGGCCCTGGAGATGCTCGACGAGTTCACTGGGCAGGGACTCACACCGCCGACGGTGGTGGCCGATGCCGCCTACGGCGACAACGCGGCGTTGCGCGCCGCGCTGGCCGAGCGGGGCCTGAACTATGTGGTGCAGGTCAAAGGCGCCGTCACCGCGCACGCAATCGATGCCGTCCCCGCGGCGATTCCCTATTCGGGGCTGGGGCCGCGCCCCAAGGCGCGCTATCGCACCCGGCCGGTCAGCCTGCGCGAGCATGTCCTGGCTGTCGGGCCTGCCGCGGCCCGCTCGCTGACCTGGCGCACCGGCTCCAAGGGGAGTTTGCGGTCGGAGTTTGTGATCATGCCGGTGCGTATCGCCGGACGTTGGCCCCGCCTGGCCGCCGACGGGTCACTGCCGGTCAGCCACGTGATCGCCGAGTGGCCCCGAAACGCCCCCGAACCGACCGCGTACTGGTTGTCGAACCTGCCCGCTGACACCCGGCCGGCCTGGTCGCCCTGGCCAAGATCCGCTGGCGCATCGAGCACGACTACCGGGAACTGAAGACCGGCCTGGGACTGGACCCCTTCGAAGGCCGGTCCTGGAACGGCTGGCATCGGTACGTCACGCTGGTGAGCGCCGCGCATCTGTTCTGCACCGAGCTGCGCTTGAGCAGCCCAAAAGCGGTTGGGCGGCCTGACGCTTTATGCGGTCCTGCGGGAACTGCAGACGCTGTTGGCCATCTGGGCAGGCCGTTGCCCGACCTGCCACCAGCGACCGCCCTAACCACCTAACAAAGCACTACTAGGACCTGTTTCGAAGACAGGTAAGTCAGTTGTTGAGGGCTGAGATAAGGGCTGTGGCCTGCCTCATAGCGGACGGCGAGCTTGTCATACCGGTGACGACGGCGCGGTGGCGTTTGAGCCGGTTGATCCCGTATTTCACGGCGTTCCGGTCCCGATAGTCAGCCCGGTCGAAGACGGGCGGCCGCCCGCCCCGGCTACCGTGCCGCAGCCGTCCCAGAACCCGGTCGGCCGGTTCGGGAATCGTGGCACGAATTCCGCGTCGGCGTAGATGGGCACGGATCGCCCGGGAAGAATAGGCCTTGTCTGCCCGCACAAGACAAGGGTGGGTGCGTAGTCGTCCCGGCCCGATCCGGGGCGCCTGGATGGCGGCCATGACCGCCTCGAACTGCGGCGCGTCCCCGCGCCAGCCGCCGGTCACCACCACCGACAGCAATCTTCGGCCCTGCTTACAGGCCAGGTGCGGTTTGGTCGACAGGCCTCCGCGGGAGCGGCCCAGTATGTAATCGGCCGGTTCGGCCTGGATCTTATCTTCCCGTGCCTGCGGGCACCGGCGGCGTGCTGGTGGGCACGGCAGATCGTGGAGTCCACCCCAACCTGCCAGGAGATCACGCCCGCCGTACCGGCCATGGCCTGTAACCGGGTGAGGGTGCGCTGCCAGACGCCGGTCCGCTGCCGGCGGCGAAACAACGAGTAGACCGGCCATGGCGCCCCGATGCGCACCCGCCACCGGATCCCGCCGATGAGCTGCCGCTTGGCCCACTTCGCCGGGCGGCCCGGCCGTTTCGCCACGGGTAGCAACGGCTCCAACACCGCCCATTGCGCATCGGTCAGGTCAAACCGCCTTGTCACCCCTAGGGTGGTCACGAGATCTCCGGTACTCAGGTTCTTCACGGTCGTTGAACCTTTTACCGGAGATCTCTTTGCTTAGAGGCGGCGACGCGTCGTGACATATCAGACTGTCGAGGCAGGGCCTAACAGGGCACTGCTGCGCCAGGGGTTTGGCGGTGTAGTGGCGATGGCATCCTAGTCTTCTGATCGAGCCATCGGCGCTGAAATACCTGAACACGGCGACTGTATTCGAGACATCCGGCCCTGTCTTCCTGTTGTTCATGTGGCGCCCGGGGTTTCGTGAAATGGATTAGGCTCGTTCCGATGGGTGCCTGCCTCGGATGCATTTTTCTGTTTCCGAAGTCATCGGGGTTGCCAGCGGTTTCTTGCGCGGAGGCGTCGTGGTCGACGAGGGTTCCGCTCGCGGTGTTTCGGATGAGTCCGGGTTGGGAGGTCTGCTGGTCCTCTGGGTTTTCTCGTTCGGCGCCGTGAAGTTCCGTCACGGGTCTCCCGTGCTGGTGGCGGCCCTGCTCGTCTGCGTCGCGGCCAGCGTTTTCTACTACCTGTTCTGGCTGTACAGGAGGTGGCGTTTCGGCGGGTTCTCCGACCGCGAGAAGGAAGCCGAGGGCCGGAAGTCTTCCTCGGACTCGTGGGGTCCTAAAATCCTGATACTGGGCTTCCTGCTGAACCTACTGAACGAATACCACGAGGACATCTGGACCTTCCTGGTCGGCTCCCTGCTTCTGCTACCACTCGCGTCCATCCTGCTGAGAAAGGCGTTCACGGCTTTGCGGCACAGATCAGGATGATGACGTCCGGAAATTCTCCGTGGCGGTCAGGAGGTTGGTGAGGGAACTCCTGGACCGCTGGAGGGTGGTTATCTGGGTCTCGATCTCTTCGAGGTGGGTCCGGAGGTAGTTCTGCACGCAGGGGTGGATGTCGGGGCCCGGACCTTCGATGCAGGGCAGGATGTCGCGGATGGTCCTGGTGGGCAGGCCGGCTGCCAGCAGGACACGGATGTGGCCGACGACGGTGGGAGCCTCGGCGGTGTAGTGGCGGTGGCCGCTCGCGCTGCGGTGTGAGGTGAGCAGGCCCTGCTCCTCGTAGTAGCGCAGCAGCCTGACGCTCACGCCGGTCTCGCGGGCCAGTTCGCCGATCTTCATCCCACGCTCGGAGGACGTCTTCGCGGGAGAGGCGGAGCCGGGGGAGGCCGTACGGGGCGGGAGAGCGGAGGCGTCCGCACGGGACACGACCGGAGGCGGTGCGGCCTCCGAGGACGACGCGGTCGAGGAGACGGTCCTGCGGGTGGAGGGCCTGAGGGCGGTCCCACGCTTCTGAGGGGTGGGGGTTCGGCCCAGGGTGCCGGTCTGCACGGAGGTCACCTCACACGAGCGTTACGCGAGCGTCGATCAATCCAGAAGGACATCCCATATAAGGCACAAAGTAAGTGATCTCATCCGGAAGCGCCGCAAACCAGCATTGGTGATCTGCCTCACACCGGCTTGAATCTCACATCGATGTGAGCTCCTAGCGTTGCCGGCATGACGAACAACGCGAACACCACGGCAGTGACCACCACCTTCACCCTGGGCGGCGATCTGGAGGTGCGGCGGATCGGGTACGGCGCCATGCGGCTGGCCGACGGGCCGGACAAGCCCGCCGAGGCCTGGGCCGCGCCCATCTGGACGGCTCCCGCCGACCGCGCCGCCGCGCTGGCCGTACTGCGCAGGGCGGTCGAGCTGGGGGTCGGGATCGTCGACACCGCCGACGCCTACGCGCTGGGGGCCAACGAGGAACTCGTCGCCGAGGCCCTGCACCCCTACTCGGGAGAGGTGGCGATCGCCACCAAGATCGGTGTCGTACGGCCGAGCCCCGCCGAGTGGATTCCGCTGGGCAACCCCGCCTACCTGAGGCAGCAGGCCGAGCTGAGCCTGCGACGGCTCCGGGTCGAGCGCATCGACCTGCTCCAACTGCACCGGATCGACCCCAACGTGCCGCTGGCCGACCAGATCGGTGCGCTGAGGCAGTTGCGTGAGGAGGGCAAGGTCCGGCACATCGGACTGTCGGAGGTGACGGTCGAGCAGCTCAGGGAGGCCTCGGAGATCACACCGATCGCCGCCGTGCAGAACATGTACAACCTCGTCACCCGTCAGCACGACGAGGTCGTCGACTACGCGGCCGAGCACGGCATCGCGTTCCTGCCGTTCTTCCCGATCGCGATGGGCGGGCACGCGGGCCAGGACAGCCCGGTGGCGGCCGTGGCGCGCGAGGTCGGCGCGACCTCCTCGCAGACCGCGCTGGCCTGGTTGCTGCACCGCTCCCCGACGGTCATCCCGATCCCCGGCACGACCTCGGTCGGGCACCTGGAGGAGAACGTCGCCGCGCTGGAGGTCTCGCTGTCGCGGGAGCAGTTCGAGCGGCTGTCGGCGGCAGGCCTTGAGGCCGGGCAGGAGGGGTGACGGCGACGGACGGGATCAGGCGGCGATCCCCTCGGGACGAGGCCAAGACCGCCGCGAAGTCGCCGAGGAAGAGCCGGACACGTCGGAGAGTCCAAGGGCGGAGGCATCGGACACCCGGAGACGTCCGGGAAACCGAACACGCCGAAGGGCTCGGCATCCGGAAAAGCCCGGGAAACCGGGTCGCCCGGAGCTCGGCGGGAACCGGCGGTGGCTCCGCTTTTCTGAGAGTTTTTCGCAAAACGGGATTTCGCATTCCGCGATGCGGTTCCCATGCCGGTGGGGATCGGTATTGGGAGGCGTTTCCCGGTGGGAAAGTCGGGATGGGTGAGGTGGTCCGCCGGGTGAATCCCGTGGCCGCCGAAGGTCACCGTGCGTGACGATCGAGGGTCCGGCGGGAGGCGGTCGCCGTACCCCGGGGAACGTTCACTTCTCGATCGACATCAGGTAAAGATCATGACAATCACTGTCGGTTGTCATGAGGGATGATAGAGCGATGACGAACGTTTCCGGGGAGACCCTCCGCCGTCGTCCCGCCCAGCGCCGAAGCCTCGAACGTGTCGAGCGCATGCTGGACGAGTGCGCACGGCTCCTCGACGAGGTGGGGTACGACGCCCTGACCACCAAGGAGGTCGCGCGCAGGGCCGAGGTGCCGATCGGCACGTTCTACCAGTTCTTTCCCGACAAACAGGGACTGGCGCGCGCGCTCGCGCTGCGCAACCTCGACGCCTTCCTCGGCCGCGTCACGGCCAGGCTCACCGAGGTACGGCTGTCCGACTGGACCGAGATGGTGGATCTCGCGATCGACGAGTTCGTCGCGATGAAGCGCACGACGCCCGGGTTCGCGGTCGTCGACTTCGGCGAGGTGCTGCTCACTCCGGGGGGCCCGGCGCTTGAGGGGACCGAGCGCACGCTCGACACGGCGCTGAGGAACAACGTCGTCGTCGCCGACCGGCTCAAGGCGATCATCATCGACCTGCTCGGCGTTCCCGGTGGCCGAGGGCTGGACAGGGCGCTGATCGTCGCGGTCGAGGCGGCCGACGCCGTGCTCAAGCTCGCCTTCCGCGCCCAGCCCGGTGGCGACCCCGAGCTGATCGGCGAGTGCAAGCGGCTGGTGCGCCGCTATCTGTCGGCCCATCTGCCGGACGACTGAACGGCCCGGCTTGACCTGGAGCGCACTCCAGGTGGGATGCTGCCGGACGTGAGTGTCTACACGCCGGGACAGGTGGTCGAGGAGACCGGTTTCAGCCTCGACACCCTGCGCTACTACGAACGGATCGGCCTGCTGGGAAGGGTCGGCCGCAACGCGGCCGGGCAGCGGAGGTTCACCCAGGACGATGTCGGCTGGCTCGGCACGCTCCGGTGCCTGCGGGACACCGGTATGCCCATCGCCGAGATGCTCCGCTTCGCGGAACTGGTCAGGGCGGGAGACCACACCATTCCCGACCGGGTCGCGCTGCTCGAAGCCCACGACAGGCGGGTCGAGGAGCAGGTGGCCAACCTGCGTGAGAAGCAGCGGGCGGTCCAGGCGAAGATCGGCTACTACCGTGACGTGGCCGACCTGCCGCCCGCCTGCGAGCCGCTCGTCTCCAGGGCCTGACGAAGCCGTACAGCGGCTTTGCTCCGCTCCTGCCCCTTCTTTCCGCTTCGCCTGTTAAACCGGAAGCGGGACCGGGGGAGGGGCGATGGCCGCACCGCGCGCGCGCCGGATCAACATTCCGCTCCGGCACGTCACCCTGACGTGCGGAGCCATGATGTTCGCGCTGCTGGCCAACGTGACCTATCTCCAGGCCTTCCGGAGCGACAGACTCTCTGAGGACCCCCGCAACCCCCGCGTGGTGATCACGCGTCTCGACGGGCTCCGGGGAGACATCCTGCTGCGCGACGGCACCGTCGTGGCGACCAGCGTCGAGAACGAGACCGCGGGACACAGGTACCGGCGCCTCTACCCGGGCGGGCCGCCGTACGCGCCGGTCACCGGGCATCTGTCGATCTACGGCGCCACCGGGCTCGAACGCGCGCAGGACGCCGTGCTGTCCGGCACCGACCCGCGGGTCAAGCTGCGCGCGCTGCTGGACGGCACGCGGGCGGGGGCGACGATCAGGCTCACCATCGACCCCGCGGCGCAGCGGGCGGCCTACGAGGGGCTGCGCGCGACGGGACGGCCCGGGGCGGTCGTCGCCATCGAACCGGGGACCGGCGCGATCCTGGCCATGGCCTCCTACCCCTCCTACGACCCGAACCTCTACACCGACCCCGACGCCGTGGGACTGGAGCGGGCGGACAGGCGGCTGCGGGACGACCCTCGCGAACCCCTGCTGAACCGGGCGATCCGGCGCGGCTACCCGCCCGGCTCGACCTTCAAGATCGTCACCAGTGCCGCCGCGCTCGGCTCGGGGAGATACCGCCCGACGACCGGCCTGCGCGCGCCGGCCGTCCTGCGCCTGCCGGGGACGGCCTCCTACCTGCGCAACGCGGGCGGTGCTCCGTGCGGGAACGGCAGGGCACCGCTGGCCTACGCCTTCCAGCTCTCCTGCAACACCCCGTTCGCGAACCTGGGCATGGCCCTGGGGCAGGAGACACTGCGTGATCAGGCCCGGGCGTTCGGTTTCGACGCCGACGACCTGACCGTCCCCATGCCGGTCGCGCGGAGCGTCTACCCGCAGGACATGGACCGGGCGCAGACCGCCATGTCCGCGCTCGGTCAGTTCGACACCAGGGCGACTCCCCTCATGATCGCCATGATGTCGGCGGCGGTCGCGAACGACGGCTCGCTGATGCGTCCCTACCTGGTCGAGGAGATCCGGCTCGCGGACGGCGCGCTGGTCGACGGGGCGGCCCCCTCGCCGTACCGCAGGACGCTGGACGCCGAGGAGGCCAACCGGCTCACCGCGATGATGGTCACGGTCACCAGGCCCGGCGGCACCGGGGAGGCCGCCGCCATCCCCGGCGTCGAGGTGGCCGCGAAGACCGGCACCGCGGAGAACGGGGTCCCGGGAGGGGACCACGCCGTCTTCACCGGATTCGCCCCGGCCACCGCGCCCAGGGTCGCGGTCGGCGTCCTCGTCGAGCACGGCGGCTCGGGCGGCGAGGTCGCGGCCCCCATCGCCAGAGCCGTCATGCGGGCCGTACTCGCGCCCTCCTTCCCTGGGGAGGAACCGCGGGAGGTCGGGGAGGAACCGCGGGAGGTTCAGGCCGAGTAGGCCTCGGCCTGCAGGCCGTACAGATCGGCGTAGAGACCGCCGAGGGCCATCAGCTTGCCGTGGGTGCCCTGCTCGACGACCCGGCCGTGGTCCAGGACGTAGATCCGGTCGGCGTAGCGGACACTGGCCAGCCTGTGGGTGATCAGCAGCACCGTACGGCCGTCGGCGTGCCGCCTGACCTGTTCGAAGAGGGCGTGCTCGGCACGGGCGTCGAGGGCGGCGGTCGGCTCGTCGCAGATCAGCAGCGGGGCGTCCCGGTGGAAGCCGCGGGCGATGGCGATCCGCTGCCACTGCCCGCCGGACAGCTCCTGACCGTCCTTGAACCTCCTGTCGAGCAGCGTGTCGTAGCCGTGCCGCAGCTCGGCCACGACCTGGTCGGCCCCGGCGACCTTCGCCGCGGCGGCCAGCGTCTCCTCGCCCCTGTCGGTCCCCATGCCGATGTTGTGCCTGGCGGTCAGCGGCCAGCGGGTGTGGTCCTGGGCGATGACGGCGATGTTGCGCCTGAGCCCGTCCTGGTCCACTCCCGCCAGGTCGGTCTCGTCCCACAGCACACGCCCGCCGTCGGGCTCGTAGAGACCGGCCAGGAGCTTGGCCAGCGTGGTCTTGCCCGAGCCGTTCTCACCGACCAGGGCGATCACCTCGCCCTGGTCGATGTGCACGGAGACCCCGCGCAGCGCGGGCGTCTCGGCGCCGGGGTAGGTGAACACGACGTCCTCGGCGGTGATCCGCTCGAACGTCTCCGGCGCCGCGTCAGGCCGTGCCGGGCCGACACGCCTTTCCGCCTCGGCGCAGAAGTCGAGGAAGTCGGTGAAGTACAGCCCCTCCTCGTAGAGCCGGTTGGTGGCGAACATCAGGTTCGACAGATAGGTCTGCCCCGACCGGATCGCCAGTACGGCGGTGCCCGCCACGGCCAGCGCCACCGCGCCCGAGGCCAGCAGCAGCCCGAGGGCCACGTAGACCAGGGCCGCCCCGAGCCCGCCGAGGGCCTCGCCGACCACCTTGGCGAAGGTCTGCCGCCGGGCGAGGTCGAGCCTGACGTCCTGCTCGGCGGTGGCGACCGCGTCGTACATCCGCAGCAGGAAGTCCCGCATCGTGAAGGAGCGCACCTCGGCGGCGGCCGCACGCTCGGCCAGCAGCTCCGAGATGATCCACTTGCGTCGGGAGACGGGAATGATCGCGTACATCGTGGTGTAGCGCATGCGCGCGGTGCGCACCGCGGCCCAGGCGTCCGGCAGCACCGCGAGCACCAGCAGCGGCAGGAGGACCGGATGGAGCACCCCGAGCACCCCGGCCGCGGAGACGATCCCGATGAAGGCGGTCAGTACGTTGATGGTCGTGCTGACGATCGTCCCCGCCGTCGTCACGCCGCGTGAGGAGGCGCGCTGGAGCGAGTCGTGGAAGTCCGAGTCGTCGAACGCGGCCAGGCTCACCTGGCCGGTCAGCCCGTAGAGCCGTTCCTCGGCGACCCGGCTCACCTGCGGGTCGAGCCGGGACTGCGCCCATCCGGAGCCCGCCTGCATCAGGGTGCGCAGGATGCCCGCGACGCCGACCAGGACGAGGCTGGGCAGGGCGGCGACGACCCGCTCCGGGGTCGGGCCCGCCTCGAACAGGGCGGAGAGCACCCCGGTCGTGGCCAGCAGCCCGAACGCGGTGAACGCGCCGCCGAGCAGGCTCAGCCCGATCGTGACGACGATGTCGCGGGGACTGGCCAGCCAGCCGAGCCGTACGGCCTGCGCGACGAGGGCGGGCAGCCGCCTGGAGAGGGCCAGGAAGCCGACGTCGGTCATCGTGTCGGCGTGGGCGTACCAGTCGGAGAGGTTGAGCTCGCCGAGCACCGGCGTGGCCGTCCTGCCAGGACCGGACGCCGCGTCAGGTTCGGGGGCGGGGCCGGGGGCGGGCGGAACGGGCAGGGAGTCGGGGGCGAGCCGAGGAGAGGGGGGAGAGGCTGGATCGTGGTCCGAGGGAGTGTCCGGCATGCCTGCAGTGTGAATCGCCCGACCGTCGATCCGCCATCCGCTGACCGGTCACGGTCAGTAGTGGCGATACGGCGGGCGGGCCCGATGGTGAATTCATTACGGTGTCCCAATAGGGAGAGTCAGGAAATCCGAGCATCTGAAATGGTGCTAAGCCTGGGCACGACACGGTAATTAGTGTCACACTTTCTGTGACTGCTGCCCCGCGATCTCGTTAAGGGCCGATGACACAGGACACCGCGCACATTTCTCCGACCGGCGGGAACCTCCCCCTGGAGCCCAACGACTTCGTCGGGCGTCAGGTCGACGCCGAGGAACTCGTCGAGCTGCTGGGTGTCGCCCGCCTGGTGACCCTGTGCGGGGCGGGAGGCATCGGCAAGAGCAGGCTGGCGATCAACGTCGCGGGCCGGTTGGCCGCGGGGTTCCCCGGCGGGGTGTGGCTGGTCGAGCTGGCCGAGGCGGCCGGCGACGAGTTGATCGCTCCCCGGGTCGCCTCCGTGCTCGGCATCAAGGCCGAGCCGTCCCGCTCGCTCTCCGAGACGTTGTTCGACGCGCTCGCCGACCGGCAGATGCTGCTGGTGATCGACAACTGTGAGTCGCTCATCGACGAGTGCGCCCGTTTCTGCAGGACGTTGCTCACGATCTGTCCCGAGGTGCGGGTGCTCACCACCAGCCGGGAGCCGCTCCGGGTCGCGGGGGAGACCGTGTGGCGGGTGCCGCCGCTCACGCTGCCGGAGGCGGACGGCCACGAGTACGCCATGGACAGCGAGGCCGTGCAGCTCTTCGTCAGGAGGGCCAGAGCCGCCGTGCGCGGATTCACCCTCGACGCGGGCAACGCCGACGAGATCGCCAGCCTGTGCGGGGCGCTCGACGGGATGCCGCTCGCCATCGAGCTGGCCGCCGCGCTGTGCCGGGTGCTGACGGTCGAGCAGATCCACGCCAGGCTCAGGGACAGGTTCCGGCTGCTCTCCGAGGGAGACCGTACGGCTCCCGCCAGGCACCAGACGCTCAGGGCCACCGTCGACTGGAGCTACCAGCAGCTCAAGGAGCCGGAACGGATCCTGCTGCGGCGCCTGGCCGTGTTCACCGGCGGATGGACGCTGGAGATGGCCGAGAAGGTCTGCGACGGTGACGGTCTGTGGGCCGAGGACGTCCTGAGCGTCCTGTGCGGCCTGGTGGACAAGTCCCTGGTGCTGGCGGACGCCGAGGTCGCGGGCGAGACGCGCTACCGGATGCTGGAGACGATCCGCCAGTACGCCGCCGAACAGCTGGAGATCGCGGGCGAGGAGCACGAGCTGAGGCGGCGGCACCGTGACCACATGGCCGTGATCGCCGGCCGCGTGCACCAGCTGATCGTCAGGTCTCCCCGCCCGACCTGGACCGAGATCTGCCCGGTGCTGGTGCTGCTGGACGAACTGCAGAGCAACCTGTGGGCCGCGGTCCGCTGGTCTGCCGAGGTGGAGGAGCCGGAGAACGCGCTGCGGCTGCTGGTGCTGCTGCGCTGGCCCACCATCGCGGGCGGCCGGTTCACCCCCGCCGACGAGTGGCTTGAGCGCCTGCTGTCCGCCGACAAGGCCGCGGCGCTCCCTCCCAAGGTGCGCGGCGACGCCCTGGTCCTGCGCGGGCAGGTGGCCTTCGGGCAGGGCGACCCCGCCAAGGCGTACGAGGCCTGTTCCGAGGCGGCCGACCTGTGCCGGGCGACGGCGTTGCACGGGCCGCTCAGCGGGGCGCTGGCCATCCTGGCCTGGGTCGCCATCTACCAGCGGCGCCCCGACAAGGCCCGGCGCCTGCTGGATGAGGCCCTGGAGGCGGTGCGCAAGGTCGACGACCCCTGGCACGAGATGGTGATCCGCTCGATGGAGGGGACGTTCGCGCTGTCGGAGGGGCGGGCCAAGGAGTCGCAGCGCTCCTTCGAGGCCGCGCTGGCCATCGCCCGCGGTCTCGACAACCACTGGGCCACCCCGGTGGCGCTCATCGGCCTGGCCCAGGTCGCCTGGACGCGGGGCGACCTGCTGGAGGCCCGTACCCACTACGAACAGGCCCTCGACCAGCTCAAGGACATCACCGCCCACTGGCAGACCATCACCTGTCTGTCCGGCCTGGGGCGGATAGCCCTGGCCCAGGGAGATCTCACGACCGCCCGCGCCAGGCTGACCGAGAGCCTGCGCCTGTGTCGCAGGACCGGTCAGCGGCTCGGCGTCGCCCGGCGGATCGAGACGCTCGCCCAGCTCGCCCTCGCCGAGGAGGACGACCACCGGGCGGTGCGCCTGGCGGGGGCCTCCGCCGCGATCAGGAACGCGATGAGCGGCAGTGCCATGCCGTCCGGGTTCGGCGCGCGGATGGAGGAGCTGCTCCAGCCGGCCCGTGCGCGTCTCGGTGACACGCTGGTCGCCCAGCTGTGGGCGCTCGGCAAGGAGATGACCCAGGAGCAGGCGGTCCGCTACGCCCTGGAGGGTGAGGACCGGGCCGAGACGCCGCTGCCGACGGGAAGGATGCCGGTGGCCGCCCCGCTGACCACGCTCACCGGGCGTGAGTGGGAGATCGCCGAGCTGATCGCCAGGGGGCTGAGCAACAAGGCCATCGCCGACGAACTGGTGATAAGCCCCGCGACCGCGGCCAGGCATGTGGCCAACATCCTGGCCAAACTCGGCTTCTCCTCCCGCACCCAGGTCGCCACATGGGTCGTGGAGCACAATCGCGTCTGAGGGTGACGTTCCGCCTACACACAGGAACTACACATCGACGGCCACGTAGATACACCTCGGGATACGCACTCCGGCGCATGCGGAGAAGCAGCAGGTAGCCGTACGTTTTCCTCGTGTTCGACCGATGACGCCCCGCCTTCCGCGCCACACCCGCCACAGCGGTCAGGTACGGCAGGCCCACACCATCCCAGGCGTCTCGGTCGGGCACATCGCGAACGTCGCGTGTCCCTCTCGACGGTCGAGGTCTCCTCGGAGGGGTGGGGACCGAAGGCCACGGGACATGCGGCAGCGGGTCCGAGCCGCGCAGGGCTCGGACCCGCACGCGTGAAGGGCCCCACGTCGAAGGGCCCGTCGGTGTGAGAGGCCCGCGCGTGAAGACTCCCGCGCCTGTGAGAGGCCCGATGTCTTCCTCTGCGATTTCCCACCGGTCGGCGGCCGGTTCGAATTCCCCGTCAGCGCCGCAGAAGGCGCCGCGAATCACGGAACCCATCCCGGATCGGCGATGTTTCCGCAGGCCACCCGTCTTTCGGTGAATCACGGAAACGCCTGGTCGGGGAAAGGGGCATCGGACGTGGCCGGCCCGGATACACACTCATTTACATATATCTGTCGATGCAGGGCCGGAGCCGCCGCCCGTACGGTCGTCGGCATGAGACCGACCTCCTCGTCCATAAGGGGCACCGTTACCGAGGCGGTGTTCGGCTGCGCGCACGAGCGAGGTGACCGGCCCGCGTTGATCGATCTCGGTGCGGGGGTGGTCTACAGCCACCGCCGCCTGGCCGAGGAGGTGACGCGAGGAGCCTCGGGGCTGGTCAGGAGGGGCGCAAGGGGACGGCAGGTGGCCGGGATCCACGTGGACAACGTGGCCGCCCATGTCCTGGCGGTGCACACCGTCATCGCGGCGGGTCTCGTCGCGGCGCCCATCGCGTCCGGCAACGGACGGATGGGCGACCTGCTGATCCGCCTTGACGCCCGCTTCCTGATCACCACCCCGGGGTTGGCGGAGAGCTCGTTACAGGCGGCCGACGACTCCCGGGTGCGGCAGGTGATCGCGTTCGGTCAGGCGCGTGACACCGTCGACTTCGCCGACCTGCTGCTGCTCGCCCCGGCTCCGTTGCCGTCCCTCGATCCGTCCGTGCAGCCCGCGTTGCGGGTCGAGGACGGAAGCGTGCTCACCCATGAAGATCTGATCTGGCGGATGTGCGAGCTGGACAAGCTCGTCGCGCTGGAGAAGTCCGACGTCCTGCTGGTGACCTGGCCGCTGGTCTCGACCCTGGCTCTGGCGACCCTGATCGGGCTGGCGCTGATGCGCGGCTCCCTGGTCGTGGTCGCTCCGGGCCTGGCCGCGCAGGAGTTGTCGGCGACGATCCATGACTTCGGCGTCACCGTGCTGACGTTGCTCGACGGGACGGTCCAGCGTGTGTGACCGGGCCGTGCCGGCCGCCGCCGCTCCCGGGCGGCGGCTGCGGAGGGACGGGCACGTGTTGTTATCCGACTATGCCTTGACGTCTCGCGCTGACGGATGCGTTGATTGGTGTACAGCCTCTGACAACGTTGTCATCTTCTCCATGGGCCCTTCGGAGCCTCGACCCCGAAGGGGCGGCAAGACCATGTGACGACGGTTGGACGGCTGTGGCGGGCCCTGCCCACCTGACCTCCTACAGCGGGGGCGGACAGGGGGCACGACGGGGCCGCGGACAGGCCGAGGTCCTCCCCCGGTGGACGGGGCCGGGGAGGGTCGGCGGTCGGGTCACGGCAGGGGAGTCGAGGGGCTCACCAGCGAGTCGCCCAGGGCGGTGCGGTGATACAGCACTCCGCGCCCCGTGCGGTTGCCCGTCACCAGGCCCGCCCCACGCAGGGCGGCCAGGTGGCCGCCGACGGTGCCGAGGCTCAGGCCGAGCAGGCGGACGAGCTGGCTGGTCGTAGCGGGAACCGCCAGCTCAAGCAGGACCCGGGCCCTGGTCCTGCCGATCAGCGTGGCCAGGCCGTCCGGCGTCTCATGCGTGATCCCCGTGCCCCGCGCCGGATATCCGATCGCGTACGGCCAGGCCTGTTCGAGGTAGGAGCTGACCCCGGAAACGAAGGGGGACGGCACGAAAAGAAGCCCTCGCCCCTCAAGGGCCACCTCCTGCCCGCCCGGAGCGACCTCGATGACCCCCTCGGGGCGCCAGCGCACCCGGGGGTTGAGGTCGTCCAGTGCGGCCGCCCAGCCGTAGGTGGCCAGCCGGCCCGCCCGCTGGACCACGTCCCGTTCCAGGATCGCGTGGACGCGCGGCCAGATGGGGGAGACGATCCGGGCCCAGACCGCTTCGAGGGCGTCGGCGAACAGTTCGACGACATCCGGCGAGAACAACACGTCAAGGACGGCCTCCGGGGGCCGGGGCATGCCCTCCAGGTTCCTGGCGATCTCCTGGTGCGCCTGGGTGGCGGGCGTCGCCCGTACGGCGGAGAGCTCCGCCTCGAAGGAGGTGTTCACCCCGTCGGGCGGCGGCGCGGGGAAGTCGGCGTTGTAGTGCCGCTCGCGGAACAGCGAGACCATCGGGCCGAGTCCCGGCCGCTCCGCCAGCAGCCGGCCGTACGGCTCGCGCGCCTGGCGTATCCAGGAGAGCCACACCCCGGCCTCCCATTTGCCCGACAGCAGCCAGAGGGCCTGCTTGGTCACCATGAGCGGGGAGATCGCGAACCTGCTGGTCACGATGTCCTGCGGACTGACCTTGATGAGATATCCCATTCGGCACCTTTCGGGAATGGTCGAAAGGTTAGCCTGCCGCTCCGGTGTCTCCCAGCATCGTGCCCATGCTCTTCACGGGGAAAGACGGCGCGACCTATTCCGAGGTCTTCGCCAACGGGCAGTTCCGGGTGCTGTTCGGCAGTTTCACGTTCCTTGTCGTCGGAGACCAGGTCAAGATGCTCGCCTTGGCGGCGCTGGTCTACGCCAGGACCGGCTCGCCGGGTCTGTCGGCGATGGCCTACATGCTGGCCTTCCTGCCGTACGCGGTCGGCGGGACGTTCCTGCTCTCCCTCGCCGACCGGATACGGCCGCGCGCCCTGATGATCGTCGGGGAGCTGGTCCGGGTGGTGACATGCCTGCTGCTGGCCCTCACCGGGATGCCGGTCTGGATGATGCTGGTGCTCGTCCTGGTGACGGGCCTGTTCTCACCCGTCTTCGGGGCGGCCCGCAGTGCCCTGCTTCCCGAACTGCTGCCGGGGGACACGTTCGTGCTGGCCAGGTCCGTGCTGTCCATGACGTCCGCGGGGGCGCAGATCGCCGGGCTGGGGCTGGGCGGCGGTGTCCTGGCCGTCGCGGGGCCGGCGGGGGCGCTCACCGCGACCGCCGTACTGTCCGTGCTCTCCGCCCTGGTGCTGCGCGCCGGGCTGTCCGACCTGCCCGCCCGCGGTGTACAGCGGGGCGGCGCGGTCGCGGAGACGCTGCGGGTCAACCGGGACCTGCTCGCCGACCCCGGGGTGCGTGGGCTGCTGTTGGCCCAGTGGCTGCCCACCTCGTTCCTGTCCGGGGCGGAGGCGATGCTCGTCCCCTACCTGGGAGAGACGGCCGGGGTCGCGCTGGCCGCGGCGTGTGTCGGGCTGGCGGTCGGCAACCTCCTGATGGGGCGGTTCGCCGCGCCGTACACCCGGGAGCGGCTGGCGGCGCCGCTGGCGGTGCTGTCGGGGCTGCCGCTGCTCGCCTTCGCGCTCACGCCGGGACTCGCCGTCTCCGGGCTGGCGCTCCTGCTGGCCACCGCGGCGAGCGGCGCCTGTCAGCTCGGCCTGCAGCGCAGGTTCGTCGAGGCGGTTCCCGAACGGGTCAGGGGGCAGTCGTTCGGGCTGGCGGGGGCGGGCCTGATGACCGGTCAGGCGGTCGGCGCCGCCCTGGTGGGGGGAGTCTCCGAGGTCGTCGCGCCGAGCCTGGCGGTCGCCGGGGCGGGTGTCGCCGTGATCGTCTCCGCCCTCGTCCTCTGGAGGCACCTGCGGCCCGGGTCCGTGGCCGGGGCGTCGTGACCCGCTCAGGCGAGGCGCCACTCCTGGTTGGGCCGGCCGTAGACACAGGTCCACTGGTCGATGCCGGAACCGTCGTCGGTGCCCGCGTTCTCGACGTCCAGGCATTTGCCGCTGTGCCGGGCCACCAGGATGAAGTAGCCGCTGTCGCGCTGCAGGAGCTTCCACTCCTGGTTGGGCTGGTCGTCGAGGCAGGTCCACTGGTGGACGTTGGCGCCGTTCCTGGTGCTGACGCCCTCGACGTCCAGGCACTTGCCGCTGTGGGTCGCCCTCAGGGTGTAGTAGCCGTCGCTGGTGGCGACCAGGTTCCACTCCTGGTTGGGCTGGTCGTCGAGGCAGGTCCACTGGTGGAGGTCGGCGCCGTTCCTGGTGCTGACCCTCTCGACGTCCAGGCACTTGTCGCTGTGCCGGGCCACCAGGCTCGCCCTGAACCGGAACCCCGCCTTCGTTCCTGTTTCACCCGTTCTCGCCGCACCACCCGTCGCGACGGCCGTGGACGGGCCGAGAAGGGGGACGGTGATCAAGGCGGCCGCCAGGGCGACGGCACGACCTGCGCGGATGGGCCCCATCACGTCTCCCGGTGCTCTGAAAGATCGACCTGCACTTATTAGCACGGATGACGGAGCGTTTCGGTGAGTCACGTCGTGTGACGGCTCTGTGTCGTGTTCTCAGGCCGACATCCGGCCCAGAACACCCCCGCGGGGTCAGGGGGGAGGCAGTTCTCCCGACCCCCGGGGGATGAGCCTGGTCGGCAGCTCGACGTGCTCGGCGGGACCGGGGTCGCCCTGGATGCGGCGGAAGAGCAGTTCGGCCGCGGTCCTGCCGAGCCCGGCCGGGTCCTGGGCGACCACGCTCACCCCCGGCACCAGCAGGTCGGCCAGTTCGAAGTCGTCGAAGCCCACCATGGGCAACCGGTGCCCGGTGCGCAGCACGGCCAGCGTCACCCGGCCGTTGCCGGTGAACAGCGCCGTCGGCGGGGTCCGCTCCGAGAGCATCCTGGCCAGTGCCGCCCCCGCTCGCTCGGGGGGACCCGTCGCGATGAGGGAGTCGTCGGCGGGCAGACCGGCCTCGGCCAGGGCCCGCCGGTAACCGCGCAGGCGCTCCGCGGCGGTGAAGATGGACGCGCTGTCGCCGATGAAGGCGACGCGGCGGTGACCGTACCTGATCAGGTGGGTCACGCCGGAGCACGCGCCGCCCGCGTTGTCGCAGATGACGGTGTCGGCCTCCAGGCCTCCCGGCCGGTCGGCGAAGACGGCGGGCGTGCCCGCCTCCAACTCCGGCCTGAGGTACTCGTGGTCGGCCCCGGCGGGCACGATGATCAGTCCGTCGACCCGCCGGGAGCAGAAGGTGAGGACGAGCTCGCGCTCCCGCCGGGGGTCCTCCCCCGAGGAACCGCTGAGCAGCAGCGAGCCGTACCCGAGGGCGACGTCCTCGACCGCCCGGCTGACACCGGAGTAGAACGGGTCGGCCACGTCCTCGATCACCAGGCCGACACTCGACGTACGGCCGCCGCGCAGCCCTCTGGCGCTCTCGTCGCGACGGTAGCCCAGCCGTTCGATGGCCGAGCGCACCCGTTCGGCGGTCACCGCGTTGACCCCGCGTTCGCCGTTGACGACACGGGAGACGGTCTTGAGCGCCACCCCGGCGGACGCGGCGACGTCCTTCATGGTGGGACGGCCTCGGGAACCGCCCGTGGCGGGACGGCGATGGGGGCGGTCGGTCACGGCCCGATCATCGCCCAGACCCATTTTTTCGACAATGTCGTCCCGCAACGGACACCCCCGCCCCCTGTGTCTAGATTATGGCTGTTATGGCCTGTCCGTGTGGGCGCGTAGCGCCCGGTCGACGAACGCCTCGGCCGATCCGAGATAGCCGGTCGGGTCGAGGGCGGCGTCCACCTCGCCGGGGGTCAGGGCGATCTCCGGATCGGCCAGCAGCGTCTCGCGCAGCGTGCCGCCTCCGTCGGAGGCCCTGGCGCACGCGGCGTCGACCAGCGTTCTGGCCCTCGGGGTGCCGCCGAGCCTGACGACGACGTGCTCGGCCATCATCAGCCCCCGCGTCGCGCCCAGGTTGGCCCGCATCCGCCCGGCGTCCACGGTCATCCCCTCAAGCGCCTCACGCAGCCAGGCCGCGGCGCTCCCGGTCAGCCTGAGCAGGTCGCTCAGCGTCTCCCACTCGGCCTGCCACGGCCCGGCCGCCCGCTCGTGCTCGTGGAGCATGCCGCCGAGCGCGGTGGCGACCAGCCCGGGGACGCGTTGCGCGCAGGCCAGAACCGACATCGCGGCGACCGGGTTGCGCTTGTGCGGCATCGCGCTCGAACCGCCCCGGCCCGGCGACGACGGCTCGGCCGCCTCGGCGACCTCCGGCTGGGACAGTAGTTTCACATCGGTGGCGATCTTCCCCAGCGTCCCGGCCACGGTGCCGAGGGCGCAGGCCAGCCGGGCGATCGGGGTGCGGTCGGTGTGCCAGGGCAGGACCGGCTCGGCCAGCCCGAGCTCCGCCGCGAGGTACGGCAGCACCTCGTGACCGCGTCCACGCAGCACGGCCAGGGTTCCGGCGGCTCCGCCGTACTGGACGGGCAGGCGCAGGTCGGTCAGCGCGGCCAGGCCCTGGTTCAGCGCGTTCAGCCAGCCCGCCGCCTTCAGCCCGAAGGTGATCGGCACGGCGTGCTGCAGGATCGTGCGTCCGGCCATCACGGTGTCCCGGTGCTCGACGGCCAGCCGGGCGCACGCGCTCGCGCACGCCGACAGGTCGGCGGTGAGCGGTGCCAGGGCACGCGAGGCGACCAGCATCGAGGCCGTGTCGTTGATGTCCTGGCTGGTCGCGCCGTAGTGCACGAACCGCCGGACCTCCGGCTCGACCCGTTCGCGCAGGGCCGCGACCATGGGGATCACCGGATTCCCCGTCGGTACGGCCGCGCGGCCGAGCTCGGCCAGGTCGAACCGCTCGGGCTCGCAGGCCTCCCGTACGGCGGAGGCCGCCTCCCACGGCACCAGCCCCGCCTTCGCCTGCGCGGCGGCCAGCGCCGCCTCGACGTCCAGCATCGCGGCCAGCCACGCCGCGTCCGACACCTCGGGCGCCGCGCCGCCCCTGGAGAACATCCCCGAGAACAGTCCATGGCGCGCTGACGAGGTCATGGTCACCTCTAGAAATGTCATGGCGACAGCCTGTCACGCTCCGGAGGAGGCGTAGGGACAAATAGAAAAGACCTCTTTGACGGGGAAGTGCCTTCCTTCCCGGATGTCGGCACCCGGTGTGGTTTCGGGCTGTTGCTTTCGGGTGGTTCAGGAGGGATGTCGGCATGGATCGCTTGGAGATCCTCATCGGCAGGGCCGAGCGTCTCGACCATGTACTGATCCGGGTCCCCGGCCGGGCGTTCCTCGGTCACGACGTGGCGCGGGCCGCCCTGCTCGGGTCACGCTGAGGCGGTGCCGAGGATGGAGGCGATCACGGCCGGGGTGTCGGACAGGTCGGTGAGGACCAGTTCGGCTCCCACCTCGCGCAGCGCGGCCTCGTCGCTCGCCCCCGTGGCGACCGCAACGACCCTGGCGCCGCCGTGGTGCCCGGCCAGGACGTCGTGCGGGGTGTCGCCGACCAGGACGGTGCTGTGCTCGTCGAACCGCTCGCCGTACTTCTCGGCCGCCCGTAGTTGCGCGAGCCGTACCAGGGGCGGGCGGTCGCCGTGGTCGAGGCCGTAGGCGCCGACCTCGAAGTCCACGTACTCGTCCAGGGAGAACGCCGCGAGCTTGCTGACCGCGATGGGCCGCATGTTTCCGGTGAGCACCGACTGCACCACGTCGGTACGGCAGGCCAGGGCCTTGAGCGCCTCCCTGGCGCCGGGCAGGACACGGCCGTGTTCGCGGATCTCGTGGATGCGTGCGTCGAAGCCGGTGGCGAACTCGTGGCACAGGCGCTGGAGCAGCGGCTCCGACGTCTCGATGCCGTGTGTCAGCAGTGTCTCGGTGATGATGGCCCGGTCGGTCCTCCCGGCGAAGGAGGGCAGTCCGTGCGCGGCCAGGACCCGGCCCGTCACGGTGGTGAACGCGTTCTCGTAGATCGTTCTGGTCAACGGTCCGACGGCGAGCAGTGTGTGATCGATGTCCCACAGAACGAGAGTGCGCACGAATCACATCGTATGAGGTGCTATGCCCCATTGAAGAGAAGACCGTGGTCAGCATGCGTCCTGTATGTGTAAGTTCGTTCTGCGGACGAATGTTCATTTTTGAACATCCCGCCCACCACCATGTCGCGACGACAGGGAGACGACCCCATGACGCTGATGGACGCAAAAACATGGACGGGACTGGTCTACGGGGACGGCTGGACCACCCCGCGCGGCGGAGACGCCGCGGTGGTGGAACCCGCGACCGGTGCCGAACTGGGGCGGGTCGGCATGGCGAACGCGCAGGACGTGGCGGAGGCGGCCGCGCTGGCCGTACGGGCTCAGCGGGAGTGGGCGGCCACCTCCTTCGAGGAGCGGGCGGCGGTGCTGCGGCGGGCCGGGCGGCTGTTCGAGGAGCACGAGCGGGAGATCCAGGACTGGCTGGTCCGTGAGGCCGGGTCCGTCCGCCCGAAGACGGGCGTCGAGACGCACATCGCGGCCCAGGAGTGCTACGAGGCCGCCGCGCTGGCCTCCCAGCCGCTGGGAGAGATCCTGCCGACCGCGAAGAAGCGGCTCAGCATGGCCCGCCGCGTCCCCGTCGGGGTCGTCGGAGTGATCTCACCGTTCAACTTCCCGCTGATCCTCGCCATCCGCTCGGTCGCCCCCGCGCTCGCGCTGGGCAACGCGGTGATCCTCAAGCCGGACCCGCGCACCGCGGTCTCCGGCGGCTTCTCGATCGCCCGCGTCTTCGAGGAGGCGGGGCTGCCCAAGGGCCTGCTCCACGTGCTTCCCGGCGGCGTCGAGGCGGGCCAGGCACTGGTCGGCCACCCGCTGGTACCGGTGATCTCCTTCACCGGATCGACCGCGGCAGGACGCAGGATCGGCGAGGAGTGCGGGCGGCTGCTCAAGCGCGCCCACCTGGAACTCGGCGGCAACTCCGCGCTGATCGTGCTTGAGGACGCCGACCTCGACCGGGCCGTCTCCGCGGCGGCGTGGGGCTCCTTCCTGCACCAGGGGCAGATCTGCATGACGACCGGTCGTCACATCGTGCACTCCTCGATCGCGGAGGAGTACGTCGCGCGACTGGCGGAGAAGGCCGAGCGCCTGACGGTCGGCGACCCGGCGGGCGGACGGGTCGCGCTCGGCCCGCTGATCGACGCCGGGCAGCGCGACAAGGTCCACGCCCTGGTCACCGGTAGCGTCGAGGCCGGAGCGAGGCTGGCGGCCGGAGGCACCTACGAGGGACTGTTCTACCGGCCGACGGTGCTCGCCGACCTTCCCGAGGGCGCCCCCGCCTACGCCCAGGAGGTCTTCGGCCCGGTCGCGCCGGTCGTGCCGTTCTCCACGGCCGAGGAGGCCGCCGCGCTGGCCGCCGACAGCGAGTACGGCCTGTCTCTGGGCATCCTCACCGGGGACGCGATGCGGGGCCTGGCGCTGGCCGACCTCATCCCCACCGGGATCGTCCACGTCAACGACCAGACGGTCGACGACGAGGCCGTCGCGCCGTTCGGCGGGCTGGGCGCCTCGGGCACCGGCTCACGCTTCGGCGGGGGCAGGGCCAACGCCGAGGCGTTCACCGAGACCCGCTGGGTGACGGTGCAGGGCGAGATCGCGGGCTACCCCTTCTGAACGTGACCGAGCGGCCGCCGGCGCGTTCAGTCGCAAAAGGCGCGGGCGGCCGCCGCGGTGACGGTTGAGGTGCCGGCGGCGTCGCGTGGCCGGTTGCCCGGCAGCAGGGTGATCCTTGTGGAGGGGCCGTACGGACCGCACGCCTCCTGAGCGCCGAGGGCCGTCTTCCGGGTTCTTCTGGGCGCCGGGGGTACGGGACCCGCGCGGGCGTCCCTCAAGGCGGCGGACAGGGCTATGGGGGCACCGGCGCCGCCTCGCGCGGGGACATGGTCCGTCCATTCGGGTGATCGGGGAGTGGACGGGTCGCCCCCCCCGGCAGAACAGCGCCTCGCCTGCTCTCGGACAAGGGAGAAGGCGGTCGATCGAACAGCCGTCGACCGGCCTCGGACCACGTCTCGGCCATCGGCCGGAGTCCCGTGCGGACACCTGTGCGTGTGGTCCCGGTCGTGTCCCCGGCACCCGGCGGCCACCTTTCCGTCCTACCGTTCAGATCATGATCCGCAGGCTCTCGGCCGCCACGCTGGCCGTCCTCGTCACCGGTACCGCCGTGGCCCTGCTGCAGCAGCCCAGGCCCGCGGCGGCGGAACACCGGGACCGGAATCCCGTCGTCATCGGCCACCGCGGCGCCAGCGCCCACCGGCCGGAGCACACCCTGCTCTCCTACGAGACCGCGATCGCGCTCGGCGCCGACTACATCGAGCCCGACCTGGTCTCCACCAAGGACCACGTGCTGGTCGCCAGGCACGAGAACGAGATCTCCGGGACCACCGACGTGGAGAGCCATCCCGAGTTCGCCGGACGCCGTACGACCAAGACCGTCGACGGGCGGGCCGTCACGGGATGGTTCACCGAGGACTTCACCCTGGCCGAGCTGAAGACGCTCAGGGCCAAGGAGCGCATCCCCGACCTGCGCCCGGAGAACACCGCCTTCGACGGGCTCGCCGAGATCCCGACCTTCGAGGAGGTCGTACGGCTGGCGCGCCGCAGCGGCGTCGGGGTCTACCCGGAGACCAAGCACCCCACCTACTTCGACTCCATCGGCCTGTCGCTTGAGGAGCCGCTGCTCGAGGTGCTCGGCCGGTACGGCTGGCGCGGGCGGCGTGACCCGGTGTTCGTCCAGTCGTTCGAGACCGCGAACCTGCGGGAGCTGCGCGGACGGACCAGGCTGCGGCTGGTCCAGCTGGTCAACGCCACCGGTGCGCCGTACGACTGGACGGCGGCGGGGGACCCGCGCACCTACGACACCATGCTCACCCCGGCGGGGCTGCGGGAGGTGGCGGGCTACGCGGACGGCGTCGGCGTGGACACCCGGCGGGTCGTCCCCCTCGACGCGGAGGGGCGAACCCGGCAGCCCACGACGCTCGTCCAGGACGCGCACCGGGCCGGGCTGCAGGTGCACGCCTGGACGGTCAGGCCGGAGAACTCCCAGCTCCCGGTGGACTTCCGGGCGGGAAACCCGGCCAGTCCCGTCTACCCGCGCGCGACGGGTGACGTGGCCGGGTGGCTTGAGCGGCTCTACCGGCTCGGGCTCGACGGCGTCTTCTCCGACGACCCCGGCGTGGCCAGGGCGGTCAGGGACCGGGTCCGGTGAGAACGGGAACCGCCGGCCACCCGCCCCTTGGGTGACCGGCGGTGGTCCTGGAGCGATCCTGGAGTGATCCCGGCGCCTCCTACGCGACGGCGACCTCGCCGTTCTCCGCGAGGTCGTCCATCGGGCGCAGCTCGTCGGCGTAGCTCACCGAGACACGGCGCATCACCCCGGTGTCGCTGATCGAGTACTGGCCCAGGCGCCACAGCGGCGGCGAGTAGGCGTGGATCGAGACGCTGCCGTTCACGGCCCCGGTCAGCCGGTGGATGTGGTCGGGCCCGAAGGAGAACGACTCACCCGCCGAGACCACCGTCTCCAGGTGCTCGCCGCCGATACGGGGATTGCACTCAAGCAGCGTGCCGGCCACCACGCGGACCGCGCCGGAGGAGATGTCGTGGTCGTGCCAGCCGGTGTCGTCCTCGGGGCGCCAGCACAGCAGCCAGACGTCCACGTAGGCGTCCCGGTAGAGGGAGGCGTAGTGGCGGCCCCCCTCCTCGGGGAAGGCCACCTGGTCCTCCCAGCGTGACGGGTCCGCCGCCAGCGCGTCGACCAGGTCGCGGAGCTCACGCCGGTCGAGGGCGCGCTCCGGCAGGGCGTCGAAGCTCATCGGATGCCTCCCAGGAGACGGCAGCGCCCGCTGCCCTGGGACTGATTCACGTTCACTTGCGCGACTCCTTTCGGTTCAACAGACGGCTGGGGTTGGTGACCGCGATGGCGTGCCCGGCGGCCTCGCCGAGCGCGGGGTCGGGTGCGGTCGCGTACGGCTGGTCGGAGCCGTTGACCACGACGTCGATGCCGAGTTCGCGGATGACGGCGTCGATGGCCCGGGGACCGTAGGAGGAGGTCTCAAGGAAGGCGCCGGGGTCCACCTGGCCCCGGCTCTGGCCGCCCCGGC
Organism: Streptosporangium sp. NPDC020145; assembly: GCF_040631275.1. Lineage (NCBI taxonomy): Bacteria > Bacillati > Actinomycetota > Actinomycetes > Streptosporangiales > Streptosporangiaceae > Streptosporangium > Streptosporangium sp. NPDC020145. The sequence continues at coordinate 412,275 of NZ_JBEXZT010000003.1, read as the reverse complement.
TGATCAGGCGCTCGGAGTGCAGCGGCGCGAGCCCGGCCAGCAGGGCGAAGCAGACCCGCAGGTCGGGGTGGCGGGCACGGCCGAAGGCGGCGAAGGCATACCAGGAGGCGTGCATCTGCTGGACGTACGGCACGACGGCGGGCCACCAGCCGGGGCCGGTGGGCGTCCCGGCGGGGCCGGGGTGCACGAAGAGCGGCAGGTCGCGTTCGGCGAGCACGTCGAGCAGGGGCGCGACCCCGGCCAGCCCCGCCTCGTCGCCGATGGCCGTCGCGGGCAGCTGGAGCCCGGCGAGCCCCTGGTCGAGGGCCTTGGCGAGCCTGGCCGGGTCGACGTCGGAGAGGCAGGCCGCCGCCCACGCGCCGAAGGGGGCGGGCAGCGCCAGGGCGTCCTCGTGGTAGGCGTCGATGAGGGGCCAGGCCTCCTCGGGCGGCAGCGTCTCGATGCCGAGCGGGCTGGACAGTGAGACCAGCGCCAGCTCCAGGTCCTCGTTGCGCGCCAGCCGTACGGCGAGGTCGTGGTCGGCCGGGTCGACCTCGTAGGGGGGCTCGCCGTCCAGGTGCAGGGTCCAGCCGTCCAGGCGGGGAGGAGCCGTACGGCGGCGCAGCGCGTCCACGAACGCGGGCGCCCACAGGTGCTGGTGCACGTCGACGGCCATTTTTCTCCCCTTCCTTTCGTGGTATTCCCTACCTAGAATATAGGTAACAGCTCTGACCTTACTACGTCTCCGGGTGACACGGTTCAGTGAACCGATTCAGTGAATCGGTTCACCTTATGGGGGGCGATGCCCCGAACCATCCGGATGTACGGCATACCCCTGTTCAGACGGGGGTTCCGGCATAGGGTGGACAAGTGCCCCAGCCACGGAAACGAGCGACTATACGTGAGGTGGCGAAGGCCACCGGTCTCTCCCCGGCGTCGGTCTCCTACGCCCTGCGCGGCCTGCAGGTGTCGGAGGAGACCATCGAGCGGGTCCGGCGCGTGGCCGCCGAACTCGGCTACGAGGCCGATCCGATCGCCCGCGCGCTGGCCAGCGGCAGGACAGGGACGATCGGACTGCTCTGCGGCTCGCTTGAGGACCTCTGGCAGCAGGCCTTGGCGGTCGGCATCGGCAGGTCGCTGAAGGACAACGACCGGTACGCGCTGATCCTGGACGCCGCGGGCGATCCCTACCGGGAACGGACCCTGGCCAGGCAGCTGCGCGACCAGCGGGTGGACGCCCTGATCGTGCAGCCGGTCGACCCGGCGGCCGAGGTGTGGCCGGAACTGTGTGAGAGTTTGCCGGTCGTCTCGATCGGCGACGGCCTGGCGGGCGCGCGGACCGCCGGGGAGGTCGTCTTCGACAACCGGGCGGGGGTCACGCTGGCGCTCGAACACATGCGGGACCGGGGACACGGGCGCATCGCCGTACTCACCCCGACCAGGGCGAGCACCCCGGACCGCCCGGCGGACGTGCACGTGCTCGCGGAGGCGGGACGGCTGGGCCTGGACATCGAGGTGGTCACCGCGCCGCAGGCGCTCACCGCGGCGACCGGGGTGGCCGACGCGATGCTCGCGGACGGGCACCGGGCGTTCTTCTGCTTCGCGGACTCGATCGCCTACGGCGTCTACGCCGCCTCGACGGAACGGGGGCTGCGCATCCCCGCCGACGTGTCGGTGATGGGCTACGACGACCACCCGATGTCGGGGCTGCTCACCCCGGGGCTCACCACGGTCGACTGGGACATCGACGGCATCATCCGCGCCGCCGTGCGCACGGTGGTGGCCGCGGCCGACGGCAACACCCGCCGCCGGCGTATCGTCCAGGCCCCCGAGCTGCGCGAGCGCGGCTCGGTCGGCAGGGGGACGGCCGAGCCCGGCGCCTTCTGAACGCGGCGTCCGACACGCGAAAGGCCCGGCACCGTGGTTCGGTGCCGGGCCTTCCTGCCGAGCGGACGGCCCTGTCGGGAGGCCGTCCGCTCATTGGCCGGTCCGTGGGTCCTCACGCGGGCAGGCGCCGTCGAGGGGACCCGGGATGGCCCGGTGTCAGACGCGCTGCCAGAGGGCCGGGACGTTCGGCGGCTCCCAGCCGGGCATCGCGGTGTGGCCCTGGAGGCAACGGTAGGTCGAGCCGCCGTAGGTCACGGTCGCGCCCGCGCTGTAGGCGGTGCCGGCGGCCCAGGTGCCACCGGGGTTCTGGGTCGAGGTCGAGGTCGGCGTCGGGTTCGGGCCACCGTTGCTGGTGACCAGGGTGAGGCCGTTCGCCTGCAGGATCTCGCCGACCGGCTGGAAGTAGGTCGTGCCGCCGGAGGAGCAGTTACCCGTTCCGCCGGAGGTGACGCCCTGGGCCTGGTCGCCGGAGATGAACGAACCACCGGAGTCGCCGGGCTCGGCGCAGACGCTGGTCCGGGTCACCTCGTAGACGGTGCCCTCCTGGTAGGCGACACTGCTGTTGAGCTGCTGGACGGTGCCGCAGTGCCAGCCGGTGGTCGAGCCGGAACGGCAGACCGAGGAACCGACCTGGGCGACGGTCGAGCCGTTCACCGGGATCGTGGCACCGTTCTGGACCACGACGCCACGCGGGGTCCAGTTGGAGTTGGTGGCGATCCAGGAGTAGTCGCTGCCCGGGAAGACGGAGTTCTGGAAGGTGCCCTGCGCGACCCGGTTGGAGCCGCTGGTGGAGCTGCCGGTGCTGCCGCAGTGACCCGCGGAGACGAAGCCGCTCTGGCCGCCACGGGTGGCGGAGAAGCCGATCGAGCAGCGGCTGCCGCTGCCGATGTAGTAGGCGTCGCCGCCGCGCAGGTCGTAGAACGTCCTGGCCTTCTCGCTCGACTGCTCGACCTTGACCAGCGCCTTGTCCACGCCGCTGGCCGCGACGAAGGACTGGCCCGCGGCGACGTCGGAGGCCAGCACGACCACCGAGTTGTTGCGGACGTCGAGGTACCAGGCGTTCACCGAGGAGGGGGAGGACTCCTTGGCCTGCCGGTTGAGGCCCTCCTGGGCCGCGGTGAGCGCGGCCAGCGAGTGCTTGACCAGCTTGGCCTGGGCGCCGGTCTTGAGGATGGCGGTCAGCTGCTTGGAGTCGCTGGTGGCGACCACAAGGTCGGAGGTCGGGCCGGTGACCCAGGTGCCGCCGTAGGCGACGCCGAGCTGCTTGGCGACGACGGGCTCGACCTTGGAGGCCGCGCTCTCGTTGACCAGGCGGGTCGAGGCCTGCTCACCGGTGATGCCGAGGTCGCGGGTGAGCGCGGAGACCAGTTCGGGGGCGGGCTTGACGACGGCGGCGGCCTGGGCCTTCGCCTGAACATAAAGGGGATCGGCGGAGGCTGCGCCGGTGGTTACGGAGGCGAGGGCGGGGGTCGCTACCAACGCGGCGGCGAGCGTGACGCCCACTGCCACGGCATTTCTGCGGAGCATGTGATCTCTCCTCGTGTCGGGGGGTGCGCCGTCAACGTAACGGTTAGGACACAAGGAGCGGCTCTCTCAGAACGGCCCTATCACTGTGCTATGAAGATTTAACCGACATGACTTGTTAAAGGGTGACACCGTTAGTCAACTCCGTCATCCCTATCTGGTACGTAGGGCGGAGGACGTCGGTTCAACGGGGCCGCGTCCATTGTGGGCGCCTCATCAGATTCTTTCGAGGGGACGGTCGCCTTTAGGTGACGGGAGAATCGGGAGCTGGAGCGGGAGGGCCGCCAAGACCCGAGCGTGCATTGACCCGCCTGGTCCGCGCATCGCGGATGTCCTTCCTGGTTTTGTCGGTGCCTGCCGATACCGTGACGGTGTCGTTGCCGAACGTGAGGGGGGTGGGGTGTGCGCAGGTCGTTCACGTTCCTGTTGCGCCCTACCCGTCATCAGGAGATCGCGCTGGCGGCGTGCCTGGAGGACCACCGGGTCCTGTACAACGCCGCGTTGGAGCGCCGCCGTACGGCTTACCGCAAGGCGGGCGTCACGATCCGCTACGGCGAGCAGTCGGCCGACCTGAAGCACATCCGGGCGCACCGGCACCGGCCGGTCAAGGGCCGAGTGAAGACGATCGGCGTCAAGCGGGAGGGCTCCCGCTGGTACGTGGTGCTGTCGTGCGAGGACGTGCCCGCCGAACCACTTCCCGCCAGGGGCGCGGTGGCGGGTATCGACATGGGGGTCGCCTCGCTGGTGACCACCTCCGGCGGTGAGCACGTCGCCAACCCGCGCTATTTCGCTGTGACCGCTGATCGTCTCGCAGGGGCGCAGCGGGCCCTGGCCCATAAGAAGCGCGGCTCGCGGCGGCGCCGTAAGGCCGTGGCACGGGTCGCCGCCCTGCACGGCAAGGTCCGCCGTCAGCGTCTTGACCACGGGCACAAGGCCGCGCTCGCCCTGGTCCGCGCCTATGACGTGACCGTGCACGAGGATCTGCGGATCGCGAACATGACCCGTTCGGCCGCGGGCACGGTCGAGCGGCCCGCAGGGAGCGGAGGAGTCACGTCATGGTGCGTTACCCGGGTCGTTCCCAGCGGGGGAACGGCCGTCCGCCGTTCCCCCGGCCTGGTCGCGGTCTTCCGGCGCGGGTCGTCAGTCGCCGAGGACCAGGTCGAGCAGCCAGCTCACCAGACCGACGATGATCGCGCCCCAGAAGGCGGCGCCGAAGCCCTCCACGTGGAACGACAGACGGAGCTGCTCGGCGATCCAGCTCGTGAGCAGCAGCAGGCCGGCGTTCACCACCAGGGCGAACAGGCCCAGCGTGAGCACATAGAAGGCGCAGCCGAGGACCTTGATGATCGGCTTGAGTACCGCGTTGACGACACCGAAGACCAGGGCGACCGCGATCAGGGTGACGATCTGACTGCTGGTGGACGTCGCGGACACCGTGATGCCGCTCACGAGCTGTGTCGCCGCCCACAGGGCGGCCGCCACAACCAGGATCTTGATGATGATTCTCACGTTCGGGCATCCTCGCATGGGGGTCGGACGGGCATACCTGGACACTAAACAGTCTGGGACGCGTCGGCGCGGCTGTTCGGTCACGGATTCGGGGTCACGCCGTCGCGGCGTGGTGGCGCACATGCATGGGCGATGCCGTACGCGGGCAGAACATGAATGATCGACGCGATCTGGGGGCAGAAGGGCGCGTGAGGGGGTGAGGAAGTTGGAGACGGACCAGCTTGAGGCGCTGTCGGCCCAGGAACTGCATGATCGGGCGGTCCGCTACGCCGTGCACCACGGAGACTTCGCCTTCCTGTGGGAACTGCTCAAGGTGATTCCCGCCGCGGAGGCGTCAACCGGGAACGAGGACGAGACGGCCAATGATCTGAGCCGGGTCTCGGCGCTGCTCAGCGACGCCATGGCGTCCGGTGAGGGGGAGCTCGGCGACGCGCTCCGTCCCTTCTACATCGAGTACCTGTCGCAGCACCCCGACGCCTGAGACGCCCGCCCGTGCCGGGCGCCCGCCGTACCGGCCGCCTGGGTAGGGTTGGCCGGGGAACACGGGGAGGAGCGTCATGGCTCGGGTGAACGTCGAACGGACCGAGAACGGCTTCGTGGCCCGCAACGACCGCGGGGCCGAGGTCGTCATGGGCGGCGGCGACGAGCAGGGGGTCTTCACCCCGGTCGAGTTGCTGCTCGCCGCGCTCGGCGGCTGCAACATCGTCACCGTCGAGCCCCTCACCGCCAAGCGCGGGCACCGGCTCGTGCGCCTGGCGATGACCGTCCAGGCGGAGAAGGTTGAGCCGACGCTGCTCGGCCCGATCACCGTCACCTACGACGTCGAGCTCCCCGAGGGGGACGACGCGGCCGACGAGGTCTTCCGTGCCGTGGCCAAGCGGGTCGAGGAGCGATACTGCACGGTGAGCCGGGCGCTGAGGGAGCAGACCGAGGTCAGGCTCGAACTGCCCGAGTGAGGCTCCTCCTTGAGGAGGACGTCCGGTGATACCGGGTCATCTCCGGGTGTAGGCCCAAAATCAACCCTCGGATGACGTGCTCGTTACGTTCGCTTCTGTACTGTTGAAGCAGGTCAAGGGGTTCTGCGAAGCCCGGGGGAGCTACAGCAGGAGACTTTTCACCGGAAACGGACGCGAGGGGGATCGCGTCCTAGAGCGGAGCCGCCGGAGTCTTGGGGGAGGCGAAGGCGGGCCCGCGATGAGGCCGGGGCTGGATGGTTGGGGGACCATTCGGCCCCGGGACCTCTTTCCAGGCGAGGGCCGGGCGGTTGGGGGGCCGCCCGGTCCTCGTCTGTCTTCTCCGGATGTAGCCGATGTGCGCCGCCGTGCGGAGGACTGCTAGAGTTACCTCCGTCGCAGGCGCCGCTAGCTCAGTTGGTTAGAGCAGCTGACTCTTAATCAGCGGGTCCGGGGTTCGAGTCCCTGGCGGCGCACCACACACGAACGAGGCTCAGGTCATCTCGACCTGGGCCTCGTTCGTGTTTCCCGGCGGAGGGTCTCACCCCGGCGCCAGGCGTTCGGTGGACGGCGTGGTCCTCGGCGGTCCGACGACGGTGCGGATCGCCAGGTAGATCAGCAGCCCCATGGGGGAGAGCAGAAGCGTGAAGACCAGCAGCGGTCCCATCAGCAGCGGGTGGACCCGGCGCTCCCTGGAGTCGAGATACATCCAGCGGGCGATGAACACGTCGAAGGCGATGACGTGCGCCCACAGGATGGCGGCGCCGTCCCTTCGCCCGAAGAAGGCGGTGATCAGGTCCAGGTCGGGCCTGCTGACCACCTCCCACAGGTCGGGGAAGCGCGGGATGGCCAGCGTCAGGTAGATCGCCAGCTGCGGCAGGATGATCAGCGGCGAGGAGATGATCCGGTGGGTGATCGACCAGGTCGGGGCGAAGACCATCAACGCCCAGAACGGCACGGTCAGCGGGAAGGTGATGGTGAAGAGGGTGTCGACCGTCATGACAGCCCCTTCCCCACGGCCGCGCGCACGAGCGGCTGCCTGCGTCCGAACGTCACGACCAGCCCCGCGGCCACGACGACCGCGCCGGCCAGGGCGGCCAGGGCGGTCAGGGTGAGGGCGTCGGGGTGGATCAGCGGCTGGGCCCGGCGCGCCTGCCAGGTCAGCAGCACCACGAGCCCGGCGTAGCCGAGCCCGGCGGTCCACACCAGGCCGAGCCGTACACGCTCGGGGGCGAGCGCGGGCAGGCGGCGGGAGAGCGCGGTGAGCAGGAACGCGAGCACCGGCATGACCTGCAGCGCGTGCAGGCCGACGGCGTGGGGGACGCGCATGTCGCCTCCCGTGGTGCTCCAGCCGAGGATCGGCATGCCGGGGCCGCCGTCGGGGACGCCGACGCTGTGCGCGCCCGCGGCCAGGGTTCCCGCGGCGGCGGCCTCGGCGCGCCCGGTGCCGCCCACCATGTAGTAGGCGACCATCATGCCCAGCAGGCAGACCAGCAGCCCGAAGCGCAGCCCGGCCGTGGTCACCCGGTCACCGGTCTGCTGACGCAGCGCGAGCACCGCGACGACCATGGTGACGACCGCGAGCATCGTGACGAGCATGCCCATGACGCCGAAGACGGCGGCGTCCTGGGGGGTGCTGATGTTGAAGTGACTGTGCCTACCCCGCGCGGCCTGCACGACGATGAGCCCGACCCCGACCGTGGTGAGCCCGACGATCGCGGTCCCGGTCTTCCTGGCCAGTTCGGGCGTACGGCCGAGCATCGGCAGCAGCCAGGCGAGCGTCAGGCTGTAGACCATGAACGACAGGGCGAACTTGAACGGCTTGAGCCAGACGGAGGCGCCGTCGAGGGTGCGCTCGTCGACGAGCATGCCGGCCGCGCTGAACACGGCGAGGCCGGTCAGCACGGCGCTGAACACGACGAGCGGGCGATGCCAGCCGGAAACGAGGCGGAGGGTGCGTGTCACGGCACCTCCCAGCAATGGATAATCATGTATCGATAGTAGCGCGATCCATAATTTGCTTCAGGCTGGTGAGAGGGGGCGGTGCGGCGTGCGCCGACCGCAGGAGCGGATGGGTGGGAGCCGTCCCGATCGCCTTGTTGACCGCGTCGATGCGGGAGACGGCCGACAGCTTGCCGAAGATGTTGCGCAGGTGCCGTTTGACGGTCCCCTCGGTGATCGCCAGCTGAACGGCGATCTGCCGGTTGCTGAGCGCCTTGGCGACCAGCGCCAGGACCTCCTGCTCGCGTTCGGTGAGGACGCCCTGCGGAGCGGCGCGCGGAGCCGGGGCGATCGCCTGGGAGACCAGCACCGTCACCCCGTGGCGCCCGGCGTGCACGCTGCGGATGGCCACCAGCAGCTCCTGGCTGCGGATGGCCTTGTGCAGGTATCCGTGAGCGCCGGCGGCCAGCAGGTCCTGGACCAGCTGGGGGTCGTCGTGCATGCTCAGGATGATCACTTTGGGCGGCGGCGATATCTCCAGGAGGCGAGGCATGGTCCGCGCGGGATGGTGGTTGGGCATCTCCACGTCGAGCAACACGATGTCCGGCCTGGTATGGGCGGCGAGCGAGATCACCCCGGGGCCGTCAGAGGCGTCCCCCACGACGTGGAAGTCGTCCTCGGCCCTCAGTACCTGACAGAGGGCGTCTCGGAACAGGGTGTGGTCGTCGGCGACGAGAATCCGAATCCGATCATTTGATTCCGGCATGACAAAGCTCCTGGAAGCGGGACCCATATCCGGAGCCGCGTGCCTGCGGACAGGCGGCTGGCGAGGTGGAAAACCCCGTGTAGTAGCTCGATGCGCTCTCTCATGGAGGAGAGCCCCGCGCTGTTCTCCTTGTCCTTGACGATCAGCCCCGTGCCGTCGTCGTCGACCGTCGCGAGAAGGTCTCCTGAGACGATGTCCACACGGGTGACGACCTTGCCGGCCTTGGAGTGCGCGAAGGCGTTGCGCATGCCCTCGCGGAGCACCGCGAAGATCTCGCTCCTGTAGTGGTCGGGCAGCAGGCGCTCGTCCCCGTGGACGGCGACGCTCACCTCGGTCTCCGCCGGTGCGGCGTCCCGGGCGAACTCCTTCAGGGCGACCGCGAGAGGAGGTTCGGCCACGCGCAGCCGGAGCCCGGAGACCAGCCTCCTCGCACCCTGGGAGATCTCGAAGAGCGCCTGGCGGATGTTTCTGATGTCCGCCTCCATGCCCTCGGCCTGCCGCTGGCTCTCGAACAGGTCGAGGTGGAGAAGGGCCATGCTGACGCCGCTGCCGATCCAGTCGTGGATGTCCCGCGCGAGCCGGTGACGGTCGTCGATCTGGGTCTCGTGGATGCGGTCGAGCGTCATGGCGTCCCGCTTGGCGGCCAGGACCTGGGTGAGGGCGAGAATGCCCCGGTTGAGGGTCGTCAGGAACGCCCTGCGCAGCTCCGCCTCGTCCGGATGGCCGTCCAGGATGGAGGGCAGGCGGTCGCACGCCGCGTCGAACAGCTCCGTCCAGCCGAGTGCGGCCTCCAGGGGGTCGATCTGGCTGGTGGCGTGGGCGGGCAGCTCGGTGAACCGCGGGGGGGTTCTCCGCTCCCCGCTCTTGAGCGTCTCAGCGCACTCCGTGAGTACCAATTCGGCCTGTAACCGACATTCCTCCCAGATCTCAGGGCTTCTGACCAGCGGGCTGGACAGCTCCCGCAGGCGGGCTTCGTACACTTCAAGTATTGCTGAACTGTTTAACGTGAATCGCTGGTGAGGTGTGAGCAGTGCGCCGATACTGGTCCCTTGCATCGTCATCCCCGTGCATTTCAATGGACGAACTTCGAGCATGTACGGACCGATCCGCTACGGCTGGTCTGGCTGCAATGAAGTAAGCGAACCATGGAATGCATTGCTGGACTCGTTCCCCCGAACGCCAGCGTAGCCGGTCCTGCTCCTAACATTATCTAGGCAAGGCGTATCCCGTGCAACGTTAATGACACTCCAAAAACAAAATATGACTGTATTCGAGGCACCACGGTCCGCACTGACTGGGGGTGCGGCCGTCGGCAAACATATAGGAAGGCTCACATTTCAATTGCCGACGACCGCTCCCAGCTGGGATTGTGCGCTTGTGTGCTATGTCATTAAGGCCGAATCATATTTCATGAAGTTTCAACGACGTCGTCTGGCCTGGTCCTCCAGTGCCGGATGACGCCAACCGGCGTCGTGCGGGTTGAGCGTGACGCCGGGCGGAACGATCTTGTCGATCTCGTCGAGCACCTCCGCGGTGAGGGTCACCTCCGCCGCCGGGAGCTGGCTGTCGAGGTGCTCCGCCGTACGGGGGCCGATGATCACCGAGGTGACGGCCGGGTGCTGGAGCACGAAGGCGAGCGACAGCTCGATCAGGCTGACGCCCGTCCGCTCGGCGAGCCCGGCCAGCGCCTCGACCGCCTCCAGTTTGCGCTGGTTCTCGGGCAGCTGCATGTCGTAGCGCTCCGGCAGCACGAAGCTGCGGATGGTGAACGGCAGTTCCCTGTCCTTGCGGTAGGTCCCGCTCAGCCAGCCGCCCGCCAGCGGGCTCCAGGTGATGACGCCGGTGCCGAGGTCCTCGCACACCGGGAGCACGTCGCCCTCGATCCCGCGTACCAGCAGTGAGTACGGCGCCTGCTCGCAGACGAAGCGCTCCCTGGCCCGGAACTGCGAGGTCCAGTGCGCCTCGACGAGCAGGTGGGCCGGGAAGGTCGAGGTGCCGAAGTAGCGGATCTTCCCGGCGCGGACCAGGTCGGTGAGCGCGCCGAGGGTCTCGTCGATGTCGGTGGTGAGGTCGGGACGGTGGATCTGGTAGAGGTCGATCCAGTCCGTGCCGAGCCGGCGCAGGCTGTTCTCGACCTCCTGGAAGATCCACCGCCGGGAGTTGCCGCGCGAGTTCGGGTCGTCACCCATCGGCATGTGGCACTTGGTGGCGAGCACCACCTTGTCCCGCGCGCCCAGGTCGGCCAGGGCGCCGCCGACGAGCTGCTCCGACTCGCCCCCGGAGTAGTTGTCCGAGGTGTCGACGAAGTTCACGCCCGCGTCGAGCGCCGTACCGATGATCTTGGTCACCTCGCTCTGCTCCGAGGTGCCCCAGGAGCCGAACATCATGGCGCCCAGGCAGATCTTGCTCACCTTCAGCCCGGTACGGCCGAGCACGCGGTATTCCATGGTGGTCACGGGTCACACTCCTGCGGGGCGGGGCGCCAGGTCGATGTCGTCGGCGTCGCTGGTCTCGCGCACGCCGAACCTCTCCCACACCCGCTTGAGCGGGGCGGGTGCCCACCACGCGGCGTGGCCGAGCAGGCGCATCGTGGCGGGGACGAGCAGGCCGCGGACGATCGTCACGTCGACGACGACCGCGATGAGCAGGCCGACGCCGGCCATCTTCATGAACGTGATGCCGGAGATCACGAAGCCGCCGACGACCACGACCAGCAGCAGGGCGGCGCTGGTGATGATCCTCGCCGTGTGCTGGACGCCCAGGGCGATGGACTCGACCGGGTCGCCGGTGCGCTCCATCTCCTCGCGGATGCGCGACAGCAGGAAGACCTCGTAGTCCATGGCCAGGCCGAAGGCGATCGCCACGATCAGCACCGGGAAGTTGACGTCGATCGCGCCGACCGGGACGAAGCCCAGCAATCCGGACAGCCAGCCGTCCTGGAAGATCAGCTTGATGGCGCCGAAGGAGGCCGAGAGCGACAGGAGGTTGAGCACGATCGACTTCAGCGGCAGTACCACCGAGCCGAAGGCGAGGAACAGCACCACGAAGGAGACCACCGCCACGAACAACGCCATCCACGGCATCCGGGAGATGACCATGTCGACGATGTCCACCCGGGAGGCGGGCATTCCGGTGAAGGAGGCCTTGGTGCCGGGCGGCGGGGCGACCGCGCGCAGGTTCTCGACCATCGTGCGGGCCTCGGGGGACATCGGGTCGATCGAGTAGCCCATGGCGAGCCTGGCCTGGTCGGCCGCGGTGCCGGTCACCCGCGCGCTGTCCACGTTGGCGACCGCGTCGAGCCTGCGGGCGTAGGCGTCGAGGGCGGCGGTGTCGGCCTTGCCCTCGACGACCGAGGTCACCAGCTTGGCCGGGTCGTGTGAGAAGTCGGTGGCCAGCTTCTGGGTCACCAGGCGGGCGTCGGCCTGCATGGGCAGCACCCAGTCACCGGGACGCGCCCAGTTGACGCCGAGGAAGGGCAGGCCCAGGCCGACCAGCACGACCACGATGACGGCGGTGAAGGCCAGCGGGCGTCGCATGACGGACTGGGTGAGCCGGTACCAGCGGCCCTCGGTCGCCGGGACGGTCGTGACCTGGCCGCGGCGCTCCTTGCGGCCGTTCACCCGGGGTCCGGCGTAGCGCAGCACCGCGGGCAGCACGGTGAGCGTCGCCAGTACGGCCAGCAGCGTGACGCCCGCCCCCGCGAAGCCCATCGAGAGCAGGAACCTGGACGGGAAGACCGTCAGGCCGGCGAAGGACATGGCGACGATCAGGCCGGAGAAGGCGATGGTGCGGCCCGAGGTGACCATGGTGCGCCGTACCGCCTCGTCGACGGAGTGGCCGTTGCGCATCTCCTCACGGAACCGGTTGACCATGAGCAGGGCGTAGTCGATGGCCAGACCGAGGCCCAGGATGCTGATCACCTGGATCGCGAACGTCGAGATGTCGGCGAAGAAGGTGACGAAGCGCAGCACGGCGAACGAGCCGAAGGCCGCGGTGAAGCCGATGAGCAGTGGCAGCGCCGCCGCTATGAAACTGCGGAAGATCAGCACCAGCAGGATGAGCAGGAGGGGGACCGACAGCGACTCGGCGAAGATCAGGTCACGCAGCGTCTGCCGGTTCACCTGGTCGGTCATCGAGGTCAGGCCGCCGAAGCGGACGGTCAGGCCGTCGACCTTGAGTTTGTCCTGGATCGCGCGCAGCTGCAGCACGCGTTGCTGGTCGTTGCTGGAGTTGAGCTGGATCGCGACGTAGGTCGCGTGCTTGTCCTTGGAGACGAAGTCCGGGGACTTGGTCGTCCAGTAGGTCTCCAGGCGCAAGACGTTGTCACGGGGAACCGCGGCCAGGGCGCTCTGGAGGGGGCCGGAGAAGGCGGGGTCGTCGACTGTCTTGTCCGGGCTCTCGTAGAGCACCACGAGGTCGTTCGCGTACCGGCCGAGGGGGCCCGCGACGATCTCGTCCGCGTGCACCGACTCGCTGCCCGGGTCGTCGAAGCCCGCGCCGCCACCGAGCCTGCTCAGCACGCCCGATCCCCATCCGCCTGCCACGACGGTGAAGAGCAGGGTGCCGATGACGACCCATAGTCGGCGTCTCGCGGCGAACCTGCCAAGTGCGGAGAACATCAGTCCCCTCCCATTGGACGCCAGTGGATAGTGGATATCACTACTATCGATAAAAACCCGATAGTGATAATATCTACTATCTGTGCGAGTCTTCGCAAGGTCCTTTGAGATGGAGGCGTCTTGTGAATGTGCGAGGCGGCGGCCTGTCCACGTTCCTGATCACCGGGGTTGCGGCCTTCATGGCGTCGATGGACAACCTCGTCGTCACCACCGCGTTACCGACTATTCGTGACCGCTTCAACGCCTCACTTGAGAGCCTTGAGTGGACGGTGAACGCCTACACGCTGACATACGCGATCTTCCTGCTCACCGCGGCGATCCTCGGGGATCGCTTCGGGCGGCGCAGGGTCTTCGTCGGCGGCGTCACCCTGTTCACCCTGGCCTCGGCGGCCGCGGCCATGGCCACCTCCGCGGAGTGGCTCGTCCTGGCGCGGGCCGTGCAGGGCGTCGGAGCCTCGGTGATCTTCCCCCTCGCGCTGACCCTGGTGGTGCAGTCCGTGCCACAGGAGCGCAGGGGCATGTCCATCGCCGGGCTCAGCGGCATGAGCGGCCTGGCCATCGCCGTCGGCCCCTGGATCGGCGGCATGATCGTCGAACTCGGCGACTGGCACTGGGTGTTCTGGATCAACGTCCCCATCGGGGTGATCCTGGTGCCGCTCGCGCTGCGCATGCTGACCGAGAGCCACGGCCCCTACAGCCGTCTCGACGTCCGGGGAACCCTGCTGGTCACGCTCGGCCTGCTCGGCGTCGTCTTCGGCATGGTGCGCAGCACCACCCTCGGCTGGGGAAGCCCGCAGGTGATCGCCCCCGTCGCGGCCGGAGCCGCGCTGCTGGTCTGGTTCGTCCTCTTCGAGGGCCGGGTCCCCAACCCGGTCGTGCCGCCCAGGCTGTTCCGCAGCAGGGGGTTCACCCTGTCCAACCTGGTCGCGCTGCTCGTCCAGGGCGGCATGTTCGGCGCGGTCTTCCTGCTGACGCAGTTCCTGCAGCACGTGCTGAACTTCTCGCCCATGGGGGCCGGGCTGCGCACGCTGCCGTGGACGATGATGCCCGTCCTCGTCGCCCCGCTCGCGGGCATGTTCGGCGAGCGGCTCGGCGTCAGGCGGCTCATGGTGGCCGGCGCGGTCCTTCAGGGCGGGGCGCTGGCCTGGTTCGCGCTGGTCGTCTCCTCCGAGGTCTCCTACCTCGTGCTGCTGCCCGGAATGGTGGTCGCGGGACTGGGCATGGGCCTGTTCTTCGCGCTCAGCGCCAGGCAGACGCTGGACTTCGTCTCCGTCGAGGAGGAGGGGGTCGCCTCCGGCGTCAACAGCTCCATGCGGCAGGTCGGCGTGGTCATGGGCATCGCCGTACTGTCCGGGCTCTTCGCCGCCACGGGCGGCTACTCGGGGCCTGAGGAGTTCGTCTCCGGCCTGCGGCCCGCGCTGTGGGCGGGCACCGTCATCCTCGCCCTGGGAGCCCTCGCCGCACTGCTCACCCCGGCCCGTCCCCCCGCTCCGGTCGCCCGGATCGAGGAAATCAAGCCGCTCAGAACCGTGGAAAGTGGATAGCGGAGGGTTCGCTGTCTATCCTGAATCGATTCGATGCGGTCAAGGCCGTTCCTCCGGTCGTCTCCGCCCACTGGGAAGACGGCCGGGGGACGTGGCAGGGGGAGGGGAGGAGAGGTATGCGGATCGCGGAGCTGAGCCGTCGCAGCGGAGTGCCGATCCCGACGATCAAGTACTACATGCGGGAAGGGCTGCTGCCGCCGGGTGAGCGGACCAGCCCCAACCAGGCGCAGTACGAGGAGACCCACCTGCGCAGGCTCAAGCTGGCCAGGGCGCTGGTGGAGGTCGGTGGCCTGAGCATCGCCGCGGCGCGCGACGTCCTCACCCTGATGGACTCGCAGATGAACAGCCTCAGCGCGCTCGGCAAGGCTCAATACGCCCTGACGACCCGTCGCGACCACGTCGAGGACGAGGCCTGGACCGAGGCGTCCCGCCAGGTCGAGGAGCTCATCGCCAAACGGGAGTGGCGGGTCGGTCCCCGCAACCCGGCCAGGCTGAGCCTGACCGAGGCGCTGGCCACCATGCACCGCCTGCGGCAGGACGACTACTTCGCCCTGCTCGGGGAGTACGCCGAGACGGTCGGCCACCTGGCCGAGCTGGAGATCACCGCGATCATGGGCAGGCCCGACCTCGACAGCATGGCGGAGGCCGTGGTGATCTGGACCGCGATCGGCGACGCCGTGGTCTCCTCCCTCAGGCGCATCGCCCAGGAGGCGGAGACCGCCCGGCGCTTCGGCGGCTACGTGGACGACTGAGGCGCCCTCCCCCCACGAGAGACGAACAGGCGCCGGACCCCGACGGGGTCCGGCGCCTGTCGTCGTTCGGGCTCCGGAGTCAGAAGGGCAGCAGGCAGGCCGCGCCGGGGACCTCGACCGCCGGGGCGCCGTCCAGCGAGAGCAGGCCGGTCTCGGGGTCGACGGTCAGGGCGACGACCGTCCCCGCCGACTGGTTGGCCAGGCGCAGCGTCGTGCCCGACACGTCGAACACGAGGTCCCAGGGCATCGTGCTGAGCGGCTCCTCGGAGAGCCTGAGGTTCTGCACCGGCTCCAGGTGCGCGCCCTCCTTGTCGACCCGCAGCACGGTGAGGCTCTCGTGGCCCCGGTTGGCGACGTAGACGAACCGGGCGTCCGCCGACAGGACGAGCGCGGACGGGGCGTTCCAGCCGTCCTCCCCGTCGGGGAGCGTGGGGGCGGAACCGGCCGTCCACAGGGCGCCCGTCGAGGGGTCGTAGCCGCAGACCGTGACCGTGGAGACCAGCTCGTTGACCACGTAGAGGTGGCGGCCGTCCGGGTGGAAGACCAGGTGACGGGGGCCGGTGCCCGCGCCGAGGTGCACCTGGCTGTGCGGGACCAGCAGTCCCTCGTCGAGGCGGTAGACGTACAGCTGGTCGTTGCCCTTGTCCGGCACGAGTACGCGGTCGCCGGTCGGGTCGGGGACCGTCACGTGCGGGTGCGGGCCGAGCTGGCTCAGCTCGTTGGGGCCGGAGCCGAGGTGCTTGACGGACTGCCGCACCGGGCCGAGGCTCCCGTCGTCGTTGACCGGGAAGACCACGACCTCTCCCGAGTCGTGGTTGGTCGCGTAGACGTGGCCCGCGTGGACGAGGACGTGGATCGTCCCCGCGCCCTCGGTCGGCTGGTCGTTCAGCGGGGTCAGCGACCCGTCGTCCCCGACCGTCAGCGCGAACACCCGTCCCTCGGGGGCGTTGCTCGCGGCGTACAGGGTCCGTCCCGACGGGGACAGGGCCAGGTGGAACGGGTTGACGATGTCGGTGAACGTACCGGTTACCGCGCCCGCCTCGATGACCGTGATCCCCGTCGCGGGGACCTCGGTCCAGGAGTAGGCGCCCACGAAGGTCGGCATCGTGGAGTTCCTCTCTGTTGTCTGGGTCAGTTGAGTGCGACGACGGCCCGGGGGCGGGCCAGGACCTTCTCCCCGCCGCAGCGGACGGTCAGGTCGACGCGGACCCGGGAGCCGTCCAGTTTCTCGGCGACCACGCCGTCGACGACGAGTTCGACGCCCGCCTCGTCGTCCGGGACGACGACGGGCCTGGCGAAGCGGCCCCCGCATTCGAGGACGGCCTGCCGTCCCGCCCAGTCGCTGACCAGCCGCATGGCCACGCCCATGGTGAGCATGCCGTGCGCGATGATCGTGGGCAGGCCCGCCTCCGTCGCGGCGCGCTCGCTCCAGTGGATGGGGTTGAGGTCGCCGGAGGCGCCCGCGTAGCGCACCAGGTCGCCCCGGCGGATCACGTGCGTCAGCCGGGGCAGCGCGGTCCCCGGGGTGACGTCGTCGTATCGAGGCAGCGGTTCAGTCATCGCTCTGCGCAATCAGTGTCGAGGTGGTGGTGCACACGTGCTCGCCCGCGACGGTGCGCAGGTCGCTGGTGAGGGTGACCGTGTCGGTCGAGCCGACGCGGCCGACCTCGCTGATCGTGACCGTCACGGTCAGCTCGTCGCCGTCCCTGATGGGGCGCCTGTGCTCGAAGCGCTGGTCGCGGTGGAGCAGGCGCGTCAGGTCGAGCCCGAGATCGGGATCGCTGACGACCTCGACCTCGGCGCGCAGGGTGAGCGCGATGGCGAACGTCGGTGGGGCGGCCGGGTCGTCGCTCGTGTCGCCGATCGCTGCGGCGAACTCGCGGATCTTCTCACGGCCGACCAGATAGGGAACGGTGGCCGGGTAGACCCGGCCGGCGAAGGCCGGATTCAGCGGCACCTCGACCTCCTCGGCTTGAGGGCGGTTGCGGGGGAGACGTAAATCACGCCGCACGGTCTGGACACGTCCCGACCTGCTTCTCATTGGTGGTGCTATGTCTCTTTGGAGACATCCGATGTGTCTTTAGCGCAGTATCACTATTTGAGGTGGCATATGCAGACTCTCCTCCGTCAGGTCATTTCCCTGGGGGGGAGAGAACATGATCAACTTTTCCATCCTCGGCTCCTTCGAACTGCGGACCGAACAGGGGGTCTGGGTCCCGCGCGGTCCCAAGGTCCGCAGGCTGCTCGCGTTGCTGCTGCTCAGGCCCGGTCAGGTGGTCGACATCGACACCCTGGCCGAGGAGCTGTGGGACGGGGCGCCACCGAAGACCGTGGTCGCGACGATCCGCACGCACGTCTACCACCTGCGCCAGATGCTGGCCAAGGAGAGCGGCGAACCGGGGCTCGCCGATCTGCTGATCACCGAGCCGACCGGCTACCAGCTCCGGGTGACGGAGGACCAGGTGGACATCCGTCACTTCCAGCGGCTGGTCGCCGACGGCAGGACCGCCCTGGTGGCGGGCCGTACGGCGGAGGCCGCGCGGTTGCTGCGCGAGGCGCTGGGCATGTGGCGGGGGGCGCCGCTGACCAACGTTCCGCTCGGCCCGGTCCTCACCCGTCACGTCGCCCACCTGGAGGAGAAGCGGATGAGGGCCATGGAGCTGTCCGTCGAGGCCGACATGCGCCTGGGCCTGCACCGCGAGCTGATCCCCGACCTGCGCGGCCTGGTGGCGAGCAACCTGCTCAACGAGTGGTTCCACGCCCGCCTCATCGAGGCGCTGCACCTGTCGGGCCGCCGGGGCGAGGCCCTGCTGGCCTTCCGCGACCTGCGCAGGGTCCTGCACGAGGAACTGGGCCTGGAACCGTCCGCCGAGCTGCAGCGGCTCCACCACGAGATCCTGGCCGAAGCCGGGTGAGCCCCCGCCTCCTGTCCCGGCGACGACCCGGGAAGGAGGCGGGCGCTACCGCAGCGCCACGATGGTCCTGGGCATGGTGAGAACCTTGCCGCCGTCGCTCCCGCCGAGCCGTACGGCCACGCTGAGCCTGAGCCTGGGCGGCTCCAGCTTCTCCATGACCGTGGCCTCGACCGTCAGCTCGACGCCGACACCGTCGTTGGGCACCGGGACGAGCCGGGGGAACCGGCCGCCGAAGTCGACGACCGCTCCCGCGTCGCCCGCCCAGTCCGTCAGCACGCCCAGCGCCAGGCCCATGGTGAACATGCCGTGCGCGATGGGACTCGGCAGCCCCATCGCCACCGCCGTCCTGTCGTCCCAGTGGATGACGTTGTAGTCGCAGGCGGCGCCGCCGTACCTGACGAGGTCCTTGCGCTCCACCCGGAACGTACGGCCCGGCAGCCGGAAACCCGGCTCGATGTCCTCGTAGCGAGGCCGTGCGGCCGTTTCGACCGTCACCGGACGTCACCCCCCTCCTGGCCGAAGATGACGAACGTCGACCGGCCGGTGCACACGTGCTCACCGTCGGCCGCGGTGAGCGTGCTCTCGTAGGTGACGACGTCGTTGCCCGCCACCGAGTCCACGCCCGCGAGCCGTACCGTCACGGTCAGCACGTCCCCGGCGTGGATGGGCCGGTTGTAGGCGAAGCGCTGCTCGCGGTGGACGAAGCGGTTCTGGTTGGCCGCGCCCAGCTCGGGGTCGTGCACCGCGTCGTGCTCGGCCTCCAGGGTCAGCACCATGGGGAAGCTGGGCGGGGCGATGATGTCCGGATAGCCGAGGGCCCGCGCCGCCTCGGTGTCCCAGCAGGCGGCGTTGCCCTCCCGGACGGCGGCGGCGAACTCCCTGATCTTCTCCCTGCCGACCTCGTAGGGCGCGGTCGGCGGGTAGACCTTGCCGACACACCCCTCGTTCATCGGCATTCGCGCACCACCAGGCAGCCCGCGTTGCCGTCACCGCCGATGGAGGTCACCAGCGCGACACGGGTGTGCTCGGCGGGCTCGGCGCGCCACAGCGCCAGGACCGCGGCGATCTGCAGGGGGACGCTGGCGCTGTACAGCTCGCCGAGCGTCTCGGACACCCGGACCGTGGGCACGGAACGGCCCAGCACCTCGCGCAGCGCCCGCTCCTCGGTCTCCTCGACGCCGATCTGGCCGGCCGCGCCGACCGCGACGACGTCCACCTCGCCGGGGGAGACCCCGCTGCGCTCAAGCGCCCGCTCGATGCCCGAGCGCAGCCCCTCAAGGCGGCCCTCGGCGTCCCTGGCGCCGTAGTAGCCGACCTCGCAGGCCAGCAGGTCGGCCAGGCCGGTACGGCCCTCGGCGGCGACGGTCTCGCCGTCCTCGACGAGGAAGGCCGCGGCCCCCTCACCGACGGCCGCGTCCTCGCGGAGCGCGCCGGACTTGTGCCAGCCCCAGGCCGCCACCTCCGACAGCTCCTCGATGCCGCCGATCAGCAGCCTGCTCGAACGCCCGTCGCCGATCGTGGTGCGGGCGAAGCGCACCGCGGCCAGCCCCGCCGCCTGACCGCCCGACATGACCACGTTCACCCCGGTGAGGGAGTTGCGGATCGCGATCTGGCCGGTGCAGGCGTTGGTGACGACGTTGGGGAACCTGGCGGGGTTGACGAGGTAGGGCTTCTCCTGGAGGAGGGTGTCACGGCCCACCTCAAGCATGCTGACCAGACTGCCGGTGTTGGTCGCCATGACCACCCCGGTGTCGGCGCGCTCCTCGTCGGTGAGGGGCCTGCCGTACTCGTCCAGGGCCAGCTTGCAGGCGATCAGGCCGAGCAGGGTGAAGCGGTCGATGTGACGCAGCCCCTTGCGGCCCAGGTGCTCGGCGACCTTGAGGTCGGGCACCGCCCACACGGGCCGCGGCGGGTAGCCGTCGGTCACGTCCTCGAAGCCGCTCACCGGCGCGGTGTGCGCCTCGACGCCGGAGCGCAGCGCGCCACCCAGGACGTCCAGGCCCAGGCCCGCCGGTGAGACGACCCCGCAGGCCGTGATCGTCAAAGGTCTGACGGCGACGGTCGTCGTCACGCCACCCTCCCGAAGATCGTAACGACGTTGTTCCCGCCGAACGCGAGACCCTGGTTCTGCACGATGTTCGGCGTGGCCGTACGGGCCTTGCCCGGGACCACGTCGAGCCCGTCGCCCAGCGCCGGGTCGAGCTTGTCCAGGTTCGCGGTCGGCGGCAGGAACCCGTCCTGCAGAGCCTTGCCGCAGACGATCGCGCCGAAGGCGCTGGCGGCGCCCATCGTGTGCCCGATCATCGACTTGATGGAGCTGATCGGCGGGATGCGCTCACCGAACACCTCGCGGACCGCGCTGACCTCGGTGTAGTCGTTGGTCGGCGTTCCGGTGCCGTGCGCGCAGATGTAGTCGATCTGCTCGGGCTTGACCCCCGCGTAGCGGTGGGCGATGCGGATGCACTCGGCGATGCTCGGCGCGTCCGGGTTGACCATGTGCCGGGCGTCGCAGTTCACGCCGTAGCCCAGCACCTCGGCGTAGATCGTGGCCCCCCGGGCCACGGCGTGGTCCAGCGGTTCGAGCAGCAGGACCGCGCCGCCCTCACCGGTGAGGATGCCGGAGCGGTTGAGGTCGAACGGCCGGGACAGGTCCTCGGCCAGCGCGCCCAGCCGGTAGAACCCGGCGTGGCAGGCCCGGTTGACCGCGTCCGCCCCGCCGGCCAGCATGAAGTCGGCCTCGCCGGTGCGCACCAGGTCGTAGGCGTAGCCGAGCGCCATGTTGCTCGCCGAGCACGCCGTGGGGATGGTCTGGGCGTCACCGGTGAGCCGCAGCTCGTGGTTGACGGAGTTGGCGATCTGGCTGACCGGTGTCATGGCGGCGAGCCGCCCGTCCACCTCGCCGAGCCCGTCCGTGACCCACTGCTCGACCGCGGCCTGCAGGACCTGGGCCTCGCCCGCGGTGGTCCCCATGATGGAGCCGGCCCGCGAGGCGGACAGCAGCTCCGGGTCGAGCTTCGCGTCCTGTACGGCCAGCCGCGCCGCGGCCGCCGAGAACAGGCTGCTGCGCCCCCAGCGCTCGACGTCGAGCCTTTCCAGGATCGCCTCGGGCTGGAAGTCGTGGACCTCACCGGCCGTCGTGTAGGGGAAGTTGCCGGCGTCGAAGCTGGCGATCTTCGAGGCGCCGTTGCGTCCCTCTCGGATGCCCTCGATGAAGTTCTCGACCCCGATGCCTATGCTGCTCACCGCCCCGAGGCCGGTGATGACCACCCGGTGGTGTTCAGACACCCTGGGACTCCCGGCTGTTGATGGTCCCCACGACGTCGAAGACGCCCTGGAGGTTGGGCATGTTCGGCAGCTCGTCCTGCGGCACCACGATCCCGAGCTCCTTCTCGATCCTGGCGAGGATCGTGATGAGCGAGAGGGAGTCGGCGTCGTATTCGTCGATGAAGTGTCCCTCTGCGGTGAGCTCGCCGTCCTCCAGTTCGAGCTCCTGGGAGATGATGCCGCGGATCTTTTCCTGCAGAACGTCCAGAGTCATTATCGGATTCCTTTCGTGAATGCGGATCACCGCTGGAAAACGACATTAGGGGGATGTGGATATAAGGGGCAAGGCGGCGGATCGAAAGTGGTATGCGGGCGCATTTTTATGGCACTTTTATTTGAATTTCATCGCGCCGTGCCACAGTGATCTCCGACTTATTCCGGCATTTTGTGGAGGTACGGATGACGACCGGGGACCTGATCTCCCCACGGGAGCTCAGCTTCGGCCGTACGGTGGAACGCCGCCTGGTCCACAGGGCCTCCGTCGCGGAGGTCTTCGTAACCGACCTGGTCCCGGCGGGGGAGTCCCGCTTCCTGGCCGCGGCACAGCTTCCGCTCAGTCACGGCTACTACAGCGACCATCTGTCGCGACCGGCCCACTTCGACCCGCTGCTCATCCTTGAGGCGGGCAGGCAGGCAGGCATCGCGGGCGCCCACCTTCTCGGGCTCCCCCCGGACACCACGATGATGGTCAACACCTTCTCGCTGGACCTGCCGGACCCGTCCGCGCTGCGGACCGGGCGCAGGCCGGGTGAGCTGCGGATCGACAACCACTTCGAGACCATCCGCGTCAGGGCGGGCAAGGTGCGCAAGGGCGCCGTCCGCCAGGACCTCTCCATCGGCGACGTCCCGATCGGCACGCACACCATGGAAGTGCAGATCGTCACGCACACCGAGCACGAGGCGCTGCGCAACGTGCTGCGCGGCACCCCCGCCCCCCTGACCGGGGACCTGGAGGACGTGCCCGCCCCCGACCAGGCCGAGCCGTACACGGTTGGCAGGGTCAGCCCGATGAACGTGGTGATCTCGCAGGTCGAGCGGGGTCCATCGGCGGTGAGCGCCAGGGTGACGCCGAGGTACGGCAACCGTGCGATCTTCGACCACGACTACGACCACCTGCCCGCCATGACCCTGACCGAGGCGGCCCGTCAGCTCGCCCTCGTCGTGATGGGCGACGTCACCGCCTGGCCGGCCACGGTCTCCGGATCCTTCGGGCGGTTCGCGGAGCTCGACCAGCCGGTGCTGGCCGCGGCGACCCGTACGGACTCGGGTGACGGCACCGCAACGGTGAACGTCGCCTTCATTCAGGAGGCGATCACGATCGCCGAATCGACCATGGTGATGGTGCCCCGATGACCCAACCCGTCCTGGCCGTGTGGACCGACTTCGGCGGCGTGCTGACGCCGCCCATCAGTCACACCCTGGCCGTCTTCTGCGAGAGGCAGGGCATCCGTCAGGAGCCGCTGATCGACGCGATCCTCAAGGTCACCGCGTCGTACGGCACGGACGACGTGATGCTGCCCATCGACACCCCGCTGGTCACCGAGCAGGAGTGGCTCGCCCAGATCGGGGAGCTGCTGCGCGCCGACCACGGCATCGACCTGCACATGACGACCCTCGCCGACGCCTGGTTCGACGGCAGGGAGCTGAACAAGGAGTGGGCCGACCGGCTGCGGGAGGTCAGGGCCGAGGGACTGTTCGTCGGGCTGCTGTCCAACATGGTCCCGGCCTGGGACGCGCACTGGCGCCGCATGCTCAGCCCCGACGGCCTCTTCGACGACGTCGTCCTGTCCTTCGAGGTGGGCCACCGCAAGCCGGCCAGGGAGATCTTCGACCTGGCGGTCGAGCGCTCCGGCATCCCCGCCGCGCAGTCCCTGTTCGTCGACGACCTCGCCAAGAACTGCGAGGGAGCCGAGGCGGCCGGGTGGCGCGCCATCCACTTCACCGACGCGCAAACCGCAATCAAGGCTCTGAACGAGCAGTTGGGAGTGTGAGCTCAAATGAGCCGTTCCGTACTGGTCACGGGTGGCAACCGGGGCATCGGCCTGGCCATCGCGCGGGCCTTCGAGGAGGCCGGTGACAAGGTCGCCGTCACCTACCGCTCGGGAGAGCCGCCGGAGGGACTGTTCGGCGTGCGGTGCGACGTGACCGACAGCGCGTCGGTCGAGGCGGCCTTCGAGGAGGTCAAGGCCCAGCAGGGCGCCGTCCAGGTCCTGGTCGCCAACGCCGGGACCACCCGCGACAACCTGTTCATGGCCATGTCGGAGAAGGACTTCGCCGACGTCATCGACACCAACCTGATGGGCGCCGTCCGCGCCGCCCGGTGCGCGGTGACCGACATGGTCAAGGCCCGGTGGGGACGGATCATCCTCGTCGGCTCGACCACCGCCTTCTGGGGCTCGCCGGGAGTGACCAACTACTCGGCCTCCAAGGCGGCCATGGCGGGCTTCGCCCGCTCCCTGGCCTGGGAACTCGGCCCCAGGAAGATCACTGTGAACGTGGTGATGCCCGGTCTCGTCGAGACCGACATGGTGGCGGGGCTCTCCGAGCAGCACCGCGCGTACCTGCACAGCATCACGGCGCTGCGCCGTTCGGGCAGGCCCGAGGAGGTCGCCCCCGCGGTGCGGTTCCTGGCCAGCGACGAGGCCAGCTTCATCACCGGCGCCCTGCTGCCCGTCAGTGGCGGCTCCGGGCTCGGTTACTGACCCCCCACATGCACCTCGCACATTTGAGAAAGGCGGATCATGCCGGACGAGGTTGAGAAGATGCTGGCCCCTCTGGCGGAGGCGCCACCGACCGCAACCGAGGAGATCATCGAGATCGCCATCGGCATCGCCAAGGTGTTCGGTGAACTCGACGAGGAGGCGGCTCACCGTTACATCGCCCCCGACTTCGTCGACCACGAGGCCTCGCCGGGCGTCGCGGGCGGCCCCGAGGGCTACCTGTCGACGGCCCGCTACATGCGCAACGCGTTCTCCGAGGCGACCTGGCAGGTCGACGACTTCATCTCCGAGGGCGACAAGTTCGCCTGCCGGGTGACCTTCAGCGGCAAGCACACCGGCGACTTCCTTGGCGTGGCGCCGACCGGCGCCGAGGTCAAGGTCCAGCACCTGCACTTCTACCGGATCGCCGACGGTAAGGCGGCCGAGCACTGGGGAGCCCGTGACGAGCTCACCCTGCTGCGTCAGATCGGACAGTTCACCCCCGAGTACGCCACCCCCGCGGACGCGGGCGCGGCGATCGGCCGTCAGGAGGTCTCGTCATGAAACTGCCGGGCAAGATGTTGACGCGCGCCGCCGTCGGTGTGGGCGCGCTCCTGCTGGCGATGGGCGGCCTGGTGCCCGGCGCCCAGGCGCAGAGCGCCGCGCAGAAGACCTTCCCGAACCTGCCCTCGCCCGCCGACTGGTCGATGGGCGGCCACGACAACTTCAACTCGAAGTCCAACCCCTTCGAGCGCAGGATCGGCACCTCGAACGCCGACAAGCTCGCCGTCAAGTGGACCTACACCGCGCACGGTGACACCTCGGCCATTCCGGCCGTGGTGGACGGCGCGGTCTACATCCCCGACTGGGGTGGCTACTTCTCCAAGCTCGACGCCAAGACCGGCGCGGTCATCTGGTCGCGCAAGGTCTCGGACTGGAACGGCATCGCCGGCGGCATCGTCAGGGCCAGCCCGACGGTGGTCGGCGGACGCATCTACGTCGGCGACCAGAACGGCCCGCAGGGCGGCCAGGGCGCGCACCTGCTCGCCGTCGACGCCACCACCGGCGACCTGATCTGGAAGACCACGCTCGACGAGCACTTCGCGGCCGTCCTCACCGGTTCGCCCACGCTCTACAACGGCGTCCTCTACCAGGGTGTCTCCTCCAAGGAGGCGGCCGTCGCGGGCCTGCCCGGCTACAAGTGCTGCACCTTCCGCGGCAGCGTGAACGCGGTCGACGCCAAGACCGGCAAGGTGCTGTGGAAGAAGTACACCGTCCCCGACAACGGCGGACAGCCCGGCGGCTTCAGCGGCGGTGGCGTGTGGAGCACCAGCCCCATGATCAACCCGACCAACCACACGGTCGTCGTCGGCACCGGGCAGAACCTCTCGGTCCCCAAGAGCGTGAGCGACTGCCAGAGCTCGGGCAAGCCCGCCTCCGAGTGCCAGCCGCCGGACAACCACATCGACCAGCTGCTCGCCCTCGACCTGCGCACCGGCGACATCAAGTGGCAGGCCGGCGACATCGTGTTCGACGCCTGGACGGTGGCCTGCGAGCCCAACTTCCCGCCGGAGAACTGCCCGCCCAACCACGGCGGTGACTACGACTTCGCCGAGGGCGGCCACCTGCTGACCATCCCCGGCCGGTTCGGCCTGCCGCGCATGGTCATCGGCGCCGGGCAGAAGAGCGGCGCCTACTGGCTGCTCGACGCCCGCACCGGCAAGACCATCTGGAAGACCCAGGTCGGCCCCGGCGGCGTGCACGGCGGCATCGAGTGGGGCAGCGCCACCGACGGCAAGCGCTTCTACGTCAGCAACGCCAACACCAGCCACGTCGCCTACACCCTGCCCAACGGGCAGACCACGACCAACGGCATCTTCGCCGCGCTCGACGCCCGCACCGGCAAGATCCTCTGGCAGATCGCCGACCCGTCGAACGCCGAGACCATGGGCGCGGTCACGACCGCCAACGGGGTCATGTACGCCGGCTCGATGAGCGGCCACATGTACGCCATCAACGGCGCCACCGGCGAGATCCTCTGGGACTACCTCGGTGAGGGTTCCTCCAACGCCGGGCCCGCCATCGTCGGCGGCACGGTCTTCTGGGGCAACGGTTACAACAACCGCTTCATCCAGGGCAAGGGCAGCACCACCTTCTACGCCTTCTCCGTGAACGGCCGCTGACGCGGCCGAACCTCGGACAAGCGGCGCCGGGTCCTCATCCCCACCCGGCGCCGCTTTCCGCGTGCCGCTTTTCCGTGTCAGCGGCGTCTCCGGACGTGAAACGGGCCGGGCCACCTTCTCCAAGGTGGCCCGGCCCGTTCGCGTGCTCGGGAAGGTCAGAGCGGCGGCTGCCGTACGAGGTGGCGCAGCTCCTCGTGCAGCGGCTGCAGTGCCTCGGGCGGCAGGTCGCCCGCCTGGAAGAAGGCGATGCTGGTGGCCAGGCCGCCGAACCGCTCCCAGATCTTGGCCGCAGCCTCCTTGGGCTCGCCCACGATCGCGAACGTCTCCAGGATGTGGTCGTCGATCGCGTCGACCATCTCCGCCGCGCGGCCCGCGCCCGCCAGGCGGTACAGCTCGTCCTTCAGGCCGCCGAGCCCCTCCAGTTCCAGGACCGGGGCGTAGCTGGGGATGGAGGCGTAGTAGGCGATGGACTCCTTGGCCTGCCGTACGGCCGCGCCCAGCTCCTCCTCGGTGTTGCCGGTGGCCACGATCGGCGTCGCGTGCAGCTCGAAGCCGTCCATCGACTTGCCCGCGCCCTCCCGGGCCTCACGCAGCGCCGGGATCGTCACGTCCTCGAGCAGCCGCCGGGTGGAGATGATGTGGGCCAGGAAGCCGTCGGCCAGCTCGCCCGCGAGCTGCGTCATCATCGGGCCGACGCCGGCCACGAGGATGGGCGGCTCGCCGTAGGGGTTGGGACCCGGGTTGAAGAAGGGGCTCATCACCGTGTGGCGGTAGAACTCGCCGCGGAACCTGATCCTGCCGTCGGTGGCGAAGCACTTCCAGATGGCGCGCAGCGCCAGGATGTACTCCCGCATGCGGGGCGCGGGCTTCGACCACGGCATGCTGAACCGCTTGGTGATGTGCGTCTGGAGCTGGGAGCCGATACCGAGGGCGAAACGCCCCTTGGAGACCAGCTGCAGGTCGTTGGCGAGCATCGCGGTGGTCATCGGGTTCCTGGCGAACACGACGGCCAGACCGGTGCGGACGGCGACCCGTTCGGTCTTCAGCGCCGCGGCGGTCAGCCCGACGAACGGGTCGTGCTGCGTCTCGGACATCCACACCGAGTCGTATCCGAGTTCCTCGGCCCGTGCCGCCCTGTCCCCGTATGCGTCCGGTGGCACGGTGATTCCGTGAAAGTCAATCTTCACAGGTGCTGTCCCCTCGTAAAAGGCATATGCCACGATCAGACCACCGACCGTGCCGCCCGGCCATGCCTCCTAAGGAATAGGCGGGTACCACCTAGGGGGAAGAAGCCTTCCTATGGCCCCCGATGAATGGACAGAATTTACAGATCTGAATCCCATAGGAAGGGTAAACGGATATGACGGCGGTCGAAGAACGAAAGGTCGAGACCGCGACGCGATCCATGCGCGCGTACGCCGAGGAGCTCGCCAGGATCCAGGAGAGCGTCCGGGTCGGTCCGGGGGACGAGGCGACCAGGCGGCAGCACGCCCGGGGCAAGATGACGGTCAGGGAGCGCCTGGGGCTGCTCCTGGACGACGGCTCCTTCACCGAGGTCGAGGGTCTGCGCAGGCATCGGGCGAGCGGCTTCGGCATGGAGGCCAAGCGGCCGTACGGCGACGGCGTGGTCACCGGGTGGGGGACCATCGAGGGCCGGACCGTGTTCGTCTACGCGCACGACTTCCGCATCTTCGGCGGGTCGCTCGGCGAGGCCCACGCCCAGAAGATCCACAAGATCATGGACATGGCCTACGCCGCGGGCGCCCCGCTGATCGGGCTCAACGACGGCGCGGGGGCCCGCATCCAGGAGGGGGTCACGGGCCTGGCGGGCTACGGGGGGATCTTCCAGCGCAGTGTCCGCGCCTCGGGCGTGATCCCGCAGATCAGCGTGATCATGGGGCCGTGCGCGGGCGGGGCCACCTACTCCCCGGCGCTCACCGACTTCATCTTCATGGTCCGCGACACCGCCCAGATGTTCATCACCGGCCCCGACGTCGTCGAGGCGGTCACCGGAGAGAAGGTCACCCACGAGGAGCTGGGCGGCGCGGGGGTCCACGGCACGATGACCGGGGTCGCCACCTTCGTCAGCGACGACGAGATCTCCTGCCTGGAGGACGTGCGTCACCTGGTCTCGATGCTGCCGGCGAACAACCAGGAGTTCCCGCCGGAGGCCCTGGCGGACGACCCCGAGGAGCGGCTGTGCGAGGCGCTGCTGGACATCGTCCCCGCCGACCCGAACCGCCCCTACGACATGCGCGACGTCATCGCCGAGGTGATCGACCACGGTGAGCTGGTCGAGATCCACGAGGGCTGGGCGGCGAACATCGTCTGCGGCCTCGGCCGCATCGGAGGTCACGTCGTCGGCGTCGTCGCCAACCAGCCGATGTCGTTCGCGGGTGTGCTGGACATCTCCGCCTCGGAGAAGGCCGCCAGGTTCGTCCAGTTCTGCGATGCCTTCAACATCCCGATCGTGACCTTCGTCGACGTGCCCGGCTTCCTGCCCGGCACCGACCAGGAGCACGGCGGCGTCATCAGGCACGGCGCCAAGCTGCTCTACGCCTACTGCAACGCCACGGTCCCCCGCGTCCAGGTCATCGTGCGCAAGGCGTACGGCGGCGCCTACATCGTGATGGACTCCCGTTCCATCGGCGCCGACCTGTCCTTCGCCTGGCCGAGCAACGAGATCGCGGTCATGGGCGCGGACGGGGCGGCCAACGTGATCTTCCGCAGGGACATCGCCGCCGCGCCCGACCCCGCGGCCAGGCGCGCCGAGCGCATCGCCGAGTACCGCGAACAGCTCATGCACCCCTACTACGCGGTCGAGCGCGGCCTGGTCGACGACATCATCGACCCCCGCGAGACCCGGATGGTCCTGGCCAGGTCGCTGGCCATGCTCAGGGGCAAGAGCGCGACCCTGCCGCAGCGCAAGCACGGCAACCCCCCGATGTGATGGGCGCCGAGATGAGTTCGGAAGACCCGCTGCTGGTCATGCGCGGCAAGCCCTCCGAGGAGGAGCTCGCCGCCGTGGTCGTCGCGTTCCTGGTGTCCCGGCGGCAGGCGCGGGACGGTGGCCGCCCGCCCGCCAGGAGACCGTTCTGGGTGGCAGGCCCCGCCTACCGGGTGCCGTCGCGCCCGGTTTCCCTGCAGATGGAATCCCCACAGACAGTGCCGTCCCAGACGGCGCGGAGAGGCTGAGCCAGTGCGCAAGGTTCTGATAGCCAACCGCGGGGAGGTCGCGGTCCGGGTCGCGAGGGCCTGCCGCGACGAGGGGATCGGCAGCGTGGCCGTCTACGCCGAGCCCGACCGGGACGCGCTCCACGTCGCGCTCGCCGACGAGGCGTTCGCGCTGGGCGGGGAGACCGCCGCGGAGAGCTACCTGGACATCGGGAAGGTGGTCGAGGCCGCCATCAGGTCGGGGGCGGACGCCGTACACCCCGGGTGGGGCTTCCTCGCGGAGAACTCCGCCTTCGCCCAGGCCGTGATCGACGCCGGACTGACCTGGATCGGGCCGCCGCCCAAGGTGATCGACGACCTCGGGGACAAGGTCTCGGCCCGCAGGATCGCCATGGCCGCCGGAGCCCCGCTCGCCCCCGGCACCGACGGGCCGGTCAGCGGCCCCGAGGAACTGGCCGAGTTCGCCGGGCGGTACGGCCTGCCGGTCGCCATCAAGGCAGCCTTCGGCGGTGGAGGCCGGGGCCTGAAGGTCGCCAGGACCCTTGAGGACATCCCGGAGCTTTACGAGTCGGCGGTGCGGGAGGCGGTCGCGGCCTTCGGCCGGGGCGAGTGCTTCGCCGAACGCTATCTCGACCGGCCCCGGCACGTGGAGACGCAGTGCCTGGCCGACACGCACGGCAACGTGGTGGTGGTCTCCACCCGTGACTGCTCGTTGCAGCGCAGGCACCAGAAGCTTGTCGAGGAGGCCCCGGCGCCGTTCCTCACCGAGGAGCAGAACCGCGTGCTGTACGAGGCGTCCAAGGCCATCCTGCGGGAGGCAGGCTACGTCGGGGCGGGCACCTGCGAGTTCCTGATCGGCAGCGACGGCATGATCTCCTTCCTTGAGGTCAACACCCGGCTGCAGGTCGAGCACCCGGTCAGCGAGGAGGTCACCGGCCTCGACCTGGTGCGTGAGCAGTTCCGCATCGCCAGGGGGGAAGCGCTCGGCTACGACGACCCGCCGGTGCGCGGGCACTCCATCGAGTTCCGCCTCAACGGGGAGGACCCGGGCCGCAACTTCCTGCCGAGCCCGGGAACCATCACCGGCTGGCGTCCCCCCTCGGGACCCGGAGTGCGCCTGGACTCGGGGGCGGAGAACGGGACGGTGCTCTGGCGGGCCTTCGACTCGCTGCTGGCCAAGCTCGTCGTCACCGGCGCCGACCGCGCCCAGGCGCTCGAACGGGCCCGCCGCGCGCTGGCCGAGTTCACGGTCGAGGGGCTGCCGACCACGCTGTCCTTCCACCGGGTCGTGGTCGAGGAACCGGCCTTCCAGGGCGAGGACGGGGCCTTCACGGTCCACACCCAGTGGATCGAGACGGAGTTCCGCGGTGGCATCGAGCCGTACCCGGAGATCCCCGCCGCCGCGACGCCGCACGCAAAGGGAGAGCCCGTCGTCGTCGAGGTGGACGGGCGCCGGGTCGAGATCGTGATCCCGGCCGGGTTCGCCGCCCCCGCCGCCCATCCCGCGACCGCCCCCGCCACGGCCAGGCGCCCCCGCAGGCAGGTGGCGAAGGGCGGCGGTACGGCGGGCGGGGCGGACGCCGTGACCAGCCCGATGCAGGGCACGATCGTCAAGGTCGCGGTCGGCAACGGCGACCGGGTCGCGACCGGGGACCTCATCGTGGTGCTTGAGGCGATGAAGATGGAGCAGCCGCTCTTCGCCCACAAGGCGGGCACCGTCGCCCAGCTCGACATGGGGGTGGGGGACGCTGTCACCGGTGGGCACGTCCTGTGTCTCCTGCACGACTGAACGGTCCGATCAGGACGGGTGTGTGCCGGTTCCGTCTCTCGCCGCGCCGCCACAGGTGCCGCCGTAGAGTGGGCGGGGCCCTTCGGCCCTCCCCTACGGAGAGGTCTGCATCCATGGAACGTGAACTGACGCTGATGGCCGTCCACGCGCACCCCGACGACGAGGTGCTCGGGACGGGTGGCGTCTTCGCCAGATACGCCGAGGAGGGCATCCGTACCGTCCTGGTCACCTGCACCAACGGTGAGCAGGGCGACGGGCCCGGCGGGGTGAAGCCCGGGGAGCCCGGGCACGACGAGGCGGCCGTCAGGGCGCGGCGGCTTGAGGAACTGAACGACTCGGTGGCCCACCTCGGGATCGAGCACGTCGAGTTGCTCGGCTACCGCGACTCGGGCATGGACGGCTGGGAGGGCAACCAGGCGAAGGACGCCTTCGCCAACGTGTCCTTCGAGGAGGCGGTCGGCAGGCTCGCCGCGTTGATGGAGCGCTACCGGCCGCAGGTCGTGGTCACCTATGACGAGAACGGCAACTACGGTCATCCCGACCACATCCAGGCCAACCGCATCGCCCTGGCCGCGGCCGAGGCGACCGGCATCCCGGACAAGCTCTACTACACCGCCGTGCCCAGGGAGCGGATCGCCGAGATGTTCGCCGCCCTGCGCGCGGCCGGCGCCGCCGAGATACAGGACCTGCCCGAGGACTTCGGCACCCCCGAGGAACTCATCACCACCGTCGTGGACGTCGCGCCGTACGTCGAACGCAAGCGCAAGGCCCTGCAGGCGCACGCGAGCCAGGGGGACAGCATCTTCCTGCTGCGCATGCCGGAGGAGGTCCAGCACAGGGCGCTGTCCTACGAGGCCTTCGTCCGTCACTTCAGCCGGGTGACCGCCGCCGCCGAGCGTGAGGACGACCTCTTCGACGGTCTCCGCGAGGCGTGAGCAGTTGACCTCAACATTGGTTGAGATTGCAGATTGGAGGTCCGCACCGGCGAGTGACTGAGTGAAGGAGTGTGCGATGAGGGTTGTGGCCGTCACCGAGTTCGGCGGGCCCGAGGTGCTCAAGGTGGTCGACCTGCCGACCCCGCAGGCCGGGCCCGGCCAGGTCAGGGTCAGGGTGAAGGCGGCGGGCGTGCAGCCGTTCGACGTGGCCGTACGGCAGGGCTGGCTGCCCGCCGGGGCCACGGCCGACCTGCCCAGGGTGCCCGGCAACGAGTTCTCCGGCGTCGTGGACCAGGTGGGACCGGGGGCCGACGGGGTGGCCGTCGGCGACGAGGTGCTGGGGTTCAGCCTGCTGAACTGCTACGCCGAGTACGTCGTCGTCCCCGCGGAGAACGTCACGGCGAAGCCGGAGAACATGCCCTGGGAGGTGGCGGGCGGCTTCACCGCCGGGACGCAGACCGCCTACATCGCCCTCAGGCAGCTCGGGGTCGGACAGGGGGACACCGTCCTGGTCCACGCCGCGGCGGGCGCGGTCGGCACCGCCGCGGTACAGCTCGCCAGGCTGTGGGGCGCCACGACGGTGATCGGCACCGCGCGGCAGGAGAACCACGACTACCTGCGCGCCCTCGGCGCCGTCCCGGTCGTCTACGGCGAGGGCCTGCTCGACCGGGTGCGCGAACTGGCCCCCGGCGGGGTCGACCTCGTCCTGGACGGCGCGGGCGGCGACGCCCTCGACGTCTCCCTGAGCCTGGTTCCGGGGGAGCGGATCATCACGCTGGTCGAGCACGAAAAGGCGGAGAGCCTCGGCGTCCAGCTGACCAAGGGGGTGCGCCTGGCCTCCAGACTCGCCGAGCTCGCCGAGCTGTACGCCAAGGGGGAGCTGGCCTTCCCGGTGCGCGTGACCTACCCGCTCGACCGGGCGGCGGACGCCCACCGCGAGGTCGAGGGACGCCACGGTCAGGGCAAGGTCGTCCTGGTGACAGGGTGAATACCCGCGCGATGTAGCCGCATGGAAGGTGTTTTTAGTAAGGTTTCTTGTTAATAACGTGCTATCCGTCGGCCGTTGGACATGTCATACCTCCATCCCCCCATTCAGGAGGAGTCCACGTGCACCTGCGAAACAAGGCGGTGGCCGGTGCCGCCGCGCTCACTTTGGGAACCGTGCTCGCGCTGATCCCGGCGACCGCGGCCGACGCCCACGGCAGCATGTCGAACCCACCGAGCCGCGTCTACCTCTGCAAGAACGAGGGGCCGGAGACGCCCAAGTCCGAGGCCTGCAAGGCGGCCGTCGCGGCCGGTGGGACCCAGGCCATGTACGACTGGAACGAGGTCTCCCTGCTGGAGGCCGGCGGTAACCACCGCGCGCTCATCCCGGACGGCAAACTCTGCAGCGCGGGCCGCGAGAAGTATCGCGGCCTCGACCTCCCCAGGGCCGACTGGCCCGCGACGCAGGTCTCACCGGGGCCGCTGGAGATCACCTACCACGCCACGGCCCCCCACGGCGGGAGCAACTTCGAGTTCTACATCACCAAGCAGAGCTGGGACCCCACCAAGCCGCTGAAGTGGTCGGACCTGGAGCCCCTCAAGACGTTCAACAACCAGAACCCTGTCACGTTCACCAAGTGGACGCTCAACCTCCCGCAGCGTACGGGCCGCCAGCTCATCTACTCGATCTGGCAGCGCGTCCTGTACAGCAACGAGGCCTTCTACACCTGCTCCGACGTGGACTTCGGTGGTGGGACCAACCCCTCACCCACCCCGACCGTGACGCCCACGGTCACCCCGACCGTCACCCCAACCGTGACGCCGACGGTGACTCCCACTGTGACGCCGACGGTGACGCCGACCGTCACCCCCACGGTGACTCCGACGGTGACTCCGACGAAGCAGGAGGGCGCCTGGACCGCGGGCACCTCCTACACCGCGGGCGCGACCGTGACCTACAACGGTTCGACCTACCGTTGCCTGCAGTCGCACACCGCGCTGCCCGGCTGGGAGCCGCCGAACGTCCCCTCTCTGTGGCAGCGGGTCTGACCTCGTCGGACCGGGCCTGACCCTGCCGGGTGGGGCGGTCTCGCCGCCCCGCCCGGGCACCCCCCCAACAGGAGTTCCCCATGTTGAAACGCGTCGTCCCGCTCGTGCTGAGCGCCGTTCTCCTCGCGGGCTGCGGCTCACGCAGCCTCCAGGAACTGCAGGGCGGTGGCCAGCTGACGGTCGGGGCCGCCGCCAGCGCGGCACCCGGACTCGTCGCGGGCCCTGACTTCAACCCGGCCGACGTGATGTTCCTGCAGATGATGTTGCCGCACGACGCCCAGGGGGCGAAGCTGGCGAAGCTCGCCGCGGGCCGGAACATCAGCGAGAACGCCAAGGTCCTGGCCGCGGCGATCGCCACCACCCAGGACGCGGAGGTGACGATGATGACCGGCTGGCTGAAGGGCTGGAAGCGTCCCACGGCCGCTCCGGCGGGTGCGCACTCCGGTCACGGAGGCCACGGGCTGAGCGACGCCCAGATCCGGATGATCTCGAAGTCCCCGGACTCCGAGTTCGAGAAGCGGTTCCTCAACGCGCTGATCTCCCAGCAGGACGACGCCATCCAGATGGCCAAGGTGGAGAAGATGGCCGGTCAGAACGCCGAGACCAAGGCGCTGGCGGACCGGATCGAGGCCTCGCGTACCGCGCAGATCGACCAGATGAAGGCGATCGTCGGCACGTGACCGGCGGGTGACCGCGTTGTCCGTCGGCAGATGATCGGGTTGTCGGCGGACCTTCGCTGTGCCATATTTCCTACTAAATCTACTGGAATTTGGGGGAAGTATGCGCAGACTGCTGGGAGTCGTGACCGGGCTGATCCTGGCCGGGACCCTCACCGCGTGCGGCGGACCACAGACGACCACGTCCGCGGCCTCGACCGGCGGAGGATCGTCGCCGAAGGCCGACACGCCGCTCAAGGTCGGCGTGAACCCCGTGCCCCACGGTCAGATCCTGAAGTTCGTCAAGGACACCCTCGCCGCCAAGGCCGGGCTGAACCTGGAGATCGTCGAGTTCACCGACTACGTGCAGCCGAACGTCCAACTCGACGAGGGACGGCTCGACGCCAACTACTTCCAGCACGTCCCCTACCTTGAGGAGTTCTCCAAGGGCAAGGGCGTCACCCTGAGCTGGGTCGCCCCGGTCCACATCGAGCCGCTCGGGCTGTACTCCAAGAAGATCGACGACATCGCCAAGCTGGCCAAGGGGGCCCAGGTCGCGCTGCCCAACGACGCGAGCAACCTGGGCCGCTCGCTCAAACTCCTCGCCGACAACGGCGTGATCACCCTCAAGGAGGGCGTGGGCGTCAAGGCCACCGAACGCGACGTGGCGGGAAACCCCAAGGAACTGCGGTTCAGGCCGCTTGAGGCCGCCCAGCTGCCCCGCTCGCTCCAGGACGTGGACGCCGCGGTCGTCAACGGCAACTACGCCCTCGAAGCCGGACTCCAGCCCGCGACCGACTCGCTGATCCTGGAGAAGGGCGAGGGCAACCCCTACGCCAACGGCCTGGTCACCGTCCCCGCCAAGGTCGGCGACCCCCGCGTCAGGAAGCTCGCCGAACTGCTCCAGGGCCCCGAGGTGAAGAAGTACATCCAGGACACCTACAAGGGCGCCGTCCTGCCGGCCGTACCGTAACGCTCACCTCCCCGGGTACGGCCGCACGACGCGGGGACGTTTGAGATCCGTACGGGGGATAGGGGATGGGGCGTTGGTTCAAAGGAGGGAACCCCCATGACCATCGCAGGTGGCATCATCCTCATCATGCTCGGCGCCATCCTCACCTGGGCGGTCGAGTTCGACATCGCGGGGCTCGACATCAACGTCGTCGGGGCCGTCCTGATGATCGGCGGCCTCGTGTGGCTGCTGTTCGCGATCTACCGGGTCAGGATCGCCCGCAGGGCGGTCGCGCCGACCACCACCGTGGTCGAGGAGGACCCGGTGACCCACCGTCGCGTCTACCAGGAGCGTCCCTACGACGACCCGCCGGTCGTGTGACGGCGCTTCCACGCCCCCGTCAGGTCATGGCGGGGGCGCCCGAATGTCTTTCTCAAGGAGAGGGTGAACGATGAGCAGGATCGTTTCCCGAGGGGCGGGCGTCGTGAGCGGAATGCTCGGCGGCGCCGTCGCGGGGGTCGTCTTCAAGCAGGTCTGGAAGCTCCTCGCGGGCACGGATGAGGCGCCCCAGGCGACCTCGGACGAGTACGGCTGGGGCGAGGTCCTGGCCGCGGCGGCCATCCAGGGGGCCATCTTCGGTGTGGTCAAGGCCGCCATCGACCGCTCGGCGACCAGGAGCGTGCACCGGGCCATCGGCGGATAGCCGTACGGCCTTCCCTTTCGTTTCCTGTCGCGTCGTGTGTTGAGTAGTTTGAGGAACGACAGGGAAGGGGTGGCGTGGTGTCGCGGCAGCCGTACACGGTTGAGCAGGTGGCCGACCTGCTCGGTCTGCACGTCAAGACGGTGCGTGGCTACGTGCGGGACGGCCGGCTGAGGGCGACGCGCATCGGCAGGCGGTACCGCGTCGCGCGGGAGGACCTTGAGGCGTTCACCGGGCAGCCGGTCGAGCCGCCGGCCGCTGAGACCGCCGGGACCGCCACGCGCTCCCGCCGCGTCGAGGTGTCCTGTGTCGTACAGGTCGACGCGATCGGCGTCGAGGAGACGATGCGGCTGAGCAACACCCTCATCGCCCTGGCCACCGGGGGCACCCACGACGACGGGCGGCTGCGCGTCGAGACGATCTACGACGAGGAACGGGCCAGCCTGAAGATCATCATTCTGGGCGGGGCGGAGAGCGGCGCCGAGATCCTCAGGGTGATCACCACGCTGGCGGGGGAGCGGGCGTGACCGTGGGTCACTCCTCGTCGGCGGGCAGGGCGAACAGCCTGACGAACATGGGGCGCGCGTCCGGCGGGGCGTCCTCGGCCGGGCGGTTGTACTTCATCAGCAGCGCGATGTAGGCCTCGAAGAACTCCTCGAACTCCTCCAGAGTCATCCGCCCGAGGCCGCGTGAGAGCTTGGCCCACCGGGGGTCGCGCAGGTAGGCGGCGGGGAAGCGCTCGAACAGCTCGCGGTCCTCCGCGAGGTTGGCCCGGTGGAACTCGTTCAGCACGAGCCGGTCCTCCGGGGCGAGCTCCCCGGGAGCCGGCAGCCGGATGTCCCTGAGCGCCTGGGTCCTGCGCCACCAGCGCTCCCTGCCGGTCGAGCGTTCCGGGATCTCCTCGATGAACCCCGCTTTCTCCAGCTGGCGCAGGTGGTAGCTGGTCGTGCCGGTCTTGGCGTCGAGCAACTCGCCGAGCGTGGTCGAGGTCGCGGGGCCGTGCACGCTGAGGTGCCGCAGCATGAGTCGCCGCATGGGGTGGGCCAGGGCCTTGAGCCTCACCGGGTCGAGCATCGGCGGCTTCTCATCCTTCATGATGATCAGTCTACTCCCGCAGAAGGAAATCTGCAGAGAACTCTTTGCAGAGGTTTCTCTGCAAAGTATGTTCGGCATATGCGAAGAATCCTCCTGACGGCGGCGGTCCTCAGCCTGCTCGCCGTCCCCGCGACCGCCCCCGTGGCGACAGCCGCGTCCCCGCCCGCCGTACCCTCCGACCTGACATCCGTCGAGGTGAGCTTCCGTGGCGCCGGGGGACTCGCCATGCACGGCACGATCATCACCAAACCCGCCAAACCCACCGAGCCCAACGACAAGACCACCGATGAGCCCGCCGCGGGGGCTGGGCTCACCGGTGGTACGGCGGGAGCCGGACGCCCTGGCGTCGTCCTGGTGCACGGCGCGGGCACGGGGACGCCGCGCACGAAGCTGCTGGGCGAGGCCGTCGAGTTCGCCCGCCGGGGCATGGCCGTGCTGATCTACGACAAGCGGTCAACGGGCTACTCGCTCGTCCACCGGTCCTATCCGCAACTCGCCGATGACGCGCTCGGCGCCGTGGCGACGTTGCGCTCCCAGCCGGGCGTCGATCCGGCGAAGGTCGGCATCTGGGGGCTCAGCGAAGGCGGCTGGGTCGCCCCGATCGCCGCCTCCCGGTCCAAGGACATCGCTTTCGTCGTGCTCGTCGGCGCCAACGGGCTGCCGCCGCTGCGGCAGCAGACCTGGGCCGTGGCCGCCGGACTGCGCAAGGCCGGGGTCACGGGCTCACTGATCGACCGGGCCGAGCTGAACCTCTACCGGACGATCGCCGACGGCGGCATGTTCCCCGAGCCCTACTACGACCCCGCGCCGACCCTGGCCGCGGTCCGCCAGCCGGTGCTCGCCATCTGGGGCACCCACGACCTGCTGACCCCACCGCAGGAGAGCCCGCCGGTGTTCTCCCGGGCGCTCGGGGAGGGCGGCAACCGGTACTACACGGCCCGGTTCTTCCCCGACGCCGACCACGCCGCCCACCTGACCCCCGACGGGGGCGTCACCCGGCTGCCCGAACTCGCCCCCGGCTACGCCGACCTGGTCGGCTCCTGGGTCGGGGAGGTCACGGCGGGCAGGCCACCGGCGACGAGTTCCTCGGGCCCGGCCCCCGTCCAGGCCTCACTGACCGTGCCGGTCGACCCTCCCGCCTGGTGGGAGTCGGCGCCCGCGCAGCTCGTGGCGCTGGCGCTGTTCCTGGTCGCCTTCGTCTCCTACCCGGTGGCCGCGCTGGTACGGCGCCTGCGCGGCCGGCCGAGGGCCCCGGTGACCAGGGCGGTGTGGCTGCTCAGCGCGGGCGGTCTCGTCTCGGTCATCGGCTCGTTCTGCTACCTGGTCTATCTGATGATGACCGGCGGGAAACTGGCCGCCCCCGGCCCCGTACTGCTCGGCCGCCCGCTGGTCTGGCTGGCGCTGCAGGCCGTCGCGGTCGTCTCGGCCGTCGCGACGGTCCGCCTCGCCGTGGCCTGGCGCCGTACCCGGGACTCCCTCGGCGGAGGGCAGCTCGGCCTGCTGCTGGCCGGCGGCGCGGTGTTCGTCCCGTGGGCCCTCTACTGGGGCCTGCTGCTGCCCTGACGGCCGGCACGGGCGGCGGCACAGGCGGTACGGCTCAGCGCCTGGCCCGGTGCACGGCCGTCGCGGCGGCGGCCCCACCGGCCAGGGCGAGGGCGGCCAGCCCGCGATGCCGGGACAGCCAGGCCTGGACGCTGTGCGGATGGGCGCGCTTGTCGAAGACACCGTGGGCGCCGTAGTCCCGTTCCTCGTCCGCGGGCTCCCACAGGTTGGCCACGTCGGTGGGGAACAGCGACTCGGTCTGCTGGCTTCTCCGTCCGTTGCGGGCCAGGAAACGGTCTATCAGCCCGGGGGCCAGGCGCTCTCCGAGCAGGGTCATCGCCGTCGAGGCGCCGACCCAGTACTCCCGCCGCCGTGG
The DNA here is from genome assembly GCF_040631275.1 of Streptosporangium sp. NPDC020145. Classification (NCBI taxonomy): domain Bacteria; kingdom Bacillati; phylum Actinomycetota; class Actinomycetes; order Streptosporangiales; family Streptosporangiaceae; genus Streptosporangium; species Streptosporangium sp. NPDC020145. The sequence continues at coordinate 372,427 of NZ_JBEXZT010000003.1, read as the reverse complement.
GTGCTCGGCGGCGAAGACGAGCGCCTTGGCGGCGACCTCGGGCTGGTAGATCGGGGGAACGGGCTGCGGATGATGCCTGAGCCTGGACAGCACCCAGGAGAACTGCGGGGTGTTCAGCGCGGGAAGCTGCACCATGGTGATCTGGACGCCGCTTCCCTCGCCCATCAGTTCGGTCCTGACCGACTCGGTGAACCCCTTGATCGCGTGCTTTGCCCCGCAGTAGGCGGACTGCAGGGGAATGCCCCGATAGGCGAGCGCGGACCCGGCCTGGACGATCACCCCCCGGTTCCTGGGGCGCATCAGGTCGAGCGCCACCCGCGTCCCCCAGACGTAACCGAGGTAGGTGACCGCGGTCGTCCGCTCGTACTCCTCGGGCGTGATCTCGGTGAAGGGGGCGAAGACCGAGGAGAAGGCCACGTTGATCCAGACGTCGATCGGCCCCATCTCCTGCTCGACGCGCTCGGCGGCCTGCCTGACCTGCCGGTGGTCGGCGACGTCCGCCTCGTAGACCAGCCCGGTGCCTCCCGCGGCGCCCACGTCGGCCGCCGCGGAGCCCAGGCCGGCCGTCCCCCTGGCGATCAGCGCGACGGACGCGCCCCGCGCGCCGTACTCCTGGGCCACCGCCCTGCCGACCCCGCCACTCGCACCGGTCACGACCACGACCTTGTTCTTCACGGTGTCCTCCATGGTTGCCTCCTTCGCCGGTTCAGGCGCCTCCCGTACCCGAACGGCCACCGACCATGCCCTCGTCCTGGATCACCACACGTTTCGCGGGGGCTTTCCCGGGAACGCGAGGTTTTTCGGAGGAAAGGAGTTCGACGATGGAGGCTCCGCAGTACGTCGCAGCGCGTGTGCAACGCGCACTGGCCGAGGACGACAGGACCAACGAGCTCGGCATCCGGGTCGACGTCCGGGGCGGACAGCTCTTCCTGCGCGGGCAGGTCTCCGGCGACGAACGCCGAACGCTCATCGCCGACGTGGCCCACGAGGCGGCCCCGGAGCTGACGCTCCGCAACGAGATCACCGTCCTCGACGTCAGGGGCCCGGGGGAGGAGGAACGGCTGTGAGGCAACTGCGCATCGCGGCTGTGGGAGACGTCCACCTGGACGAAAGGCTCAGGGGGAGTTACCGCAAGCGCCTTGACGACGTCGAGCAACACGCGGACGTGCTGCTGCTCGCCGGTGACCTGACCCGGCACGGCACTCTGGAGGAGGCGGCCGTGGTCACCGACGAGTTCCGTGACCTGCCGGTCCCGGTGGTCGCCGTGCTCGGCAACCACGACCACCACTCCGACCGCCCCGCCGAGATCGCGGCCATGCTGTCCGACGCGGGGATCACGGTCCTGCACGACGACGCGACCGTGCTCGACATCGACGGCGTACGGCTGGGCGTCGCCGGTGGCAAGGGCTTCGGCGGAGGATACGCGGGCAAGTGCGCCAGCGACTTCGGAGAGCCCGAGATCAAGGCCTTCGTGGGACACACCAAGCGGATCGCGGAACGCTGGCGGGTGGCGCTCAAGGAACTGCAGGCCGACCGCAGGGTCGTGCTGTCCCACTACTCCCCGGTCAAGGACACCCTCGCCGGGGAACCCCTGGAGATCTACCCCTTCCTCGGCAGCTACCTGCTGGCCGAGGCCGTGGACGCCGAGGGCGCCGACCTGATCGTCCACGGGCACGCGCACGCGGGCACGGAGAAGGGTGTGACCCCCGGCGGCATCAGAGTGCGCAACGTCGCGCTGCCGGTGCTCGGCCGGGCCTACGGGGTCTACTGCCTGTAAGGCCCGAGAAGCGGCGGGCCGGACGGATCCGGCCCGCCAGGGCTTCCAGGCGCCTGCACGGCGTTCGGCGTGCGGCGTCGAAGATGGTGCGGGCGAGGCCCGCATCAAACGTTGAAGATGCTCACACCTCCGGGGCCGACGAGGAATCCGAGGACGATGAGCACGATCCCCCACAGGAGGTCGCGGCGGGCCAGGATCACATAGATCCCGGAGATGACGAGAACGACTGCGATGATCCAAAGCAAGGTAGCCATAACGGGCCCCTGCCCTCACGATTCATCACATAACATCCCTGGTCCTGTGAAGATCGATGATCGGCTGGAGAATCCAGAACCACGCGCTGGACAGCGCCACGGCGCCGCCGAACAGTACGGCGGGCCAGGCGTTGATCACGGTCTCGGCCACCAGGGCGACCGAACTGGTCATCGCGATCGCCAGCCCGACGGCCCCGGCGATGCCCAGCTTGTTGGCCCGGTGCAGCATCTTCTCCTTCAGCGGGGTGCGGAACAGCAGGCGGTGCTGCGCGGCGGGGGTGATGAACAGTACGGAGGCCAGCGCGGCGCTCAGCAGCGAGATGAAGAACAGCCAGCGCCCCTCGTCCTCAAGCTTGTGGAAACCGGCGGCGAACGGAAGCGTCAGCAGGAAGGCGAACAGGACCTGCACTCCGGTCACGGCGACCCTGAGGCCCTGAAGCAGCTCGCCCAGCTCCCGGTCCACCCGCTCCTTGCGCGTCTCGTCGGTCTCCGGTTCCTCGACGTGGTCTTGTCCGGGGTCGTTCATTCAGGACTCCTTGAGCGTGGAACCCCTATACGGACGATTCCCAGCCGGCCGCCGACCTCCTTGGCGGACGGCCGGCGGCGAAGCGGTTCGTAGGGGTAAGGCTTAAGAGGGCGCTTTACCCTGGACCAGGTTTGCTATGCCTATCTGGGGATTCATGGGGTACCCGGGGGATATGGGAAGTCACGGCCACGAGGTGACCGACGCCATCCTGGAAACGCTGAAGCGAGCCAGCAGCGGTCTCAAGGACGCGGGCGTCAGGTTCGCGCTGGCGGGGGGATGCGCCGCCTACGCGCGTGGCGCCGCTCCCTCGTTGCACGACGTGGATTTCGTCCTGCCCCAGCAGGATGTGCCCGCCGCTCTGGAGGCCCTGGGAGGCCTGGGGTTCGAGACGGCCAAGCCCCCGGAGGACTGGCTGGTCAAGGCCTATGACGAGGGCAGGCTGGTGGACCTGATCTTCAGCGTCTGCGACCACCCCGTCACCTCCCGGCTGCTGGAGCGCGCGGAGCCGATGAAGGCCTCCGCCGTGATCGTGCCCGTCCTTGAGGCGACCGACCTGGTCATCACCTGGCTGCTTCCGCTGTCGGAACACGGCTGTGACTACGGTTCGCTGCTGCCCCAGGTCAGGGCGTTGCGCGAGCAGGTCGACTGGGGACGTGTGGCGGCCGTCACGGGGAACTCGCCGTACGCGCTCACCTTCCTGACCCTCCTGGAACGGCTCGGCGTACTGGAGGGTCCCGTCAGCCCGGCGGGAGACCCCTCCTGGCCCTGACCTTCGGGGTTCCTGGAGACCGGTTTCTGAGGACGGCTCTTTCTGAGGACGGCTCCCGAGGCGTTCTCAGAAGGCCGGGATCGGTCACCGCCCCCGGAACGCGGCGAGGGCCCCGCCTCGAAGCGGGGCCCTCGCCGTGCGTGACGTCGCGGAAGGGGTCAGTAGACGCCCGTCCCGCCGTAGGGGAAGCGGCCGTAGTACTCACCGACCGTGTCGCGGTAGACCGGCTCCTTGAAGTTCGCCTCGTCGAACTCGGGGGCGTTCTTGATCTCTTCCTTGGTGCGCGAGACGTGGACCCGGCGCTCCTGAGGGTCGATCCGGGTCACCGTACCGGCGGGAAGCAGGACCTTCTTCCCGAAGATCCACGGTCCGGTGTCGACGACGATGTAGCTCTCACCGACCTCGTAGGTCGCCTCGTCGACCGAGCCGATCTTCCCGTCGGTGGCCTCCACGTGATAGCCCGCGATGTCGAGACTCTGGTTGACGTCGTAGGCGTCAGCGCGATAGCTCCACAGTTCAGGCTGCATGTTTCTCTCCTTTGGTGTGGTTCGTCGGCCTCCTCCCGCTACCCCGGCTGAGATCTCCAAACGGTCACGACCCCCACGCATTCCACGATCAAGGCCATGGCCTGGGGCTGAGCGACGAAAAATTATGAAATGGCTGTCATCTCATGGCATGGGATGACAGTTGGGTTGTGTCGCTCCGTGTCCCAAGCACGGTCTCTCGTCCGGTAGTCTTGTCGAAGCCAAGCGCCGCTAGCTCAGTTGGTTAGAGCAGCTGACTCTTAATCAGCGGGTCCGGGGTTCGAGTCCCTGGCGGCGCACAGCGGAGGAAACCCCAGGTCGGCACGCCCGGCCTGGGGTTTTCTCGTCCGGTGACCACCGAGGGGGGACCGCCCGTGGAGCTCCGGCCCGTCGTCGAGGCCGATCTGGACGCCTTCGACCTGGCCTTCCAGAGCGAGGAGGGGGCGACGCCGTACCAGTGGTTCGGGTTCACCCCGACGGTCGCACCGCGGGAGGCCCTGCGCACCCGAGGGCTCCTGGCCGGGGCGGACAACATGCTCGCCGTCACCGTGAACGGCGAGCTGGCCGGGCGGGTCGAGTGGCTGGAGCGCCGCTGGGGGCGCCGCGACACCTCGCTGTGCTGGGAGATCGCCATCGGCCTGCTGCCGTCCTGGCGGGGACGCGGCATCGGGACCCTGGCCCAGCGCGAGCTCGTCCGCTACCTGTTCACCCACACCAGGGTCGAGCGCGTCCAGGCGACGACCGACCCGGAGAACCTGGCCGAGATCCGCTGCCTGGAGAAGATCGGCTTCCAGCAGGAGGGCCGCGTACGGCGAGCCCAGTGGCGAGGCGGCCGCTGGCACGACCAACTCCTCTTCTCCCTCCTCCGCGACGAACTCCACACGGAGCCTCGTGACGGGGCCGACCGGACGATCGGCGTCTGAGCGAAGTCGTCCTCAGACCGGCAGGCTTCGCCAGGGTGGGGTGGGCAGGCTGGGCTCGTACTCGGCGTCCCACAGGTGCGCGAGCACCAGCATCCCGACCTGCAGGTCACCCGCGTCCAGCATCGGCAGATGCTTGCGCATGATCTGCTGGACCGGCCGGTGACGAACCTGTTCCTCCAGGGAGGAGTGGAACTGCTCGGCGTCCCCCTGGGAGCGGTGGGCGACGATCGGCAGGACGTCGGTCAGGTGCCCCGCCCGGTACAGCGCGATCTGGATCTCCCAGTCCTCGGACGCGGGGAAGCGCCGGTCGTATCCGCCGACCCCCTGTAACACCTCCTTGCGGTACATGCCCGTCGCCCTGCCGTGCGTGTGCATGAACAGGCTCAGCTCAGGGATGAACCCGGCGGGGGCGTAGGTGCTGTGGAGCAGGCCGGTGTACTGGGTGTAACCGACGACGTAGGCCAGGTCGGGATTGCCGTCGAGCGCCCTGCGCGCCGCGTCGAGGAAACCGGGCCTGATCGTGTCGTCGGCGTCGAGCGGCACCACATAGTCGCCGCGGCCGTGCCGGATCCCGGCGTTGCGGGCGGCGCTGAGTCCCTGACCCTCCTGGCTGACCTTGACCACGCCGTTCAGCCCGTCGAACAACCTGTTCGTCGCCAGGTCCGCAGAACCGTCGTTCACCACCACGATCTCGGCCTCCGGCAGGTCGCGGCGGACCGAGGCGACGGCCTCGTGAACCCGCTGTTCGTGGTCGAACAGCGGGATGACCACGGAGACACGTCCCCGGGGAGCGTCCCCGGTTCGCAGGACGGTCCCGGCGTACCGGCGTACGTATCCGGCGGCCCAGCGGGCGAAGACCTCCGAGGGCGTCCCCGCGACGGTCCCGGTGAGCGGCTCCAGGTCGACCGTCTCGATCGTGGCGTCCTGGAACAGCCCCAGGAGCCTGCGGGCCCGCACGACCGTCAGGGCCAGCGCGGCGCAGCCGACGAAGGTCAGCGTGACGGGTTGCGACTGCCAGTCGTGGGCGAGCAGGGTCTCGAAGACGCGGTCGGCGTCGGCCTGCTCCCGGCACAGGTAACGGTGGCCGGGGTTGGGGTCGACAAGCTCGGCGATCCGCACCCCGGGGTCGATCCCGACGGTGTCCGGAATCAGCCACGGGTCGAGCAGCAGGCGGAGCCGTCTGCCCGCCGCCGCCCGCCGGTTGGCCAGCCGTACGGCCCTGCGCACGCCGGACAGCCCGGCGGCGCCGGTCGAGCACACGATGACCTGGAGAGGTTCACCGCCGGGCATGACGCCTCCCCGGTGCGCTCCCCGCAGGACGCGACCGGTCGTTCTCCGGCCCCGTGTCGCCGATGGACACGGCCGCCCCCCGGCGACCGCCTCCGCCCGGAAAACGCTCAGGAAACTCCGAGGAACGTCCCCGAACCTCCGGGGAGCGACTCGTCCCGCGAGAAACCTGTTTTCCCGGCGGCCCCGGCCTTCTTCCAGTGCCTTTGTCGTCTCGGCTGAACCGAGTTTCCCCCACACCGGCCTCCCACGCCTGGTCGTCTAAGGGAATGAAGCCCCGAAGCACAGTCGAACGCAGTCTTGCAGCACGCTCGCCAAAGCGGAAGTGTTCGGTGTCAGGCCTTTCATCTTCGGCGCTCCAGGCATCCGGCGGGCGGGGCCGGGCACCCCTCGCGGATCTCGCCATTCGGCGTATTCACCGAGCGGCAACGCTGTGAACTGGGAATTCTCCGGGCATCCAAAGCCGCTTCCCGGAGCGGAAGCGGACAGGGCACGTCCTGTCACCGAGAGAAAGCAGGAATGGTGGAAAGTTCTCACCGGTGCCGTACGGTGCTTCCCGTATGAATTTTGCCCGGCCTTTTCCCGCCTTTCTCCGCCTGGGCGGGGGAACTTCCCGACAACCGCCGACGCCGTACGGCCGGGTCTGGACCGGTGTTCAAACGAAGCGGCCGCAGGGTATTTCGGAGGACCGTGACCGGACGCGGTCGCGGGCATTCTCGCGACGCGTCGTCACCGCTTTGCGCGGAGAAAGCCCAGGGGAGACCGCGCTCCGGCCGGAGATCCTCTGGTTCCCACCCGTCACCTGCGGCCCACGAGTAGTCTGTCCGTGACCATTCGCGTACTCTCCGTGTCCATTGTGCGGCGGTGCGCCGACCCGTCGCAGGAAACGGCCAAGCAGGCCGTCGGGCCCAGCCGAGGGAGGCTGCGCGTGAGAATCGAAGGCTCCGCGGTGCTCACCACCACGCCGGGAGAGGCGCTGAGCGACGAGGCGATCGACCACGTCCTGCACGCCCTGACCGAGGCGGCCTGTCAGGTCGAGGCCGACTACGTGGCGGCCGTGCGGCTCAGGCAGGAGCTGTACGAGAGCGACGAGCGCGGTTCGCGGCTGCGCGCCACCCAGACGTGGCCCCCGGCGGGTCTCAGGATCGACCCGCTTGAGTCACTGGGCGCCCGGCGGACGCTCCTCGCCGAGGAGACGGCGGAGAAACTGGAGGACGCGGTGACCGTCTTCGCCGCGTGGTACGCCGACGTGGCCGCCTGCGCCGTGGTCGCCCAGCTGGTCGGGACGGGCCTAACCCCCGTCCGCGTCGCGGCGGCCGACCCCTACACCCACATGGACGAACGGCAGCTGGCGCTGCTGCCCGCCATCTCCGAGACGGACCGTGAGCTCGCCGAACTGGCCGTGTGGATGGACGAGGGCCTGACCGACGTACGGCCGGGCGACCGCGGTCCGGCACCGGTCGGCGGTCGTGACTTCGCCGCGGAGCTGGGCATGGTCGTCCGGCGAACCCCCGACGGCAGGCCCGTGCTCGTCCAGGACGGGTGGACGGAGGCACGACGGCGGCGTCTGTGGGGCCGGATGTGGCTCGACCACCAGATGCCCCTCCTGCCGCCCACCGGCGAGCTCGTCCACGCCCTGGACAGGGCCGGAGCCGCCCCCGGCACGGTCGGGGAGATCAGGCAGGCCTCCCAGGCCGTGGACGCGGCCCTCGGCGCCAGGATGCGCGCCCACGAACTGAACGCGCGGATGGAGTCCGTGCCCCTGGGGGAGGGGCTGGCCGACAGCGTCGCCGAACTCGACGCCGAGGCGGTGCTGCTGTGGAGACAGGCCGACGAGCTTCCCCACCTGCTCATCGCCTACGCCCGGGTCCTGACCGGCAACCTCCCCCGGCTACGCCTGCTCAGGCGAGCCTAGGGCTCGAAGCCCGGATCAGCGCCTCACCGGCCTTTCGCCGCCCAAGCCGCGTTCCGGCTTCATAAGAGACGCCTGCGTCGCCTCCCGGCCTCTGGGAGAGGATCAGCGAGGTCCGGCCGCCCGATGTGCTGGACGAAGAACCGTTCGACATATGCTCCGTGCTTTCCTGACGGGGAGAACCGGAGGCAGCGGCGGACCGAACCGTTCGCGATCCACCCTGCCGGTCTCTCGCCAGGGGACGGGGGAGCGGCGGGGCCGCTTGGGCTCCCCGGTTCTGTCGGTGCGGTGGAATATGGTCCATGGCATGTGCCGGAGCATCAAAACCCTTCGGGAGCCCTACGCCAGTGACGTGACCGACGAGGACGTGCGGGCAGCCGCGCTCCAGTACGTCCGCAAGGTCTCCGGGTTCCGATCCCCGTCCGCCCGTAACGCCGAGGCCTTCGACAGGGCGGTCGAGGCCGTCGCCGCCGCGACGCAGGCCCTTCTCGAAGACCTGCAACTGGGGCGTCTTCCTCGGACCTGACTCCGTCGTGCGTCAGGTGATCTCGTGGTTCAGCGTCTCCAGGTGTTCCACGTCCGTGCGCAGGTCGTCCTTCCTCGCGGAGGCGCGCCCGGAGAGCACGATCACCGCGTCGTCGGCTTCGAAGACGACCTTCCTGCTCTTCGGCGGGTTCAGGACGACGCCGCCGTCGCCGCGAGCCGTACGGTCTCCTCGGTAGCCGATCGCGATCTCGCCGTACGCACGGGCGGCGGCGACCACGGTGGCGTAGTCGACCGGGACCGACAGCCGCACGTAGTCACCCGCGGGCCTGAGAGAGACCTCCTGGCCCCCGGCGGCGAACAGGTCGGTGAACACGTCGTGGCGCCGGGGATGCTCGGCGATCTGGATCATCAGCAGGCCGGTCACCCGGGTGGGAACGATCAGGTCGTCGACCTCGGTGACCTCGGCCAGACGCCGGTCGCACTCCCTGGCCATCTCCGTCACCAGGCTGTGCCGCCAGCCGTTGCTCCTGGTCATCTCCCTGACGTGCAGAAGGGTCAGGAGCGTGCGCGAGTCGGCGACGTGTGCGCCGAGCCGGTCGTCGGCCAGGATCAGGACGTGGTCGTAGGTCCCGACGCCGAGCGCCTCAAGGGTGCCGTAACGGGTGATGTCACCACTCTCGTGGGCGAGGGTCACGTTGGCCAGGGATCCCGCGAGGGCGTCCATCCGCGAGGCCATCCGGGAGTCGTGCGCGACGACCCTCACCTGCGACCCCGGCGGCATGCGGCGGTCGAACTCGGTCACGATCGCGGCGCCGCGGCCGTTCCAGCCGAGGATCAGGACGCGGTGCGCCGTTGGGGTGTGCTCCCCGGAGGCGATGATCTCGTGGCTGTCGGGCTCGGCCGAGGTGCGGAACTGCTTGGCGCCGCCGTCGCCCATGATCAGGACAAGCCGGTCGTTCGCGTCGATCCGGGTCTCCCCGGAGGGGTTGAGCATGATCCGGCCCCGGCGCTCCAGGCCGATGAGGGAGCCGTTCTCCAGGGCGGGCAGGGCGTCCCCGAAGTTCTCTCCGACGAGGTCGCAGGGCTGCCGGAAGCAGATCTCGCTTCCTCCCGACCCGAGCAGGTCGCCGTAGACCACCGACAGGCCGGGGTTCAGGCAGCTCTGGACCACGACGCGGGCGGAGATCTCGTCGACGTCGACGATCAGGGCGCCGCTCCCGCCCGCCAGCCGGGCGGCGACCAGGTTGTCCGGGTCACGGACGCCGGCGACCAGCTGCACCCTCGGCCGGACCCCGGCGGCGTCGAGCGCGAGCAGGCTCTTGATGGTCCTGGCGTCGGAGTCGGTGTCCTCGGAACCGAGCACGATGACCGCCCGTGCCCGCTCCGGGCTGACGATGGCCACGTCCGCCGGATCCGTCGGGTTGCCCGTACGGCACACGACACGCAGGTTGCGCAGCGCGGCCCTGCCCCCGATGGCCTCCTCCATGGCGGTCCGGTCCATGTCGGCGAGGATCGCCACACAGGTCGTCCCGCCTCTGCCCTCGCCTGCGGCGGCCAGCTCGGACAGGATCAGGAAGACCTGCTCCGACCAGCCGAGCACCACGGTGTGGCCGCGCTCGACCACCGGCGAGCGGCCCTTGCGGAGTCCGGCCAGCCTGCGGTCGAGCCCCGTCTTGACGAGGCCGACGAGCGCGCTGAAGATCACGATTCCGGTCAAAGCGACCACCGGGGTGCCTCGGGGGAGTGGTGGCGGCCCCTCCTCGGGTGTCGCCGTCACCGGGGACAGTGTGCGTGTCAACCCCGACCAGAGCGCGAGGGGCAGGTCGGTGGCGTCCGGGACCAGGACGACGAGGGCCGTCGCCCCGGCGACCGAGACGGCGAGCGCCACGAGAACGAGCAGGCCGAGCACGGCCCAGCCTCCCCGGATGACGAGGTTGTCGAAGCGGTAGCGCAGACGCCTCACGACGAACCCTCCGTTGTCTGACGTTAAGTTACTTGGCAGACACCGAAAGTGATTATGGCCTGTCGTCGGTGGAGGGGGAAGGCGGGGAAGAGCCTGGGGCTCCCGCCGGACCGCCGGTGCTTCGGGGCCGGCGGTCCGGCGGGAGGGCGATCAGCTGACGTTGGCGCAGATCACGTAGACGCTGATGCCGACGTCGCTGTAGCCGTCCTGACGGCCGATGCCGTACCAGCCGGCGCCGTCCTCGGTCGGGAAGGAGCCGACGAGGATCGCGCGGTTGCCCTGGGCCTCCGCGCCGCCGCCGATGGCGTGCTTGCCCGCCGGGCACCTGACCGCGCGCCGGGTGAAGTTGGGCACGTTGGCGTTGGGCAGCTTGACGATCTGGTAGCCGGTGAAGTCGACGGCCGTGGAGGAGGCCGTGACGGGCGTGGTGCCCGCCGCGGCCGGGAGGGCGGTCGCCGCCGTCAGGCCCGCGCAGCCGACGAGGGCGGCGAGGGCGACGGTCGTGAGCGTGTTGAGTCGCATGCTTTCTCCTGTGACGGATGGTGCTGCTGCGGTCACGAGAAGTAAACAATCCGCTACGTATGGTGTCCAGCCTGGGTTTTGTGGCTCGGGGGCCACATGTGTCGCCTTCCTGGGCTCCACGTCGTGCCACGTCATACCACGTCGTCTCTGGGCGTTACGTACATGTCTCCCATGGGCCGCCCGGCTGTGCGAGGGTGGGGGTATACCGTGTGATCGGGCCGGGCCGCGTCACCGGTGCCGGGAGGGGCAGGGGTGGGTGTGAGCAGGCAGCTGGTCGTCCGTGTCGCCCACCACGAGGAGGCGCGCTGCGCCGTGCTCACCGTCGAGGGCGACATCGACCGGACGTCGAGCCCGCTGCTGCGAGAGGCCATCAGAGGGCTGGTCCAGGAGAGCCGTCCCAGGATCGTCCTCGACGCGGGAGGCATCACCTTCTGTGACTCGAACGGCCTGCGCACCCTTCTCGGCGGGATGGCCATGACCTGCGAGGCGGGCGGGTGGATGCGCCTGGCGGGTGTGCGCGGCCCCTTCGAGCGGCTGCTGCGGATGACCGACCTCTACGGCTTCTTCGCCGTCGACTCCGACGTGGTCGGCGCGCTGCGGCAGGCGTCCGAGGGGAGCGCCCCGAGCCCGGAGTGAGGGGTTGACGGGGCCGGCGCGAGCCGTACTATGACGTAGAGTAATCGTCGATTGACGCACCGTTTCCGGATGTGGGCGCCTCCGGTCGTCCATGGCGTTTCGCCGGTCTCCGGGATGAGAGGCCGCTCCGCTCGCGGGTCGTCGAGAGCCCGAAGAACGCTCAACCAGGTGTCTCCCCGGCTCTGCCATGCCGCCTCACGCCGCCCCATGTCACGGCCGCGGTCATGCCTGGCCGTACGTCCCCCTCGGCCGATGGAGAGCGGTATGCGTCGGTTGCGAAAGGTCATCACGTCGATCCTCTGCGTCCTCGGCGTGCTCACAGGTGACCTCACCGTCCCCGCGGCGGGAGCGGGAACGGCTGTCCCCGACCGCTGGGGGTTCGCCTTCGTCAACACGCCGAACGGCGTCCCCACCCTCGCCCGCCAGGCGGGAAGCTGGCCGCCCGGCCCGGTCGTCTCGATCCTCACCCCGGCCGGAGGTCCGACGTACGTCAGGTTCCCTCGGCTGGCGACCACGGGCGGCGTCGCGCACGTCACGGCCGTCTCCCCCCGCCCCGAGTGGTGCCAGGTCCTGTGGTGGGGCCCCTCGGGCGCCGACCTGCTCGTGGCCGTACGGTGCCACCGGTACGGCGGCGCCCCGGTGACCGTCCCGTTCACCGTCCTGTTCGAGGAGAGCGTCCCGCAGGTGGAGGTCGTGGACGGGAAGGCTTTCGGCTACGTCCACCACGACGGCGTGGCGGTCGTCTCACGCGCCAACTCCGCGGCGGGTGAGAACACCGTCACCGCCGGGCCTGCGGGCACCTGGGACGTCCTCATGCCCGGCCTCGGCACGGCGCGGAGGACGGGCGGCCTGCAGGTGACCGCGGTCGATCCCGAGCGGCCCGCGCGCTGCAAGGTCGCCGCCTGGACGTCCACGGTGGCAGGGCAGAGCGTCCGGGTGCGCTGTCACGACGCGGCCGACACCCCCGTCGGCACCGGCTGGACGCTCACCTACCAGCGTGAGCGGGCCATCACCGGGGCGGCGCTCCCGTCGGAGAACTTCGCCTACACCTTCGACAACCTCCCGGACGACGCCGGGCCGTACTCCCCGCGGCCCGGCGGGATCAGCCACAACTCCCGCGGGGCCGTCAACACCGTGCGCTCCGCGGGAGCGGGGCTGCGTCTGGTGACGTTCCCGCAGGTCGGCGGGCTCCTCGACCACGTGCAGGTCACCGCGTACGGACCCGGCCCCGAATACTGCAACCTGCCGGCACCGTGGAACACCGGCGCGCTCGCGGTGACCGTCCGGGGCGTGGCCTGCTACAACGGTCTCGTCAGGACGGCCCAGGCCTTCATGGTCACCTACGCCTCCGCCGGGTAGGGACCGGTCCCCGGCGCCCCTCACATGTTGATCATGTGTCCGGCCAGGCCGTGGATCGCCTCCTTGACCGCCTCGCCGAGTGTGGGGTGGGCGTGCACGTTGCGGGCGACCTCGGTGACGGTCAGGTCCCACTTCTGGGCCAGCGTCAGCTCGGGAAGCAGCTCGGTGACCTCGGGGCCGATCAGGTGGGCGCCGATCAGCTCGCCGTGCTCACCGTCGCTGATGATCTTCACGAAGCCGACCGCGTCCCCGAGGCCGTGGGCCTTGCCGTTGGCGCTGAAGGGGAACTTGGCCACCTGGACGTCGTAGCCGAGGTCACGGGCCTGTGCCTCGGTGTAGCCGAAGCTGGCGATCTGCGGCTGACAGTACGTCGCCCTGGGGATCATGACGTAGTCGAGCTCCATGGTCTCGGCGTCCGCGATGGTCTCGGCCGCGATGATCCCCATGGACTCGGCCGCGTGCGCGAGCATCAGCTTGGCGGTCACGTCGCCGATGGCGAAGATGTGCGGCACGTTCGTGCGGCAGCGCCCGTCCACGGCGATGGCGCCCCTGTCGGTCAGGGCGACCCCGGTGCGTTCGAGGCCGTAGCCCTCGACGCGGGCCTTGAAGCCGATGGCCTGCAGCACCTTGTCGGCTTCGAGGACCTCCTGCCGCCCGTCGCGCGAGACGGTCACCCGCACCTTGTCGCCGGACTCGTCGATGGACTCCACCCGCGTCGAGGTCAGCACCTCGATGCCGAGCCGCCGGTAGTGACGTGCCAGCTCGGCGGAGACCTCCTCGTCCTCAAGCGGGACGAGCCGGTCGAGGAACTCGACGATCGTCACCTTGACGCCGTAGTTGTGCAGGACGTAGGCGAACTCGACGCCGATGGCGCCCGCCCCGGCGATGACCACGCTGCCGGGAAGTTCCTCGCTGAGGATCTGCTCCTCGTAGGTGACGACCCGGTCGGTGACCGACGTCCCCGGCAGCAGCCTCGTGGTGGCGCCCGCCGCGATGATGCAGTGGTCGAACGTCACCGTCTGCTCGCCGCCGTCGGCCCCGGTCACCCGCAGCGTGTTCGCGTCGGTGAACTCGCCCCGGCCCTCGTACTCGGTGATGCCGTTCTTCTTCATCAGGTAGTGCACGCCCTTGACGTGCCGGTCGGCGACCCTGCGGCTGCGCCTGAACGCCTCGCCGTAGTCGAAGGTGACCGTGCCCTCGACCCGGATGCCGAAGGTCTTGGCCTCGTGGTTGAACAGGTGGGCGAGTTCCGCGTTGCGCAGCAGCGCCTTCGACGGGATGCACCCCACGTTGAGGCACACCCCGCCCCAGTAACGTTCTTCGACGATCGCCGTGCTCAGGCCCAGCTGGGCGGCGCGGATCGCCGCCACGTACCCTCCGGGGCCCGCGCCGAGGACCACGACGTCATAGTGAGTGCTCATGGATCGGACACTATTGAACGGCGGGCCGCTCCGCTCACAGGGGGTGGCGTTCCCGTGAGGTGAGGGGGGCCGGTCGCCACCCCCGCCGGATTCCGCGCGCGGGTTCGCTTTTCAGGCGGTTCGCGATCTCGTCGTGTACCGGCCGGTAGGCCGCGGCGGCGGTCAGGGCGGCGGACTGGAAACGCCCTCGGGCCTCCCGCAACTCGGCGGCGATCCTGCGGCGCCCACCGGGCAGCAGCCGTACGGGGCGCAGCCTGGCCCGTTCGTGCTCGGCGCGCAGCGCGGCGCCCGCCTCGCGCAGGGTCATCACGTACTCGACCGCGGCCTGCCGCCACCGCCGGACCTCCTCGCCGGTGCACGGCACCAGGTGGCCGGTGCCGCGGTGGTGCAACGTGTAGAGGGAGGACATGCCGGGCGGCATGGGGGCGCCCTCAAGACCGCAGCGGCTCACGCCGACCCGGCCCCCGACGGGGGCGGGCGGCTGCGCCTCGGCCCTGTTCTTCAGGCCGACGTCGTAGAAGTAGGGGTAGACGGCGTTGTCGCGACGGCAACGGCGCAGGCGGCGGTTACGGGCGTTCCTGGTACGGATGTCCGAGGCCAGTTCGGACAGCGACGTGCCCTCGACGAGGATCACCATGCTCACGAGAGCGACGAACAGACCGAGCACGAGCAGAATGGTCTGGAGCATCGGAGCTTCCCTCCGGCGTTCGCGAGGATCGCGAACGCTTCGATGACTGGCTTTCCGGACAGTCACTTAAGCGTCAGATTCACGTGCTCGCACTATGGTCAGGCGATTACTCAAGCACGCCCCGTGCTTTCCCCGGCCATTATGCTTTTCCGGATTGTAGTCCCCGCCTCCCTTCATCACACAAGGACACCCTTGTTCGGATGTCGTGACATATCGCGCGGCCACGGATGGGCCTGGACGGGAGCCGCCGGGCGCGGGCCGGTTCACCCGGCCACCTACGCCTACACCCCGGTCTCGCCTTTCGTCCGGTCACGCGCCTACGCCCCGGCCCGCCTTTCGCCCGGCCACGCTTTCGTCCCGGCCAGGCCGGGGACATTCCCCGCCGCGAATCACCGGGTCTTTCACCGGGATGGGCGTCCCGGAATGCGGGTGGTTCCTCAGGCGGGCCCGTGACAACCGCTTCGGCGCCGTTTTCCCGTAACGGATGAGGCGGCGACGCCCTCGGCCGCTTAAGGCAAGGACGCTTTCCGGATAACCGGCGGGGCTTCTTCACGGTGGGCCCTCCACAAAGGGAAACACATGGAGTCGCCACTCGCGGGCCGACGCCTTTCCTGGCACGGCGTACCCCTGTGCCCGCAGGTCGCCGGGGCGGGTTCTGGTATGACGACGGGGTCGGTGGGGAGACCACGGACACGACCGAAAGCCGCGAACCGCCACGGGAGCACGTCATGACCGGAGCATCCACCGTCCTCTCCGCCGAGTCCCTGGGACGGGACGTCGGGGCGGTCGCGCTGGTGGACCACCACGTGCACGGAGCCCTGGCCACGGACCTGTCCAGGCGGGGGTTCGAGGAGCTGATCACCGAGTCCGACCGGCCGACGCCGTCCTGGATGACCCAGTTCGACTCCCAGCTCGGCTTCGCCGTCCTGCGGCACTGCGCGCCCGTCCTCGGTCTCGAAGCGCACACCGACCCGGAGACCTACCTCGCCCGCCGTACCGAACTGGGCGTCGAGGAGGTCAACCGGCGGCTGCTGACCGCGAGCGGGGTGGGCCACTTCCTGGTGGAGACCGGCTACCGGGGCGAGGAACTCCTCGGCCCGGCCGGGATGACCGAGGCCACCGGACGCCCCGCCGAAGAGATCGTCCGCCTGGAGACGGTCGCCGAACACGTCGTGGCCGAGGGGACCGACGCGGCCGGCTTCTCCGCCCGCTTCGAGGCGGCCCTGTGGGAGCGCAGCCGTACGGCACGCGGGGTGAAGACGGTCGTCGCCTACCGGCACGGTCTCGACGTGGACCCGGAGCCGCCGACCCTCGGCGAGGTGACGGCCGCGGCGGGCAGGTGGCTGCGGGAGGCCGAGCGGACGGGAAGAGTCCGTGTCGACGACCCGGTGCTGCTGCGCCACCTGATCTGGAAGGGGGTCGAGCGCGGCCTGCCGCTGCAGTTCCACACCGGCTACGGCGACCCCGACCTGGACCTGCGCCGCTGCGACCCGCTGCTGCTGCGCGGCCTCATCGAACGGGCGCAACCGAGCGGCGTCCCGCTGATGCTGCTGCACTGCTACCCGTTCCACCGCAACGCGGGCTTCCTCGCCCAGGTCTACCCGAACGTCTACTTCGACGTGGGGCTCGCCGTGAACCACACCGGGGCGCGCAGCGCGGCCGTCGTCGCGGAGAGCCTGGAACTCGCCCCCTTCGCCAAGATCCTCTTCTCCTCCGACGCCTGGGGACCCGCCGAACTGCACCACCTGGGCGCCCTGCTGTGGCGGAGCGCGATGACCCGCGTCCTGTCCGGCTTCGTCGCCGACGGGGAGTGGAGCAGGACGCAGGCCGTACGGGTGGCCACGATGATCGGCGCGGAGAACGCCCGCCGCGTCTACCGGCTGGAGGGGGAGCCGGGGGTCACGGTTCCGCGGTGACCAGCACCGGGCCGCCCCGCGGGTCCACGGCGGACAGCATGTCCGTAGGGACGCGGAACACCCGGCCCGGGGCCACCGGCCACCACACCCGCCTGCGCGCCACGACCCGGTCGCCCTGCCACAGCACCACGTGCGGGAGGCGGATGTGGCGATCACCCCACAGCAACAGCCGGCGCCGGGCGGGCACCGGGTCACCGGGACGCAGGATCTCCGGCGCGACCCACCGGAAGGGCTCCCCGGCCAGCAGCCGTACCCCCTCGCCGACCGGCCACGACCCGCCGTCCAGCCAGGTCGTGACGGGACGCGCCACATGGGCGCCGTCGATCGCCGCGACGTCGGCGGTGTCCACCGGGTGGAGCAGGTTGCCCACGGCGAACACACCCGGCCGGTCCGTGCGCAGCGCGCTGTCGACCAGCGGCCCCCGGGTGCCGGGGTCGATGGCGATCCCGGCGGCGCGTGCCAGCTCGTGGTCGGGAATCCAGTCACCGGTGAGGATGAGCGTGTCGCACTCGACGACCCGCCTGCGTCCCGTGTCGAGGTTCTCGACCTCGACCGCGCGCAGGTCAGGCCTGCCGATGATCCGGCTCACCCGGGTGCGGGTGGCGACCTCCGTCCCGAACAGCACCTTTCCCGGGCCGCTGAACACGGCGTAGGAGTCCGGCCTCGGATACTCGGTGGTCATCAGCACCGTACGGCAGCCCGCCTCCCGCAGCGTCAGCGCCGCCGACCAGCTGACCAGCTCCGCGCCCACGACGACGGCCCGCTCACCGACCCTGCCGTGCCTGAGATGGACGAGGTTCTGCAGGTGCCCGGTCGTGTAGACGCCACGGGGCCGGTCCCCGGGGATGAGCCGGGCCGGACGGGGACGTTCCCGGGCGCCGGTGGCCAGGATCACCGCCCCGGCCTCGACGAGGAGACGACCCTCGGGGCTGGTCACCTCGATCGCGCGCTCCCCGGACCACCCGGTCACGGTGGCGTTCGTCCGGATCGTCGCCCCGGCCTCCTCCGCCTGCCGGACAAGCTTGCGGGCGTAGGCGGGGCCGCCCATGAAACGCCCCATGTCCCTGACGCCGTAGCCGGGGTGGTCGCTGTGGCGGGGGATGCCGCCGGCCGTACTCTCGCGGTCGAGGACCAGGACCTCACCGCCGACCCGGGGGGCGAGCACCCGCGCGGCGCTCAGCCCGGACGGCCCCGCGCCGACGACGACCACGTCCGGGGTGAGGGTGGTGACGGTGTCGCTCATCGGTCGGCCTCCAGCAGGTTTCCGATCTCGGCGCCGCAGAAGAACCCCTGGCAGCGCCCGTTCATCGCCCTCGTACGGCGCCGCAACCCCTCAAGCCCGGCGGGCGGGATCGGTGAGATGAGGGCGTCACGGATCTCCCCCTCGGTCACCCGCTCGCAGAAACAGACCACCTTGCCGTAGGCGGGGTCGGCGGCGATCCGCTCGGCGTCCTGGTAGGGACGCAGGAAGGCCTCCCCGAGGTTGGGCATGCGGGGAGGTTCGGGCAGATCGGTCCTCGGCACGAGCGGCAGCCCGGCCTTGCCCGCCAGTTCGGTGACGTACCGGGCGATGGCCATGCCCGCGGTGAGCCCGGTCGAGCGGATACCGCCGACGAGGACGTAACGGTGCTCCGCGTCTGCCTCGATCAGATAGTCCTGGCGGTCGCTCGCCGCGCGCAGGCCCGCGTAGGTCGCGGTGACCTCCTCCCGCAGCAGCTCGGGCATGATCTTGCGCCCCTTCTCCAGCAGGAACTCAAGGCCCCGCTCCGAGGTCCCGGTGTCGGTCCGGTCGAGGAGGTCCTCGGCGGTCGGCCCGAGCAGGACGTTCCCGTAGACGGTCGGGCTGACCAGCACGCCCTTGCCGCGTGAGGACGGCACCGGCAGGATGATCCGGTCGGCCAGCGGGCGGGCGAGCTTGTCGTAGACCAGCAGCTCACCACGGCGCGGCGTGACGGTGAAACGGTCGTAGCCGAACAGCCGGTCCACGACGTCGGCGCCGAGCCCGGCCGCGTTGACGACCCAGCGGGCGGTGACGTCCCCGCCCGAGGTGCGCAGCGTCGTCGACTCCCAGTGCTCCTCGACGGTCAGGACCCGGTGGTTCAGCAGCAGCGTCACCCCGCGCAGGACCGCCTCGGTGGCCAGCGCCAGATTGGTCGTCCAGGTGCAGACGATGGACTCGTCGGGCACGGTCAGCCCGCCGAGAGCACCCTCACCCAGGTGCGGCGCCAGCCGGTAGACCTCCTCCGCGCCGACGATCTCCGTCTTGTCGTAGCCGTTGAGCTCGGCCTTCTCCTTCAGGCCCGGCAGCGCGTCGAGCTCCTCAGCGGTCCAGGCGACCAGCAGGGCCCCGGTGTGCTCGACCGGGATGCCCGTACGGGCCGCGTAGCCGGACAGGAGGTGATAGCCCTCGCGCACCAGACGGGATTCGAGGGTGCCGGGTTTGGCGTCGAAACCGGTGTGCAGGATCGCGGTGTTCGCCTTACTGGTGCCGTCGCCGACGTCGTCACGCGCTTCGAGCAGCGCCACACTCAGCTCGTGCCTCGCTAGCTCCCTGGCGATGGCGGAGCCGACGATGCCCGCTCCGATCACCGCCACGTCGAACGTGCCCACCCCCGTGGTGCTCACCGTTCCCCCTCCTGCTCCTGTCTCGTTGTGGTCGTCCGTACGGCCTCGTGCCAGCGGGCGCGGAACTCGGCCGCCCGCTCCGCCGGCCAGTGCGGCTCGTACGTCGTGGCCGGTTTCCACCCGCCGACCGCCTCCCGCAGCGGCAGGGCGGGGTCGAGCGCCGCGCGGGCCAGCGCGGCGGCGCCCAGCGGGGTCGCGTGCTCCGACGGGTAGACCTCGATCGTGACCTGTGCCAGATCGGCGACCGCCTGCATGAGCACCCGGCTGCGGGTGAGCCCGCCGTCCACCCTGAGCGCGCTCAGCGGCCGCCCGAGATCGGCGGCGACGAGGTCGCCCAGCTCGGCGACCTGCGCCGCGACGCCCTGCAGTACGGCCAGCACCAGGTGCCCCCGGCCGGTGGAGAGCGTCATCCCGGTGAAGGAGGCCCTGGCGTCCGGCCGCCACCACGGGGCGGCGAGCCCGGCCAGCGCGGGGACGCACAGCACGCCCTCGCTGTCGTCGGCCGCCACGACGTCGAGGTCGGCCGCCGAGCCGATCATGCCCAGGTCCTGCAGCCACCGTACGGCCGAGGCCGCCGTGTACACCTGCCCGTCGAAGCAGTAGGACGTCTCCCCCCTGACCCGCCAGGCGACGGAGGCGGCCAGACCCGCCGTCGAACGCGTGGCCGAGGTGCCGGTGTTGGCCAGCAGGAACGCCCCCGTGCCGAAGGTGCACTTCGCCTCGCCCGCGGTGAGGCAGTTCTCGGCGAGCAACGCCGCCTGCTGGTCGACGACCAGCCCGCACACCGGCAGGTCCCCGCCGAACGCGGAGGTCGAGCCGACCACCTCGTCGTTGGCGGCGACCCGGGGCAGCCGCTCCCCGCCGAGCCCGAACAGTTCGAGCAGCCCGTCGTCCCAGTTCGCGTCGTCGAGCCGGGTGACCAGCGACCGGCTCGCCGTCGAGACGTCGGTGACGAACTCCCCGGTCAGCCGGTGCACCAGCCACGAGTCCGAGGTGGTGACCACACCCTCCCCGGTCATGTTCTCCCGCAGCCAGGCCATCTTGGGCGCGGAGAAGTACGGGTCCAGGACCAGCCCGGTGGCCTGCGCGACCCGGTCGGCGTGTTCGCGCAGCCGTACGCAGATCTCCTCGGAACGGCGGTCCTGCCACACGATCGCGGTGGACAGCGGCTCACCCGTCGTGGGGTCCCAGGCCAGTACGGTCTCACCCTGGTTGGCCAGCGCCACGGCGTCGACGGGGACACCGGCCTGCGCGACGGCCCGCCGCCCGGCCTCAAGGACCGAGTCGAGCAGTTCCCGCGGGTCCTGCTCGACCCCGCCACCCGGCAGGTAGACGGGGCGCACCGGGTGCTCGGCCAGGCCGAGCACCCTCCCCTCACCGTCGGTCACGACCGCCTTGGTCCCCGAGGTGCCCTGGTCTATCGCCAGTACGGTCGTCATCGCCGGTTCACGTCCCCCCGATCCTGGGAGACGTCGTGCCCGGCGGCGGCGTCGGCGTCCAGCTCGGCGTCGATGGAGCGCATCTCCGGCATGGCCAGGCCACGCGCCCCGCCCCTGGTGGCGAGCAGGTAGACCAGGTAGGCGGCGCCGATCACCAGCATGATCAGCACATAGGTCCACGGGTCGGCGAACGAGGCGTCGCGGAACAGCAGCAGCTCGAACACCAGCCAGACCACCGCGACCATGACCACCGGGATCTCCCAGCGGCCCAGGTCGAAGCCCCTGCTGGGCGGCAGCGAACGGCGCTTGACCACATACAGGGCGACGGTCGAGGCGTAGATGATCGCGGGCAGCAGCGTCGCCGCGGCGAACAGCCCGAACAGCGCGTCCGTCCTGGTCGAGAAGATCGCCAGGATCAGCTGGCCGATGACGCACATGAGCACGGTCGCGTTCAGCGGCGTGCCGAACCTCGGCGAGATCTTCTGCCAGGCCTGCCAGCCGGGGAAGCGCTCGTCACGGGACATCGCCCAGACCAGGCGCACCCCGCTCATGAGGATCACCATGCCACAGGCGAAGATCGCGATGACCACCAGCACCAGCAGGGCCGTACCCACGACGGGGCCGAGGGTCCGGGTGATCACGTCCGCGATCGGCGTGTCCGACTTCGCCAGCTCGACCGGGTCCCCGGCGAGCAGGGTGACGGCGATGAGGAACAGGAAGCCCAGCACACCGGAGGCGAGGACCGCCTGCCACATGGCGCGGGGCACGACGCGGGCCGGGTCCTTGGTCTCCTCGGCCAGGTTGGCCGCCGACTCGAAGCCGACGATCGTGAACGCGCCGAGCAGGAAGCCCAGCATCCACGGGCCCGCCGAGGTGAGCGTGCCGAAGGACAGGTAGCCCTCGGCGGGGACGGCGCCGGTGCTGAAGAGGTTCGCGAAGTTGGCCTCCTTGGCGACGAACCCCACCCCGAGCAGCAGCAGGACCAGGGCGATCATGCCGGCCAGCTCGGCGGAGACGGCGAAGTTGTTGACCCGTTCGGTCCACTTCGTGGACAACCCGACCAGGAACGCCTGGGCGAGGATGACCACCCCGGTGATCACCCACGCGTTCAGCGCCGTCCCCTGGTAGTTCAGCAGCGCCGGAAGCACGGTCGAGGCGATGGTGTAGTCGACCGCGACCACCACGATCGCCAGGAACGTGAACGAGATCCAGCCGATGATCCAGCCCAGGACGGGATTGGCCAGGCGGGAGGTCCACTGGTAGGAGTAGCCGGTCACCGGGATGCGCGCGGCCAGGGAACCGAAGATGAACGCGACCGCGAGCTGACCGACGATCACGATCGGCCAGGTCCAGATGCCCGCGGGCCCTGAACTGTTCAGCACGGAGCCGTAGGTGGTGAAGATTCCCGTGGCGATCGAGACGAAGGCGAAGGCGACCGCGAACGACGCGAAACGCCCGGTTCCTCGCTTCATCGCCTGCTTGTAGCCGAACTCCTCGACGCTCGCCGTGGCCTGATCCGGGGACTCGTGTGGTGAATACTGGGGCATGGGTCCCAACTCCTGTGTTTCCTGTCAGATGGTGCATCGGCTGGGGATCCGAGCCGGGTGGCGTTGCCGCGCCTCCCGGCTCCTCGAACTCTCCGGCTCCTTGGTTTTTGAGGCTTCGGGCCCTTTGGGGCCTTCGTTCTGGGGCCCGGCTTTCTGGGTCTGGCCTTTTCGGTCTTGAACTCCTTCGGCATGGGACCCGTTTTGTGGATCTTCATGCCTGCTGTGGTCGCCCATACTTCGTTATGGGCTCCTTCTCCGCCTCGCGGCGCGTCCACCTGGACGATCCGTGCTACGGCGAAGGCCCGCAAGCAGGCCCAGGGCTCTCCGGGACTCGGACTTTCCTGGGTCTCAGGCTTTCCGGGTCTCAGGTTTTTCTGGGTTTCAGGCTTTTCTGGGTCTTTCAGGCTTTTCTGGGTCTCAGGTCGCGGGACCTGGCGTCTGGGCCGTTTTGGCGTCTTGCCGTACGGCCTCAGGCCTTCTTGGTTCGCGGTCTCGCGGTTCTCGGGGCTCTCGAAGGTCCCGCGGGTCTTGTGGCTCTCACGGCAGGACGACCACCCCGCCTCCGCGGGTGACGGCGTCTCGAATGCTCGGTGGTGGCTCGGTCTCCGTGACAAGTCCGGCGAACTCCTCGATACCCGCGACACGGTGCCGGGCGATCCTGCCGAACTTGCTCGAATCGGCCAGCACGAAGGAGCGGGCGGCGTTGCCGTGGATCGTCCGGCGCACGGCGATCTCGTCCAGGTAGTAGTCGGTCAGCCCGGCGACGGCGTCCACGCCTCCCGAGCCGAGGAAGGCGACATCCGGGTTCAGGTCGGCGAAGAAGGCCTGCGCCAGGGAGTTCGACAGTGCGAGGTCACCACTCCTGAGCCGGCCCCCGGAGACGAGGACCTCGACGCCGGGGCGCTCGGAGAGCTCGGCGGCGACCAGGAGGGAACACGTGGCCACGGTCCCGGTGAAGTCGAGCGGCAGGGCACGGGCCACGTCCACGGCGGTGGTCCCCACGTCGATCACGATCGTCTGGCCCGGCCGTACGAGCGCCGCCGCGGCCCGGCCGATGTGCCGCTTTGCCTCGGCGGCGGTTCCGGTCCGCTCGGTGAAGGGCGCCTCCTCCCCGGAGGAGCGCCCCGAGGCGACCGTCGCCCCGCCGTGCACCCGCGCCAGCCTCCCCTGACGTTCCAGCAGGACGAGGTCGCGTCGGATCGTCTCCACGGAGACCTTCAGCTCGCGCGCCAGCTCCTCGGTGCTGACGACCCGGGAGGCCCGCAACGCCTCTCCGATCCGCGAGTGCCGCTCAGCGGGCAGCATGGCTGCCCGCTTCTGTGGATTTCTGTGCCTCCATGACGGGAAGTATGGTTCGCTGTGGTTTAAAGGTCAATGCAGAAGATTGAGACAAAAGAACTTTTTGTCCAAATCTTCACCAACGTGGGGTGGTTCGTGAGCTGCAGGGGCACGTGTGACCGGTGATGTCGGCGGCCTGTGGCAGCTTGGCGGGCGTAGGGCCTTCCTTGGGACCGCAGACACCTCCCGGCCCGCCGGGGTTCAGGGCCTGGGCCTTCCTGTGGGTCTTCATCAAGCTTCCCAGGCCCCCACGTGCCTGCCGGGCTTGAGGTCTTCGCTGTGGGTTTTCGCGGACCTAGGGACCCTGGGCCACGTGAGGCCCTGGGGTCTTCGCTGCTTAGCCTCTCCCGTGAGGACCTGCCGTGTGGCCTTCTGTGAGGTTTTTGCGGGTTGGTCTCCCAAGGTTGGGGTCGGTCGGCCTCCGAGGGCCGTGGTCAGGAGGACGGTTTCCGCCACACAATGACGCAGACCAGGATCCCTTCTCTCCCTGTCCGCGACCCTCACGAAGGCCACATCGTCGACATTCGTCCACAGGTAAAGGCCGTCCCGGAGCAGCGTGCCCGAAGGCGTGCCCAGCGGGCGGACCCACCCGGGCCCAGTGCGGCCCGGGTGGGCGCCTTCGGCGCGGACCACACTACGAAGACAAGAGCCGGGCTGACCCTTTGCTTCCACACAAGGCCATCTCTTAAGTTTTGTCCGAATAGCGGAGAAATATCAGGACGCGTTACGGTATGTGCGTGCCTTCCGTCCTCGTGGAGCTGACACGCCTTCGGAGGACGCCGGACGTCGAGGGAGTGAGCTTTCTTGGCATCACGCTGCCTGTACCAGGCGTCCGTCCGGAAACTGGCAGAACTCATTGAAAGTGGCACTCTCATCAGGAAACTCCGGCGCAGTTTCCATGAGATGTTCGGCGAGATGCCGGATCCCAGAGAAGTCGAGTCCTGGGGCAACAGCATTCCTGCAGCCGTCTGGCTCCTTCTCGAGGCGGAACTCGACGACGTGCAGGTACTCCTGGAGATGAAGACGCCCATCACCGACGTGCGGATTGACATGGTCCTTGTCGGAACGCATCCCAGCACCGGAACCATGTCGGTTGTGGTGATCGAGAACAAGCAGTGGTCGTGGGCGAGGCCGGTCCCGGACTCCGAGATGGTCTACGCGCCGGTGTCTCCCGGGCGCCCCACCCTTCACCCACTCACCCAGGCCTGGGGATATCGCCAGGTCCTCCTCGACTTCATCCCGCTGCTGCGGACGGCTGAAGTCTTCTGTTTGGTGAACATGCACAACGCCCCTGATGGGGAACTGCGGTCGGTTCAGCTAACCGTTCAACCGTTGGGCGAGACGAAGAAGATGTATCCCTGGACCCGGATGTATGGAAAGGACCGAAGGGACGAGTTCAAGCGGCTGCTGAAAAAGGTCATCTGCTCAAGAGAGGCGGTTCGGCACGCACAGGAACTACTGGAGGCTCCGATCCGGCCCACAGAGGACCTCATGTCATTGGTTGCCGAGAGCATCCACCACAGGCCGGTGTTTCCGCTGCTGGACGAGCAACGGGAGGCGTATGACTACGTCAAGGCCCGGGTGACCGCGAGCCGGCGGGGTGGGCACAAGGAGATCGTCCTGATCGTGGGCGGACCAGGAACAGGCAAGAGCGTG
Source organism: Streptosporangium sp. NPDC020145 (assembly GCF_040631275.1). Lineage (NCBI taxonomy): Bacteria > Bacillati > Actinomycetota > Actinomycetes > Streptosporangiales > Streptosporangiaceae > Streptosporangium > Streptosporangium sp. NPDC020145. The sequence continues at coordinate 346,859 of NZ_JBEXZT010000003.1, read as the reverse complement.
ATAGCGGTCGAACTGCTCGGCCTTTTGAGCCGCAGTGGTGTTCACGCTGTTCACGCGACAGGAAGTCGATCCTTCACCACGACGCTCCGGGAGATGGTGGGAGGGCGAACAGAACGTCCATATCGAATCTTCAGCTACTTCAACAGCTTCACTCAGGCCAATGAGAACGAACTGGAGGTTCTGATCGCGGATGAGGCACACCGTCTTCGGATGGGACGCCGGACGAGTCGCCATCAGAATGATGCCGAGTTGATTCAAGGACAGCTCCGTGAACTGGTCAGAGCTGCCCGCGTACCGGTTTTTCTGCTTGACGAGCACCAGGTGGTCCGCCAAGGGGAGGTGGGATCTGTCGCTCTCATCAAGGAAACCGCTGCTCAGATGGGACTGGGAGTCCACCAGATTGACCTCCGCCACCAGTTCCGATGCGGAGGCTGCCCCGAATACGTCCGGTGGGTCGAGCAACTCCTGGGACTGGACCCCGAGTTCCTCAGTCCTCAATCATGGCAGCCGATCGACACCTTCGAACTGTACGTCGCGCGTAGCCCCGCCGCCCTGGAGAACTTCCTGCGTACCAAGGAGGAGCAGGGAGGTACCGCTCGGATCGCAGCGGGATTCTGCTGGGAATGGAGCGAGCCCAGACGAGGCACTCTTGCCGACGACATCGTGATCGGCGACTGGCGGCGGCCATGGAACCTGAAAGCCAGAGAAGCGGTCAATGGCATTCCGCCCTCGGATCTGTGGGCGACGGACAGTGGCGGGTTCGGCCAGATCGGCTGCATCTACACGGCCCAAGGCTTCGAGTACGACTACGCGGGCGTCATCTTCGGGCCGGATCTCATATGGACAGGACAGGCGTGGAGACCCGATCCCGCAGCGAACAAAGACTCGGCCGCCAGGAACTCGGAGAACTTCGACCGCCTGGTCCGTAACACCTACCGAGTGCTGGCCACCCGCGGCATGCGCGGCGCCGTCCTGCACTCAACCGACCAGGCCACCATCGACATGCTTGTCTCTCTGGGGGTCCCCGTTCTGGAGTAGTCAATTATCACGTTCGTGGGGCTTTAGCCCCGAAGGGAACCGGTTCTGACTGGTAACTCGCCACGGGATCAGTGCCTCCTCAAGGGATGCCATGTCCGCGGGATGCGCACATTCCATTTCGTTCGTTCGCAGAGCATCCGTGTGACGTATACCGCCGAGTCCGCATAGTACGAGACCCTGCCCATGGCAACTGCGCCCTCCGATTCCTGGGCGTTGCTCCGGCAGCGCCATCAACCGCTTCGGCTTCCTGGGAATCATCTGCATCAACCCGTTTGCTCGGCCGACCTCGGCAGCACTACCGGCTCACAGTGGGCGCCGCCGAGCTCAACGAGGTCGAGCTCAACGCGCTGTCGGTTGACGACGTCGAGCTGGAGGTTCCTTGAGCGGGGGGTCCGTTGAGCGCGGGCAACCTCCACCCCGTCGTCAACACCGTCGGCTGGCCGGGACTGCGGCCGCTGCAGGAGGCGGCCGTCGAGGCACTGCTCGCCGGACGCACCTGGCGGGTCACCTACATCGACTGGTCACGGCGGCGGTGCTACGTCGAGGCCGCCGACGGCCACGGCAGGGCCCGCTGGGGCGGAACCGGCTACGGTGGGCTGTCCTGGGCGTTGACCCGGGCCATGCGCGAGGTCCTCCTCGGGGCCGACCCGCCCGTACGGCTCAGCCGCCGGGCGGTCGAACGGCTCGCCGTTCTCAGGGAGGACGCCGTCGACACCGTCCATCCCGGCGGGACGGTCGTCACCAGAGATCCTCTGATGGATGACGTGCGCTGGTGGACCTGGGCCGACTTCCGGGCCAACGCCACGCTCGCCGCGACCCTGGAGGGCGTCCGGTGCCCGGTCAGCGTGTCGACGAGGCGTCCATTCGGCTGTGGAGCGACCTCACCCCGAGCTGTGGAAGGCGGGAACCGCCGACGCCGCAAACTGGCTCTGCCTTCCCGAGGTGGATGACAAGGCCCTGCACGGCCTGAAGTTCAGTGCCGCACTCCCCGAACGCCTCGCCGTCGCCACCCTGGCCACCCGCCTGGCCGACCTCGACGGCGCCGCCGCCGTACTCGGCGAACCAGTCCGCTGGTCGATCAGTTGACGGGAGCGGACGGCGACGTGTCCGCCGGAATCCGCGCATCTCGTGCGATCAACTCACCGAGAAACTCCCGGGTGGCATCGTCGACGGCGTAGACGACGATTCCCCTCAGCGCCCTCGTCAGCAGTACCTTGTAGGTGTTGCGGATCAGCAGGTTGAACTTCGGGTCGTCGACCGACCGCGCACTAACCTTCGGATCGCAGCTTCCGGCCCTGTTGGGTACGAGACGCCCGCCACGGGCCACGAGATCGGGTCCGATGATGACCCCGGCCCAGTCGAACTCGAAGCCCTGGGCGGTGTAGACGCATCCGATCTGGTCGAAGCCGCCGTCCGCCAGGGCCCAGTAGGGCTGGGCGGGAGCGTTGCCGATGTCTTGGAGGCCCTTCACGTTCCATGGGCGTTCCCATCCGTTGATCCGAACGTCGGGAACAAGAGAACCTTCGACGGGGTCGCTCCACGGCCAGCAGAAGCCGGCGGTGATCCGGGTGGTGTGGCCCATGCGCATCTTCTCGCGGAGGAACGACTCCATCGACTCCGGAGTTTCGGCCAGCCTGACCTCGAAGCGTTCGTCTCCGGGCCACTTCGCGGGCCTGGGCGGCGGGTCGTTCGAAGGCAGTCCGAGTAGGTCGAGGACCCACTGGTCGTAGCGTGCGCTGCCGCCGTACCGGAACTGTTCGGACAGGTGGACATGGGTGAACCCGAGCCCCGTTGCCAAGGCGTAGTTGTGGATCATGGCGAGGCTTCCGATCTCGCCGGGCCTGATGACCTGGTGCTCGTCGAGCAGGAAAACCGGCACATAGGCCGCGTTCACCAGTTCCTCGATCTGGGGGCGGCAGGTCTCGAGGTGTTTGAGCGAGGGATCTGCTGTGGATGTCTCGCGGAGGCGATGAGCCTCGTCACAGATGAGGGCGATCTGCCTTGGCCCCCGGTCCTCGATGAAGCTGTTGAAGTACTGGAAGAGGTGCTGTGGCTGGGGGTGGTCCTTACCGGCGTATCTCTGCAGGCTCATGGTGAACGCCTGGGAGCCGGTGGCGATCGACGCCTGGACTCCTCGCGCGCCGAGATCGCTGAGCAACTGTACGGCGATGGCGCTCTTTCCGCTTCCGGGGCCACCGGTGACCGCGACGATCCGCCGGAGCCTCGACCTGCGAGCCTCCTCGACCGCGTTCATCACCTGTTCGTAGGCGACCTGCTGCTCGTTGATCAGCGTGAAGTGGTGACGTTGTTGCATGACGTCAGCGGCATAGAGCATCAGAGGCACGGCCGGACCCTCGACACCTCCCAGCAGGCGGTCGGCGGCGTCGTGCCCAGGAGCCGGGGAGAACCTGCCGGTGAGGTATTTGAGAAACGCCCCCCGTGTCGTCTGCGTGAAGATTCTGGTGTGCTCATCGACGGCCAGAGGAAAAGGTCGGCGACGGCGACTTCTTCTGCATTGTGTAAATAGGCGACGCCGCCGATACGTGTCGGGTCTCCATTCAAGTGCCCGGCGAGGGCGACCAGCAGGTCGCAGTAGCCTCTGAGCTGGACAAGCGGGTGTTTGGGGTTGTTTCGTAGGTAGGGCACGCGCACACGGTCGGGATCGTCGTCGCAGAGATTCGCCTTCCCCCAACGCTTCAGCTCCACCGCCACGTAGGTGTCCCGGCCTGTGTGGTCGACCCCCGTGAGGACGACGTCGGTGCGACTGCGGTTGACGAACTCGGACTCGATGAGCATCTCGACCTTGCCGAGTCCTGCCTCGACGAGGTCCTGCGCGAGTACGGGAAGGCTCTGCTTCCACGATGTCACCTCCGAGGCCCTTGCCTCGCGAATCTGGTCCTTCAGCTGTCCCGCGATCTGGTCTATCGGAGAGGCGAACAGACTTTCCGCGGTTGTGCGGTAGCCCACCTTCACGAACGCGCCCCCCGATAGCAGAAAGATTCACGGGGAAGCGGAGGCGTCCGTTATTGCCGAATTGGCTGGAGCTCGCCGAACCCGTCTCGTTGAGACGGAGCATATCGCACTATGAAGGGTTATATAGATTTAGTCCATGTTGGCTTTGATATGGGGGGTTGTGTCCCATTAGGTTCGTGAGGAAACGCTGCGTTTCCATGTCGGACGACAGGAGGATGGTGCCGATCATTCCCCGAGTGAGGAGAACCTTGTAGGTGTTGCGGATCAGTCGATCTGCCTCCTCGTCCGTGACGCGTTTGGTAAGGGCGGGATCCTTGCTGCCCGTCCGGACAGTGATCAGCCTGCCGTCGCGGTAGACCAGGTCGGGGCCGATGATCACGCCGTTCCAGTCGTATTCGAAACCCTGGGCGGTGTAGACGCAGCCGACCTGCTCGAAGCCGCCTTCCTGGGTCGCCCACAGGGCGCTGGCGGGGGCGTCGCCAACGGCCCGTTCGCCCTTGACGTTCCACGGGCGGGACCAGTCGTTGACGCGGACGTCATGAACGAGTGTGTCGTCCTTGTTGGGGTCGCTCCACGGCCAGCAGAAGCCGGCCGTCATTCGGGCGGAGTATCCCTCGTCCAGCTTCGACCGCAGCAGGGCCTCGAGCTCCTGTGGCGAGTCCGCCGGGGAGACCTCGAAGTGACCGTCGCCCTGCCAGGGCGTCGGTCCGCCGTCCTGCAGGCCGAGGAGCCGCAGCACCCACTCCTCGTACGCCCGGCTGCCGCCACAGCGGAACTGCCCGTCGAGGGAGACCTCGTGGACCCGGAAGCCCCGCCCCTCGGCGTGGCTCCTGATCTCGGCGACGGTGCCCAGCTCGCCGGGCCGTACGACCTGGTGCTCATCCAACAGGAAGACGGGGACCCGCGCGGCGTCGATCAGTTCGTCGAGCTGACGGCGGTCGCTGCGCAGGCGGGCCGGGGTGTAGCGGTTCTGCGAGGTCTCCCGGATGCGATGGGCCTCGTCACAGACGAGAACGTCGAGGCCGTTGCGCTCGGCCTGCACGAAGCTGTTGAAGTACTTGAAGAGGTTCTTCACCTTCGAGGAGCCCTTGCCGGGGACGCGGCGCAGTGTCTCGGTGAAGGAACGGGAGCCCGTGGCGTGCATGACGGCGCGGCCTTGGCGGGACAGCTCGCCCAGCAGGGACAGGGCGATGACGCTCTTGCCGCTGCCCGGGCCGCCGCTGACGACGACGACCTCCTTCGAGTCGGCCTTTCGCGCCCTGCCGACGGCGTTCAGGACCATCTCGTATGCCAGCTTCTGCTCGGCGAGAAGAGTGAACTGCTTGCGGTCTCTGATCTCTTGGGCGGCAAGCTTGAGGAGCTGCTTCGAGGGGCGGATCGCGCTGTCGAGCAGCCGGTCGGCGGCGTTCGCGCCCGACGCGGGGGCGAACCGCTCGCGGAGGTAGTCGAGGAAGGCGCCGCGACGGCTCTTGGTGAACAGACGCGTCCGCTCGCTCCACACACCCGCATAGAGATCTTGGACGTCCAGGTCGGCCGCGTTGTGCAGGTAGGCCACACCTCTGATCGCATCAGCGTGATTCTCGACAGCGCCGACGAAGTCGGCGATGTAGTCGCAGTAGCCCTCGACCTGGATCGCCGGGTGCAGTCGAGGGCCGCCCGGCATGCCCTCGACGAGCACGAGCCCCGGATCGCCTTCGAACAGCTCCGCCTGGCTCCACTGCTTCAGCTCGACGACGACGTAGGCGTCGCCCTCCGTACGGGGGTCCACCCCCGCCAGCACGACGTCGGCACGCTTGCTGGTCAGCGGAAGCTGGTACTCGACCAGCATCTCCACCTTGCCCAATCCGGCGTTGACCAGGTCCTGGGCAAGGACCGGCAGGCTGTGATCCCACGACTTGATCTCGGCAGGGGAGGGGAAGACGCGCGCGGTCCTTCTGAGATGCTCGGCGATGAGCTCACCGAGCCGTTTCTCCAGGACCGATCCGTCGGTCGTCAACTTGGCCAGACTTTCGGCGGAGTGCCGAAACGCCGTCACGGACCTACCCCCAGGCAGCACGAAGGACTCGTGCGGTATGGAGGCGTGTTCGTGATCAGCTGATCAGCGAAAGCCTGTCGGGCCGCATCACTGTGCCAGGAACATTACAGCGATCATCCGACAAAATCAGACGAGCGGTGGGGCCTTCCTGGCTGATCCGCGGTAAGTCTCGGCAGGGTAACGTTCGGCGCTCTCGTCGAGTTTGGTGTGGGCGACCTCGACGAGGTCGACTTCCAATACGTCAGCGAGACGGACCAGATAGGTCATGACGTCCGCCAGTTCCGACCTGACGCGATGGGCCGCAGCCTCGTCGTCCATGACCGCCGCTGTCTCCTCAGGGGTCAGCCACTGCAACTCGGCGAGTAACTCGCCGACCTCTCCGGCCAGGGCCATGGCCAGGTTCTTCGGCGTGTGGAACTGCTCCCAGTCCCTGTCCTGCGCGAATCGCCGCAACCGGTCGGTCAACTCTTCAAGCCCCGTCATGAAGGCACGGTACAGGGAGGGGGTCGTTGGAGTCCGGTTGAGACCCCAGAGGGGAGGAACACGACGTGACCGGCCCTACGGCAGAGGCGGCGCGTGTGGTTCACGAGATACACCTCCACAGTGCCACCTCTCGCAGGATGATGACGAATCCGCGGCCCTCTACATATGGCCTGTTCTGTGGTGGAACGCCGACCAAATCAGTCAGCTGGATTTCGGTCTCACGTATCAGTGTCGTACAGCCGAGGAGGGAACCTTCTCCGGAACAGAACGGCACTCCTCTTCGAGCGTGTCGAGGAGTGCCCTGGCGGCCTGGCGGAGTCGGGTGCGGCGGGCGCTGAGATCCTCGGTGAACGTCCGGGCCTTCGGTCCCGTCCACACCTTCTGACCGGTGAACTGCCCGTGGGCGGGGTCGAGTGCGGCCTCCAGAATGGCGATCCGCGCCCTGACCTCAACCAATGTCTGTTCCAACACCTGACGCCGTGGGTTGGGCACCAGATCTGTCATGTATCCCTCTTCGGATGCCGATACACCGGACGGATCTATTGGACATTATTGGATCTACAACACATCGGCCAGCCCCGGAGGAATTTCATGGGACGTTCTGTACGGCTCGGCGTCGCGGTCTGCGCGGTGACGTTGCTGACGGTGGCCGGCTGCGGTGGCAGCGGCCCCACGGCGGCCGAGGCGGGGGAGACGCTTAAGGCACACATCACCGAGCTGATGAAGCAGCGCCACGCTCTGGACGTTCAAATCACCGATTCGGGCGGGCGTGATGTTCCCTGCGGTGAAGGCAAGGCCAAGCGAACCTTCGCGGCGATCGGCAGAGACCCTAACCCGCGAACCGAAGCGGACAGTCTCAACAGCCTCCTACTAGGAGCCCTTTCCGGAGTAGCCGACTATCGTATTGTCGAAGATCATGGCGATGCCCCTCTCAAGCTTGCCAACGACGAGTACAAGACAAAAATGACCTTGGAGTCGCCGGGTAACGGAAAATATTCGGTTAGTGGCGAGACTGAGTGCCTGCCGACCTCGTAAATCAGCTATCGAAGACCAGGGCGCGTGCTCGGCCACGCTTATTACCACTCTCGAACCAGTTCGCTGTGTCGTTGGACAGCCTTCCGAGCGTCGGCTTTTCGTTCTCACTCCCCATCCCATTGGCGGCCATCCATCTCTCAAAGCTCTCCAACCCCTTGTTGCCCTGCTTGATCAGTTCGGAGAACGGCCTGAGGTTGCCCTTGGCGTCGGTGAGGGACACGCCCGGCGGGCAGTTGGCCTGCCACTCGGCGGGTGTCACCTTGGGGGCGAAGCCGTTGGCCATGAGGATCTGCGCGTACGTGTGCTGGCGGCCGAGGGTCTCGATGGCGTCCTTCTTGTCGGCCCGGTCCACCCGGGTCTCGTCCTCTTCGCCGAAGACGTCGTTGGCGGTGTCGTAGGTGGAGATGGAAAAGCCCACCAGGGTCCAGAAGTACGAAGCCGCCACGGTCGGAGAGAGGTAGAGGCCCGCCAATCCAACGGCGGTGTCGCGCAGATACTTGAACGCGTCCGCCTGCTTCTTGTCGATCTTGTCCAGGTTGCCTTGGACCTTCTCGACGGCAGCCAGCTCGAAGCCGCGTAGGTTGCCCAGGGCGGTGAACACCTGGTCCATCCGTTTGACGTCACCACTGCTCCGCGCCGCCGCGGAGGCGTCGGTGATCAGTTTCATGCTGAGGACGCCCATCCCCTTCTCGAACGGGGCGAGGTTCTTGTCGGAGTCGGCGAAGGTCTTCAGGAAACGGTAGGTGTCCTTCGGGCTCAGGGTGAACGCCGACGTCATGCCGAAGGCCGAGGTGAAAGGCTTCAGCGTGCTTTTCTCGGTCATGTTGGCGTCGCCGATGTTGGCGCCCTCGGTGAGCTCGGCGGCGTAGGCGCCGGCCAGTTCCGACAGGAAGACCCTGGCCTTCGGCGCGACCTCCATGGGTTTGCCCGGAGTTTCCTCGGTGCCGTCGGTGTCTCTGAGGTCTCCCATGATGAGCATGGTGTTGAAGGCGAACTCCGCGGCCTCGGGGCTGTGCGGACCCTTGTCGTAGGCTCCGCCAGCTGCGGCGAGCATCCGGCCGAACTCCGCGCTGACATCGAAGTCCATCCCTCCGGGACGCTTGAAGGGCAGCGGCGTCTCCGTACGGTTGAGCTCGGTGAACAGGTCTCTGAGGTCCGCGCGCGGCATGGCGTTGAACAGGTCTCTGGCGACGTCGGGGTTGTTCGCCAGGGCAGGCAGGAACGGGACGAGGTCGGTCTTCCACCGTCGCGGACGGGTGCCGTCGCCTTCGCCGTCCGCCTTTCCCACCTTGTCCTTCACCAGGGCGGTGAGCCACGCGGCGGGGAACGTTCCGTACTGCAGCAGGGACGCCAGCTCGCCGTCCGAGGCCTTCTTGAGGCTGGCCGTCTTCCACGCGGAGCCGAGCAGTCCCGGCTGTGCCCCGATCGCCGTGCCCAGCGCGTCGCCGATGGTCCGCTGGTGCTTCTCGGCGGTCTTCCTGTCGTACCGTTCCAGGCGGTGGATCATGTCCTGTACGCCCTTGGGGCCGATGACCCGGAAGAACCCGGCGGCGAGGTAGGGGTCCTTCTGCCCGTCGGCGAGCTTGTCGAGAATCCGGTCGTAGGCGGTGTCCGGCAGGCCAAGGGAAGACGGGGGAAGCTGCCCGAGCTGGAAGGCGAGCTCGGTGCCCTGCTTGGCGCTTTCGCCCGCTGAGGATTTCCCCGTCTTCTCGTTGTATGACAACAACCCCCACTCGACCGGATCCCGGGGTTGCCCATTGGTCCATGCCGAGATCGGCCCCGGAAGGCCCGATGCCTCTCCCAGCATGGGGAGGTCTTGATTGATCGTCTGCAGGCGCTTACGCAGCCCTGGCAGCTCGCCGTCGATCCAGCCCTCGATCTCCTTGATCGGCCGCAGTCCCACCGCCGACACCTCGGCCCTCGCCAGCAACTGCCGGATCCGCTCGGACTGCTCGCCGATCACGTCGCGGCCACGTTCCAACGCGCCGATGAAGCCCTGCATCAGCTCGGGGTCGATCCCGCTGAAGTCCGGTGACAGAGGCCCCGCTCCCGACGTCATCGGCTCCACCGCATCCTTTCGTCCTATATGTAGTTATTTCACTCTAGCCATGTAGTAGGGATATCAAGTGCTGAATATGAGATCTGTGTGACATAGGGGCAATTGTCGATTTAGTAGGTGCTCCTATCGGGATTCACCATCCCAAACGCGGCATGGCGGGCACTCATGGGAGAGGTAGACCCGCCCTGCGACACCATGAGACGACTCGCGACTCCGCTACTCGCCCAGCCGGGCGAGCCCTTCCTCAAGTCTCCGCAGTTGAGAACGTGTGGCGACGATCCGCTTTCGGACTTCCTCCACACGGCCTGCGATAGAGGGCGGTGTCCTCGCCGAAGCGGGTGAAAACCTCGACGCCGTTCCGATGGCGGCCGAGCTCATCAAGGTGACAAAACATGATCAGATCAGGGCAGACGGAGGTAACGTCAGGCACGTCGAGGTCTTCCAGACAGACGGTTTGAGAGTTTTTCACCGAAAACCTCGACCCCTGTCCGGCCGCCGCGCGCACCGCCCACGCACCCAACTGCGAAGAACCACTTCAGGAGCCGACGATGGATGACGACATTCAGCTGATCAGTGACGGCGATGGCCTTGCGGTCATCGGAAGTCCGACGGCTGTCGAACGCTTCCTCGTCTCCGAAGGGCTGCCGTCGAAGGACCTCGGACTGCCAAGGCTCGGCTCCACCTTCGGCGCCGTGGCCGGGGCCGCGCAGCTGGGTTCCGAGGTCGCGGCCAACTCGGGCCGTTGGGTGAAGTTGACCAAGGAGTCCGCGCGAGCTCTCAAGAAGTACGAGCTGATGAAAGGTTCGACCGCGGGTGCCAGTCGTGCTGTCTTGACGGAGAAGGGCAAGATCAAGGGAATCCTCCAACTGACGAGGACACCCGGATCACTCCTGGCCAATCCGGCGATTCTGGCCGGTGCCGCGGGGCTCATGGCGCAGCTCGCGATGCAGCAGACCATGGACGAGATCACCGACTATCTCGCCGCGATCGATGAGAAGGTCGACGATGTGCTCCGCGCCCAGAAGGACGCGGTGGTGGCGGACATGATCGGAGCGGGTCTCGTCATCGAGGAGGCCATGACCGTCCGGGAGCAGGTGGGCCGGGTCTCCGAGGTCACGTGGTCGAAGGTCCAGGCCACGCCGATGACGATCGCGCGAACCCAGGCCTACGCGCTGCGTCAACTCGACGCGCTCGCCGAGAAACTGGAGAGCAAGACCAAGATCGTTGATCTCGCCAAGGCGTCCAAGGACGCGGAGTCCACCGTTCGAGAGTGGCTCGCCGTTCTGGCTCGTTGCTTCCAACTGCACGACGCGATCGCCGTGCTCGAACTCGACCGTGTGCTGGACGCGTCTCCGGATGAGCTGGACCGGCATCGCCTCGCACTGCGAGTCGCCCGGCGGAACCGGATGGAACTCATCTCCCGGAGCACCGAGCGTCTGATGGCCCGCGTCGTCGCCGCTGCCGGTGCGGCCAACACGAAGGTGCTGCTGCACCCGGCCGCGTCCCCGGCCGTGGTGCATGCGGGCAACCATGTCGCGATCGCCGTCGTCGACTTTCACGAGCGGCTCGGGATCGAGCACGGTCGGCAGTCGTTGGACGCGAGACGATGGGGGGACGCGGCCGCGGAGGCGAGGGACAAGATGCTCGAAACGGGAGCAGAGGGGGTCGATGCCGCCAGGCGCCTCGGCAACGAGACCCTCGACCGAGCCAGATCGGTGACGGGCAGGCTCTCCAGCGGGATCGCCGGGCGAGTGCTCCGTCGGCGCGGGGACGACGAGGAGCCTGAAAGGCCGGTATGAACGCGCCGGTCGTTACGGGAGGCCGACGCGTTCGGCCCCACCTGCGCCCTTGATCGCGATGAGCGGATCACTGATGGAGCGGGCGGGGGGGAAGCGGTCGGGAACATGAGGCACGGCCGGCCCGCCGTCAGCGGCCGGGCAGAGGGGCGAAAGCCCGCCCCTGACCTGCTGTTCGAGGTCAGGGGGTGGCGCATCGGGGTCAGGCCCGGGTGTTGTCCTTCGGGGTGCAGCGCAACACCATCCGCCTGCGGCGTTTCGACGTGCGTCAGGCCTGGGCGTTGTCCTTCAGGGTGCCCCAGCCGTGCCAGCGGTCTATCTCTATCAAGGCGCTCACCCGGCCGCGGTCCCGGCGGGGGTACTTCTCTCCGGTGTAGTGCTCGGAGACCCGGTCGATGTCGGTCAGGTCCTTGTCGTCGCGGATCTCGGTGACGCGGCCGATGACGCTGATGTGGGTGTACCAGTCGCCCTCGTCGAGCACGGTGAGGGTGACGCGGGGGTCGTTGCGGAGATGGTCGAGACGTTTGCGGCCCTCGTCCATGTTGACCAGGATCCGGCCGTCGTCCCAGAGGTACCAGGTGGCCGTGGAGACCGGCTGGCCGTCGGGCTGGAGCGTGGCGATGACGGCGGGGTTCGCCTTCCTGAGTACGGCGACGGCCTCTTCGGGAAGTGGCGGCTTCGACATGATCTCTCCAGTCCTTGATCATCCGGTGTGTGCGTCCACGGTGCCACATCCCCCGTGGGGGCGGTTTCGCGGCCCTATGCGAAGGACGTTTTCTCGGAGATGGGGAAGTGTTGGTGACCCAGGACCGCCAGAAGGCGGAGCTTCTCGTGGGCCTCGGTGTGCGGGGGAGCGGTGAGCACGAGCAGGGCCTGGGACTGGTCCTCGGTGAACAGGACCTGACAGTCCAGCTCGATCGGGCCGAGTTCGGGGTGGATCAAGGTCTTGTGATCCTCGAAGCGCCTGGCGACCTCGTGCCGGTCCCACAGTTCGGCGAACTCGGCACTCGTCTTCCGCAGCGCCCGGACCAGCTCGCCCGCCCTGGAGCGGGGGCCCATCGATCCGTAGGCGGCCCGCAGGTTCGCCACCTGGGTGCGGCTGTGCCTGTCGTGGTCCTCCTCGGGGTAGCGCGACCGCGCCGAGGGGTCGGTGAACCAGCGGTAGGTCTCGCTGCGGGCCAGGCCCGTGTGGTGGGACCTGTCGCCGAGCAGGGCGTCGGCCATCCGGTTCTGCACCAGCGGTTCGGCCAGGTTGGACATGATGAGCGCCGGGGTGTCGTCGAGACGGTCGAGCACCCGCAGCAGGGCCGGAGCCACGTGCGCCGCGACCGAGACCGGCGCCGGAGGGTTGTGCCCCGCCATCTGGAACAGGTAGTCACGTTCGTCGGCCGTCAGCCGTAGCGCGCGGGCGAGCGAGGCGAGCATCTGCTCACTCGGCTGCGGGCCGCGCCGCTGTTCGAGTCGCGTGTAGTAGTCGGCCGACATCGCGGCGAGGGCCGCCACCTCCTCACGCCGTAGCCCCGGGGCCCGGCGGCGCGCGCCGGTCGGCAGGCCCACGTCCTGCGGCTGGAGCGCCTCACGACGGCGGCGCAGGAAGTCGGCGAGTGCGCTGCGATCCATGGATTCAGTATCCGCTCCACACTCCCGTGCCGAGGGCCGTGAACCAGGGATCGCCGATCCCCCGATGGGGGGTTCCCTGCACACGAGGGAGGCCCCGGAGCAGGCTGGACGTATGAACATCTCAGGGAACACCGTCTTCATCCCGGGCTCGACGAGTGGCATCGGCCTGGCTCTCGCCCTCGAACTGGAGGCCAGGGGGAACAAGGTCATCGTCGGCGGCAGGCGCGTGGACGTGCTCGAACGGATCGCCGCCGAGCATCCGGGCGTCGACACCGTACGGATCGACACGGCAGACCCCGCGAGCATCGAGTCCGCCGCCAAGGAGGTGCTGGCCGGGCACCCGGATCTCAACGTCCTGATCACCATGGCCGGGATCATGCGCGTCGAGGACTGGCACCGGCCGGAGACGTTCCTCGCCTCGGCGGAGGAGATCATCACCACCAACGTGCTCGGCCCGATCCGTCTCATCGCCGCCTTCGTCGAGCACCTGAGGGAGCAGCCGGACGCCACCATCGTCACCGTCTCCTCGGGCCTGGCGTTCGCGCCGCTTCGGGCCACACCCAGCTACAACGCCTCGAAGGCCGCGATCCACATGCTCAGCGAGTCGATCAGGCTGCAGCTGGCCGACACGAACGTGAAGGTCGTGGAGCTCGAACCGCCGGCCGTCCGTACGGCCCTGCTGCCCGGCCAGGAGGACAGCGACTTCGCGATGCCGCTCGACGAGTTCGTGACGGAGGTCGTCACCCTGTTCAGGGACCAGCCGGACGCCAGGGAGATCCAGGTCGAGCGGGTGAAGTTCCTGCGCTACGGCGAGGCGCGCGGCGACTACGACCAGGTCGTCGAGACGCTCAACGCCTCCGACCCACACGGCAGGTAGCCAACAGCCGAACGTGTCAGGCCCGTACGGCAGGTGGTGAACAGCCGGACGCGCATCAGATCCGTACGGCGAGCGGTCGAACGCGCGTAGGGCCCGTACGGTGGACGGGCCGCCTCAGGCGTCGCCGACCCACTCCAGAGGGTCGAGGAGAATCCAGAAGCCGTCCTGACCGGCTTCCGCCAGGACCGTCCGCCGGCCGGTGTCCGTCTCGTGAGAGCGGAACTCCAGAGGGATCGGCGTGTCCTCGGACTCGATCCACAGGCGTGCCCGGCCCAGCATGCGCCAGCGGAACTCCAGGGCCGCCGCGCCGAAGGCCACCGAACGGGTGTGGAGCACGCCCGTGCCGTCCGGGGCGAACACCACCTCCTCGCCGACCAGCACGGCCGCCGTACCGCAGGCCGTACGCCAGCGACCGATCGGCCCTCGCTCCAGGACGTCGTCCACGTCAGGGGCTCCCTTTCTCACGCGTCGCATGATCCCAGAGGTCATCACGGTCGAGACGCGAGGGGATCAGCGGTCGGCACGGGGCTGTTCCTCACCCTCGAACACCTCGATCAGCTTTTCGTGGAACCTCTCGTGTTCCCTGTTCTCCCTCGACCAGGACGGGCTGGTCACCACTGACGTTTTGGCGTCCGCGAGGGAAAGGGAGAGCACTTTGGAGACGAGGTATATGGACTCCACCATCGAGCGGCCGTCTCTCTTGAGGGCGGCGATCAGCTCGGCCGGTCCTCTTTCTCCGGCGCCTTGTTCGATCAGGCTCACCGACAGCAGCTCCAGCTCGTCCCGGTCCATCTAGGAGCCGGACACCGGGGAGCAGCTGTAGGTCATGAGGTAGATCTCCATGGAGATCGAGCCGGGAGGGGCGGCGAGGTCGTGGAAGTTGCGGGTCACGGCGGCGCCGAAGATGCGCGGGTAGGTCTCGCGGATGGCCGTGTTGACCCGGGTGGCCAGCCGGACGCCGTTGTCCGCGCCGCCGTCGGCGCCGAAGGTCAGCACCATGCCGGCGTGCCGTCCGGCCAGCTGGTCGCGGTGCCGCAGCAACTCCTGCCTGACCTGTACGGCGAGCGCCTCGTCACGCATGCCCGGGGAGAGCTGGAAGGAGATCGTGATCGGCTTCGCCTGGACGTCCCCGAGGCGGCTGACACAGGGGGACGGAGTGGGTTTGCGGGGGGAGCGAGGCTTGGTGGTGGGCACAGTGGTGGGCACGGTGGCGTCCGGTGAGGGCCGGTCGGGCGTGGGGGTGGGGGTCGGCAGGGCCCGGACGGTGTCCCGCAGTGGACGGGTGGTGCCCGTGGCCGTGGGACTCGCCCCCTCGGAAGGCCGGGGGGCCGTGGAGGACGGAGCCTCCGTGGAGGGCTGTGATTCCGTGGTGGGCTGGGGCTCCGTGGTGCCCTGAGGCTTCTCGTCGTCCTGAGAACCGGTGCCGGTGTCCTGGGGTCCGGCGGTCTCGGGCTTCCCCGCGCTCTGGGAGGCGGCCGAAGCCCGAGTGTCCGCCGACGCCTGAGCCCCTGCCGTGGGGCGGGTCTCCGCGGCGGCCTGGGACGGAGCGGCGGGGGACTGGGCGCCCAGCATGATGATCGTGACGCCGAGCAGCAGGTCGGCGAAGAGCCAGCCCGCCAGCAGAGTCGAGGTCGAGGTCCTGCGGCGGGGGGTCACCGGACCCGCCGGACGTCCTGGTCGCCCTCGGCACCGCTCACCCGGGAGCCGTCGGTACCGCCGACACGAGAGCCGTCGCGGTAGTCGTCGTCCGAACGAGCGTCCGAACGAGCGCCCGCGCGGGCGGCCAGGCGTTCGACGCGGGACAGACGAGTCTCGGTGGTGGCCGACCAGCCTTCGAGGGCCTCCCTGATCTCGGCGCCGGTGCCGCCGAAGGTGCGGCGGAACTCCTCGGTCGTGCCGAGGAGGGTGTCGTTGACCCGCTCCCCGAGGAGGTCGACGGCCTTCTCCGTCGAGGAGCCGACCGCGTCGATCGACAGGGCGGCGCGGTCGACCGCGTAGCCGATGCTCTTGGTGGCGTCGACCAGCTTGTCGATCCGGCTGTCCAGGCCCGAGACGGTTCCCTGCACCGAACGCATGGAGCGGACGAGCTCGTCGTTGAACGAGCGCCGCATGTCGAGGGTGGTCTGCGAGATGGTCGTCGAAAGCTGGTTGCCCGCCTTGGCCACGGCCTGGCCGGTCTTGGTGCCCGCGCTGTCGATCATGGCCGAGGCCCGCGCGACGACCGTGGTGAGGTCGTCGCAGGTGCTGTTGACGGCCGCCAGCTGCCTGCCGAGGAGCTCGACGCCGTCGCGCACGTCGAGCGCGCTCGCGGTCAGCGCGTCGGTGGTCTTCCTGGTGGCCTCCAGGGTCAGGGTGAGCGCCTCGACCAGTTCGGTGTGCACCTTGCGCGCCATCGTGCCGACGGAGCCGATGTCGGCCGCCGTCTTGCTCAGTTCGGTGCCGAAGCGGGCGGGGGAGGACAGCCGTACGGCGCCGAGCAGGAGGCTCGCCCGGGTCAGCGCGGCGCGCAGCCGTACGCGCAGGGCGGCCAGGTCGCGTTCCGCGTTCTCCTCCTTCCTGTTCTTCGTGACGTTCTCCAGGACCGTCCAGAGGATGAGGCAGAAGATCGCCGCGAGGGTGCACAGCGCGATGTTGTCGAACTTGAAGAACTCGGGCAGCCTGCCGTCGAAGCCCTGCTGCCACATCTCAAGGAAGGGGCGGCGGGCCGCCTCCGGGCCTCCCTCGTCGAGGACGTCGCCGTAGGCGCCCGTGGCCATCATCAGTCCGAGCCAGGTGATGAAGATCGGCACGAAGACCAGGGCGGGGCCGACCGCGGCGCCCAGCCCGAACCGCCGTCCGCGCTCCTGCCCGGCGTCGGTGAGGATGGTGTCTTCGGGGGAGAAGGCGGCGAACAGGTCGATCTCACACCAGCGTTCCGCCTCGCCGGGGTCGACGACCGCCTCGGCGAGGTCGTACAGCTGGTCCTGGCGGGCCGCCAGGTGGGGGTGATCGGCAAGCTCGCGAAGCTCGGCGGCAAGCTCCTGGTCCGTCACGGACACTCGACGTCCCCTCCTCGATGACGCTGGGCGCCGCCCGCCGGTCCGATGGACCCGGTGCACGCCGCCGAAAAGCGTGATCATTTCGGCATACGGCGGATCTGTCAAAGGAAGAAAGGCGTGATCGTTACGGTGACACGGAGAATCGCCGTAATGACGGGTTGTGTCCTTCGTGCCGGATGTTCAGACGTCATCCGGTCGCGCGCGGGGCGCCCTGAGACGCCGTACGGCGGAGGCCACGGCGGCCAGCAGCGCGAGGAACAGCAGCCCGCCCCGTACGGCACGGGCGTCCGGGTGACGCCAGGGAAGCCGGGGGAACCGGGAAGGCCGTCTGGGAGGCTCGGGGCGGCGGGCGGCCGGGGCGGGGACCGTACGGTAGACCTCGTCGAGGATGCGGTTGAAACGTCGTTCCCTGCGGGTGCCCGCGCTCACCAGGCGGCGTCTCCTGGCGTCGGTCCAGAACCGCCACCCCATGGGGCCGGCCAGCACGACCGCCGCGACCGACCGCAGGTGCGCCTCGGTGATGGCGCGCAGTTCCCACATCATCAGCCAGTGGTTGACGATCATGTTGACGTACATGTGGGCGCGCTGCTCGTCCGCGTCCTGGGAGGTGAAGAACGTCCCCCAGCAGGCCCGGTAGAGCGGGTCGTCCATGGCCATCCGCATGAGGTCGGTGTGCAGGGCGCGCAGCGTCTGCTCGCGGCCCGCCTTGGCCTCGCGGGCCTGCAGGATCAGCGAGGCCGTCACCCCCATGAGGGCGAAGACGGCCAGGACGGCCGAGGCCGCCCCGTAGGTTTGGCCGATGTCGCTCAGCCTGCTCCAGTCGGCGCCCTGGTCGTTGAGCAGGGTGAGGAAGAAGGGAGATATCACCACGAAACCGGGTACCGCCAGAACCAGAAGGAAGAGCAGTGCGATGAGAAGGAAGCGGCGCCCGCCTCCGGCGAGTCGGTTGAACAGGGGGCCGCCGCGCACTACCCGAGCTTTCTGCCCGTGGTCGGTAACAGGGGAGGAAGCGCCTGACGCTCCCGGTCGAGGAAGGGCAGCAGGTCCTCGCCGCGCGCGTAGAGGTCCTCAAGTTCGCGCGTGCAGGCCTCGATCAGACCGGGGTCGGCGATCTTACGGGCGCCGCTGAGCGTACCGCCCTCGTCGTAGACGACCTCGTACATGACCGAGGATCCCAGGATGACCAGCTCGGGCAGGTCGCGGCTCTCGCCCAGCTCCCCGGCGTCCAGGACGCGGATGAGTTCTCCCGCCTGTGCCCTCAGCCGGATGAAGTACAGCTCCCAGCGCAGATAGGGCGTGTACGGCCGCCGCACGACACGCAGGCGGCGCATCGGGAACCCGGGGGCGTCGAGGACGGGACCCTGGATCTCGTCACGGGTCTCGTCGATGATGCGCAGCGCCTCGTCCCAGTCTCCCCGGTCCAGGGCCTGCCAGCTGGGGTTGCGTGGCTCCCGGAACGACTGGCGGTATTCGAGCTTCCAGAAAACCCCTTCGATCTCCTGAAAATATGGCCAGAAATCCGAAATATACTCTTCTGCGCTCAGGGTCTCCGCTTTATATGTGCTTATATCATCAATCATCTGGTATATCCCGTTTTGCGGAGATGAGCTGGTTCCGGGGAATCACCACGAGGCGCTCGTCACGCGAGAGGCTCACCCCTTCGGGGAGCCGGTTCAGGTAGGCCTCGGTGAGGTCGCGGCCGATCACGGCGATGTCCCCGTTGGAGAGTTCCCAGATGTCCGGGCAGTCCGGGCTCGCGGTCGTGTTGCCGAGTTCCAGTGGTGAACTGCCGAGGCGCCTGCGTAGCTCGGCGCGCGGATCGGCCTCCCAAGGACGAGACATGATGCCCTCGATTCGTCGATCTCCCCAACGTCCCCCGAGTTTCACATGATCCATTCGGACTCGCAATGGACCTCGCCGATGGCTTTTCCTGACGGCCCGGCAGAAATCCCGCCGGATGGGTAAGATGGATGGCTTTTTTCGGGCGACCGTGTCAGTCGAGGGGATACCGCTCCGCCCAGGAGTCGTTCACCGGGGGCTCCCCGGCCGTCCAGGCCGCGAAGTCGTCGGCGATTTCGGTGATGGTCTCGCGGCCTTCGAGGTCGGCGAGCCAGTCGGCGGGCAGGGCCCGCTGCCCGTGCAGGGCGCCCAGGAGGTTTCCGCAGACGGCGCCGGTCGAGTCGCTGTCGCCGGAGTGGTTGACCGCGAGCAGCAGCGCCTGCCGCAGTTCGCCCGGCCAGGGGTGGGCCAGCGCGCAGTAGACCGCGATGGCCAGCGCCTCCTCGGCGACCCAGGCCCCGCCGAGCGACTCGACCCGTTCCGGGCTCGGGTCACCCTGGGCGGCGAGGCGGACGGCGGCGCGCAGGGCCAGGCTCGTCTCCTCGTGGGAGGGGTAGTCCGTCAGCAGTTCGGCGGCCCCCCGTACGGCCTGGCCCAGCGGCTCACCGGCCAGCACGAGATGGATCATGGCGGCGAAGGCGCCCGCCGCGAGATAGCCGGTCGGATGGCCGTGGGTGATCTGCGCGCACCGGGCCGCGAGTTCGAAGGCGTGCCGGGCGTCCGGCGCGCCGTACCCGAAGGGGGCCGAGCGCATGACCGTGCCGCAGCCCTTCGAGCCGGGGTTGACCGGCCCCGGCTCGCCGAAGGGCGCCGGGGCCGCGGGGCCGTACGCGAGGCCGGACAGGCACGCGTTGCCCGGGGCCCGCCGCGCGTAGAGCCAGCCCTGCTCCCGCAGCCGGCCCGTTCCGTGCGGCCGGTCCCGCTGGGGCGCCGGGTACCGCTGGGTGTCCAGCCAGCGCAGGTAGGCGTGCCGTACGGCGGGGACGTCTCCGCCGCGGATCAGGCCCTCGACGGTGAACAGCGTCATCTGCGTGTCGTCGGTGACCAGGCCGATCCTGCCGCGGTGGTCGGGGACCAGGCCGGTCACCCCCGCGAAGCCGTACCGGCCCCGGATGTCGGTGATCGAGTCGAACTCGACGGGCGCGCCGAGCGCGTCACCCAGGGCACCGCCGAGCAGGCTGCCCCGCACGCGGCTGCGGTGGTCGGCGAGGTCGTCGGTGGAACGTCGCACGGTCATGATCCTCCTGCTCCCATGGGCCCGTAACTCTACGGGCTCTCCGCTGACCTCGGCCGATGCCTCCGGCCCGGCGGGAGCTTGGCTTCCCATGATGTGGCCTCCGCGCCTTGATGATCGAGATCCTGGCATCAGGAGGCTGGAAGTCATGACATTTCCGATCCCATGATGTGGGATACGGGTTGACGTGGATTAAACCTACCTGAAATATAGGAAATGTGTCGCGAGTACCCCTGACCCTCCGGCGGGTCGTCGATCTCATGCGCCTGGACAGCAGCCTCTGTCCGTGACGCGCTCCGTCCTCCACGTTGAGCCTGTCGACCTCTCCTCCTCCCGTCTCCGTGCGCCCACGCCCGTATGTCCGAGGGCCGCCGTTCCCGTGCGCCGGACACGTGTGTCTCCCCATATCCCGACCTTTCTCGTCTTCTCGACCTTCCAAAGGGGCCAGTCATCATGCGGACATCTCCTCCACGGACGCGCGCCGCGCTCGTGCTCGCGGCGCTGTCACTCACCGCCCTCACCGCCGCCTGCGGGGGAACCGGCTCGGGAGGTACGGCGGTCGCGGCCGCCGGGAACCCGGCGGGCAAGGACGGCGGAGCCGTACTCAGGATCAAGGACCCGGGCAACGCGGGACCGCTGGCGGTGGCCAAGAAGGAGGGAATCCTGGAGAGGCGGCTGGCCGAGGTCGGGGCGAAGGTGGAGTGGGGCGGCTCCTACGCCTCCTTCACGGCCACCGTGGACGCCGTCCGCTCCGGCTCGATCAACGTGCTCGAAGGGGCGATCTCCCCGGTCCTCGGCTACCTCGTCAGCAGCAAGGACATCAAGATCTTCGCCTTCACCGACCCGGAGACCGACGCCGCCGCGCCGCAGACCGACGGCCTCGTCGTCAGGCCGGACAGCCCCATCAGGACCGTCAAGGACCTGGTCGGCAAGCAGGTCGCCGTCAACAAGGGCGGACGTGGGGAGTATCTCCTGCTGCTCGCCCTCCAGGAGGCCGGGATCCCCGCCGACCAGGTCAAACGGGTCTACCTCAACCCCGACCAGGGCGCCTCCGCCTTCGCCACCGGCAAGGTCGACGCCTGGTGGGCGATCGTGCGGGCCTACCCCGAGGCGGTCGCCAAGGGGGCGCGGGTCGTCGTGCACGGCCGTGACCTGCCGGACAAGGACCTGAACATGCAGGCCGCCAGGACCGAACTGCTCACCGAGCACCCCGAGGTCGTCCGGGTCTACCTCAAGGTCCTGCAGGAGCTCACCGAGGAGGCCAGGCGCGACCCGGGTAAATTCCAGAACGTCTTCCTCACCCAGGGACCGACCGCCCTGTCCGGCGCCCGTCTTGAGGAGGAGAACGCCAAGTCCCGGTACGCCAACGTGCCGCGCTTCGCCACCCCCGCCGACGCCTCCTACGTGGCCGACGTGGCCTCGGTCTTCCAGAGGTACGGCGTGCTGCCGGGCGCGATCGACCCCAAAGCCGTGATCTTCGACCTCAAGCCCGCGTCATGACGCTGGAGAAGATCCCCACGGCCACACGGCCGTCCCCGCTCGAACCGCCCCGCTACCTGGGCTCCCGCAGACGCGCCCCCGGGCTGTCCGTCCCGCTGCGCCTGCTGGTCCCGCTGGTACTGCTGGCCGCCTGGTGGTACGGCACGGCCGGTGGCCTCATCTCCCCGGAGATCCTCGCCGGACCGGGAGCCGTCGTCGGGGCGCTCGGCGAGCTGGCCGCCACCGGGCAGCTCGGCGACTACCTGCTCGCCTCCGCACGGCGGGCCGGGCTCGGCGTGCTGGCCGGTGGGGGCGTCGGCCTCCTGCTCGGCGTGGTCGCCGGACTGTCCGTCCTGGGGGAGGAACTGGTCGATCCGACCATGCAGATGAAGCGGGCCGTGCCGTTCCTGGCCCTGGTCCCGCTGTTCATCTCCTGGTTCGGCGTCGAGGAGACGTTCAAGGTGGTCCTGATCGCGGTCGCCGCGGCCGGCCCCATGTACGCCTACACCTATCTCGGCGTCCGCGGCGTGGACCGGAAGGTCGTCGAGGCCGCCAGGGGCTTCGGGCTCACCGGGGCGGGACTCGCCTTCGGCGTGATCATCCCGACCGCGCTGCCCAGCGTCCTGATGGCCCTGCGCGTGTGCCTCTCGGTCTCGCTCACCGGCCTGATCGCGGCCGAGCAGATCGGCGCGACCGAGGGGATCGGCTACCTCGTCACGCTCGCCCAGCAGTACTACCGCACCGACTACATGGTCCTGTGCGTCGTGATCTACGCCGTGCTGGGCCTGCTGATCGACCTGGTCATCCGGGCCGTCGAACGGGTCGCCATGCCCTGGCGCGGGCAGGTGACGGCCCGATGAGCACCACCGCCGTGGACATCAGGGGGCTGCGCAAGGCCTTCGGCGCCAAGACCGTCCTGGACGGGATCGACCTGGAGATCGGGCGGGGGGAGTTCTTCGTCCTGCTCGGGCCGAGCGGCACGGGAAAGACCACGCTGCTGCGCATCCTGGCCGGTCTCGAACTCCCCGACTCGGGAACCGTCCTGGCGCCGCGGCGCCGTACGACCGTCTACCAGGAGCCGCGCCTGGTCCAGGCCCGCAGGGTGCTCGCCAACGTCGTCCTCGGGCTGCCCAGGTCGGCGCGCGAGGCCGGGCTCGCCGCGCTTGAGGAGGTCGGCCTCGCCGGGTACGGCGGGGCGTGGCCCGCGACCCTGTCCGGCGGGGAGGCGCAGCGGGTCGCCCTGGCCAGGGCCCTGGTCCGCGACCCGGAGCTGCTGCTGCTCGACGAGCCGTTCGCCGCGCTCGACGCGCTGACCCGCCTGCAGATGCAGGAACTGGTCGCCGAGCTGTGCGAACGGCACCGGCCCGCCGTCGTGCTCGTCACCCACGACGTCGACGAGGCCGTACGGCTGGCGGACCGGGTCGTGGTGCTGCGGGACGGCGCCTTCGCGGTCGAGCAGCCGATCGACCTGCCCCATCCGCGTGACCGCAACGACCCGGCGTTCATCGCCCACCGGCGGCTGTTCCTGTCCCATCTCGGCGTCGCCGCCGCCGCGCACTGACCACCCGAAGAACAGTACGGAGGACTCGCATGTCCGCGATCGACAAGATCTGGTTCACCCGTTGCCCGGTTCCCACCGCGAGCGGGCTGGCCTACAACCTGGGCTGGCTCGACGAGGAGTTCGGCGAGGTCGGCGTCCTGCAGGACGCGGGCCCCGAGCTGTCGGAACACCACTTCGACCACCGGCTCCTCGGGCTGTTCCGGGAGGGCGGGAACGTTCCCGCGCTGGCCGCCCGCTCGGAGGGGGCCCCGACCCGCCTGATCGGGCTGACCTGGATCGAGGAGTGGCAGTCGATCCTGGTCCGCCCCGACTCGGGGATCACCGACGCGGCCGGGCTGCGCGGTGCCCGCGTCGCGCTGCCGAGGTGGGCCGAGACGCGCGCCAGGAGCTTCCCCAGGGCGATGGCGCTGCACGGGTTCAAGGGGGCGCTGTCCCAGGCCGGGCTCGGCTTCGACGACGTGACGTTCGTCGAGGTCGGCCAGCCGAGGTCCGACGTCGGGCGGGGCGCCGCGGAACGGGCCTGGTCCTGGCCGGGCATCGAGGAACTGGCCGCGGGCGAGGTCGACGCGATCTACGTCAAGGGCGCCCGCTCCGCCGACCAGGCCAGGGAGATCGGCGCCGTCGTCGCCGTCGACCTGGACGCCGCGGAGGACCGCCGTACCCGCGTCAACAACGGCACCCCCAGGCCCATCACCGTGCACGAGGACCTGCTCGCCGAGCACCCGGACCTGGTCGTCGCCTTCCTGGCCCAGACGCTGCGGGCCGCGGACTGGGCGGCGGACAACCTGGAGGCCGTACGCGGCATCCTGGCCGCGGAGACCCGCTCGGAGGCGGACGGCGTCGCCACCGCCTACCGGGGCGACTTCCACCGTGGCCTCCACCCGGACCTGTCGCCGGAGCGGCTCACGCTGCTGGGGCGGCAGAAGGACTTCCTGCTGCTGCACGGCTTCCTCGCCGCCGACGTCGACCTCGACGCCTGGACGGCCCACGAGCCACTGGCCGCGGCGCGGGAACTGCTCGCCGGGCGGCGCTCCGACGGCCTTTGGACGGACGCGCCCGGCGAGGTGACGGCCCGGTTCGGCGGCGCGTTCATCGGGGAACGGCTGGCGGTCCGATGACCACGTTCCTGATCACACTGCCGACCCGCGACAACGGCGGGCGCGGGGCCAGGGCCGACCTGCCGGGCTTCGTCACCGACCCCAGGGCGCCCTTCGGCCCGTTCGACCACCTGCTGCAGGCGGGCAGGGCCGCGGAGCTGGCGGCCTTCGACGGCGCGCTGCTGCCCTTCGACCCCCGAGGCGAGGAGTCGCTGGTCGCCGCGGGGAGCCTGCTCAGGCAGAGCCGCTGGCTGCGGGTCGCCGCCGGGTTCCACCCCGGCGTCGCGACCCCCGTCTACGCCGCCAAGGTCTCGGCCTCGCTGCAGCGCTTCTCCGGCGACCGGCTCGACTGGCGGGTCGTCGTCGACCTCGACCCCGAGGTCGCCAGGGCGCAGGGCGACTTCCTCGAAGGGGCGGACCGCTACGCGCGGGCCGAGGAGTTCCTCACCGTCGCCAAGGGGGTCTGGACGCAGGAGGGCTACGGCTACGAGGGACGTTTCTACCAGGTGCTCGCCGGAGGCTTCCTGTCGCCGCTCGCCGGCAGGGCCTTCCCCAGGGTCCACCTGTCGGGGACCTCTCCGCAGGCCCTCGAACTGTCCGCGCGCCACGCCGACGTGCACGTCTTCGACCCCGGCGACGACTTCGAGGCCTCCGGCCTCCAGGGCGTCACCTACGGCCTGCGCCTCCCGGTGCTGGCCCGCGACGACGACGCCGAGGCCTGGCGGGCGGCACGCCGCCTGTGGCTGCGCGGCGGCGGCACCGAGGACACCCTGCCCGAACCCGACCCGCAGACCCGGCTGTGGAACGGCTTCCCCGGCCCCGGCCTCGTCGGCTCCTACGAGAGCGTGGCGGCCGGGATCAGGGACTACGCGGACCGGGGGATCGGCGCCTTCGTCCTTGAGGCGACGCCGTACGTCGAGGAGACCTATCGGCTCGGGGAGCGGCTGCTGCCGCTGCTGGTCAAGGAGAACAGCCATGTCCGTTGACATCTACTGGCGGATCGGCACGCACGGCGACCAGCCCTCGCTGCGCAGGAGGGTCGCCAGCCGGGGGGAGTGGGCCCCGGTCGTGCCGGGCAGCCTGGCCCCGGGAGTGCGGGACGGGCGGCGTGACGGCTACAGCTACGTCGAGCACATGGGGGACGTCGCCAGGGCCTCCGAGGTCTCCGGCTTCGTCGGCGGGCTGCTGCCCTCCTTCCCCAACACCGACGACCCGTGGGCGACGGCGGCGACGCTGGCCAGGGAGACGACGACCTACCGGTTCATGATCGCCTTCCAGCCGGGCTTCCTCCACCCGGTGCAGGCCGCGCGCATGTCGGCGAGCCTCCAGCGCGCGACGGGCGGGCGGGTCGTCTACAACGTCATCTCCGGTGGCGGCGGCCCCGACCAGCTCTGGTGGGGCGACAAGGTCGCCCACGACGACCGCTACGCGCGGACCTCGGAGTTCCTCGACGTGCTCAGGGGCGTCTGGGACGGCGGGCCGTACGACTTCGAGGGACGTTTCTACCGGGTCAGGGGAGCCGGGCTGCCCGAGGAGCTGACCGGGCAGCCGTTCCCCGAGATCTACTTCTCCGGGTCGTCGAAGGCGGCCATCGACGCCGCCGGGCGGCACGCGGACCACTACCTGTCGTGGCTGGAGCCCTTCCACGCGTTGAGCGAGAAGTTCGACCAGGTCAGGGCCAACAGCGACCGCACACCCAAGTTCGCCGTCCGCATCGACGTGCTCGCCCGCGAGACCGAGGAGGAGGCCTGGGAGGAGATCCGCAGAGGCTGGGACAACATCGACCCGTCGGTGCTCCGCGGCGCGACCGGCGACTCCATCGGCTGGCAGCGCAGCCAGTCGTTCGTCACCGGCGCGGTCAACGGCCACCGCGACCTTGAGGTCACCCCCAACGTGTGGGGCGGCTTCCACCTGCTGCGGGGCGGGCCCGCCTTCGGGCTCGTCGGCAGCTACGAGCAGGTCGCGGAACGGCTCGACGAACTGATCAATCTTGGCGTCGGCGCGTTCATCCTCGCCGGCGTGCCCCATCTGGAGGAGGCCTACCGCGTCGGCGAGAACGTTCTGCCGCTGCTGCGTGGCCGTGACCTCCGCGTCGCATCACCCCTACTGGAAGGAACACCCTCATGAGCGTCCGCGTCGGCTACTTCCCGCACAACAACTCGCTGTGGGTCCTGCGTCACCGGGGCATTCTGGAGCGCGCGATCCCCGACGTCGAGTGGGTCGACCTGCGCGACCTCCCGGCCGGTGACAGGACGGACCCGACCAAGGGCCTGCCCTCGGTCCACGGCGACCACCTCTTCGACGGCGGCTACGACTTCATCGGCACCGGTTCGACGCCGCCGGTCACCGCCCAGGGCAAGGGCCACGACGTGGTCTACGTGGCCGTCTCCGGTTCCCGCCACGAGAACGGCAGGCTGGTGGTGAAGGAGGACTCCCCGATCACCTCCCTGGAGGACCTGAAGGGTAGGAGGGTCGCGCTCGGGCACGGCTCCTGGCAGACGACGCTGCTGCTGTTCGCCCTCGACAAGGCCGGGCTGACCTGGAAGGACATCGTCCCCGTCGACGCCGGGGTGGACGCGGGCGAGTTGTTCCTCAACGGGGAGGTCGACGCCTGGGTCGGCTCCTACCCCTCGCTCAGCAAGGTCGAGGCGCAGGCGCCGGTCCGTGAGCTGGTCGCCACCGACGGGCTGTTCAGCCACCGTTCGCTCTGGTTCACCCGGCGTGACTTCGCCGAGAAGCACCCCGAGCAGCTCGCCGCGATCGTCGCGGCCCTGCAGGAGTCCGACGCCTGGATCACCGAGAACCATCGTGAGGCGGCCGGGCTGTTCGCCGCCGACGACGGCGGTGACCTCGACCACTGGGAGAACGCCCTGCGCAAGCGTCCCTTCGGGCTGCACCCGGTGACCGAGGAGTTCGTCGCCGAGCAGCAGCGCGCCGCCGACCTCTTCCACGCCAACGGCCTCATCGACCGGAAGATCACCGTCGCGGACGCCGTCGACCCGGAGATCGCCAAGCTGCTCCGGTGACAGCCGGGGAAAGGCCCCTCCGAGAGCCCGGAGGGGCCTTCCTCTGAATGGTTCTGTCAGGATTTTTCCGTCTTCCCGAGTGTCGTCGCTTTGAGCACCCGAACAGGGGTATGGCGTACCGCCACCGGGTCTCCGCGGCCCGACCGGCGCTGGTCCTCACCCGAGGAACCGCCACCGCAGCTCAAGGAGAGAACGATGGAGAAGTCCAACCCGGTCAAGGGTGTCATTGACAAGATCGCTGACAAACTGTCAGATCATTCGGCCGAGATTCCCGGCCGTCCGGGAAGCGAACCGCCGTCGGTCGACGAGCCGACCGAGCCCAGGGGCCGCTCAGGCCCAAGCCCGACCAGCACGGCCCCGATCCGTTCAGCGCCACGGGGCAGAGAGTGGACGTGTCCCCCGGGGAGCGGGCGCAGGGCGGTGACCGCCTCACCACGGCCCAGGGGCTGCGCCTGGCCGACACCGACCACTCGCTCAAGGCCGGTCCCCAAGGGCCGGTGCTGCTGCAGGACCACCACCTGCGTGAGAAGGTCATGCACTTCGACCACGAGCGCATCCCCGAGCGCGTCGTGCACGCCCGCGGCGCCGCCGCGCACGGCGTCTTCCGGTCGTACGGCACCGCGGCCTCGGTGACCAGGGCCGCCTTCCTCGCCAAGGACGTCGAGACGCCGGTCTTCGTGCGCTTCTCCACGGTCCTCGGGTCGCGGGGCTCGGCCGACACGGTGCGCGACACCCGGGGCTTCGCCACGAAGTTCTACACCGACGAGGGCGTCTTCGACCTGGTCGGCAACAACATCCCGGTGTTCTTCATCCAGGACGCGATCAAGTTCCCCGACGTCATCCACGCGGCCAAGCCGCATCCGGACCGGGAGATCCCCCAGGCGCAGAGCGCGCACGACACGTTCTGGGACTTCGTCTCCCTGCACACCGAGGCCACCCACCACACGCTGTGGAACATGTCCGACCGCGGCATCCCCCGCTCCTACCGGACCATGGAGGGCTTCGGCGTCCACACCTTCCGGCTGGTCGACGCGGAGGGGGCGACGACGCTGGTGAAGTTCCACTGGAAGCCCAGGGCCGGGGTGCACTCCCTGGTGTGGGAGGAGGCGCAGCTGATCGGCGGCGCCGACCCGGACTTCCACCGGCGTGACCTCGCCGACGCGATCGAGGCCGGCGCCTTCCCGCAGTGGGAGCTGGGCATCCAGGTCTTCCCCGACACTCCGGAGCAGACGTTCGAGGGCATCGACCTGCTGGACCCGACGAAGATCGTCCCTGAGGAACTGGCGCCGGTCCAGCCGATCGGCCTGCTCACCCTCAACGCCAACCCGGTGAACTACTTCGCCGAGACCGAACAGGTCGCCTTCCACGTCGGTCACCTGGTGCCCGGCATCGACGTCACCGACGACCCACTGCTCGCCGGGCGGCTGTTCTCCTACCTGGACACGCAGATCACCCGCCTGGGCGGTCCCAACTTCGGGCAGATCCCGATCAACCGCACGCACGCCCCCGTCAACGACATGCTGCGCGACGGCTTCCACCAGGACGCCGTGCACGCGGGCGTGGCGCCGTACAAGCCGAACTCGCTGGACGGCGGCTGCCCCTTCTTCGCGGGGGCGCACGAGGGGGGATACGTGGAGACGCCCGTTCAGGTGGCCGCGGCACGGAAGGTGCGTGAGGCTCCGGCGTCGTTCGCCGACCACTTCAGCCAGCCTCGCCTGTTCTGGCTGAGCCTGAGCCCGGTCGAACGCGAGCACGTCATCGCCGCCTACACCTTCGAACTCGGCAAGGTCTACGAGCAGGCGATCAAGGAGCGCAACCTGCGTGTTCTCGCCGAGATCGACCCCTACCTGTGCGAGCAGGTGGCGCAGGGCCTCGGCCTGCCCGTTCCGAAACCGGTCAACTCCCTGCCGGCCGTCGATCCGAGCCCGGCCCTGTCCCAGGTGGGCAGGACCTGGCCGACCACCGGCCGGATCATCGGCATCGTCGCCGACGGCCACGGCGACCTGGCGACGGTCGAGGCCGTCCGCCAGGCGGTCCTGGACGGCGGCATGGTGCCGCTGGTCATCGCCCCGGCCGGTGGCGTGCTCGGCGCGGACGGCGACGGCCCCGTAACGGTGCAGCGCACGTTCGTCACCGCCAGGTCCGTCGAGTTCGACGCCCTGCTGCTGGCCGGAACCCCGGCGCGGGGCAAGGACGCGGACGGCGCCAGGGACGCCAAGGCCGGGAACGGCACCGCGGGGGCGCCCACCGACCCGCGGGTGCTGCTCATGCTCGGTGAGGCGTTCCGGCACGCCAAGCCGATCGGCGGCTGGGCGGACGCCGTACAGGCGCTCACCGCCGCCGGGATCGATCCGGCGGCGCCCGGCGTGGTCGTCGGGGACGGCGGCGAGGCGGTGCTGGCGGAGGTCGTCCGCCTGCTGGGCGGGCACCGGGTCTGGGAACGCTTCCCCGTCCCGGTCGAACCCGTCTGATCCGCCACGCCACGAGGCCGGACCTTGGGGACCCCGAGGTCCGGCCTGTCGTTTTCCCAGGTCAAAGAGGGGGCAGCCTCTAGGCGAGGGAACGGGGGTCCCATGGCGCAGATGTTCGACCCGTCCGCGTACGGCCGTGCCGTCGCCGACGTCTACGACGGCGTCTACGGGACGACCATTCCCGACACCGAGTCCGCGGTGAACCGGCTGGCGGAACTCGCCGACGGGGGGCCGGTCCTGGAGTTCGGCGTCGGCACGGGACGGCTGGCGCTGCCGCTCGCGGCGCGGGGACTGGTCGTCGCGGGCGTGGACGGCTCGGCGGAGATGGTGCGGCGGTTACGTGCCAAGCCCGGCGGCGACCGTGTCCCGGTGACGCTGGGAGACTTCGCCACGACCCGGGTCGAGGGCGAGTTCGGCCTGGTCGTCCTGGCGATCAACACGATCTTCGCGTTGCCCTCGCAGGAGGCGCAGGTCGCCTGCTTCCGCAACGCGGCCGCCCACCTGCGCCCGGGGGGCCGGTTCGTGGTCGAGGCGTGGGTCCCCGATCCCGGGGCGTTCAGGGACGGCACGACGTTGCGTCTGCTGTCGCTGAGCGAGGAGAGGGTGCTGGTCGAGGCGGCGCGGCTGTCGGCCGCCGACCAGATGATGTACACGACGAAGGTCAACCTGACCTCCGACGGACTGAGGTTGCTGCCCGCCAACCACCGCTACGCCTGGCCCGCAGAGCTCGACCTGATGGGGCTGCTCGCCGGCCTGGAACGTGAGCACCGCTGGGCAGGCTGGGACGGCTCTCCCTACACCGACGACAGCCGCTCGCACGTCTCGGTCTACCGCTCGTCCCCGGGGAGGCCGTGATGCGGCTGCCCGCGCCGCGAGGCCCCGTCACCACGGTGCTCTTCGAACGGCTCACCCGCCCGCCCCACCCGTTCGACCCGCCGTCCCTCGGCGTGGAGGACGACGAGGACCTGCAGCTCGCGCTCTTCACCTGTTACGAGCTGCACTACCAGGGGTTCGAGGAGGTCGACGACGCCTGGGAGTGGGAACCGTCGCTGCTGGCGGTCAGGCGGACGCTGGAACGGCGCTTCGAGGAGTGGCTCGCGCGGACCGTACCGCCGCCCCCCACGACCGGGGAACCGGAGCGGGTCTGCCGTGCCCTGACCGATCTGGTCGCCGAGGCGGAGGGGCCGCCGCTCGCGGCGTTCCTGGAGAGGAAGGCCGGTCCGGACCAGTTCAGGGAGTTCGTCGTCCACCGCTCGATCTACCACCTGAAGGAGGCCGACCCGCACACCTGGGCGTTGCCCCGGCTGTGCGGCCGCGCCAAGGCGGCCCTGGCGGAGATCCAGGCCGACGAGTACGGCGGAGGCCGCCGGGAGCGGATGCACTCGGAGCTGTTCCGGGCCACGATGCGCGGGCTGGACCTGGACGACTCCTACGGCGCCTACCTCGACCGGGTGCCGGCGATCACGCTGGCGACCGTCAACCTCATGTCGCTGTTCGGCCTGCACCGCGCGCGCCGGGGTGCCCTGCTCGGGCACCTGGCGGTCTTCGAGATGACCTCCTCGCTGCCCAACCTCAGGTACGGCCGGGGCCTGCGGAGACTGGGCGGCGACGCGACGGCCTGCCGCTTCTACGACGAGCACGTGCTGGCCGACGCCGTACACGAGCAGATCGCCGCGCACGACATGTGCGGCGATCTGGCCGCCACCGAACCCGCCCTGACCGGCGACATACTGTACGGCGCCGCCTGCGCCCTGACCCTCGACCGCCTCTTCGCCGAGCACGTCCTGGACCGCTGGAGCCGGGGGACCACGTCGCTGCGCGAGGCGAGCCTGGCGGTGGGGAGCCCGTGACGGACCTGGACTACGTGCTGCCGCTGCGCTGGGAGGACGACTCGGGCCTGACGGAGCTGACCGGCTACCTGCGGTGGCTGGGGAGCCGGGTCCGCGTCATCGTCGTCGACGGCTCCCCGCCCGCGCTCTTCGACCGGCACGCCGCCCGCTGGAACGGCCTCGTCCTGCACGTGCGGCCCGACGCCGACCTCCGCTTCGCCAACGGCAAGGTCAACGGGGTGATCACCGGGATGCGCCTGGCCCGCGCCGAGCACGTGGTCATCGCCGACGACGACGTCCGTTACGGCGCGGCGGAACTGGCCAGAATGGACACCCTGCTGGAGACGGCCGACCTGGTCAGGCCGCAGAACCACTTCGACCCGCTGCCCTGGCACGCCCGCTGGGACACCGCCCGCATGCTGCTCAACCGTGGCTTCGGCGCCGACTACCCGGGCACCTTCGGGGTGCGCCGGTCGGCCTTCCTGAAGATGGGCGGCTACGACGGGGACGTGCTGTTCGAGAACCTGGAACTCATCCGCACGGTCCGCGCCAACGGCGGGCGCGAACACCGCGCGCACGATCTCTACGTCCGCCGTCTGCCGCCCTCCGCCGGGAGGTTCTGGTCCCAGCGCGTACGGCAGGCCTACGACGACCTGGCGCAGCCGCCCCGGATGCTGTTCTTCCTGGCCGTGCTGCCGGTGTCGGCCGTCGCCCTGCTGCGACGCAGGTACGGGGCGGTGCTGACAGGAGCCGCCGTCTGCGTGGGGGTGGCGGAGATCGGCCGCCGCCGGGCGGGTGGCCGGCGGGTCTTCCCCTTCACCGCCTCGTTGTTCGCCCCGGTGTGGGTGCTGGAGCGGGCCGTCTGCAGCTGGCCCGCTCTGGTGGCCCGGTTCCTCTGCGGCGGGATCCCCTACGCGGGGCACCGGATGCTGACCGCCGCGCATCCGGTTCGCGGGCTCGGGGAACGCGCTCAGAGGTCGGGTTCGCTCGTGGCCCGGAACCCGGTGGACTTGTGCGAGCCGTCGCAGAACGGCTTGGCCGAGGAACGCCCGCAGCGGCACAGCGCCACCGTCGCCCGGCCGGGGTCGATGACCTCTCCATCCTGAGTCGTCAGCGTGAACGTCCCCCGGAGCAGCAGCGGCCCGTCCTCACATGGAGTGATTATGGCGGGATAGTCCGTTTTGTGACTCATGGTGGGTTTGTGCCCGGCGAGGCGGGCGGAAAACGCCGCCCTCCGGCGGTGGAAGCGGGTGAGAGGGGGGAAGGGGTGTGGCGTGAAGGTGGTCGTCCTCGCTGACACGCACGCGCCCCGGCGCTGGAAGTCCTGCCCGCCACGGGTGGCGGAGCACTTGCACGGCGCGGACCTGATCCTGCACGCGGGAGACGTCTGTGTCCCCGGGGTCCTGGACGAGCTGGCCGCCTACGCCCCGGTCCATGTGGTCAAGGGCAACAACGACGGGCCGGACGTACGGGCGCCGGAGACGCTCGAACTCGACCTCGGCGGACTGCGGGTCGCGATGATCCACGACAGCGGCGCGGCCAAGGGGCGGATCGCCCGGATGCGCCGCCGGTTTCCCACCGCCGACCTCGTCGTCTTCGGTCACTCCCACATCCCGTTCGACGAGAGCGAGGGCGGCTTCCGCGTCTTCAACCCCGGCTCGCCCACCGACCGGCGGCGCCAGCCCCACGGCACCGTGGGCCTCCTGCGGATCGAGGACGGCCGTCTCGTCGAGGCCGAGATCGCCCCCGTCACCTGAGAGCCACGGTCCCCGGGGGCCGCGGCACCCGGCCTGCGGGGTCGCGGGCCGTGACCGCGGAGTCAGTCCGGGTGGTGCTGATGTTGCAGGTAGGCGGCCGTCTCCGGGTTGGCGGGGAAGTAGGCCTCGATGGCCAGCTCGGCGACCGTGATGTCGAGCGGCGTGCCGAAGGTGGCCATCGTGCTGAAGAAGGCGAGTTCGCGGTAGCCCCTGCGGATCCTGAGCGGGATCACGATGTGACCGGGGCCCGGCCGGTCGATCTCGGGCACCGGCTGGTCACAGGGGTAGTCGTCCAGCTCCCGCCAGAGGGCGCCGAGCTCCGGGTCGGCGGTGAGGCTGATCTGACGGCGTAACCGGTGCAGCAGGTGGGCCCGCCACTCGCCCAGGTTGATGATCCGCTGGGACATCCCCTTGGGATGCAGGCTCAGCCGCAGCACGTTGACCGGCGGGACGAGCAGC
The DNA here is from genome assembly GCF_040631275.1 of Streptosporangium sp. NPDC020145. Taxonomy (NCBI): domain Bacteria; kingdom Bacillati; phylum Actinomycetota; class Actinomycetes; order Streptosporangiales; family Streptosporangiaceae; genus Streptosporangium; species Streptosporangium sp. NPDC020145. Next base: position 313,153 of record NZ_JBEXZT010000003.1, on the reverse strand, counting down.
TCCGGGGCCACGCCGCGCAGCAGCAGCCCGGTCGCGGAGTTGCGGTCGACCACGTTCCAGCGCTGGTCGACGACCACCGCGGGGTACGGCTCGTGCCCGCTCAGCACCTGGCCGAGGGCCTCGCGCACCGAGGCCATCTCCGGAGAGCTGAGCGGTGTCTCCGAGTAGACCGGCGCGAACCCCCCGGACAGCAGCAGGTGGTTGCGCTCGCGCAGCGGCAGGTCGAGCTCCTCGGCCAGGCGCAGGATCATCTCCCGGCTCGGTTTCGAGCGGCCGGTCTCCACGAAGCTCAGGTGCCTGGTGGAGATCTCGGCCTGGAGGGCGAGGTCCATCTGGCTCATCCGCCGTCGTTCCCGCCACTGGCGCAGCAGTTCACCGACTGGGCGGGACACGCTGGTGGTGGTCACAATTAACACGATATCGGGGGCATGTTGGCAAAACCATTACCCACTGCCCCGGGGGAGAAGCGTGTCAGCGGCGGCGGACCTTGGTGACCAGACGGTTGAGGATGCGCTCCCACTCGGTGCCGAAGGGGTTCTCCTGGACGAGGTAGGTCCAGGTGGCGGTCGGCCGTTTGATGCCCGCCTCCTCGTGGTCGAGACCGTCGGCGGTGATCGTGGCCGCCTCGAACGTCTCGATCGAACGCGACTCGACCTCGGCGAGCATCCGCTCGTAGGCGGGCTTGGCCTCCTTGTTGAACTCGTCGATCGGGCTGAGGCGGCCGAGCGCGCGCAGGTGGATGCCCTCGCGCAGCTCGGCGAGGTAGGCCAGGTGGTCGGCCCACGAACGGTCGAGGTGGAAGAGGACGATCTGCCTGGCGGCCTCCTTCAGCACCTCCTCCCCGACCGTCTCCTCAAGGGAGGACCATCGCTCGGCGGCGGCGGAGGCCAGCGCCTGGGCCGCGGAGTCGCCGTGCAGGACCTTGCCGCGGAGTTCGAGCACCTGGCCCCGGTGCTGTTCGAGCAGCCGGGTGTAGCGCCAGGTGTTGCGGTGGATCTCCATGTCCACCCCCTCGGCGACCCGCTGGGCGTGGCCGACGAGACTGTGGTCGGGCACGCCCCTGGCGTACTCGTCGGCCACGTAGTGGGTGATCAGTTCGTCCTCGCCGCTGACGAAGAAGACCGAGCCGCCGGGGTCGCCCTGCCGCCCGGCCCGGCCGCGGAGCTGGTCGTCCAGGCGGCTGCTGGTCTGCCGCCCGGAACCGATGACGTACAGCCCGCCGAGCTCCTCGACGCCCTCACCGAGGCGGATGTCGGTGCCGCGCCCGGCCATCTGGGTGGAGACCGTGATGGAGCCGCGCTCACCGGCCTTCGCGATGATCGAGGCCTCCTCGGCGTCGTTCTTCGCGTTGAGGACCACGCACTCCAGGCCACGGCCGCTCAGGGTCAGCGAGAGGCGCTCGGACTCGGCGACGTCCAGGGTGCCGATCAGGATCGGCCGCCCGGTCGCGTGCACCTCGACGATCTCCTCGACCAGGGCGCGGTCCTTGTCCATCCGGTACTCGAAGAGCCGGTCGGGGGCGTCGGTCCGCACGCAGGGCCGGTTGGGGGGAACCACGGCGACCTTGAGGTCGTAGAACTCACGGAGCTGGTCGCCGACCGCGACCGCGGTCCCGGTCATGCCGCACCGCTGCGGGTAGCGGGTGATCAGGCCCTGCACGGTGATCGAGTCGAGGATCTCGCCGGTCGCCGAGGGCGGCAGCGCCTCCTTGGCCTCGACCGCCGCCTGCAGGCCGTCCGGCCAGCGCTGCAGCAGCGCGACCCGGCCCCGGGACGGGTTGATCAGGTGCACCTTGCCGTCGCGGATGATGTAGTCGACGTCCTTGGCCAGCAGGGCGTGCGCGTGCAGGGCGAGGTTGACCTCGGTCAGCGTGGCCGGGGTGTCGTAGAGGTCGATCCCGAGCGCCTGCTCGACGGTGTCGATGCCCTTGCTCGTCAGGTGCACGTTGCGCGCCTGGTCGTCGAGCTCGTAGTGGTAACCCCTGACGAGCTGGCGGACCAGCGCCGCCATCTCCGGGACCGCGTTGCCCGGGTCGGTGGCCCCGGCGAGAACCAGCGGCACCCTGGCCTCGTCGACCAGCACCGAGTCGGCCTCGTCGACCAGCGCGACCTCGGGGTCGGGCATGATCAGGTCGGCCGCGTCGACGCGGGTGCGGTCGCGCAGCACGTCGAAGCCGATCTCACTGACCGGGCCGTAGGTCACGTCCTTGGCGTAGGCGTCCCTGCGCTCCTCGTGCGTCGAGGTCTGGCCGATCCAGCCGACCGAGACGCCCAGCGTCTCGTACAGCGGGCCCATCCACTCGGCGTCGCGCTGGGCCAGGTAGTCGTTGACCGAGATCACGTGGACGCGCTTGCCCTGCAGGGCGTATCCGGCGGCGGCCATCGCCCCCGACAGGGTCTTGCCCTCGCCGGTGGCCATCTCGGCGACGTTGCCGGAGAGCATGGCGAGCATGCCGACCAGCTGCACGTCGTACGGCCGCAGCCCCAGGGTCCGCCGCGCGGCCTCCCGGACGATGGCGCAGAACTCGGTCAGGTCGTCGAGCGAGGGCTCGGGCAGCTCGTCGAGTTCGCGAACCCGATCCTCCCTTTTTCCCGCCGCGGCGACGATCCGCTCGAAGGGGGCCAGGTCGATCGACCCGGGACGTTCGAGGAGCCGTCTGATGCGCTGAGTTATCGAGGCCACGTCTCCTCCAACGCCCGTCCCCGGGTTCACGTTCCAACGAGGTTCACAACGAGCCTCACCGTACCGACCGAACGGATCATCGTGTAGCCCGAGGGCGGAACGGCGCGTTCGGGAAAGGATTTCGCAATCCTGACATGAGCTGACAGGTATGGGCGTGACGATGGGCTGCATGACAACGATCGCTCAGCTCATCGCCGTGAACATCGACTGCGCGGAGCCCAGGAAGCTCGCGGAGTTCTACGCGGCGGTCTTCGGTTGCGAGGTCCAGTACGCCGAGGACGACTACGCCGCCGTCGGCGACGGCACGATGACCATCTACTTCCAGCGCAACCCCGACCGCACGCCCGCCGTCTGGCCGGGTCCGGACAAGCAGTTCCATCTGGACGTACGGGTCCCCGACGTGGAACAGGCCGTCAAGGACTACCTGGAGCTCGGGGCGACCAGGCCGGACTTCCAGCCGGGAGGGCACTGGGTCGTCCTGGCCGACCCGGAGGGCCACCTGTTCTGCGTCTGCCCGCCCCAGCAGTAGGTCCGGTGGGCAGTCCGCTCCGGAGCCTTCGCAGGGGAGGGGCCGGAGCGGGCGCCGTACCGGAGGGGCGGGGACAAGGCGGTGCAGGACCGAAAAAATCCGCAGAAAAGCTGACTAGGGCGGATTTTTGTGGCCAAAATCGCTCTTGGCGCACGAGAGAGGCCCCTTACCCGCCCTTGGCGCGCTTTAAGCTTGCGGGATGACCCAAGAATCGCTTCTTTACTCATGTCTGGTCGCTTCCGGTGGGTGGCGATGACCTGGGTCGGTATGTCGATCGCTCTGATCGGCGCGCTCGGCTACGCCCTCGGAGCGGCGCTTCAGCAGTTCGAGGCGGTCTCGGAAGGGGCCTCGCTCAAGCTGATGAGACGGCCCCGCTGGTGGCTCGGCGGAGTGATCGGTTTCACCGGCGCCTGTCTGCACGCGGTCGCGCTGAGCCTCGCGCCGCTGGTCGTGGTGCAGCCGATCAGCGTGGCGACGCTGGTCTTCGCGGTGCCGCTGGCGGCGGTGCTGCACGGCAGGCGCCCGCGCAGGCAGGAGATCCTCGGGTCGATCGCGGTCGCCGTCGGACTGCTCGGCCTGATGCTGCTGGTCCCCGCGCACGCCGGGACACCCCACATGACCAACGGCCAGGCGTTCGGCTTCCTCGCCTGCGTCGGGCTGATCGTGCTGGTCACCCACCTGACCGCGCGCAAGGCCAACGGATCGCTCAAGGCGCTGTTGCTCTCGGTCGGGGCGGGGGCGGTCACCGCCAGCGTCTCCACCTTCGTGCGGGTGGTCGGCGGCGGTCTCGAAGGTGATCTGAGCAGGTTGCTGACCTGGTTCACCGTGGCGATCCCGGTGCTGCTCGTCTGCGCCGTGGTGCTGCTGCAGAAGTCCTACGAGGTGGGTTACTTCGGCATCGCCTACGCCGCGGTCCAGGTCGTCGACCCGATCACCTCGATCCTCGCCGGGGCCATCCTGCTGAAGGAGCCCATGCCGACCGGGGCGGCCAACGTGATCCCCGCCCTGCTGGCCGCCGCGGTGCTCATCTGGGGGACCGTCACCCTGGGGCGGCTCTCCCCCGACCACGGCGGCAGCCGTACGGCCGTGCGCGAACCCGCGACGGTCTCCTCCTAGCCCTGGTCGTGCGGGGGCCGCCAGCCGAGGACGTCGTCCATCGCGGCGGTCATCCGCCCGGAGGCGAACCGCCAGGTGAGCGCCGTCGCGGTGTCGCGCAGCCGTACGGCCAGCGGCCTGCGCAGCCGGGTTGCCCGGCAGATCGAGGCGGACCTGGCGGTGATCCGTGCGGTCCGCGCCAGCCTCGCCGAGGTGTAGGCGGCCAGATCCCCGCCCGTGCTCACGACGTGGGCCAGCACGACGGCGTCCTCGATCGCCTGGCAGGCCCCCTGGCCGAGGTTGGGGGTCATCGGGTGGGCGGCGTCGCCGATCAGCGCGATCCTGCCCCGGTGCATCGCGGGCAGCGGGGCCGTCAGGTGGTACACGTCGTTCCTGAGCACGTCCCCGGGCTCGGCGGCGGCGAGCAGTCCGGGGATCGGGGAGTGCCAGCGGCCGAACAGGCGCAGCAGCTCGGCGCGCTGGTCGCCGTCGCCGGTGCCGGCGGGGACCGTGTCGGTCGCGTAGCAGTAGGTCAGCCCGCCCGCCAGCGGCATCACCCCGAAGACCCTGCCCGCGCCCCAGGTCTCCGAGGCCTGGACGGCCCCGCCGCCCGGCACCAGCACCCGCCAGCTGGTGACCCCGGCGTAGCGCGGTGCCGGGTGGCCCGGGAACAGCGTGGCCCTGACGGGGGAGGAGACGCCGTCCGCGGCGACCACCAGGTCCGCGTGCAGGGTCTCCGCCTCGGTGTGCACCTCCCCGCCGGGATCGGCCGCCAGGACCGTGGTGCCCAGCCGTAGGGTGCCGGGGGCGAGGGCGGCGTGCAGCGCGCCGACGAGATCCGCGCGCCGCAGCAGCACCACGGAGTCGCCGTAACGCGCCGAGGCCTCCTCCTCGGTCGTGCGCGCCAGCCAGCTTCCGTCGGGGCGCCGCAGGCCCAGCTCACCCCTGACCGCCGACAGGCCGCGGACCGTGTCGCCGACGCCGATCGTGTCCAGAGCGCGCAGGGCGTTCGCCGCGACCGCGAGCCCGGAACCGACCGGTTCGAGGGCGGGCGCGCGCTCGCACACCGTCACGTCCCAGCCCCGCCCCTGGAGCGCCGCCGCCGCCGTCAGGCCGCCGATCCCCGCTCCGATCACCACAGCGCGCGCCACGTCGCACTCCTTCACTACAGGTGTAGTCACTACAGGCGTAGTGAAGGTTACTCCTCTTCCCGGGGTAACTACAACCGTAGTATTGGACGGTGAAGTCCCAACGCGCCGAGTTGATCGCGGAGACCGCCATCGCCCTGCTGGCCGAACGTGGGATGCGCGGCCTGACCCACCGGGCGGTCGACGAGGAGGCGGGGTTGCCGCCGGGGTCGACCTCCAACCTCGCCCGTACCCGCCTCGCGCTGCTCGAACTGACCCTGGAACGGCTCACCGAGCTGGAGGCCGCCACCTTCGCCGCCCTCCTCGACGCCGCCGGTCCCGGCTCGCCCGAGACACTCGTCGAGCTGGCCGCCAGGACGCTGTGGGAGCAGCTCACCGCGGGCCGCCACCGGACGATCGCCCGATACGAACTCGCCCTGGAGGCCACCCGGCGTCCCGAACTGCGTGAGGTCTACGACCGGGCGGGCAGCCGCTTCCGCGACCCAGCCGTCGCGGTCCTCGCCGCCGCCGGGTCCCCCGACCCGGTACGGCACGGCCGCCAGGTCGTCGCGTTCGGGGAGGGCCTGATGTTCGACACCGTCGCCGGAGCGGGAAGCGAGCCGACCCTCGACGACCTCCGCCTCGGCCTCGCCGAACTGCTACGGGGAATGCTGCCCGGCGAGGGCGGCGGTGAAGTACCTGCACCAGGACTCGAACCTGGGACCTCCGCGTTATGAGTGCGGCGCTCTCACCGACTGAGCCATGCAGGCGTGTGTGCCGTACAAGGAGGGTAGCGAGGGCCCCGGCGGGGATTCACCCGGTTTTTCCCGGCGTACCGGGACGTGGGATTCCTCCCCCGCCGGGACGATCGGCCCGTGTGTACGCGCGGTGAGATGCGGCTCCACGTCAACGCTGTGGAAGGCGTGATCGGCCCGTGTGTACGCGCGCGGTGACGCGTCGCGGCCGGGCCGCGTCGAGTGACCGGCCGTGCGGTCTTCGGGTCACCTCACCGCGAAGGAGCACAACCTGCTGCGGTGCGCGGGCCACTCGTCGTCCAGGATGCTGAAGTAGGCAGTGTCACGCCAGGAGCCGTCGGGCCTGCGGCGGTGGCGGCGCAGAACCCCCTCCTGGACGCCGCCGAGCCTGCGGATCGCCGCCTGCGAACGGAGGTTGAGGATGTCGGTCTTGAGCTGGACGCGGTTCAGGCCGAGCTCTCCGAAGGCGTGGTCGAGCAGCAGGACCTTGCAGGCGGTGTTCACCTCGGAGCGCCACACGGCCCTGCCGTACCAGGTCCAGCCGATCTCGATGCTCTCGTCGAAGCCCTGGGTGTCGATGTAGGAGGTCCAGCCGACCGCGCGGCCGGTCGCCTTGAGGATCACCGCGAACGGCACGTGGCGCCGGTCGTGGACGAGCTGCGTCACGATCGCGGCCAGTTCCATCTCGGTGCGCGGGGTGATGGCCGGGAGCCAGCGCCACACCTCGTCGTCGCCCCCTCCGGCGAGGAACAGGTCGGGGACGTGGGCCTCGCTCAGCGGTTCGAGCCGTACGGCTTCACCTTCGAGGGTCACGGGGGACGGCATGGTCGCGGTCATGAGACGACCTTATGGCCGGTCGTGACCTGCGGAAAGGTCCACTTCCTGCGTGTCCTGGGCGACGGGTGGACCGGGCCTGCGGGGTGCCAGGCCGTACAGGAGGGTGTCGATGATCAGGGCGGCGAGGGCGTCGGGGTCGTCGGGGGCCTGAGCCCGCATGCCGGCGGGGGAGTGGTGCACCGCCTCGCTGATCAGCGCGAGGTAGACCTGCCGGGCCCAGAGCGGGTCGGTGCCGGGGCGCAGCAGCCCGGCTTCGAGCGCGCGCGCGAACACCGCGTCGCACTTGGCCATCACCTCGTTGTGGATGCGGGCGGCCTCCTCGCCGGGCGGGGGCAGGGTGCCGAGGGCGAAGCGCCAGCCGGACTTGATCTGGACCACGTTGGCGGTCGCCTGGTGCATGGCGACCAGCGGCGGCGCGGTGTACGGCCTGGCCGCGTCGACGGCGTCGCTGATCTCCTGCCAGGCGGAGGTCGCCATGGTCTCGACGAGGGCCTCGCGGCTGGAGAAGCGCCGGTGGACGGTGGTCCTGGCGACTCCGGCGGCCTCGGCGATCTGTTCCATGGTGGCGCCGGGGTTCTCGCTGAGCAGTCGCTCGGCCGCCTCCAGGATCGTCCTGATGCTGCGCTCCGCGTCAGCCCGTAGCCGTCGACCTGTCGTTGCCATGCTCAGAGGCTACATCACCGCACCATTTCGAAAGTTAACTGCAACATAGATGTTGCGGATAACTCCATAGCTGCTACCTTGATGACCCAGGAAACCAAGTTGAGGGAGTTTCGCGATGAACAGCACCGCTCTCGTGACCGGCGCCTCCTCGGGGATCGGCGCCGAGTTCGCCCGTCAGCTCGCCGCGCGCGGACACGACCTCGTGCTCGTCGCCCGTTCGGCGGAGAAGCTGGAGAGCCTGGCCGGGGAACTGCGCGGGGCGCACGGCGTGCGGGCCGAGGTCGTCGTCCAGGACCTCGCCGCACCCGACGCCGCCTCACGGGTGGCCGAGGAGGTCGCCGCCAGGGGGATGACCGTCGACCTGCTGGTCAACAACGCGGGCTTCGGCACCGCGGGCCGCTTCGAGGAGATCCCGGCAGAGCGCGAGCACGAGGAACTCATGGTCAACGTCGTGTCCCTGGTCGGCCTGACCCACGCGTTCGTCCCCGGCATGGTCGCCCGCGGTGGCGGTGCCGTCGTCAACGTGGGATCGACCGCGGGCTTCCACGTCGCGCCCTACTTCGCGACCTACGGCGCGTCCAAGTCGTTCGTGCTCAACTTCAGCCTGGCGCTGTGGAGTGAGTACAGGGGCCGGGGGGTCAAGGTGCTCGCCGTCACCCCGGGGCCGGTGGAGACCGCGTTCTTCGACGTGATCGGCACCAGGGCCGCGGCGATCGGAGCGCGCATGATGACGCCGGACCGGGTGGTCCGCGGCGCGCTGCGCGCGCTCGACCGAGACCGGGGCTACGTCGTGCCGGGGGTGGGCAACCTCTTCATGGCCCACATCGTGCCCGACCGTCCGCGCAGGCTCTCCGCCCTGATCGGACGGCTGGTCACCAGGAAGGTCGTGGAGGCCTCCTCGCCCGTCGCCGCGAAGACGGCGTGACCCCGGTGGGGCCCGAAGGCTATCCGGCTTGTGTTAGTTCCATCACCTTTGGACGGTCCGGGGTGCCCCCAACCCTCCGCCGGGTATTTGATGACCAAGGATCTTCAACGCCGCAGATCCACGTGTCTTCCTGACCGTTCGACTCTCGGGAGTTCGCTGTGCCCGGCGGATCGATCTACGTGACGAGCGACGACCCGGTCCACGGGTTGTCCCCCCAGGTCATGTACGAGCAGTTCTGGCGCAAGGAGGCGGACCAGCGCTGGAAAATGCGCGGGCTCAAGGCCGCCGGAGGGCTGGCCGTGGGGCTGGTCATCGCCTACCGGTTCGCCATCCCCTCGCCCGCTTTCTTCGGGCTCGTGTGCGGACTGCTGGTCGGCGCGGGCGACCTGTTCTGGGCCTGGCGCTCCTACGAGGCGACCGCGGTCTGGCGGGGCAGGCGCCGGGGCGAGACCATCACGGGAAGGCGGCTGCGCCGCAGCCTCCGCAGGCGCGGTTACCGCGTCCTCGACGGCCGGGCCATACCCGGAGAGGCCTCGATCGACCACCTGGTCATCGGGCCCGGCGGCGTCTGGGTGGTCGACAACGAGGCCTGGTCCCCGGACACCGAGATCGCCAAGTACGGCGAGCGGCTGTTCCTCGGCGAGAAGTACGGCACGTCGGTCGCCAAGGCGCTCGTCAAGGCCGCCGACTCCCTGGCCGAGGTTCTCTCCCGCGAGACGAACATCCCCGTGACGATCGAGCCGCTGCTGGCCGTACACGGCGGCGAACTCAGGCGGACGGTCAGCGCCGAGGGGCTCACCCTGCTCAAGCCGCGCCTGGTCGCCCGCTGGATCCTGGCCGGGCCACGCATGGATCTCGACGCGGAGCAGGTCGAGGTGCTCGCCAGGACCGCGGCCCGCGTCCTGCGCAGGATGAACTGACGCCTCACCCCGTCAGCCGTGAGAGCGCGGACGGCACTTCCCGGCTTGTCGCGCGGGATGAACTGACTCCCGCCGGATTACGGGCCTGTGGCCGAAGTGCGCTATCCTTCAAGGGCTTCAAGCGCCGCTAGCTCAGTTGGTTAGAGCAGCTGACTCTTAATCAGCGGGTCCGGGGTTCGAGTCCCTGGCGGCGCACAGCGAGATCACCGGCACGTTCACGATTCCGATCGTGGGCGTGCCGGTGTCGTTTTACAGGGTGGTTAGTCCCCCACATCGGCTCCATGCGAATGACCGCTCATCGCTGATCCCGTTCATGTCCCAGCCCCTGTTCGGGGCGCGCGTCAGCCCTATGTCCGCTCTCGTCTGGACATGGACTCCTGCTCGACATCCCCGAGGTCGGCTGAGATCGGCTGCTCGCCGACGGCTCGCTTGACCTTCCGGCGAGGGGAGCCCCTAGCCTCGCAGCGCATTGCTTGACATCGATGAATTCGTCATACAGGAGGGGCATGTCTGCCAGACGATGTGAAGCCTGGAGCCACGTCCTGATCAACGCTGAGCGGGCGCTGGCCGTCTCGTCGCTTGGCGAACTGGTGGCCCTGCTCCCCGATGAGCACGCCGTGGCCGAGGTTCTCAACGAACACCTGGCCCAAGGGTCCGCGGTCCTGGTCCCGGAAAAGGGCCGCTGGCGGCTGCGCTACGAGTCCTCCAGCGTGTCGGCGCAAGCCGCTTTCACCTTGGCGAAGCTGGTGATCCTGGACGACGGGTTCGCAAGAGTCAAACAATGTGCCCGATGTCGGCGGCCGTTCGTCGATCAGACCTCGGCCAGGACCGGCAAGAGGTGTGCCGAACACCTACGCTCACCCGGTGAGAACAGGAGGTACCCGTGACCCGCTGCCCCGAATGCGGAGCACCCACTCGGCCTCACCCGTGTCAGGAACTCTTCGAGATCGTGCTCGCACTCGACCACTCTCGGCTCCCACCCTGGGGTTCTCTGCACGGTGTCACGGTGTCCTGTTTCCTGCTCCAACATCCCAGCCGCCTGCTCGGGGCCGCTCCAACCCGTCCCTGGACGATCCTGCACACCTACCTCGACGGAGGGCTCACCGCCGTCACCCGGCTCACCGAACACACCCGCCGCGCCAACAGCCACCGCGACACCCGACCCTCTGAAGCCGCCTTCGGTGCACCGGTCACCCTCATCCCGCCGCCCACAGCCTTCAGCGTCACCATCCACGACGTTGCCCAGGACGGCACGTTCCCCGCCGAAGGCTTTCCAGAACGCCTCACCGCCTGGGCAAAGGACTGCATCACCGGCTGGAGCTCTCTCAGCACCTGATGACGCGGCGGCCCTGCACCAACGATGAAGGCCGAGACCCCTCCGATCCCCCTTAGGGCTTGCTTTGCGGATCCTCGCCGTGGTGAAGATCCATAAAACAGGCCCTGGCCGCCTGACGGCCCTATTTGCGGCGGATGGTTCGTACCGGTTGGCCGGGGCGCCAGAGGCGGATGACGAGTTCGTCGCCTTCGACCGAGGTGAGGACGGCCTCGTGGAGGTCGAGGCGGAAGGCGTGGAAGTCGCCGGGGGGCTCGTCGCCCGTGGTGTAGGCGAGCTTCTCGCCGGGATCGGTGATCTCGACCGCGACCCCGGCGACCTTGGCGTCACCGTCGTCGTGCGGGTGGGCGTGGATCGCGCACCGGCCGTCGCGCCGCAGGTCGAGGGCCTTGACCGCGCCGAGCATCGAGCCGAACGACAGGTCGGGCCCCTGGAAGTCGACCTCGCTGCCGCTCACCCTGGGGGAGCCGTCCCTGCGCAGGGTCGCGAGCACGTGGCTCTTGCTCGCCTCGAACCGGGCCCTCACCACCGAGGCCAGCTCACCGGCCTCACGCTCGAACTGTTGCCATGTCGCCATCCCCGCAGTGTGGCAGCCGCCCCCGACAAAAAGCCTCGACGAAAGCCCCGACGAAAGCCCCGACGAAAGCCCCGACGAAAGCCCCGACGGCACAGCCCCGGTGAAGTGGTCCTGACGAACAGGGAGTCCCGTTGAAACGGTCTCGACGGGACAGCCCGCACAGGACGGTCAGAGGATCGTGGGGCGCAGCCGTACCCAGGCGAGCAGGAGCCAGCGTCGCCACTCGGGCAGCAGGACGCGGGTGAGGATCGCCTCCCTGACCGTACGGCGGCCGGGTCCCGCGGCGGCCCAGGAACGGACCACGTCCGTCAGGAGCTGGCGGGAGGCCGGGCTGGGGTGGGCGGCGTCGGTGAGAGCCGAGACCAGAGCGGTACGCAGATCCTCGCGGGCGGCCGCGGTGTCCAGCCAGACACGCAGGGCCTCACCGAAGTGGGGGAACTCCCGGGTGGCGGCGAAGGCGGCCCGCCAGGCGAGGGTGCAGGACATCGGGTCGACGGGACCGGACATCTCCAGCACCGACGAGTGCTCCTCGAAGTCCAGGGAGACGGTCAGGGTCAGGAAGAGATCGGTGCCGAAGGTCGTCCGCTGCCGGACGGAGGGGATGTCGTTCCTGGTGAGGGACAGCGCCAGGATGAGGACGTGGACCGGGTAGCCGGCGGCCAGTTCCCTGGCCCATCCCAGCAGGCGGGAGCGGAGCTGGGGGGTGCCGTTCGTGACCAGGTGGTCGACGGTCTCCAGGACCTGACGGAGTTCGGGGCCGCCGAAGGAGGGGAGCAGGTCGAGCAGGAGACGCATGGCGACGTCGAGCCTGCCGATCATGTCCGCGCCGGTGCCCTGGGCCGTGCTCGCGGCCCACTTCAGCGCCGTGGAGAAGACCGCCGCCGGGTCGAGGTCGGCCAGGGCGCGGGCCACGTCGAGGACCTCAAGCCTGACCCGCTCGTCACCGTGGGTCGCCAGGTGCTTGAGCCGGGTCATGGCGATCGACAGGTGGGTCTGGCCGAGGACCTCGCAGACCTGCACGACGGTGAGCTTCAGGCTCTGGGGGGCCTGGCGTTCCCGCGACCACTCGTAGAGCTTGGTCCGCACCCGGCCGCCGACGAGGGGGTGCAGGCAGGTCTGGGTGAGCGCGATGTAGGCCAGGTCGGCGGCCGATCCGGTGGCCCAGGCCCGCGCCATCTGGGTGATCTTCTCGTACTTGTTGTATCTGGCCGCGAGGTCGGCGAACGTCCTGACGAGCCGGTGGCCGAGCGTTCTTTCCAGCGCGAGGACGGTGTCGGTCGGCAGCTTGGCAAGCCAGGAGAGCAGCTCCATCCTGGCCAGGGGGTACTCGGCGAAGACGTGGGGCAGGAGCGACTCGGCGTAGCCGTATCGGCGGAAGACGATCTGGTCCTCGTCGCGTTCGGCGTCGAGCAGTTCGCTCAGGCCGGTGGTCGGGGTCCAGGCGAGGCCGCCCCCCGCCAGGGTGATCTCCAGGTGCCTGGCCAGGGACGACGCGGCGCCGTACACCTGGGTCTCGTCGGCGGGGGTGATCGTCGCCGCGGCGATCATCAGGGTCTGGTCCAGCAGGCCGGGGTGGGAGCCGAACCACTTGCGCAGCTCCTCGGCCCAGCCGAGGTAGGCGCGCTCGACCTCGTGCTCGTCGCCGCCCCTGCGGCTCACCTCGTAGACGATCCTGGCCAGGCGGGCGGCGTCGCCGGGGGAGGCGCCCCACAGCAGCCGTGTCCCTCCGGACCAGTCCTGCCAGGGGGAGTCGAACAGACCCCGGCGGGCGAGGTGGCTGCGGTAGACGGCGTTGGCGGGCGGTGGTTCGACGGTGACCGAGGTCAGGAACTCGGTGAGGTGCCGCTGTTCGGCCGCCGTGCCGACGACGACGGCGAACGCGTTCGACGCGCGCACCGCGGCCAGGAAGGACCGCAGCCGCGAGGGCTCCTCGTCGCGGGCGCGGATCAGGTATCCGCAGGGCGTGGACGCCGCGGCGGCCTCCTCGACGTCGTCCTCCCCGGTGGAGAAGAACCGGATGCGCAGGGCCGGGTGCAGCCGCCGCAGCGCCGCGATGGCCGTGGTGACCACGCCCGCCCCCTCCGGGCCCGCCAGCGCGATGACGTGGTCCGCCGCGAGGATCTCGACGATCCGGCCGTGGTTGAAGGCGGGGATGTAGGCCCTGACCCGTTCGGCGACCTCGTCCTCGGACAGCACCATCGCGGGACGGCCCCGCACGATGGTGAGCTGGTTGAGGATGAGGTCCCGCGCGACGGTGTTCCCGAAGACGTTCTGGGAGCCGTCCCCGGTGATCGTGACGTCCTCGATCGTGGTCATGCTCAGCCCATCCTGAAGTCGCCGTTCACCGTGTTGCCGAAGGCGTTTCTTGATCCCCGCCCGTTGATCGTCACCCCGCTGATCGAGGTTCCGTCGTTCCGGGCGGGAACACCGGTCTCGGGGAGCGGCGCGGCGACGGCGGACGGTACGGGAACGCGCAGATAGGCGGTCTCGGAGAACTGTTTGTCGTCCATCCGGACCCGGACCTCCGTGAACTGGCTCTCCCGCAACGCCGTACGGCCTCCGGCGACGTAGTCGCGGAAGACCTGGTCCGACAGCAGGAACGCGGCGAAGGTGACGTCGGGGTCGCTCCCCCCGATGGCGTCCCGGAGGGGTTCGCTGTCGCAGAGACGGCAGACGGTGACGGTGGCGGCCGAGACGCCGGGGGCCTCCTCCCGTTCGTCGTCCACGAGGCCCGCGTGCAGGGCGGCGCGCAGCCGTAACCTCAGCCCTCTGGCCCGCAGCTCCGGCGCGGCGGCGGCCAGGGCCTCCTGGAGCCGGGCGGGGAAGGGATCGACGAGCGTGGGGATCGCCTCACCGGGCAGGACGGCGAGGATTCCGTCCCCGGTGCTCTCCTTGAACCGGGCGGACTCCCAGGTCTCGGCCAGGCCGCAGGCCGTACAGGCGGCGGAGAGGGCGCGGCGGATCTCCATGTGGAGGTGGGGCAGGTCGACGTCCCGGTGTCTGCTGAACTTCTCGGCGTCGACGGTGAGCAGCGCGCCGTACTTCTCCATGGCGAACCTCCTGTGGGGCCTCGGCTCTGCCAACGATGCAGGGGAACCGCCAGGTGTGTTGTCGTAAATCAGACATCCTCCTGTCCTGAAGCGGACAGGGCACCCGGCTTGGTTCGTACGGGGCAGGCCGGTCGCCGGTACGGCTTGGCCTCTCTACCTGGGGGTATATCCAGAAAAAGGGGAGTTTGGGGCAAATGGGGTGTGCCGGGCCCGGGATGCGTGACCCATGATCCTCACCGGCGGTTGGCGAGGTGCACGTCCTTGAGCACACGACCGATCAGTGACCACGCCATGCTGTCCGACTGCCGTTCGGCGGCCCTCGTCACCTCGGACGGCTCGATCGACTGGCTGTGCCTGCCCCGGTTCGACAGCCCGGCCCTCTTCGCCAGGCTCCTCGACGAGGACGCGGGACACTGGTCCGTACGGCCCGCCTGCCCCGTCGGGGTCGAGCGGGGATACCTGGAACACAGCCTGGTGCTGGAGACCACCTTCCGCGGCCGGGACGGGACCGTGGTCCTGCGCGACGCGCTCGCCCTCGGCCAGGGGGAACGCGGGCACGCGCTGGGCACCGGGTCGCCGGGCCTGCTGCTGCGCGAGGCGACGTGCGTCGAGGGACGGATGACGCTTGAGGTGGAGTACGCGCCCCGCCCCGAGTTCGGGCTCGTCCAGCCGTTGATGGAGTCCGTGCCCGGCGGCCTGGTCGCGCGGGGCGGCGCGAACGTCCTGACGCTGTCGGTCCCGGTGCCGCTGCGGGTGAGCGGATCGACCGCGCACGGCACCGTGACGCTTGAGGCGGGCGAGCGCCTGAGCATGGCGCTGCAGGCCAGTTCGGGCTGGGCGCCGGACCCGCCGCGCAGGAGTCAGGAGCGGATCCACCGCCGTATCACGGACACCGTCGCCGGATGGCGCTCCTGGTCGGACACGCACCTGGGCTACCGGGGGCCGTGGGAGCGGGAGGTGGACCGGAGCGGGCGGGTGCTGCGCGCCCTGACCTTCGCCCCGACCGGCGCCATCGTCGCCGCGGCGACCACCTCCCTGCCGGAGAGCATCGGCGGGGAGCGTAACTGGGACTACCGCTACACCTGGGTCCGTGACACCAGCTTCACCCTCCAGGCGCTGGCGACCGCGACGTGCGACGTCGAGGAGGCGGAGTTCTTCACCTTCCTCGCCCGCGCCTCGGCCACCCAGCTTGACCAGGGCGCCGACCTGCAGATCATGTACGGCGTCGGCGGCGAACGCGACCTGAGCGAACGGTCGCTGCCCCACCTGACCGGCTGGCGCGGCAGCGCCCCGGTGCGGGTCGGTAACGACGCCTGGCGGCAGCGCCAGATCGACGTCTACGGCGAACTGCTCGACGCGGCCGGTCTGCTCCACCGGAACGCGCACCGGCCCGACCCGCTGACCCGTGCCTTCCTCGTCGGCGTCGCGGAGACGGCGGCCCGCCGCTGGCAGGAGCCCGACCAGGGACTGTGGGAGGTGCGCGGCCCCGAGCGGCACTACCTGCACTCCAAGCTGATGTGCTGGGTCGCCATGGACAGGGCCGTGTCCCTGGCCCCGCTCCTGGGGGCGGACGAACGCGTCGCCGCCTGGAAGGAGACCGGGGAGCGCATCCGTGAGGCGATCCTGACGCACGGCTGGAACCCGGAGGTGGGCGCCTTCACCCAGGCCTTCGGTTCACGGGACCTGGACGCCGCCGCGCTCATGCTGCCCATGGTCGGCTTCCTGCCCGGTGACGACCCCAGGGTGTGCGCGACCGTCGACGCCGTCGCCACACGGCTGACCGACGGGCACGGCCTGGTGCGCCGCTACCAGGCGGCCGACGGGTTGCCCGGGGACGAGGGCACGTTCCTGCTGTGCACGTTCTGGCTGGCCCACGCCCAGGCCATGGCGGGCAGGAGCGGCCCGGCCAGGCGGACGTTCGAGACCGCGGCGTCGTACGCCAACGACGTCGGTCTGCTCGCCGAGGAGGTCGACTCGGTGACCGGGGAGCCCATCGGCAACTTCCCCCAGGCCTTCAGCCACATCGGTCTGATCAACGCCGCGGAGGCCGTACGACGCGCGGAGAGATGACCCGGGGCGACACGCCGTCGTCACCTGGAGGGCTCCGCCCCGTGCCGGGCCCGGGGGCCGGGCGGGGGTGAGAATGAGGAATGCGCAACCGCCCCCGCCGCCTCGCGGCGGCCCTGAGGACGACCGCCCCCGTGCTCGCGTTCCTGGCCGGTACCCTCCCGTACGGCCCGAGTGCCGCGTACGGCCAGGTCACCGCCGGCGGCCACCTGGCGCGCGCCTCGGTGGCACGCCCGTCCGCCGAGGCCGACGCCCACCGGAGACTGCGCGCGCTGGAGAGGTCCTTCGGGGGCCGTATCGGCGCCTACGCCCTCGACACGGGCACCGGAAGGACGATCGCCTACCGGGCCGGCGAACGCTTCCCGTTGCTGTCCACCTTCAAGGCGCTGGCGGCGGCGGCCGTACTGCACAAGGCCCGCACCACGAGTCCCGGGCTGATGGAGCGCGTCGTCCACTGGCGGCGCGGTGACCTGAAGCCGAACTCCCCGGTCACCGAGAAGCACGTGAGGGACGGGCTGACCGTCGCGGAGCTGTGCGAGGCGGCCGTCACCCGCAGCGACAACACGGCGGGCAACCTGCTGCTGAGGCGGATCGGCGGCCCGGCCGGGCTGACGGGATACCTCCGCGCGCTGGGAGACCCGGTCTCCCGCCTGGACCGCTGGGAGAGCGAGCTCAACGACTGGAGTCCCGGCGAGAGAAGGGACACCACCACTCCGGCGGCCGTGGCGGGTGACCTGCGGGCGGTCGTCCTCGGGGACGCGCTCGTCGCCGAGGACAGGGCGAGGCTGGAGGGCTGGCTGCGGGCGAACAGGACCGGCGGGGCGCGCATCCGCGCCGGGCTGCCCAAGAGCTGGGTCGTCGGGGACAAGACCGGCTCCGGCGCCGCCTACGGCGCCGCCAACGACATCGCCGTCGTCCGCCCCTCCGGGTCGGCCGCGCCCCTGGTCATGGCCGTCTACACCACCCGGCGTGCCTCCGGCGCGCCGTACGAGGAGAAGGTCGTCGCCGAGACCGCCACCGTCCTCGCCCGTGCCCTCGGCAGGCTCCCCGCGTCCCGGTGACCGGCGTCGCCGTACCCGGGCGCCGGTGAAGGCGCCCGGGAGGGCGTCCGGACAGATGCCCGGAAGGCATCCGGGGGGACGGCCCGGTGGTCACCCGGGACGGCACCCCGGTAGGCGCCGGGAAGGCGGCTTGAGAAGGTGCCGGGAAGGGCCTGGGAAGCCCCTCCTGGACAGGACAGGTGTCAGAAGGCGGTGATGTTCGACGGGGCGCGTTCGGCGCGGCTGAGGGCGCGCAGGACGGCGGTCGGGCCGTGCCGTCGCGCGGCCACCTTGGACAGCAGGACGATCACCCTGTCCACGACGCTCTCCGGCAGCGGCGGCGTCGGGACGCCCACGCTGACCGCCAGGTCGTCGGAGTGGACGACCAGTTCGACCGTCCTGGTGACCAGGGCGTCGTCGAACGTCAGCGACCACGGCCCCCACCACGGGAAGCGCACCGGCCGCTCCGGTGCGGAGGGCAGCCGTACGGCCAGCTCCTCGACGACCGAGTCGACGTGTTCCGCCAGCGCCCGCGGGCCCTCGGCCGCGATCTGCTCACCGCCCAGGCGGATGGTGACGTTGACCTCGTCGTCGAGGCCGGCGTCCACCCACAGGGAGCGGCCGTAGTGATCGACGAGGGAGACGACCGGCTCCTCGGGCACGGGGTCCTCAAGGAGCCGGGGGACGAGCAGGATCTGGTTGACCATGTGCCCGGCCAGGGCACCGACGCCGAACTCCGGCAGCGCGCTCGGCTCCTCCCACGCCGCGGTGACCGCGGGGTCACGCAGCAGGGCGGCGGCGGAACGCGCCGCGGACAGGAAGTCGTCTCTGATGCCGCTCATTCACGTCCTCCAGATCGGATCTTGTTCGCGTGCCAAGCGTCCCACGGAACCGTCGGCGGGTCAGGGGGCGGGCGCCTCGGACGGTCAGCGGCTGACGGCGTCGGAGGGGGAGAGCAGGGAGAGGTCGCGGCGGCGGGGGAGGCTCTCCCAGTCGCCCTCCGAGGTGACCGCGAACGCCCCGGCCGCGCAGGCGGTGGCCAGGCGCCGTTCCGGGTCGGCCTCCTCCATGGTCTCGGCGAGCCAGGCCGCGGCGAAGGCGTCACCCGCCCCGACCGGGTCGAGCTCGGTCACCCGGTACGGCTCGGCGTGCCGCAGCACCCCGTCGGACAGTTCGACGGCGCCGAGCGCGCCGCGTTTGACGAGCACGTGGCGGGGGCCGAGGGCGGACAGGGACTTGGCCAGGCGGACCGGGTCGTCGCCCTCGGCGAGGAGGCCGCCCTCGGCCTCGGTGGCGAACAGGACGTCGGTGGAGGCCACGACGTCCCGCAGGGCGGCCGAGGCCTCGGCGGGGCTCCACAGGGCGCGGCGGTAGTTGACGTCGAGCGAGACCGTCACCCCGGCGGCGCGGGCCTCGGCGACCGCGGCGCGCACGGTCTCGGCGGCGGAGGCGGAGATCGCGAGGGTGATGCCGGTGACGTGCAGCACCCGGGCGGAGCGCAACGTCGGCAGGTCGAGGTCGCCAGGGCGGAGCCGGGACCCGGCGCTGCCCGAGCGGTAGTAGCGCACGTCGACCAGTTCGGCGGTCCGCCTGCTCTTGACCATCAGGCCCGTCGGCGCCTCGGGGTCGACGATCATTCCCCGGACGTCCACCCCCTCGCCGGCCAGTGTCGAGCGCAGCAGCTCTCCGAACTCGTCGGCTCCCACCCGGCCGAACCAGGCCGCGCGGCGGCCCATGCGACTGACGCCGATCGCCAGGTTCGACTCGGCGCCACCCACACCGAGGCCGAAGTCGCGGGCGTGCCGGAGCAGCCCGGTACGGCGTGCGGTGAACAGCGCCATGCTCTCCCCGAGCGTCACCAGGTCGATCATCAAAGGTTGGTCCTTTTGGTCTCGTCGGACATGCGGGTGGAGGCGGTCCCCTGCCTCCACGGGCCCGGCGTCCCCCCCGACGCCGGGCCCCGTCTGTGAACGGTCAGCGGGTCGATCCCAGCTTCCTGGAGATGCGCAGCGCCGTCTCCGCGACCAACGGTCCCAGATCGCGAACCCGGACGGCGGTGATCCTTGAGGTGAGCCCGGAGATGGAGATGGCCGAGGTCACGCTGTCGGCGTGGTTGAAGATCGGCGCCGCGACGCAGCGCACCTCGGGCTCGTTCTCGCGGTCGTCGACGGCGTAGCCCCGCTGCCGGATGCGGCCGAGTTCGGTGCGCAGGCGGTCGGCGTCCACGATGGTGTGGCGGGTCATCCGCGGCATCCCGGCGGCCACGACCCGTTCGACGTCCTCGTCCTGCTGCCAGGCGAGGATGGCCTTGCCGACGGCGGTGCGGTAGACGGGAGCCCTGCTGCCGATCCGCGAGGCCATCCGCACGGTGGCCTCGTTCTCGACCTTGTCGATGTAGACCACCTCGGGAGGGTCGTAGACCACGAGGTGGACGGTCTCCTTGACCTCGGTCATCAGCCGGTGCGACTCCTCGGCGGCGACGGTCCGCAGGTCGAGCGTGGACAGGTAGGCCTGGCCCAGGTGGAGCGAGCCGTGCCCGAGCCGGTAGGCCCCGGTCTTGCGGTCCCGGTCGAGCAGCCTGGTCTCGATGAGCGGGAGGGTCAGCCGGAGCACGGTGCTCTTGGACAGGCCGGTGGCCTCGGCGAGCCGGGTGAGTGAGAGTCCCTGGCCCGCCCCCGCGTGGTCACGGACGTGTTCCAGTACCGCCAGGGCTCGCCGCAGCGAGGCTGACTGGTTGCGTTCCGGCGCAGGTTCGTTCATCACGCCCTCACGTGTGGTCATCAGGCTGAGTCGGGCACGAACCACAAACTATGGGAATTGGAAGTCTTCTTTCCAGTTTGCGACACAAGGTTCTGCAGTGCAGAACAAAGGACATTCCCCCCTTCCGGTGACAGGCGCCCCCTTCTTAGGGTCTGCCGCCAACGGGAGGAGAGACCTGTGAAGATCCTGAACTGGGCCGCCGCGGGTGTGGCCCTGCTGGCCCTGGCCGCGTGCGCGCCGTCGACCGCCCCGGCCGCGAGCGGGGGTGACGAGAAGTCCGGGACCCTGAGGGTGTGGCTGTTCGACGAGCCCAACCGCGCCCCCAAGGAGAAGGTCGTCGGTGAGGCGATCAAGGAGTTCACCGCCGCCAACGCGGGCGTGAAGGTCGAGGTCGCCTACATCCCGACGACCCCCGCCAGACACGAGAAGTTCAAGGGCGCATTCAACGACCCGGCGAGCGCGCCCGACGTCGCCGAGTACGGCAACACCGACCTGGCCGAGTACGCCGCCGCCGGCGGCTTCTCCGACCTGGGCCCCGACCTGTCGGCCTGGTCCGAGGGCAAGGACGTCGGCGCCGACCTGCTGAAGTCCGCGACCGTGGACGGCAAGGTCTACGGCCTGCCGTGGTACATCGGCATCCGCGCCCTCTACTACCGCACCGACGTCTTCGAGGAGCTGGGCCTCAAGCCCCCGGCCACCCTGGGCGAGCTGACCGAGACCGCCCGCGAGATCCGCAAGAAGAAGCCGGACCTGTACGGCATCGCCGTCGGCGGCGAGTACACCTTCGGCGCCATGCCGTTCGTCTGGGACGCCGGCGGCGACATCGAGAACCTCGCAGGCCCCGAGTCCCGCGCGGGCGTCAAGGCCTACACCGACCTGCTCAGCGACGACGTCTGCCCGCCGCAGGCCTGCGCGAGCCTGACCGGCGGCAAGACCGTCGAACTGTTCGCCAGCGGCAAGGCGGCCATGGGCATCCTCGGCAACTTCAACCGCGCCGCGGTCGACGCGGGCGCCGCGGCGGGCAAGTACGCCGTGATCCCGCTGCCCGGTTCGAAGGCGGGCACCCCCGCCCCGGCCTTCTCCGGCGGCAACAACCTCGGCGTCATGAAGAACAGCCGGCACCGCACGCTGGCGGTGAAGTTCCTGCAGCTGCTCGGCGGCAAGACCTACCAGACCAAGATGTACGAGGCCATGGGCAACCTGCCCACCCTGACCTCGGCGCGTGACGAACTGGCGGCCAAGGACTCCTTCCTCAAGCCGTTCCTCGACACCGTCGCCGCGGGCACCCGTTTCGTGCCGATCGACCCGGCCTGGGTGAAGATCGACAACCAGAAGGTCATCCCGACCATGCTCCAGAAGATCGCCACCAAGCAGGCCACCGTCGAGCAGGCGACCGACGAGGCCGCGGCGGCGGTGAAGACCGCCTTCGGCCGGTCATGACCTCGGCGACCACCGCGACCGTGGCACCGGGGGCGTCCAAGACGCCGAAGGTACCCGCGGGCCCGGGACTCCGGGCCCGCGGGGGTGGCCGCCTGCGGCCGTGGCTCTACCTGCTGCCGTCCGCCGCGGTGCTGGTGCCGCTGTTCGGCTACCCGCTCTACATGCTCGGCCTGCTGTCGGTCTTCGACTACCGGCAGGCCCAGGTCAGCGGTGGGCAGCCGACCCGGTTCGTGGGGCTGGGCAACTACGCCCTCCTGGCCGCCGACGGCCGTTTCTGGTCGGTGCTCGGGCAGACGCTGGTGTTCGCCGCGGCGCTGGTGGTCTCGACGCTCGCGGTCGGCGCGGCGCTGGCCGTGGTGCTCACCAGGGCGGGCAGGGTGCCCCGGCTGCTGCTCTCGCTGGCCGCGATGGCCGCGTGGGCGGCGCCCGCGATGACCGGCTCGACCGTCTGGATGTTCCTGTTCGACGCCGACCTGGGGCTGGTCAACCAGGTCCTCGGCATCGAGGGCTTCAACTGGTTCTACGACCGGTGGATCACCTTCGGCGTCGTCGGCGTCACCGTGGTCTGGCACTCCTTCCCCTTCGTCATGGTGACCCTCTACGCGGGCATTCAGGCCATCCCCGGCTCGGTGCTCGAAGCGGCCTCACTCGACGGAGCCTCGGTCTGGCAGTCCTTCTGGCGGATCATCGTGCCGATGCTGCGGCCGTTGATCACGATCGTCGTCATCCAGTCGATCATCTGGGACTTCAAGATCTTCACGCAGATCTACGTGATGACCAACGGGGGCGGCATCGCGGGCCAGAACTCGGTGCTCAACGTCTACGCCTACCAGACGGCCTTCGGCTCCTCCGAGTACGGCCTCGGCTCGGCGATCGGCGTGGTCATGACGCTGATCCTGCTGGTGGTCACCCTGTTCTACATCCGCGCCATCCACCGCAACGGGGAGAAGCTGTGAGCAGGTCCCGCCTGGTCGCCAACGTCGTGGCGGTGGTCGCGGCGTTCGTCACCTTCTTCCCGATCTACTGGATGGTCCTGTCCGCGGTGAAGCCGGCGGGGGAGATCCAGTCGCTCCAGGTGCGTCCGTGGACCCTGGCGCCGACCCTGGAGAACTTCCAGCGGGTGCTCGACGGGGAGAACTTCGGCCGCTACTTCCTCAACAGTCTCGTCGTCGCCATGTCCGTCGTCGTGCTCTCCGGCGTGGTGGCCTTCCTGGCCGCCGTCGCGGTGACCCGGTTCCGCTTCAGGTTCCGCACCACGGTGCTGATCATGTTCCTGATCGCGCAGATGGTGCCCGTCGAGGCGCTGACCATCCCGCTGTTCTTCCTGATCCGCGACCTGGGTACGGCGGTGCCCGGTGTCGGCCTCAACACACTGGGCTCGCTCGTCCTGGTACACCTGGCCTTCAGCCTGCCGTTCGCGGTCTGGATGATGCGGGGCTTCGTCGCCGCGGTCCCCGAGTCTCTTGAGGAGGCCGCGATGATCGACGGGGCGAGCAGGCCCGTCGTGCTGTGGCGCATCCTGTTTCCGCTGGTCGCGCCGGGTCTGGTGGCGACCAGTGTGTTCTCCTTCATCGCGGCCTGGAACGACTTCGTCTTCGCCAGGACCTTCATCATCTCGGCCACGGGCAACCAGACCCTGCCCGCGGCCCTGCTGGTCTTCTTCAAACCCGACGAGAACGACTGGGGGGGAATCATGGCGGCCTCGACGCTGATGACAATTCCCGTGCTGATCTTCTTCGTGGCCGTCCAGCGCAGGCTGGTGGCCGGGCTCGGCGGGGCGGTGAAGGATTGAACGCCCACGGCCTGCTTCCGCGACCGTCCACGGTCAAGCCGGGCCCGGGTGTCTTCACCCTGGTCCCGGAGACCGCGCTCGACGCCCCTCGGGAGCTGGCGTCGGTCGCCGCCTGGCTGCGCGCCACGCTCGGCCCGCCGACCGGCTGCGCGCTGCTGCCGCCGCAGGGGCCCGAGCAGGGGCGCCTCACCCTGGCCCTCGACCCGGACCTGGGGGCCGAGGCGTACCGGCTGCGGGTCACCTCCTCCGGCGTGTGGATCACCGGGGGCGACGCGGCGGGGGCCTTCAACGGCGCCCAGGTGTTCCGGCAGCTGCTGCCGCCCGCCGCGCTGCGGCGCGCCCCCGTCGCGGGCGCGCCGATGACCGCCCCCGCCGTCGAGATCGAGGACCGTCCGGCGTACGGCTGGCGCGGCTGCATGCTGGACGTCGCCAGGCACTTCATGCCCAAGGCCGACCTGCTGCGCTTCGTCGACCTGCTGGCCCTGCACCGGCTGAACGTGCTCCACCTGCACCTGACCGACGACCAGGGATGGCGTCTTGAGATCGCCAAGTATCCCCGCCTGACCTCGGTCGGCGGCTGGCGCCCGGCGAGCATGCTCGGCTCCCGCCAGCACGAGACCGTCGTCGGACGCCCGCATGGCGGCTTCTACACCGCCGACGACGTGCGGGAGATCGTCGCCTACGCGGCCGAGAGGTTCGTCACCGTCGTCCCCGAGATCGACCTGCCCGGCCACACCCAGGCCGTCGTCGCGGCCTATCCGGAGCTGGGGCTGCGGCCCACGGAGGTCCGTACCGGATGGGGGGTCTCCGAGGACATCCTCGACCTCACCTCGCCGGCGGCCCTGGAGTTCTGCCGTGACGTCCTGGACGAGGTCATGGAGCTCTTCCCCTCCTCCCACATCGGCATCGGCGGGGACGAGTGCCCGGGGGACCCGGCCGCGCGCGCCGTCTTCATCGGGGCCGTCGCGGAGCACGTCGCCGCCGCCGGGCGCACGCCGTACGCGTGGGACGAGATCCTGGAGGGCGGTGCGACGCCGGGGACGACGGTGGCGGCCTGGCGTGGGCCCAAGGCGACGACGGTGGCGGCGCGGGCCGGTCACCGGGTGGTCGCCTGTCCTGACATGTCGGTCTATCTGGATTATCGGCAGTCGGAGTCGCCCGACGAGCCCATCCCGATCGGGCCGCCGCTCACCCTGCGGGACGTCCACGCCTTCGACCCCGTCCCCGCCGGCATGGACGAGCGGGACCGCCCCCTGGTGATCGGCGCCCAGTGCAACGTCTGGACCGAGCACATGGAGGACGCCAGGGCCGTCGACTACATGGTCTTCCCCAGGCTGTGCGCGTTCGCCGAGGTCGTGTGGGCGGCGGAGCGCACGCCGTACGAGGAGTTCGCCGGGAGGCTGGAGGTCCACACGGCCAGGCTCGACGCGCTGGGGGTCGAGTACCGGCCGAAGGAGGGGCCGAAACCGTGGCAGAGCCGCCCCGACGCGCCCGGCTGGCCGATGAGCAGGGCCGACCGTGAGGCGGTGATCGCCGGGTTCGGCGTCGGCGAGGGGCCCGCCCACCCGTAACGCTTTCCTGTCCGTCACGCGCCCCGCCCTCTTTCGTCACGCGCAGGCGCCTGCGCGAGGGGGCGGGGCGCCCGTCCTATGAGCCCTGTACTGGGCGTTTACCGTCGGTGAGGGGGATAACTGTCGCTCGGCACGCCTGACGCGCCAAAATTGGTCCGTGGTCAGGATCGGATCGGTGGGGATGAGCGATTGCGAGCGTGGGCAACTTCCGCCGCTGCTGGGCCAGCTGTTCGCCGACGGCGGGCAGGGACGCAGCATCGCGGCCGAGTTGCCCCCGGGAGACTTGGTGTGGCCCGACCCCGACTACTCGCAGTTCTCGCTGGACCATCTCCCGGCCTTCTGGCTCAGTGACGAGGCGGTCTCCGCCGACCTGTGGACCAGGCTGCGGGCCGAACACGAGCACTCGGGGCTGTGGCCGGTGCTCCTTGAGGACTCCGTACAGCCGTGGTCGGCCGGGCAGATCGCCCCCGACGCCGCGGCCGAGATCGACAACTACCGCGCGGACGCGTTCATGGCCGAGGTGTGGTCGGACTGGGTGGAACGGGCCCGAGCCGACCAGCTGGACCTGCTGGCCCCCTACGGCCCGCAGTGCCCGGGACCCGCCCCCGCGGGCAGTCTCGTCGCCGATCCCGACGTGGTCGCCGACTGGTACGCCGGGCTGGTCGCCGAGCGCAGGGCCCCGCTCGGCCTGGTGGCCGCGGAGCGGGGCGCGGACGTGCTGGCCGTCATGGGCTGGCAGGGCGCGCTCAACCACAACGAGTGGATGGTCCCGCTGGCCGCCGTCCTGCGCAGCTGGGAGGACAGGTTCGGGGCCAGGGTCGTCGGCCTGGGGTTCAACACCCTGGACCTCAGCGTCGCCGCGCCCCCCGTCACCCCCGAGCACGCCCTGCACGTCGCCGCGGAGCACTGGACGTTCTGCCCGGACAGCGTCACCTACAGCTCGGGCACGCTGATCGACTACGCCGAGCGGATCACGGGGAGGAACGCCTGGTCGTTCTGGTGGGACTGACCGTCCGGGGCGCCCGGGTCACTTCGGAGGCTGCGCCGAGGAGTGGTCGGGCAGCGCGAGCGGCCGGTCGAGCAGGAAGTCCAGCAGCAGCGAGCGGTACACCTTCGGCTGCCCCCGCTCGACGGCGTGCCCCGCGCCCCGTACGTAGACCAGCCTCGACTCCGGCAGCGTGCGCCGGTAGTCGCGGGTCACCGGCCAGGCGACGTAGTCGCACTCGCCCCGCATGATGAGCGAGGGCACCCGCACCTGGCGCAGGGCGGGCCTGGGGTCGGTGATCCCGGCGAAGTCGGCGTTGGTGACCTGGTTGACGTAGAAGCCCTGCGGGTTGTCGTGCGGTTTGGTCGGCGGGCCCGCCGTGCACCCGGTCCCGTCCTTGCCGGCGAGCGCGAGCCGGTGCAGGTGGGAGTCGGCCTCGGCGTCGGGGACCAGCGCGTGCGCCGCCTCAGGGTTGATCCCCATCAGCGTGAACAGGGCCAGCACCCTCGGCTCCTCGTTCAGCTCGTCGAAACGGGCGCGGTCCTGCGGGGCGACCCGGTCCCAGGGGCTGCCGTAGTTCCCGCCGGGGAAGGCGCCCTCCCAGATCGGTCCCGGCGAGACGAAGACCGCCTTGGCCACGTTGTCCGGGTGGGCGGCCATGTACTGGGCGGTGAGCGAGCCGCCCCACGACTCCCCGACCAGGATCACCCGTTCCGCGCCGATGGTCTTCCTGATCGCGTCGAGGTCGGCGACGTGCCGGGCGACGGTGTAGCCGGAGACGTCGGCGAGCCGGGTCGACCTGCCCGCCCCGAGCTGGTCGTAGGAGTAGACGTCGAAGCCCAGCGCGGCCAGCTCCGCGCCGCTGTCGGGAAGTCCCTCGTCCGGGGTGCCGGGACCGCCGTGCAGGAAGATCACCGGGGTGGGGCGGGGCTTGGCGGCCTTGAGGGAGACGTAGGCGATCCTGGAGCCGGTCGGCAGGTCCCAGAACCCGACACCGGCGGGGGCGGGGCCGTGGGCGATCACCGGCAGCGGCCGGAACACCGTGACGGTGGCCGTCCCCGCGACCACGACGGCGACCACGGCCGCGAACACGGCGGAGGCGACCGTACGGCGGCGCGCGCCGTACAGGGCGAGGCAGGGCAGGCCGAGCAGGAACGCGACGATCACGAGCGTGACCAGGCCCGCCGCGCACAGCGCCGGGACCGACGCGGTTGCGGCGGCCGTGCCGAGGAAGGCGGCCACACCGGCGGCGGAGGCGGCCAGGGCGGTGACCACGAGCAGCAGGCCCCCGGCCAGGCGCCGTACGAGCGGCGCCCTGGAGGCGGGCAGGGAAGGGGATGGTTCTGTCATGGAACTCACGCTAGGAACGTCACTCCAGGTGATCGTCCTGCCGGAGAACCGTTTCCCACCCCGCCGCGCGGCGGGGGGTCACCGCGCCCCGGGACGGACCAGACCGGCCTCGTAGGCCGCGATGGTGGCCTGCACCCGGTCGCGGACCCCGAGTTCGGCGAGGATCCGCGCGACGTGGTCCTTGACGGTCGCCGGGCTGATGCCCAGCGCCGCCGCGATCTCGGCGTTCGACAGGCCGCGGGCCACGTGGAGGAGGACCTCCGTCTCACGGGGGGTCAGGCCGGAGAGCCTGGCGGCCTCCTCGGGGCCGGGCCTGCCGGTGAAACGGTCGATCAACCTGCGGGTCACCCCGGGGTCGAGCAGCGCGTCGCCCCCGGCGACCACCCGGACCGCGTCGATGATCCGCCCGGGGTCGGCGTCCTTCAGCATGAACCCCGCCGCCCCCGCGCGCAGCGCCGCGAACACGTACTCGTCCAGGCCGAAGGTGGTCAGGACCACCACCCGCGTCGCCGGGACCTCGGCGGTGATCCTGGCCGTCGCGGCCAGCCCGTCGAGCCCGGGCATCCGGATGTCCAGCACCGCCACGTCCGGGCGCAGGGCCGTGGCCTGCGCGACCGCGGTCTCGCCGTCGGCGGCCTGGCCGACGACCGTCATGTCCGGCTCGGCGTCGAGCACCGCGGTGATGCCGATCCTGACCACCGCCTGGTCGTCGGCGACCGTCACCCGGATCACGCTGGGAACACCTCCGGCAGCCATACCCGAATCCCGTCCTTCGTCTCGGTGACCGTACCGCCCGCCGCGTCCACCATGGCACGCACCTTCCTGGCCTCTCCGGGACCGGAGAGCACCAGGCCGTCGTCGCGGTAGGTCACCGTCACCGTCACGCCGTCGGCCAGCAGCGCCTCGGCCAGGCGGTAGGCGGCCACCTCGACCGTCGCGGGCAGGGGACGGCGCCGTCCCTCGTGCTCGACAAAGGCCCCGCGCCTGACGGCCAGCGCCGCGATCCCGGCGACGACCGGGGGAGGCGTGTCGTCCGCCGGGTCGCAGCCGCCGCGAAGCTCGTCGAGGAGCTCCCTGAGCGCGGTGAGCCCGGCCCTGGACTCGGTGAGGACCAGGTCGAGCCGTCCCTGTTCCGATGCCTCGACCACGGCCCGCGCCCGTGCCCCCGCCGTACGGCGCAGCCCCGCGGCGATCCGGTTCCGCTCGGCGCCCGCGGCCTCGGCCGTGCGGCGGTCGAGGCGTTCCCGGTCGAGGGCCTCGGCCCGCCACCGCCTGCGCCTGCGCCCGCCGACCAGCAGCCCCGACCCCCACGCCAGCCCCGTCGGTACGGCCATCCCCGCGCTCAGCGTGGCCCAGACGGCCAGGGGAGGGCCCGTCATGCCCGGGACGAGGGGAAAGGCGGCGAGCCCGGCGACCACGAGCGGGGCGGGCCAGCCGCGGGAGCCGTACGCGCCGACGGTGTACAGCAGCGTCAGCTCGACCCACCAGCACACGAGGACCAGCTGGGCGGAGTGCGGCACGGTCAGCCCCGCCGCGTCGCACGCCAGCCAGGCCAGCAACGTCCCCTGCGCCACGGCCAGGCTCAGCTTCGGCGCCAGCCTGCGCCCGCGCAGCGGCAGGGCGTGCAGGACGAGCAGGACCAGCAGCAGCGTGCCCGAGGCGGGGGAGACGAACGGCCGCGGCGCCTCCGTGGCCAGCAGCCCGAATCCCGCGGGCAGTGCGACCGCCAGCACCACGAGGGCCCAGTCGAGTGCGGCGGCGCCCCGCCAGCCCGCCGTACGGCGTGACCACAGGGGCCGCGGGGGCTCAGGGGACGTAGAAGACGCGGTGGGCGCGGTGGGCGCAGCAGGCCCCGTGGCCGGGGAGGGCAGCGGGAGCGCCGCTCTGACGGCCCATCCGGCCCCCTCGGGGCCCGCGCTCAGCGTCCCTCCCACGGCGCGTACGGCCCTGCCGAGGGAGGCCAGGCCGGTTCCGGTGCCGAGCCCTCCGGCGGCGGGACCGCCCCCGTCGGTGACCGTGACCACCAGGTGTCCCGCGTTCTCCTCGACCCGGACGCGTACGGCGGCGCCGGTGGCGTAACGCATCGCGTTTGTCAGGCTCTCCCTGACGATGCGCAGGGCGAGCGCCGCGGTCCCGGGTGGCGCGGAGGCGGCCGTGCGCCGGTAGTCGGCCCCGGGGTGATGGCCCGCCAGGGCGTCGACGTCGGCCAGCGTCGTCTCGCCGCCGCGCCGGTCGATGCGGGCCAGGCGGTCGAGTTCGGCGACGGCCAGACGGCCCGCCTCGGCGGCGTGGGCGGTCGCCTCCGCGGTCATGACGGGGTCGGCGAGCCGCAGGGCCGCGGCCGAGGCGACCGCGATGCCGGTCAGCCGGTGCGCGGCCACGTCGTGGAGTTCGGCGGCCAGCCGGTCGCGCTCGGTGGTCGCGGCGAGTCTGGGGATGGCGGCCGAGGCGGCGCGGTAGGCGGCGAGCGAGGCCCGGCCCGTCCTGCGCCGCCGGTGGGAGCGGCCGAGGGACCACACGACGGCGGCGGCGCCCGCGGCGAGCGTGCCGAAGCCGGCGGCGTCCCTGAGGCTTCCGTTCACGACGCCGATCGTGATCGCCACCACGAGGGTGACGGCGACGGCCCCGGCCGCCGCGGTTCCCGCCGTGCCGTACAGGGCCAGCGCGTAGAGCGCCGCGACGGTCACCAGCGCGGCCAGGCAACAGCCGAGGGTCAGTGACACGCGCTCACGCTACCGGGTTCGCCCGTGATGTCCGGAAGAACGAGCCTCCCACCGGCCCCGCGCCCGGGAGCCGATGGGAGGGGCTCGCGTGCCCTACGGCCTCACGGCCCGTACGGCGGGTACCGGGTCACACGCGCTGCCAGAGCGCGGGGACGTTGGCGGGCTCCCAGCCGGGCAGGGAGGTGTGCGCCTGCAGGCACCGGTAGGCGGAGCCGCCGTAGGTCACCACGCTCCCGGCGTAGTAGGAGACACCGGCGGCCCAGGGCTGCGCGGGCGGCGTCGCGGTCGTCGTCAGCGTGGGCGTCGAGGAGGGGGAGACGGTCGGGGTGGGGGTCGGGGTGAGCGTCGGCGTCACCGTGGGCGTCGCCGTCGCGGTCGCCGTGGCGGTCGGGGTCGGGGATGGGGTCGACACGTTGCCGAAGGTCACGTCGGAGCAGGTGTAGAACGCCTCGGCGCTGTCCGAGCGCTGCCAGATCGAGTAGATGATGTGGCGGCCGGTCTTCGGGGGCAGCTGGCCCTGGATGACGTACTCGCCGTTGACCTTGGACGGGTTCCTGACCTTCGCCAGCAGGGTGGAGTCCAGGTCCGACCACTTCAGCGGCTGGAGCGGGTCGAAGCCGTCCTTCGTGATGTAGATCTCGAAGGTGCCGGGGTGGTCGGCGGTGTAGGGGTAGCGGAAGGTGTAGGCGCCGCCGCCGGTCGGCATGGCCGTGGAGGGCCAGTCGGTGCGGGCCGCGTCGTAGGCCCGGTACTTGGCGCGTCCGGCGCTGCACAGCTGCCCGTCAGGGATGATCTCCCTGTGCTTTCCGTTGGCGGTGCCGATGTTCAACTCGTCCCAGTCGTAGAGCGGCTGGGTGTCCCATTTGCCGACGGCGGCCTTGCAGGCCGGGGTGTCGGGCGACTCCGGGTTCTCCAGATAGCAGGCGTAGACCCGGCTGACGGGTGTTCCCATCGATCCATGGGCGGACGCCGAACCGGCCATGACCGTCGAGAGCAGGACGGGTACGGCCGCCGCGACGGCGATCGCACCAAGCTTCCGATTGTTCATGAAGGGCTTCTCCTGGGGGGTATAAGGGCGGAGAACGTGCAGGTCAGGCCCATGATTACGGGTTAATTATTAGGTAAGTTTCCTAACAGTTTCACTGAACTTAACGCCATGGGCGGAGTGGGGTCAAGACCTGGCCAATGTCCCTTTCTTGGGGGTTGAAGGTAGATCTTCTGGGGTTTTCATGGCTTTTGCTTTGCTTTGTCCGTTTGTGGTGGGTAGTGTCCTAGTTGTTCTCGACCGGTGACTTGCCCCTCACGAGAAGGAGCGGTCGGTCGACGTCGAATCCCGAAGCCTCCCGAGGGCGACGGGAGCCGGGGACCCACCTTTTGGGGTGAATCCGCCGCGACAACGCGGCGGTAGGGCAACTCCACCGCCCGAACCCGTCAGCTAACCCGGTAGACGAGATGGAGAGGAGATCCCCTCATGGATCACGTCGTCGCCTACCCACCGGCACGCACCGCCTTCGCGCGGATCGACTGAGACTTCCGCCGCGCCTGACCGCGGCACCCCCGCCCCGCACCGCGCTCCGTGTACGCCCGCCTGTTTCCTGGTGCGGCCTCTCTTCCCTGTGAGCGCTCACGCCCCGTGCCCCACTGATCGCCGAACGTCTTCGGCCCGGCACGAGCGGCTGTCCTGTTCCCTCGTGAAAGAGCCCTGTCTTCATGCGTTTCTCCGCTGCCCTGCGCCATCGTCTGCTCGCCGCCACCCTTCTGAGCGCGAGCGTCCTGACCTCCGCGGGTGTCGTCTCCGCGCTGCCCGCCGCAGCCGACACCGGCACCGGAACCACCGCCACCGCCCCGGCCGCCGCTGAGCCCGTCCTGCTCAAGGGCTCGACCAAGGCCTCCTACTTCTGGGACGACTCCTCCGGCCGCGCCGGTGACACCGGTCTGCCCGCGAGCGGCAAGCCCATGCAGAAGGGCATGATCGCCAGCCCGAGCTGGCCGCTGTTCACCGAGGGCTACGTCCTCTACAACGGCAAGAAGGCCAAGTTCTTCGTCGGCGACCGCGGCCCCGGCGTGCCGTCGAGCAGCGGCGTCATGATCGACCTCGACGCCAAGACCTTCGCCGACCTGACCGGTGGCAGCTTCAACTCCGACACGCTGGGCGTGGACGGTGTCGACGGCCAGGGGCACATCAAGGTCGAGTACGTCATCACCAAGTGGGGCGACGGCGTCGGCAAGAAGAACTACCCCGTGGCCTTCTCCAGCGGAGCCTGGAAGCTCATGGACCACAACCCGGCCACGCCGCCGCAGACCGCCCTGGCCGACGCGCCGCGGCCGTAACCCCTCATCGCGAAATATCCCCCAACCCCGAAGACCCCCGACCCCCTTCGGATCCCCGCTTCCTGAGATCCCCGAAGGTCCCGCTCCTCTCCCGGGACCCCTCCTCCGATCCCCCTCGGAGTCCGAGACCCCCTCAGGAAGGACGAGGGCGGGCACCCCGCACAGGTGCCCGCCCTCGTTCCGCGTTCACCGGCCGTGCCGTACGGCCCGCGGGCCGGACCCTCGGTCTCTCCTCGGCGTCGCGTGGTCCCTCGCGGTCGTCCTCGCCGCTCCGGTCACCGGGGCGTCCGAGTGCGGGAGGTGATGGCGGCCAGGTTCTCCGCCGTCCTGCGTCCCTCAAGCCGCAGCAATCCGAGGTTGGACCCCGGGCGGGCGAGGATCGTGAGGACGATCTTCGGGCCCGCGGTGTAGAGGAGCGCGTAGCCGCCGGCCGCGGAGACCAGCGTCTCCTCGAAGGTTCCCCTGCCCGTCATGTCCGCCATCCGGCGGCTGAGGGCCAGCAGCGCCGAGGAGAGGGCGCCGGTCTGCTCGGCGAAACCGCCGTCCAGGTCACTGGCTATCGTCAGGCCGTCCGCGCCGCACACGACGCTTCCGTCCACATCGGGTGTCCGCTCACGTAGCCGGGTCATCTCCTGGCGTACCTCGTCGCGGATTTCCACCGGCACCCTCCTTCTGGTCCGCTTCGGCGTCCGCGGTTTCACGGGCGTCCTCGAAGGCGTCGGACCGGGCTCAGGCAAGTGCCCTCAGCGCGTTCCTCAGCCGGATGAGCAGGTCGACGTCGGCGGGGTCGCCCGCCGTCACGGTCCCCCCGGGAGCCCCGGCGGGAGGTCCCGTCGCGGGCGGGCACGGTGGCCCGGCCGTGTCGAAGCACCCTCGCGGGCCGGACCGGTGCCGTTCCTCACGCGGGAACGGCGGGGCGGTGAGACCCCCGGCACGGGCGGTCAGGTGACCCGACAGGGACTGGAGACGATGCCGCGCCAGGGCCAGATCAGCGTGATGTACATCAAGACGGACATAAATCACGAGCAGGCCGTCGAACACCGTTTCCAATGGTTTTAGTAAATGGTATCCGTCGTCGGTGGTTATGATCACTTCACGGATTCCAGTGGGCTCGCCGGGGAGGCTCACGGCGAGGCCGTCGAGCATCGCCCGTAAGGTCTCGCCGAGCCCCGCGACGGCCCTGCCCGCGCCGGTTTCGCGGGCCGCGCCACCGCCCGCCACGGCCGTCCCGCCGGTCTGGTCGATCAGCACCGCGTCCAGCGCACCGGGGATGGCCATGGCCTCGGCCAGGCAGCCTTCGATTCCGAGCACGGGGTCCCCCTCGCCAACGACTCCACAACGCCGCCCGGTCAGCGTAGGGAAACCTCTCCGAACCCGGAGCTATTCATGAAAAGTCAGATATGGCGAGGAAAAGAATTCCGCCGGGCGGTAGAAGGTTTGTCAACCGACGGGGGAACGTTTACTACTCGTCGGGGAGGAGGGCTTTCTCGTCGGGTTTGTGGACAAGAACGTTCTTCACATATGACTCGGTCGAGGCGGGCAGTCCGACGTCCTGCCCGGCTTTCTCGGAGATGAACCAGCGGTGGTCGAGCACCTCGTGGAAGAGCTGGGCCGGCTCCAGTTTGCGCCGCATGTTCGCCGGTACGGCCTCGATCGTCGGCTGGAACACCTCGGCCAGCCACCGGTGGGCCACGACCGCCTCGTCCTCGTGGCGCAGGCCGCGCGCGACCCGGAAGGCGTCGAGGTCGTTGAGCAGCCGCCTGGCCTGGTTCTCCTCGACGTCCAGACCGGTGAGCCTGAACAGCCTGTGCTGGTGGTGTCCCGCGTCGACCACCTTGGGGCGCACGACCAGCCGTCCCGTGCCCGCCTTGCGGCGGACCATCATCTCGGCGACGTCGAAACCGAGGTCGTTCAGCTTGCGGATCCGCTGGTCGATCCGGTGCCAGTCCACCTCCTCGATGATCTCGTCGGAGGTGAGCTCGCCCCAGAGCCTGTGGTAGCGCGCGCAGACCGAGTCGGCGACCTCCTCGGGGTCGATCGAGGAGTGCAGCAGCTCGCCCGCCTGCAGGTCGAGCATCTCGCCGAACAGGTTGACGTGCGCGACGTCGATGTCGTGCAGCCGCTGCCCCTCGCTGATCATGGGGTGCAGCTCCCCGGTCTCCGCGTCGACCAGGTAGGCGGCGAAGGAGTCGGCGTCCCTGCGGAACAGCACGTTCGACAGCGAGCAGTCACCCCAGTAGAAACCGGTCAGGTGCAGCCGCACCAGCAGTACGGCCAGCGCGTCGAGCAGCCGGGTGAGCGTCTCGGGGCGGATGGTGCCCGACATGACCGCGCGGTAGGGCAGGGAGAACTGCAGGTGCTCGGTGACCAGCGCGGAGTCGAGCGGCTCACCGTCGGCGTCGGTCCTGCCGGTCACCACGGCGACCGGCTCGACCGCCGGGGCGTCAAGCCGGTTCAGGTCCCACAGCAGGCGGTACTCGCGTTTGGCGTAGTGCTCGCTGATCTCCTTGATCGCGTAGACCTTCCCGGAGAGCCTGGCGAAGCGCACCACGTGCCGGGAGATACCCCGGGGCAGGGCGACCAGATGGTGGTCGGGCCAGTTCTCAAGAGGGATGTCCCAGGGCAGCCGGATCAGGTCCGGGTCGCTCGGGGTGCCGGTGAGCTGCAGGGGCATCGCGTCGATCCTCACGTCGACAGGGCGGGGACGTCGTCCCCGCGGGGGGCCTGGTGGGAGGCTCGCGGGAGGGTCAGTCCTCGCCGAGGGGGAAGGCGGGAGCCCGGCGGCGCCGTACGACGGCGGAGAGCTGGTCCCCGGTGAGCGTCCTCGGCTCGCCGAGGGCCCTGGCCCGCACGTAGACCTCGCAGAGCCATTCGAGCAGCCTGGCCGCCTCGAAGGCCTGCGGGAGGTCGTCGCCGAGGGTCACCCCGCCGTGGTTGGCCAGCAGTACCGCCTGCCGGTCGCCGAGGGCGGTCATGACGTTCCCGGCCAGCTCGGCGGTGCCGTACGTGGCGTAGTCCGCCACCTTGACCACGCCACCGAGCAGTGTCGTGTTGTAGTGAACCGGAGGCAGCTCGGTCATGACCGCCGAGACCACGGTGGCGAAGGTCGAGTGGGTGTGCACCACGGCCGTCGTCCCCGTCGCCGCGTAGATCGCCAGGTGCATGGGGGTCTCGGAGGAGGGCGACAGGTCTCCCTCGACGAGGTCGCCCCCGACGCCGACGACCGGGCAGGCCTCGGGTTCGAGCCGGTCCAGGGCCAGACCGCCCGGGGTCACCGCGACCAGGTCGCCGAGACGGACGCTGAGATTGCCCGACGTCCCGAGAACGAGCCCGGTCTCCACGATCCGGCGACCGTGTTCACACAGCAGCCGACGCTGCTCCGCCAGCAACATGCCCCAAAAGTAGGGTCTTGCGGCGGTATGCGGCAAACCGTCATTATCTGGTCTAGACCGGCTCTTCCCAAAGGGTTGCTTCAGGACCTAGATTCTTTACCCACACGCATGTCGCGAGTCAATGGCGATGTGCGAAGTATCGGGTACTGTGTGCAAATCTGCCAAGGTCAGGATTGCTTTGCTGTCTCGTTGCTACCGGATTTGTCGCAGAGACATCACGGCTCGGTCTAGACCGGCTGCGAACCCTTGACGCTGTAGTCCGGGGCTACGTACCTTCAGGCAAACGTTTAGGAAACTTTCCTAATTGATCCCCCGCCCAGGAGGGTTACAATGTCCTACTCGGCCGGTACGCCCGGAGATATCACCCGGCGGCAGATGCTCCGCCGGATCGGCCTGACCGCCCTCGTCGCAGGCCCCGCCGCAGGACTGCTCAGCGCGTGCGCGACCGGGGGCAGCAACGCTCCCGCCGCCACCACCTCCGCGGCCCCCTCCTCGGGCGGTGCGGTCTCCCCGGCCAACCCGTTCGGTGTCGCCGCCAACGCCCCCCTCGAAGTCGTCATCTTCAAGGGCGGTCTCGGCGACAGCTACGCCACCGACGTCCACGAGCCGATGTACAAGAAGGCCTTCCCGCAGGCCACCGTCAAGCACGTCGCCACCCAGCAGATCGCGCAGACCCTGCAGCCGCGCTTCGCCAGCGGCGAGGTGCCCGACGTCATCGCCAACTCCGGCACCGACCTCATGGACACCGGCGCCCTGCAGCAGGAGGGCCAGCTCCTGGACCTCACCGAGCTGTGGGACGCCCCCTCGATGGACGACCCCGCCAAGAAGGTGCGCGACACCGTCGCCCCGGGCACCATCGAGTCGGGTCTCATCGACAACAAGCCGTTCCTGATGAACTACGTGTTCTCGGCCTACGGCCTGTGGTACGACTCGGCCCTGTTCGAGAAGAACGGCTGGACCGCGCCGAAGACCTTCGACGAGTTCAAGGCCCTCTGCGAGAAGATCAAGGCCGCGGGCATCACCCCGTTCGCCTACGCGGGCAAGAACGCCTCCTACTACGCGTACTGGATGATCCTCATCTCCGCCGCGAAGATCGAGGGCAACCAGGTCCTGATCGACATCGACAACCTTGAGGACGGCGTCTGGAAGCGCGACTCGGTCAAGCAGGCCGCCGCCGCCTGGGCCGAGATCGGCAAGTACATGGACAAGTCCTTCGAGGGCCTGATCCACACCGAGGTGCAGACCCGCCAGAACCAGGGCAAGGTCGCCCTCTACCCGTCGGGCTCCTGGCTGGAGAACGAGCAGAAGAGCCAGACCCCCGAGGGGTTCAAGTACGCCCTGACGCCCACCCCCAGCGTCACCGCCGCGGACAAGATGCCCTTCGAGGCCATCCGCGCCGCCGCCGGCGAGGCCTACATCGTCCCCGCCAAGGCCAAGAACCCCAAGGGCGGCCTTGAGTACCTGCGCATCATGCTCTCCAAGGAGGGCGCGCGCGGCTTCACCGAGAAGTCCGGCAACATCACCGTCGTGACCGGTGCCGCCGACGGCCTGGACCTGTCGCCCGGTAACGCGAGCCTCAGCGCCGCGCAGACCGCCGCGGGCCAGAACATCGTCACCTTCAGCGCCTTCGAGAACTGGTACAAGGAGCTGGAGACCGAGCTGCGCAAGCAGACCAACGCCCTCATGTTCGGTCGTATCTCCGCCGACGAGTTCTGCGACAAGATGCAGAAGGCCGCCGACAAGTCGAAGTCCGACTCTTCGATCACCAAGCAGAAGCGGACGGTGTAGTCCCCCATGCGGCATGGCAGGTACCGGTTCATCTTCGGCTTTCTCGCCGCGCCGGTGATCCTCTACGTGGTCTTCGTGATCAGCCCGTACCTACAGGCTTTCTACATCTCGTTGACCAACTGGAAGGGCATCTCGGCGAACCCTCAGTTCATCGGCCTGGAGAACTACACCCGGCTGCTGGACGACGAGGTCTTCTGGGCCGCGGTGCGTCACCATGGTGTTCTGTTGCTTGTCATGCCGCTGGTCACCATTGTGATCGCCCTGTTCTTCTCCTTCCTGCTCAACCTGAGCGGAGGGCAGCGGGGGGGCAAGATGAGCGGGATCTGGGGTTCGAAGGTCTATCGTGTGATCTTCTTCCTGCCCCAGGTCCTGGCGGTGGCCATCGTCGGTGTGCTCTTCCAGGCGATCTACCGTCCCGACGAGAGCGGTGTCCTCAACGGCCTGCTCGATCTGGTCGGCATCGACCCGGTCGGCTGGCTGATCGCCCCCGACCTGGCGCTGTGGTCGATCATCGGCGTGATGGTCTGGCAGGCGGTCGGCTTCTACGTGGTGCTGTTCTCCGCGGGAATGTCCTCCATCCCCAAGGACGTCTTCGAGGCCGCCGAGCTTGACGGCGCGAACCGCGCCACCCTCTTCTTCAAGATCACGCTCCCGCTGCTGT
Organism: Streptosporangium sp. NPDC020145; assembly: GCF_040631275.1. Lineage (NCBI taxonomy): Bacteria > Bacillati > Actinomycetota > Actinomycetes > Streptosporangiales > Streptosporangiaceae > Streptosporangium > Streptosporangium sp. NPDC020145. The sequence goes on along the minus strand of NZ_JBEXZT010000003.1, from coordinate 274,760 downwards.
GGGACACCATGCAGGTCGCCTGGGTCTATCTGGGCATCGCGGCCTTCGACGCCTTCGCCCTGGTACAGGTGCTCTCGGTCGACCGGGGTGGTCCGGACAACTCGACCACGGTCCTGCCGCTGGAGATCTGGCGGACCGCGTTCAACTTCTCCAAGTTCGGCTACGCGTCGGCGATGGGCGTGGTGCTCTTCTTCATGACCATCACCTTCGCCGCGCTCACCCTGCGCGTGACCAGGCGCGAGAGGATCGAGTTCTGATGGTTTCCAAGCCCGCCTCCCATGGCAGGCCGAGGCGCAGGCGCAACCCCCTCGGGGCCTTCGGCGCGCTGTCCCACGTGGCGCTGCTCGTCTGGGCGATCCTGATCATCGGCCCGATCCTGTGGACGTTCCTGGGGTCCTTCAAGACCAACGCCGAGATCTTCGGCGACCCCATCACGCTTCCCTCGTCCTACCACTGGGACGCCTGGGGAAGGGCCTTCCAGAAAGCCCACATCGGCCAGTACATGCTCAACACCGTCTTCGTGGTGACCTGCAGCACGGCGCTGACCATGCTGCTCGGCTCGATGGCGGCCTACGTGCTGGCGCGTTACAGCTTCCCCGGCAACCGGGCGATCTACTTCCTGTTCGTCTCGGGCATGACCTTCCCGGTCTTCCTCGCGCTGGTGCCGCTGTTCTTCGTGGTGCGCCAGCTCGGACTGATCGACACCCACTTCGGGGTGATCCTGGTCTACGTCGCCTACTCGCTGCCCTTCACGGTGTTCTTCCTGTCGGCGTTCTTCAAGACGCTGCCCACCTCGGTGGCCGAGGCGGCGATGATGGACGGCTGTTCGCACACCAGGACGTTCTTCCAGATCATGGTGCCGATGGCCAAGCCCGGCCTGATCAGCATCACGATCTTCAACATCCTGGGCCAGTGGAACCAGTACCTCCTGCCGATCGTGTTGCTTTCCGGCAACGTCGAGGACAAGTGGCTGATCACCCAGGGCGTGGCGAACATCTCGACGAACGCGGGCTACGAGGCCGACTGGCCGGGCCTGTTCGCCGCGCTGAGCATGGCGATCATCCCCGTCATGATCGTTTACATCATCTTCCAGCGGCAGATCCAGTCGGGTCTGACCTCGGGCGCCGTCAAGTAACGAACAACAGGCGTGTCCCGCGGACCTCTCCGCGGGACACGCCTTCGGCGTTCTCCCGGCGCGCCGAAGCGCCGTGCGGGCTTGGCGCCGTGACGACCGGCGTGATCTCCTGGACCGATGGACCTGCTTGACGACTCCGCGATCGACCGGAGACTGGCCGACCTGCCCGGCTGGCGGCGCGAGGGTGACGAGATCCGCCGGACGATCACCGCGAAGGACTTCCCCTCGGCCATCCGCATCGTGGACGAGGTCGCCGTGGAGGCCGAGCGGATGAACCACCATCCCGACATCGACATCCGCTGGCGCACTCTCCACCTGGCGCTGTCCACCCACGACGCGGGCGGCCTGACCGACCTGGACCTCACCCTCGCCGCCCGGATCGACGAGATCGCCACGCCGTACAGCTGAGCCGCGGGGGGCGCGGGATGTCGGGCCGCGAGGGCCGCGCCGTCCCCGCGGCGGCTCATGACGGGGCGGCGGAGGCCATCCGTTCCTGCTCCGTGAGAAGCTCGTCCAGCGCCTCGGCGTCGTCCGCGTGGACGGTCATGGAGAGGTTCGCGTCCAGCTGGACCCTGGAAAGGGCCCTGGTCAGCCGGGTCGCGTACCACCGGCCGGTGTCGCTGCGCCAGATGGACCACGTTCCGGCGTAGCGTCCGAGGACGCGCTCGACGTCCGTCTCTTTCACGGGTTCTTCCACAGAGGACCGCACTCTGTCACCACCTTCGTGCTTGCCTGTCGCATCCCATGATGGGTTCGCGTCAGGTGGGCCGGTAGTGAGAGGCGCTCTCCGGGAGACTGAGAGGCGCTTTCCTGCGAGCGGCTCTCAGGGCGTCTCGGGGATGCGGGACATCATCCGCTCCATGCCGTTGACCCAGTTGTCCCGCAGGGCCGTGGCGGCCCCTTCGAGGTCGCCGGCGATCAGGCACTCGGCGATCCGGCAGTGCTCCTCGGCGGCGCGTTCCATCGGGGTGCTCTCCCCGGCGACCAGGTGTGAGTAGCGGCGCATCCCCGCCTTGACGCTGGTGATCAGGTCGAGCAGCCGCTCGTTGCCGCAGCCGCCGAGCAGCAGGTCGTGCCACTCGTCGTCGTGCCGTTCGATGTCCTGCTGTTCGGCGACGTCGTCGGAGAACCCCTGGGCGAGCCTGAGCAGTTCGGGGGCGGTCCGTCCGAGGTAGGCGGGGTCGGAGCTGTCCAGCGCCAGCGCCTCAAGGGCCGCCACGATGGCGCACAGCTCGCGGAACTCCTTACGGCTCACCGGGGCGAACCGAAAACCCCTGCCCTGGTTGCTCTCCAGCACGCCCTCGCCGGCGAGCGTGATCAGCGCCTCGCGCAGCGGCGTACGGCTGACGCCCAGTTCGGCGGCCAGCGCGGCCTCGTTGATGTCCGTTCCGGCCGCGAAGTCCCCTCGGTCGAGCCTGAGCATGAGCTCGTCGCGGATCTGTTCGCGGAGGGGGCGCCGCTCGATCGGCATGGCTCTCCTCGGGATTGATCTTGACCGAAACCTACCACTTGACGCAGTACAAAATACTGCACTATGAATTCTGCATACAAAATAGTACATGGCACAGATTGGAGTTTCGGGTGGGCCTGACCAGGGTTTCCGGTCTGCTGTTCGGCGGGGACTACAACCCCGAACAGTGGCCGGAGCACGTCTGGGACGAGGACGTCCGGCTGATGGCCGAGGCGGGGGTGAACATGGCGACCGTCGCGGTCTTCTCCTGGTCACGCTTGGAACCCCGCCCCGGCGAGTACGACTTCGGCTGGCTCGACCGCGTCATGGACCTGCTCCACGCCAACGGCGTCGCCGCCGACCTGGCCACCGCGACCGCGACCCCGCCGCCCTGGCTGGTCCGCGAGTACCCGCAGGTGCTCCCCGTGGACGCCACCGGCACCCGCCTCGACTTCGGCTCCCGGCAGAGCTACTGCCCGAGCTCCCCGGTCTTCCGCACCGCGACCGTACGGCTGGCCCGCGCCATGGCCGAACGCTACGGCGACCACCCGGCGCTGGCCATGTGGCACATCAGCAACGAGTACGCCGACCACACGCTCGAATGCTTCTGTGAGGAGTCGGCCAGGCACTTCCGCCGCTGGCTGCGCGAACGCCACGGATCGGTCGACGGCCTCAACGCCGCCTGGGGCACCTCCTGCTGGGGGCAGCACTACACCGCGTTCGACCAGGTCAACCCGCCCAGGAAGGCGCCGGGGCCGGTCAACCCCGCGCAACTGCTCGACTGGCGCCGCTTCTGCTCCGACGCGCTGCTCGAATGCTTCGAACTGGAGCGGGAGGTGCTGCGGGAGGTCACCCCGGAGATCCCGGTGACCACCAACTTCATGAGCGTCCTGCACGGCCTGGACTACTGGAAGTGGGCCGGGGCCGAGGACGTCGTCAGCGACGACGCCTACCCCGACCCCGCCGACCCCACCTCGCACGTGACCGTCGCGCTCAGCTACGACCTCATGCGCTCGCTGCGGCGGCAGCCGTGGATCCTGCTCGAACAGGCCGCGAGCGCGGTGAGCTGGCGCGAGGTCAACGCGCCCAAGCCGCCGGGGATGATGCGCCTGCACAGCCTGCAGGCCGTGGCGCACGGCGCCGACGGCGCCATGTTCTTCCAGTGGCGGCAGGCGAAGTACGGGCCGGAGAAGTTCCACTCGGCGCTGCTGCCGCACGGCGGCGTCGCCTCCCGGGGCTGGCGGGACACCCTCGCCCTCGGCGCCGACCTCAAACGGCTCGCCGAGGTCGCCGGAACCCCGACCACGGCGCACGTCGCCCTGGTCCTCGGCTGGGACAGCTGGTGGGGTCTTGAGGCGCCGGAGTCGATGCCGTCCAACCGGCTCAGGCTCAAGGAACTCCTGCAGGCGTGGTACGGACCGCTGCACGCCGCGGGCGTCGCGGTCGACCTGGTCCCGCCGCTGGGCGACCTGTCCGGCTACCGCGTGGTGATCGCCCCCAACCTCTACATGTGCACCGGGGAACAGGCCGCCTGGCTCGAAGCCTTCCCCGGCCACCTCGTCGTCGGCCCGTTCAGCGGCGTCGTCGACTCCGACGACCAGGTCCACGAGGGCGGCGCCCCCGGCCCGTTGCGCGCCCTGCTCGGTGTGACGGTCGACGAGTTCTGGCCGCTGCCCGAGGGAACGGTCCAACCCCTGCGGCTGGCCGGGCGGGTCGTACCGGCGCGGACCTGGGCCGAGTGGCTGCGCGTCGAGGACGCCTCCGGGGACGCCTCCGGGGGCACCGAGGTGCTCGCCCGCTACGAGGGCGGCGACCTGGACGGACAGGCCGCGATCACCAGGCGCGGCAACGCCGTCTACCTCGGTTGCCTGCCTGAAGACGTCACCCCGGTCCTGACGGAGGTCCTGGCCGCCGCGGGAGTCGAGCCGGTGGCCGTGGTGCCGGAGGGCGTCGAGGCCACCCGCAGAGGCGACCACCTCTTCCTGCTCAACCACACGACAGACCCGGTGAAGGTGGACCTCGCCGAGCCGGGAACCGACCTGCTCACCGGCCGTGACCTCGCGGGCCCGATCGAGATCCCGGGCCGCGACGCCGTCGTGCTGCGCCTGGCGAACTCCGGCGCCCGCCGTACGGACACGGAGAGCCCGCTGACGAACGAAGGAGCACGGTGACACACCCCTACATCCCGAACGCCGAGCCCGGCGTACGGGCCGAGATGCTCGCCGCCGTCGGCGCCGCGAGCGTCGAGGACCTATACGCGGACATCCCGGAGGGGCTGCGCCTGCGCAGGCCGCTCGACCTGCCCGCGCCGCTGGCCTCGGAACAGGAGCTGGTCGCCCACATGCGCGCCCTGCTGGCGCGCAACGTCGACACCACCCAGGTGCTCAGCTTCCTGGGGCACGGCTGCTACCCGCACCACGTGCCGGCCGTCTGCGACGAGGTCAACGGCAGGAGCGAGTTCCTCACCGCCTACGCGGGCGAGCCGTACGAGGACCACGGGCGTTTCCAGGCGATCTTCGAGTACGTCAGCATGATGGCCGAGCTGCTGGAGATGGACGTCGTCAACGTCCCCACCTACGACGGCCACCAGGCGGCCGGGACCGCGATCAGGATGGCGGCCCGCTACACGGGTCGGTCCAGGGCGCTGGTCAGCGGAGCCGTCTCCGCCGACAGGATGAGCAAGCTGCGCGACTTCCTCGGCCACGACATCGACCTGGTCGTCGCCCCCGTCGGGCCGGACGGTGAGATCGGCGAGGTCGAGATCGACGAGACCTACGCCGCGATCTACCTGGAGACCCCCAACGTCTACGGCGTCGTGGAGACCAGGGGCCGGGAGCTGGCCGACCTCGCGCACGCGGCGGGCGCCCTCCTGGTCGTCTCCGCCGACCCGATCTCGCTGGGCGTGCTCGCCCCGCCCGCCTCCTACGGCGCCGACATCGCCTGCGGCGACATCCAGTCGCTCGGCATGCACCAGAACTACGGCGGCGGCCAGGCGGGATACATCGCGACCCGCGACGAGGAGCGCCTGGTCGCGGAGTTCCCCTCGCGCCTGTTCGGCATCGCGCCGACCACGGTCCCCGGCGAGTACGGCTTCGGCGACGTCTTCTACGACCGGACCTCCTTCGCCCTGCGCGAGGAGGGCAAGGAGTGGGTGGGCACCGCGGCCGCCCTGTGGGGCATCACCGCGGGCGTCTACCTCGCGCTGATGGGCCCGCAGGGCATGCGCGAGATCGGCGAGACCATCCTGGCCCGCACCCGCTACGCCATGGACCGCCTGGCGGAGGCCGGGGCCACGGTGCCGCACTCCGGCTCCGTGCACTTCCGCGAGTTCACGATCGAGGTGCCGTCCTGCGACGCGCTCCTGGCCGTGCTCCGGGAGCACGGCATCCTCGGCGGCGTCCGTCTGGACGACCGCACGCTGCTGGTCTGCGTGACCGAACTGCACTCGAAGGACGACATCGACCGGCTGGCGGCAGCCGTACGGGAGGGGCTGGCATGAGTGGGCACGCGGGAGAGCCGTTCGCCGAGCTGCCGGTCGCGCCGAAGCCGCCGCTGCGCCGCTTCCACCAGGCCCGCTGGGACGAGCCGATCATCTTCGAGCAGTCACGGCCGGGACGCAGGGGCGTGGCCGTACCGGCCGCCGGGGTGCCCGCGGTCGAGCTGCCCGCCTCGGTACGGCGCGCCGAGCCGCCGAGGCTGCCGGAGATGTCGCAGCTGCACGTGCTGCGGCACTACGTCAGGCTCTCCCAGGAGAACCTGGGCGTCGACCAGGCCATCGCCGTGGGCCAGGGGACCTGCACGATGAAGTACAGCCCCAAGGTCAACGACCGGTTCGTCAACGACCCCAGGATCGCCGAGCTGCACCCCCTCCAGCCGGAGGACACCGTGCAGGGCGTCCTGGAGATCTACTGGCGCCTCGAACGGATGCTCGCCGAGATCTCCGGCATGCACCGGGTCTCGCTCCAGCCCGCCTCAGGGTCGGCCGCGATCTACGCCAACGTCGCGATGATCCGCGCCTACCACGCCTCCCGGGGCGAGGCGGAACAGCGCGACCAGGTCATCACCACGATGTTCTCCCACCCGTCGAACGCCGCCTGCGCCAAGGCCGCCGGGTACGAGGTCATCACGCTGCTGCCCGACGAGAACGGCTACCCGGACATCGAGGCGCTGCGCGCCGCCGCCGGGCCCAGGACCGCGGCCCTGCTGATCACCAACCCCGAGGACACGGGCATCTTCAACCCGCGTATCGAGGAGTTCGTCAGGATCGTGCACGAGGCCGGTGGCCTGGCCTGCTACGACCAGGCCAACGCCAACGGGCTGCTGGGCGTCACCCGCGCGGCCGACGCCGGGTTCGACCTGTGCCACTTCAACCTGCACAAGACCTTCTCGACCCCGCACGCCTGCGGTGGCCCGGCGGCGGGGGCCAGCTGCGTCTCCGAGGCGCTGGCGCCCTTCCTGCCGTCCCCGACCGTCGAGTTCGACGGCGAGGGCTACCGTCTCGACGACGACCGGCCGCTGTCCGTCGGCAAGATGCGGCCCTTCCTGGGAGTCACCCCCAACGTGGTGCGCGCCTACGCCTGGATCATGGCGCTGGGCGCCGACGGGCTGCGCGAGGTCGCCGAGACCGCGGTGCTCAACAACAACTACCTCATGCGCAAGGTGCTGGACATTCCCGGCGCGGGCGCTCACTGGGACAGGAACCGCCTCGAACAGGTCCGCTACTCCTGGCAGGGGCTGTTCGAGGAGACGGGCGTGCACTCGGAGGAGATCGGCGTGCGCGCCGCCGACTTCGGCGTGCACTACTGGACCAGCCACCACCCCTTCCTGGTCCCTGAGCCCTTCACCCTCGAACCCACCGAGTCCTACTCCAAGGAGGACCTCGACGAGTACGCCGCGATCCTCGCCCACGTCGCCGACGAGGCCCGCCGCGACCCGGAGTTCGTCAAGGGAGCCCCCTACAACCAGACGATCCACAAGATCGACCCCGCCTCGCTCGACGACCCCAAGCAGTGGTCGCCGACCTGGCGCGCCTACACCCGCAAGCATCTGACATGACGTCCGTACGGCCCGGCGCCCCCGGCTTCACGGTCGGCCTGCTCGTCAACCCGGTCGCCGGGATCGGCGGCCCGGCCGGGCTCAAGGGCAGCGACGGCGAGCGGGCCCAGCGGCTCGCGCTGGCCAGGGGCTCCTCCCCGAAGGCGGGGGAGCGGGCGGCGCAGGCCGTACGGGCGCTGCTGGCCAGGCGGCCCGGCACGCCGATCCTGACCGTCGCGGGGCCGATGGGGGAGGACAGCGCGCGGGCCGCGGGAGCCGACCCCCGGCTGGTGCCGTTCGTTCCCGGCGCCCCCTCCGGGGGCCGGGACACCACGGCGGCCGTCGAGGCCATGCGGGAGGCGGTCGACCTGCTGCTGTTCGCCGGAGGAGACGGCACCGCGCGGGACGTGCTCGACGGGGCGCCGTCGTGCCCGGTGCTGGGCGTCCCGGCCGGGGTGAAGGTCTACTCCGGCTGCTTCGCCCTCAGCCCGGCCACCGCGGGGGCCATGGCCGCCGAGTTCGCCGACGCCCGCGAAACGGCCGAGGCCGAGGTCGTCGACCTCGACGAGGACGCCTACCGGCGGGGCGAGGTCGGCCCCAGGCTGTACGGGGCCCTGCGCGTGCCCGCGGCCAGGGAACGCCTGTCCGGCCGCAAGCTGGGATCGGCCGCCTCCCCGGGCACGACGGAGGCCGTCGCGGCCGAGGTCGTCGCCCGCATGCGGCCCGGCGTCCGCTACGTCCTGGGCCCCGGCGCCACCACCATGGCCGTCGGCGGGCGGCTCGGCCTGGCCACCACCCTGCTGGGCGTGGACGTGGTCCAGGACGGCGCGCTGGTCGCCGCCGACGTGACAGAAGGGCAGCTCCTCGACCTCGTGGACGGGCGGGAGACCCACGCCGTCGTCTCGGTGATCGGGGGGCAGGGATTCGTGCTCGGCCGGGGAAACCAGCAGATCAGCCCGGCCGTACTGAGAAAGGTCATGGCCTCCGGCGGGCTCGTCGTCCTGGCGACCCAGCGCAAGCTCGCCGGGCTCGGCGGACGACCGCTGCTGGCCGACACCGGAGACCCCGCGACGGACGCCCTCGTCGAGGGCTACGTCCCCGTCATCACCGGGCACCGCGAGAGCGCGCTGTACCGGATTCGATCCGCCACCGAGGAGTTCCGATGACCATCATGACCAACACGCTGAGCGGCAAGGTCGCCATCGTCACCGGCGGCGCGTCCGGCATCGGCGCGGCCACCGCGCTGCTGTTCGGCCGCCAGGGCGCGGCCGTCGTCGTGGCCGACATCGACGGCCAGGGCGCGGAGCGGGTCGCGCGCGAGATCGAGGCCGCGGGTGGCAGGGCCGTCGCCGTCGAGACGGACGTGGCCGCCGAGGCCGACTGCGAGCGGGCCGTACGGACCGCCGTCGAGACCTTCGGCGGGCTGCACGTGGTGTTCAACAACGCCGGGATCATCCGCCGCGCCACCGCGCTCGAACTGACCGCCGACGAGTGGGACCGCGTCATGGCGGTCAACGTCCGCTCGGTCTTCCTCATGTGCAAGCACGCCATCCCCGCGATGAGGGACGGCGGCTCGATCGTCAACACCGGCTCGGGCTGGGGCCTCAAGGGCGGCGGCGACGCTCTGTCCTACTGCGCCTCCAAGGCCGCCGTGGTCAACATGACCCGCGCCCTGGCCATCGACCACGCCAAGGCCGGAATCCGCGTCAACTCCGTCAACCCCGGCGACACCGACACCCCGATGCTCCGTGAGGAGGCCAGGCAGCTGTCCGAGGACTGGACGGCCTTCGCCGCCGACGCCGCCGACCGCCCGATGGGCCGCGCGGGAACCCCCGACGAGATCGCCCAGGCCGTCCTGTTCCTGGCGAGCGACGCCGCCAGCTACGTCACCGGCGCGGCGCTGGTCGTCGACGGTGGCGGCCTCGCGTGACCTTCCGCAGGTCCCTTCGCGAGGCCTGATCGCCCACAAAGCCTGATTTTTCGTGAGAAAAGCACCCCCACCCCCCGCAAGGAAAGCTCCAGGAGGCACACCGTGTCCTTTTCCCCGTCCAAGAAGTTCCTGGCCGCGGCGGCCCTCGTCGCGACCGCCGCGACCGCGGCGTGCAGCGGCAGCGGCGGCGGTGGCGGTGGTGGCGGCGAGGCCGCGACCGGCGGCGCCGCGGAGGGAGGGAAGGTCACCATCAGATGGTCGACCTGGGGCTCGGCCGAGGACGTCGCCCTCTTCAAGGGCTTCAACGACGACTTCATGAAGCGCCACCCGAACATCGTGCTGAAGATGGAGACCGTCCCCAAGTACGAGGACTACCACCCCAAGCTGCTGACCCAGCTCACCTCGAAGACCGCCCCCGACGTCTTCTTCGTCGGCGACGACAACGTGGGCAAGTTCGTCGCCGCCGGGGTGCTCGCCCCGCTCAACGACAAGCTCGCCGGCCCCGACAGCAAGAGCAAGCCGGAGGACTTCTTCGAGGGCATCTACGGCGGCGCCAGGAAGGACGGCCAGATCTACGGCGTCCCCAACGACACCAACCCCGAGGTCCTCTGGTACGGCAAGAAGGCCCTCAAGGACGCCGGCATCACCGAGGACCCCGCCGAGCTCAACGCCGCGGGCAAGTGGACCATGGCCAAGTACCTGGAGATGAACGCCAAGCTCAAGGCGGCGGGCAAGGCCGGGTCCATCTTCTGGAACTGGTACGGCTCCACCTACAGCGTCATCGGCGGCTTCGGCGGCAAGGTCTGGGACGGCGGGAAGTTCGTCGCCACCACCGACCCCAAGTCCCGCCAGGCCCTGGAGACCCTCGCCAAGGGCTACGCCGACAAGACCTTCCTTTCGGCCGACGTGCTGCCCGCGAGCAACGGCGCCAGCACCCAGTTCCTCAAGGGGACCGCGGGCTTCTACGCGGGCGGACGCTGGATGATCGACTCCCTGCGCAAGGGCGGTGACCTGCCCAACTACGACATCGTGCCGTTCCCGTCCGAGACGGGCCAGCCGATGCCCGGCGCGGTCGCCGCCTCCTACCTGTCGCTGAACAAGGACTCCGCCAACCCCAAGGAGGCCTTCACCTTCCTGAGCGAGTTCGTCAGCAAGGAGGGCCAGCTCCTGCGGCTCAAGGGCGGCGGCGCCGTACCTTCCGTGAAGGGGGCCGAGCAGGTCGTGCTCGAAGGCGACTACCCCGCGCACGCCCAGACCTTCCTCGACGTCCGCGACACCGGCTTCGCCAACTACCCGGAGGAGGTGGCGATCCCCGGCCTCACCAAGGACATCAACGACCACCTGCTGAAGGTCTGGACGGGCAAGGTCCCCTTCGAGCAGGGCATGACCGAGCTGCAGGCACTCGTCGACGGCAAGATCGGCTAGCGGTGGCAGGCGTCGTCACCGAGACGCGCCCCACCGCGAAACCCGGCTCCGCGCGCGCGGCGGCGCGCGTGCGGAGCCGGGACGGCTGGTGGGCCGCGTTCTTCCTCGCCCCGCAGGTCGTCGGCCTGCTCGTCTTCCTGGTCCTTCCCCTCGGCTTCGCCGTCGTGCTCGCCTTCATGAAGTGGGACGGGCTCGGCGAGAAGTCCTGGGTCGGCTTCGACAACTTCGCCGCGCAGCTGTCCGACCCCGCCTTCGGCACGGCCGTCTGGAACACCGTCGAACTCGCCTTCCTGACCGTCCCGTTCGGTCTCGGCCTCGCGCTGCTCATCGCCGTCGCGCTCAACCACGTCAGGGGCAAGACCCTCTACCGGGTCGTCTACTTCATGCCGGTCGTCACCAGCTCGGTGGCGGTCGCGGTGATGTGGCAGATCATCCTGGCCGGAGGCGACTACGGCGTGCTGAACAGGACCGTCCAGGACTGGTTCGGGATCACGCCGCCCGACTGGCTCGAAGACCCGAACTGGGTGATCGTCGCCATCGCGGTCGTGACCATCTGGTCCTCACTCGGCCTCAACGTCGTGATCTTCCTGGCCGGGCTGCAGACCATCCCGCCCTCGCTGAACGAGGCCGCCCGCATCGACGGGGCAGGGCCGATCAGGGTCTTCCGCTCGGTGACCCTGCCCATGATCTCCCCGACCCTCTTCTTCTCGACCGTGGTCGCGGTGATCAGCTCCTTCCAGGCGTTCGACCAGATCTACGTGCTGGTCGACCCCGACCACAACGACGGCGCCCGCACGATCGTCTACCAGGTCTACGACCTGGGCTTCAAACGGTTCGAGTTCGGGATGAGCAGCGCCGCCGCGCTGATCCTGCTCGCGCTGACGCTGCTGGTCACCCTCGTCCAGTTCGGAGTGCAACGGCGCTTCGTCCACTACGACTCGTGAAAGGGGGACGTCCATGTCCGTGATCCCCACGGGTGTCTCCCTGCCCCGCCGCCTGGGCGGGATCGCCCTGCACGTCGCACTCGCCGTCGGCGGGCTCGTCATGCTGTTCCCGTTCGTCTGGATGCTGCTGACGTCGTTCAAGGGCACGCACCAGATGCTCAACTCGCCCCTGGACTGGCTGCCCAACCCCTGGCGGGCGCAGAACTACCCCGACGCCTTCGGCGCGCTGCCCTTCGCCCAGGCCTACTGGAACAGCTTCTACATCGCGGTCCTCAACGTGGCGCTGACCCTGCTGACCTCGGCGATGGCCGCCTACGCCTTCGCCAGGATCCGCTTCAGGGGCTCGGGGCTGCTGTTCGGACTCTTCCTGGCGACCCAGATGGTGCCGGCGCAGGTGACGATCGTGCCGCTGTACCTGATGCTCTCCAAGCTCGGCTGGATCGACTCCCACCTGGCGCTGATCGTGCCCGGCTACGTCAACCCGTTCGCGGTCTTCCTGCTGCGCCAGTTCATCAGGGCGGTCCCGATCGAGCTTGAGGAGGCCGCCCGTCTCGACGGGGCGGGCCGCTGGACGATCTTCTGGCGGATCGTGCTGCCCAACGTCAGGCCCGGCATGGGCGCGCTCGGCATCATCGTCTTCCTCGCGAGCTGGAACAGCTTCTTCTTCCCGCTCATCTTCCTGAACTCGCCCGAGCTGGCCACCGTCCCGCTGCTGGTCAGCCAGTTCGCCGGACAGCACGGCGCGACCGAGTACGGGCTCACCCTCGCCGCCTCGGCCATCTCGGTCGTCCCGATGATGATCGCCTTCCTGATCGGCCAGCGGCGCATCCTCAACAGCATGGCCATGTCCGGCCTGGGAGGACGCTGATGACGTTCGAGCTACGCGACCTGGGGCGGACCCCCTTCACCGACCGGGGCTCCCGGCTGCTGGTGATGCCCGCCGACGACGGCTCCCTGTGGATCGCCCGCGCCGAGTACGAGACCCGGCTGGCGGACACGACCGTGCTGACCGGTCTGCGGCTGTTCTCCGGCGCCGTCGAACTGCCCGTACGGGGGGCCCACGCCGACCGTCTCACCTTCGAGGGTGGCGTCGAGCTGGTGTTCGCCGACGCGGAGACGCTGGTGCTGACCGGCTCCGGCGCACGGGCCGTCTGGGACGGCGGCGGGGGAGCGGTCGAGGGGACGCTGGTCCTGACCGGAGCCTCCACCCTCGACGGCCCCACCCTGCTCGAACGGGCCGCGTCACGGTGGCGGGAGTGGTTCGGGCGGATGCCCGCCGTACCCGATGACCTGCGGGAACGGGCCGAACAGGCGTGGTGGACGCTCGGGGTGAACCTGCTGCCCATCGCTCAGGCGCGGGGCAGGCTGGGCGTCGTCCCCTCCAAGTTCGGCTACGTCGGCGTCTGGAACTGGGACGCCTGCTTCCACGCGGTCGGCCTGCGCCACGGCGCCCCCGAACTGGCCCGTGACCAGATCCGCATCCTGCTCGGTCACCAGCGCCCCGACGGGCTCGTCCCCGACGTGGTGCACGACCTGGGCGTGCTCGCCGAGACCACCGACCTGCCCCGCTCCGACCACGCCCGCCTGGCCCAGCACGTCGGTACGGCGGTCGGCGGGCCGGAGCCGGGTGAGGCCGGGCAGCCGATCGGCGGCGTCGTGCCGGTCACCAAGCCACCGCTGCTTGCCTGGGCCGTCTGGAAGATCCACGAGGTGGCGCCTGACCCGGGCTTCCTCGCCGAGGTCTACGAGCCGATCGCCCGCTCCCACGAGTGGTGGCTGACCGTCTCCGACCCCGACGGGGACGGGCTGGCCGAGTATCTCCACCCCTACTCGTCCGGCCTGGACGACAGCCCGATCTGGGACCACGGCCCCAGGGCCGAGCCCCCCGACCTCAACTCCTACCTCGCCCTGCAGGCGGACCGGCTCGGCGACATCGCCGAGGCGCTCGGCCGTACGGCGGAGGCGGCCGGGTGGCGGGAGCGGGCCGCCGGGCACGTCGAACTGCTCGTCGCCAGGCGCTGGAACGGCGAGCGCTTCACCACCCTGGCCAAGACCTCCCGGGAGGTCGAGGTGGCCTGCCGTACCCCGCTTGAGCTGATGCCGCTGTTCACCGGCCGCCTGCCCGAGGCGATCGCGGAGAGGCTCCTCGCCGACCTGCTCTCGCCGAGCTTCTGGGCCGAACGCCCGGTGCCGACGGTCGCCTTCGACGACCCGGACTTCGACCCCGACGCGATGTGGCGCGGGCCGGTGTGGCTCAACGTCAACCACCTGCTCGTCGAGGGGCTGCGCCGCTCCGGCTTCGCCGAGGCCGCCGACGAGCTGGCCGTGCGGACGCTGCGGATGGTGAACGACGGCGGCGGCCTGTACGAGTACTGGAATCCCCTCACCGGCGGCCGGGCCTGCCGGGCCACCCAGGGGTTCGGCTGGTCCAGCGCCCTCTTCCTCGACCTGGCCACCACCCACGGCACCTCGGCGACGTGAAGGCCGCGGCTACTCCGGCAGGACGCCGGTCAGGAGGTCGTCGAGTCCGGCCTGGACGCCGTCGAGGGTGAGGTCCCGCCGGTAGGCGAGCAGGTTCGCGGCCAGCGGGGCGAGCAGGGCGTCGGCCAGGAAGGACGGGTCGCGGTCGGGCCGGGCGTCGGCGATCAGGATCGCCAGGTGGCGGTGGTAGGCGTGGTAGGCCCCGCCGAAGCGGGCGAACGGTCCGGTGGTCTCCGCCACGAGCAGCAGGTCGAGCTGGTCGACCGTACGGCGGGCCAGCGCGTGCAGGAAGGCGCGGATCCGTTCGGCGGCGGGCGCGCCGGGACCGAGCGGGGGCGGGCCGCTCAGATAGGTCGTCTGGAACTCCCGCTCCCGCCGGTCGATGAGCGCGTGGGCGAGGCCGGACCTGTCGCCGAAGCGGCGGTAGAGCGTGCCGACGCCGACACCCGCCGCGGCGGCCACGTCCGCCATCGCCAGTGCCTCGACGCCCCGGGTCGCCACGATCTCCTCCGCGGCGGCGAGGATCTTCGCACGGTTGCGCGCCGCGTCCGCGCGCCTGTCGCCCGGCCGGTCACCCGTGACCGGCCCGCCCACGGCCGAGCCGCCCGCGGACGGGGTGTCCGCGGTTGAAGCGTCCGCGGCCGGGGGATCCCCGGCTGGGGGGTCCGCTGCTTGAGGTCGTCGGCTCCGAGGCACCCCCCAACCCTATCGACTTGCGATCCGGAATCGATTCCGCCTATTCTCTGAAACGGAATCAATTCCGCATTGAGGGGGCAATGTCATGCTCAACGGACGGGTGGCGCTCGTCACCGGAGGCAGCCGCGGCATCGGTGCGGCGATCGCACGCAGGCTGGCGGCCGAGGGCGCGGACGTCGCGATCACCTACGCCCGCGCCGGGGAGAAGGCGCGGGAGGTGGTGCGGGAGATCGAGGCGGCCGGTGGCCGGGGCCTCGCCGTACCCGCCGAGGCGACCGACGCGACGGCGCTGGCGGAGGCGGTCGAGCGCACCGTCTCCACACTGGGCGGGCTGGACATCCTGGTGAACAACGCCGGGATCGCCCCCTACGGCCCGATCGAGGACTTCACCCTGGAGGAGGTGGACCGGACGCTGGCCGTCCACGCGAGGGCGTCGTTCCTGCTGGCCCAGGCGGCGGTCCGGCACATGGGGGACGGCGGGCGGATCATCAGCATCGGCAGCAGCCTGGTCGAGCGGGTGACCTCGCCCGGCTGGACGCTGTACTCGATGAGCAAGTCCGCGCTCATCGGGCTCACCAAGGGACTGGCCCGTGACCTCGGGCCCCGGGGCATCACCGTCAACCTCGTCCACCCCGGCTCGACCGACACCGACATGAACCCGGCGGACGGGCCGGACGCGGAGGGGGAGCGCTCCTACACGGCGCTCGGCCGCTACTGCGACCCCGACGACATCGCCGCGACCGTGGCGCACCTGGCCGGGCCCGGCGCGCGCAACATCACCGGAACCTCCGTCACCGTGGACGCCGGGACCACGGCCTGACCGCGGCCCCGGCGACGGGTTACCTGGACCTGACCAGGGAGAAGGAGCCCTTGACGAGGGAGACCATCTGGGGGGCGGCCCGCTCCTCGGGGAGGGCCTTCCTCTTGTCGTAGGCCAGCGCGGTGACGACGTAGGTCTTCCCCGAGGCCGAACGCCCGAGGTAGGCCAGGTCCAGCAGGCCGGGCTCCGAGCCGCCCTTGAACCAGACGGTCGGCCACTTCTTGGCGTCGAGGCCCAGGCCGTCGAAGCCGGACAGCGTCTCGTTCAGGGTCTTGGAGTTCAGCCTGCTCAGGCCCACGTAGGCGCGGCAGATGTCACGCGGGGAGCCGAACCACTCGATCGTGTCGACCTCGCGGGGCGTGGTCCACGGCTTCATGCCGGAGCCGTCCTGCTTGGCGACGACGTCACGCAGGTACTTCCGCTTCTTGGCGGTGCTGAGGCCCAGGTAGGTCCTGGCCTGCCGGGGGTGGTCGATCCCCTTGAGCAGGAAGAGCTCCCTGGTGGTCAGGAAGGGGATGTTCAGCTTGGGGTGGTCGGACCACTGGCGGACCTTGGCCTCGACGGCCCTGCGGCCGACGGTGTGGATGAGGATGTCGGCCGCGGTGTTGTCGCTGATCGAGATCATCAGCTTGGCGGCCTCGCGCACGGTGACCTTGCTGTTGTCCGGGCGCTCCCACAGGCCGCCCTCGCTGGGGCTCTTCCACTCCGGCTTGATCGTGAGCTCGGTGTCCCAGCTGAGCTTGCCGTCGCGGACCTTCTCGGCCACCGCGCCCAGCACGTAGAGCTTGAAGATCGAGCCGAGCGGCCTGGGCTTGTCCACGTTCACGCCGTGCACGACCTGGCACCGTCCCCGGGAGTCGATCTCGGCGGCGAGGAAGCCGACGTTCGGTGCGACCGAACGCATCCGGGCGTCCAGCTCCCGCCAGTTCTTCGGGCCGGGCGGCAGGGGCTGCGGCTGTTGGACCCGCAGGCTGTTGATCTTCCCGTCGTCGTCCACGGAGAGCGTGACGACGTAGTCCTCGCCGCCGAGCTTCGCCGTGCCGTACAGCGACGTGGGGTCGGCCTCGTTCAGGGTCTGCAGCGTCAGCCCCTTGAGTGCGGCGACGAACTTGTTGATCTCGTCGGGGGGGACCTCCTGCAGGAAGCCGGCCGCGAAGTGCTCCCGCAGCTCGCTCTCGGGCAGGGGGGCGCGGGACAGCGCGTCGAGGAGCCAGGTCAGCTGCCTGCCCGCCGGGGTGTCCGGGATCCGGGGGGCGGCGGCGACCGTCAGAGCGGTCCCGGAAAGGGTTACGGAAGAGGTGGCGGCCACGCTCTGCCCTCCGGCGGCCACGGTGCTCACCGGAACGACGGTCGCGGCGAGGGCGAGAGCGAGCATGCGCGTCGATCTGAACGGCGGTCTCACGAGGATCTCCTTGGTGGGAGGCGGGTTCTTCCGGCCGCACCCTCGGCGGCCTCGATTCGAAGGTAGGGACGGCGGGACCTGCGGGAACACCCGGCCGTCCTCCGTTTCCCGAGGTGAGGCAGACTGCATCGGATGTGTGGACAACCTCATGGACGGCGCCCCGTCCCGGGCGGCAGGCTGCGGTCATGACCCGTGTGATTCCGCCCGCCGCCCTCGCCGGGGCGATGGCCGCCGTGGCCGCGGGCGGCATCGTCGCCGGCGGGGTGCTGGAGACCGGCTTCCCCGTGCCGCTGAGCGTGTGGGCGTTCGTCGCCGTATGCCTGATCACGCCCACGGTCGGCTGGCTCATCGCGGCCAGACGGCCGGACAACGTCTACGGCTGGCTGCTGCTCGTCGCCGCCGACTGCCTGGGGCTCGGCGCGTTCGGGGCGGGCCTGCTGATCAGTGACCCCACGCTGCGGGGACCACTGGCCGTCGTCGCCGTCGTGCTGAGCTCGCTCTTCACCGTCTTCTACGGGCTGACCTGGGTCTTCGTCCCGCTGCTCTTCCCCGACGGCCGCCTGCCCTCACCCCGCTGGCGGGTCGGGGCGTGGATCGCGGCGGTGGCGATCACGGTCCACTGGGCGGGTCTTCTGCTGGGCGCGGACGCGGTCTACGAGTCCATTTTCGCCAGGGGCAACCCGATCGGTCTCAAGGGCACACCCGGCCTGGTCGCCGCCCTGGCGGGTGCGGTGGGGCAGGGGGTGGTCTACCTGGTCGCGCTGGCCGTGCTGGTCTCCCTGGTACTGCGCTGGTGGCGTGCCGACGTCGCGGGGCGCCGCGTGCTCCGCTGGATGATCGCCGGGCTCACGGGCACCCTGGGCGGGTTCCTGCTGATCACGTTCTTCGGGCCCAGCGATTACGGCGCCGGCCTGGGGCTGGGGCTGTTCACCTCCATCGCCGCGCTGCCCATCGTGATCACCATGACCGTGTTCAGGCACCAGCTCCTCGACATCAGGATCGGCATCAGGGGACACCGGATCTTCCTGGTCTTCGACCTCAGACCGACGGTCGACGAGCTGCTGACCGAACTCGGCCCGTCGCTTGAGGAGACCGAGCCGGTCGAGCAACTGGGCAGGCTGGCGGGGGCCGTACGGGCGGGGCTGGAGACCAGCTGGGCGGCCGTGGAGCTGGCGGACGGCACGCGGGTCGTCGCGGGCGAGGAGGACGGCGAGGCCGCGCTCACGGTTCCCGCCGGGCTCGGGCGCATCGTGTGCGGCCCGAAGACGGTGGGGCGGCTGACCTCGGAGGACCGCAGGCTGCTCGGGGCGCTGGCGGTGCCGGTCGGCCTGGCGATCCAGAGCGTGGGGCTGGCCGCCAGGCTGGTCAACGCCCAGGAGGCCGAGCGGCGGCGGATCGAGCGCAACATCCATGACGGGGTGCAGCAGCAGCTCGTTGCGCTGATCGCGGGCCTGGAGCTGGCGCGGGCGACGGGTGGGGACGCGCGGACCATGACCCTGCTGCGCGAGGAGGCCAGGCAGACCCTGACCGACCTGCGGGAGCTGGCGGCGGGCATCCATCCGTCCGTGCTCAGCCAGGGCGGGCTGGTCGAGGCGGTCGAGGAGCGCTGCTCACGGCTGCCGACGACCACCACGGTGATCGCGGACCCCGGGCTGCGCGCGCGCCGCTTCCCCGACGAGGTCGAGGGCGCGCTGTACTTCACGGTGAGCGAGTCCATCGCCAACGCGCTCAAACACGCCTCCGCCTCCAGGATCGAGGTACGGCTGTCGCTGGAGGAGGGGAGGCTGCAGGCCGTGGTCTCCGACGACGGCAGAGGGTTCGAACCGGCCACGGCGGACCGCGGGGGACTGGCCGCGCTCGCGGACCGGATGAACGCCCTCGGCGGTGGGCTGAGGCTGGCCAGCGCCCCGGGGGAGGGCACGGCGGTACGGGCCTGGGTGCCCGCCTGAGTCCTCCGGCCGAAGGCCCCGGCCGACGGTCTCAGCCGAAGACCTCGGGCGGCGGCACCGGCACGACCACCGGGTCGCCGTCACGCAACGGCCTCGCCCCGGCGACGAACCTGGTCAGTTCCTCCCCGGACAGGCAGCGGGCCACGGTCAGGCCGCTCGCGGCCCTGCGGGTCAGGTCGGCGTACGGCAGCGCGACGCGGGAGGCGGCGACGATGAGGTTGCCGAAACGCCGCCCCCGCATGATGCCGGGCTCACCGAGCAGGGCGACATGGCCGAAGGAACCGCCGATCGTGGCCAGCACCCTGCGCGCGAAGGCGAGCCCCTTGCCGTCGGCGACGTTGACGACCAGCGTCCCCGCGGGCCGCAGGACGCGCGCGACCTCGGCCATGTACTCGACGCTCGCCAGGTCGAGCGGCATTGTGGCGCCGCTGAACGCGTCGAGCACGAGCAGGTCGGCCGAGGCGTCGGGCAGGGCGGCGGTGGCCGTACGGCCGTCGAGGATCCTGACCTTGAGCCGGGGCACCGACTTGAGCCTGAGCTGGTCCCTGACCAGCTGGACCAGACCGGCGTCCGGCTCCACGACGATCTGCCGGGACCCGGGCCTGGTCGCCGCCACGTAGCGGGGCAGGGTGCACGCGCAACCTCCCACGTGCACGGCGTCGAGAGGTCCCTCGGGAAGCAGGTCGACCACGACGGCCATCAGCTGGACGTACTCGAAGTCGAGGTAGGTGGGGTCCTCCAGGTCGACGTAGGACTGGGGCACGCCCTCCTTGGAGACGACCCACCCCGAGGGCCTGTCCAGGTCCTCCAGCAGGTCGACCTCGCCGAAGCTCACCGGATAGCGGCCGGGCATCGGCCCCTCCGGTTTCCGCCTGATCACTTTTGCCCCACTTTCCACTTCTGTTCCTGTACAACCGAGAGGACACATCTGGGAGAAACCGTATGCGTACTCGACCGGTCCTCGTGCTCGTCGCCGTCGTGCTCATCATGATCGGCGCGGGCGTCTACGTGCTGCTGCGGCCGACCGGCGCGCAGGTGCGCGCCGTGGGCCCGGGGCCCGAGGAGACGGGCCGCGCCTACCTGGCCTCCTGGCAGGACGGCGACCTCAGCGAGATGGGCCGGATGGTCGTCTCGCCGCCCGCCGATTTCGCCCAGCGGCATCTGGACTTCGCCCAGGACCTGGACATCGAGTCGGTGAGACTCGTCCCGGGCACGCTGGTGCGCGGGGACGGCCTGCACGCGGAGTTACCCTTCCACGGCGTCAGGAAGGTCAGGAACCTCGGCGACTGGCCGTTCGAGTCGACACTGCGGATGGTCCTGCGCGAGGGCCGCTGGAGGGTGGTGTGGCTGCCGGAGACGCTCCACCCGGCGCTGGCGGGCGGCGGCAGGATCGCCTTCAAGGAGATCCCCGCGCCGGAGACCGAACCGGTCACCGGTTCGGGGGCGCCGCTGCCGCAAGACAGCGGGGCGGAGGGCTACCGCGGGCTGTTCGGCGCGGGAGCCGAGGAGACCACCGGCTACGCCCTTGAGGCGACGGCGGCGGACGGGAGCAAGAGGGAACTGGCCGTCTTCCGGCCGCCGCACGTCAAAAAGCTCAGGACGAGCCTGTCCCGCCCCGTCCAGGCCGCCGCGGCGCGGGCGCTCGACGGTGTCGACCACCCCGCCGCCATCGTCGCGGTACGGCCAGGCACCGGGGAGGTCCTGGCGGTGGCCGACCGGCTGGGCGAGGGCAACGGCGGGCAGAGCGCCTTCCGCGGGCTGTATCCCCCCGGCCCCGCGTTCAAGGTGGTCACCGCGACCGCCCTGCTCTCCGAGGGGCTCACCCCGGCGACACGGGTCGGCTGCCCGCGGACCTACACGCCCCCCAAGGGCAGGATCTTCCGCAACGCCGCCGACCACCCGGCCTCGGAGGCGGTCACCCTGACGACGGCCTTCGCGCTGTCGTGCGACACGGCCTTCGTCGAGCAGGCGGCGGCCCACCTGCCCTCGAACGGCCGGGGCCTGGTGCGGGCGGCCGAGCTGTTCGGCTTCAACGCGGAGGTGCCCGGCCTCGGCGAGTCCTGCGGCAGGATCACGCCGCCCGGCGACGTCGACGAACTGGCCTCGGACGCCATCGGGCAGGGCTCGGTCGTGGCGAGCCCGCTGTGCATGGCGCTGGTCGCGGCGGCCGTACAGGACGGTTCCTGGCACGGGCCGGTGCTGGTCCCCAGCCGGTCGTCGCGGGTGCGGCAGGTCTCCCGGCGGGCCTCGTTACCGGAGGCCACGGTCACCGCCCTGCGGTCCATGATGAGGGCGGCCGTCGCCGACACCACCGGGACCTCCGACGGCGCCGTGTCCGCCGACGGAACCCGCGGCCTCCCTCCGGGTACGGCGGGCAAGGCGGGCACCGCGCGGGCGGCGGACGGGCGGGAACACGCCTGGTTCGTCGGCTACCGGGGCGACCTGGCCTTCGCCGTCCTCGTCGAGAACGGCGGGGAGGCGGCGGTCCCCGTCGCGGCCAGGTTCCTCAGAGCCCTGTGACGATGTCGGGCAGATCACAACCTACGGAGACGTAACCTACGCTAGCGTAGGTTCATGGTCACGACCACCGCCGAGGGCCTCGCTCTCCCCGGGGGCGCCAAGCCCCGCCTGCGGGGCTGGTTGCACGCCGGAGCCCTGCCCGTCTCCCTCATCGCCGGATTCGTTCTCGTCGCCCTGGGGCCGACCCTCCAGGCCCGGCTGGCGGCGGCCGTCTACGCCGTCACCTCCGGCCTGCTCTTCGGCGTCTCGGCCACCTACCACCGGAGCACCCTCTCCCCGCGCCTGGCCGGGGTGCTGCGCCGCCTCGACCACGCCAACATCTTCCTGATCATCGCGGGCACCCACACGCCCTTCGCGATGCTCGCCCTCGACGGCCCGGCCAGGACCGCGGTCCTGGCCGTGGTCTGGACGGGGGCCCTCGCGGGCGTGCTGTTCAAGGTGCTGTGGACCTCGGCCCCCCGCTGGCTGTCCACGGCGCTCTACATCGCCCTCGGCTGGACGGCCGCCCTCGTCCTCCCCCAGCTGCTCGCGGGAGCCGGGGCCGTCGCGGTCGCCCTCGTCCTGACCGGCGGCCTGCTCTACACCGCGGGCGGAGTCGTGTACGGCACACGCCGCCCCGACCCCTCGCCCCGCTGGTTCGGCTTCCACGAGGTCTTCCACGCCCTCACCGTCGCCGCCTACCTCGTGCAGTACGCCGCGGTCTTCCTGGTGGTCTACACGGCGGCGTAGGGTGCCGTACATGACGACGATCAAGGAGCTCGCGGCCGAGCGCTATGTCTCCGTGACGACCTTCAGGAGGAACGGGGCCGCGGTGCCCACCCCCGTGTGGGTCGCGCCGGACGGTGAGGGGCTGGTCGTCTGGACGGTCGCCTCCTCGGGCAAGGTCAGACGCCTGAACGCCGATCCGCGCGTCGTCCTGGCGGCCTGCGACGTGCGGGGCAACACGCGGGGCGAGCAGGTCGAGGGACGGGCCTCGGTGCTGCCCGCGGAGGAGACCGAGCGGGTGCGCCGGCTGATCCTGCGGAAGTACGGCCTGTTCGCCAGGGTCCTGATGATCGTCAGCAGGTTCCGCAGGGGCGAGCACGGTACGGTCGGTGTCCGGATCGTCGGCGAGGCCTGAACCGGTCACAAGAAGGCGACCGGTCCAGGTCACTGTTTGAGCCGCTGCTCAGGCCGCCGCTTGAGTCAACTGTCCGAGCCGCTGCTCAGGCCGTGGCACCGGCCAGGCGGCGCGCCGCGAGTTCGGCGTAGAGCGTGGCCCCGTCGGGCAGCACCGCGTCGTCGAACTCCGCGTCCGGGGCGTGGTTGTAGGCGGCCCGCTCCGGATCACGGTCGGCCGGGCACGCGCCGAGCGCGACGAACACCGAGGGGATCTGGTCGCAGACGTAGGAGAAGTCCTCGGAGCCGGTGAACGGGTTCGCCGCCTGCCGGAAGCGCTGCTCGCCGTAGACCTCCCTGACGGTCTCGGCGACGAAGCAGGCCTCGCCGGCGTCGTTGACCGTGACCGGATAGATCCCCTGGTAGTCGGCCTCGACGTCCAGCCCGTGGGCCGCGGCGATGCCCCTGACCAGGGTGACCGTCCGTTCCTGGAGCCGCTCCCGCGCGGACGGGGAGAACGACCTGATCGTCACCGCGAAGCGGGCCTCCTCGGGAATCACGTTGCTGACCGTGCCCGCGTGGAAGCTGCCGACAGTGACCACCACCGGGTCGAAGACGTCGAAGCTCCGCGTCACCATGGACTGCAGCGCCAGGACCATCTCGCACGCGGCGGGGACGGGGTCCTTGGCGCGGTGCGGCGTCGAGCCGTGACCGCCCGCGCCGCGCACGGTCACCGTCAGCTCGTCGATGGCCGACATCATCGGGCCACCCTTGGTGAGGAACGTCCCCTGCGGAAGCATCGCGCTGGTCACGTGCAG
This sequence comes from Streptosporangium sp. NPDC020145, assembly GCF_040631275.1. Lineage (NCBI taxonomy): Bacteria > Bacillati > Actinomycetota > Actinomycetes > Streptosporangiales > Streptosporangiaceae > Streptosporangium > Streptosporangium sp. NPDC020145. The sequence continues at coordinate 251,058 of NZ_JBEXZT010000003.1, read as the reverse complement.
GGCGTAGGCCGCGACAGGACGTTCGCCCGCCGCGTCGAGCGTTCCCTCCTCGATCATGAGTTTGGCCCCGTCGTGCCCCTCCTCGCCGGGCTGGAACATGAAGACCACGTTCCCGGCGAGCCGGTCGCGCCCCGCGGACAGCAGGTGCGCGGCCCCGGCCAGCATGGTGGTGTGCAGGTCGTGACCGCAGGCGTGCATCCTGCCCTCGAACCGCGAGGCCGTCACCCCGCCCGCCCCGGGGCGTTCGGAGACCGGCAGGGCGTCCATGTCACCCCGCAGCAGGACGGTCGGGCCGGGAAGGGCTCCGCGCAGCACCGCGGTGACGGAGCTGAGCCGTTCGCCGAGCCGTACCTCCAGAGGGAGACCGGAGATCGCCTCCAGCACCTTCTCCTGGGTGCGCGGCAGGTCGAGGCCCAGCTCGGGCTCCCGGTGCAGGGAGTGCCTGAGGCGGACCAGCTCGTCCCGCATGTCGGCGGCGGATTCACGAAACGACATCGATCATTCCTTCTGGCGGCTCGACGAATTGATCGCACGATAACCCGATTTAACCGGCCGGTGGTCTCGTCTTGTCCTGTTGCCGGATAGGAATCCCCGAGGAACGGGGAGGTCACATGGAAGAGCTGGCACGCACCTGGTGGGTGTATCTGGCCCGTGGTGTCTGCGCGATCCTGTTCGGCGTGCTGGCGCTGATCTGGCCCGCCATCACCGTCCTCGCCCTGGTCGTCGTCTTCGGCGCCTACGCCATCGTGGACGGTGTCTTCGCCCTGTTCGGCGCGGGCAGGGGAGCGGGCCTCGGTTCCCGGGGATGGATGATCTTCTACGGCGTCGTCAGCATCCTGACGGGCGTCGCGGTCTTCGTCTGGCCGGGCATCACGGCCCTGGTCCTGCTGTTCTTCATCGCGGCCTGGGCCGTCGTCACCGGCGTCCTGGAGATCGTGGCGGGGATCAGGCTGCGCGGGACCGCGGCGAACGAGTGGATGTTCGTCATCAGCGGCGCGCTCTCGGTGCTGTTCGGCGTCCTGCTGTTCATCCGGCCGGCTCCTGGCGCGCTGGCCCTCGTCTGGCTCATCGGCATCATGGCCATCCTGTACGGCATCGCCCTGGTGGCGCTGTCCTTCCGGATCAAGGGGCTCGCCTCCCGGTGGCGAGGGCCCTCGGGCACCCCTCGCGTCGTGTGATCCAGGACAATCTCCCGAAAAATCAGCTTCTCCGCGTAATGTCTCCATATAGAAGTGTCATTTACGGGGAATAATCCCTTCGAATCGCTATGGGGGAGACCTGTGGAGGGGACATGGACGTGCACGACCGCCTCGCTCGACATCTGCTCGTGGACGGCTACCGGCTGGTCCTCGACCTCGACCGGAGCAAGGGCTCCCGGCTCGTCGACGCCCGGACGGATCGCCGCTACCTGGACTTCTACACCTTCTTCGCCTCGGCGCCGCTGGGCCTGAACCCCTTCGACGACGACCCCGAGTTCCTGGCCCTGCTCGGCAGGATCGCCGCCAACAAACCCGCCAACTCCGACCTCTACACCGGCCACCTCGCCGACTTCGTCGAAACGTTCGACCGCGTGCTCGGCGACCCGGAACTCCCGCACCTGTTCTTCGTCGAAGGCGGAGCCCTGGCCGTGGAGAACGCGCTGAAGTGCGCCTTCGACTGGAAGAGCCGGCGCAACGAGGCGGCGGGCCGTCCCAGGAGCCTCGGCACCAGGGTGCTCCACCTCACCCGCGCCTTCCACGGCCGCAGCGGCTACACCCTCTCCCTGACCAACACCGACCCGGTCAAGACCGACCGCTTCCCGATGTTCGACTGGCCCAGGATCGAGGTGCCCGCCATCCACTTCGGGAACGTCGAGGCGGCCGAGACGCGGGCACTGGCCCAGGCGCGGGCCGCCTTCGAACGCCACCCGCACGACATCGCCTGCTTCATCGCCGAGCCCATCCAGGGCGAGGGCGGCGACAACCACATGCGCCCCGAGTTCCTGCAGGCCATGGAACGCATGTGCCACGAGTACGACGCCCTGTTCGTCATGGACGAGGTACAGACGGGCGCCGGGGTCACCGGGACCCCGTGGGCGCACCAGCAACTCGGCCTGCGTCCCGACATCGTGGCCTTCGCCAAGAAGATCCAGGTCGGCGGGATCATGGCCGGCCGCAGGGTCGACCAGGTGCCCGACAACGTGTTCCGCGTCAGCGGCCGGATCAACTCGACCTGGGGTGGCGGCCTGGTCGACATGGTCCGTTCCCGCAGGATGCTGGAGATCATCGAACGCGACGACCTGATCACCCGCGCGGGCGAACTCGGTCAGGACCTGCTCACCTCGCTGCAGAAGATCCAGGCCCGCTTCCCCGGCCTGGTCCGCAACGCCAGGGGTCGCGGCCTCATGTGCGCCTTCGACCTGCCGGACACCACCGCCCGCGACCGCCTGGTCGCCAGGCTCAGGCGCGAGGAGGGCGTGCTGGTCCTGCCCTGCGGCGACCAGTCGGTACGGCTGCGCCCCGCCCTCTCGGTGACCGCCGAGGAACTCGCCGAGGGCACGAACGCCCTCACCAGAGCCCTGGAGGCCTCCCAGGACCTTCGCCTCTCCGCGTGACGGTGTCTCTTTGCGCCGCCTTCGGCGTCGCGGGCTTGGGCGCCCCGGGTCGGTGCTTTCCCTCGTCACTGCGTCGCTTCGCTCCTGCGTTCCTCAGTCCAAGCACCGACGCGCCCAAGCCGGACACTCCTCATACTTGGCGCCGGTAAAGCACAAGATCAAGATCTTCACGCACGGCGTTGGCGGCCCTCAGGGGTTCGGGGTCGTGAAGGGTTTCGGTTGGGGGTACCGGTGCTGTGTGTGAGGAGTGTCGGTTCGGGCGTGCCGACGCTTGGACTGAGGAGCGAAGGAGCGCAGCGGATGAGCGACGAGGGAAAGCGTTGGCCTGAGGCGCCCGAACCCGCGCCGCCGAAGGCGGCGCCTATATCTCAGTACGGCTGCGCCACAGTCCTATGGCCGTCATCCGGGAGTCGGCGCCGAGTTTGGCGTAGATCCGGTTGACGTGGTTCTTCACCGTCTTCTCGCTGAGGAACAGGTGCTGGGCGATCTGCGAGTTGGAGCAGCCGGTGGCGATCAGCTCCATGACCTCGGTCTCACGCCTGCTCAAGCTCGCCGCGACTGTGGGTTCGGCGTCGAACGGTGCGTCGTCGACTCTCATACGGCCTCCGTTGCAGCAACACGTTCAGGTCGCCGAACCCCCCCGTCTAACGGCGTAGCGATAGCAGCGAGCATAACCCGCGACATCCGTCTTTGGTGGACAAGTCCGGAGTGATGAAAAACGCAGAACGGCCGGTCCTTGGGGACCGGCCGTTCTCATGGGGTGAGCGAAGGGACTTGAACCCTCGACATCCAGGACCACAACCTGGCGCTCTGCCAACTGAGCTACGCCCACCATGTCTGCCGCAGCAGCACATGAAAAGTGTAGCGGTCTTTGGGAGTCGTTTCGCCCCTGGTTTTCGCGCGTCGCTCAGGTGGCGGTGGCCGAGATCGTCTCCGCGAGCTCACGGGCCGTCGCGGAGTCGGGTCCCGGCTGGGGCACGAAGACCGCCGCGCGGTAGTAGCGCAGCTCGCGGATGCTCTCGGTGATGTCGGCCAGCGCGCGGTGACCGCCCTGCTTCTCCGGCGAGGCGAAGTAGACGCGGGGGTACCACCGCCGGGCGAGCTCCTTGATCGAGGACACGTCGATCATCCGGTAGTGCAGGAACGTGTCGACGGCCGGCATGTCGCGCGAGATGAACGAACGGTCGGTGGCGATGGAGTTGCCGCACAGCGGGGCCCGCTTGGGCTCGGGGATGTGCCCCTTGATGTAGTCAAGGACCATGGCCTCCGCCTCGGCCAGCGTGACGCCCGTGCTCAGCGTCTCCAGCAGACCCGAGGCGGTGTGCATCTCACGGACGATCTGCGACATCTGCTCCAGAGCCTCGGGCGGAGGCTTGATGACCACGTCAACGCCCTCGTCGAGCTGGTTCAGCTCACCGTCCGTGACCACACAGGCCACCTCGATCAGCGCGTCTCGGCCGAGGTCGAGCCCGGTCATCTCACAGTCGATCCAGACCAGCAGGTCACTCATAGCCTTCAGGGTAGTACTCCCGTCAGGAGACCTTGAGCGACTTGACCACCCGGTCGGCGAGAGAAGTGTCCAGATTGTCGGGGATGGAAAGGTACATAAGCGCGGGCCTCCTGCCCTCGCCCCGGTCCACGATCACGAAGGCGGCCCGTTCCTTCTTCCACTTCCAGCCGTTGGCCTTGGACTGGGCGGAGAAGTCGAGGTCGAACATGAACAGCCAGCCGTCCCGGCCGCTCACCTTGATCGCCTCGTCCTTGACGACCTTCCGATCGTGTTCGGGGCTGTAGTAGGCCGCCTCGGTCGCGTGCAGCAGTGTCGCGGCGATCCCGCGCATGCTGGGGACCCCGTCATAGCCGTATTTGTCGGGGAGCTCACCGGTGAGGATGTTGCCGAGCCACCTGCCGCCCTTGCCGTCGTAGTCGTCCTGGGCGACCGCCAGGGTCCCGCTGTTCCAGGTGAAACCGAGCGGGTCGGTGCCCGCGTTCGCGGGGATCTGCCAGGGGGAGCCGGGGAAGGCGTAGGACATGCCGCTCACCGGGTCCTGGATGCGCCCGTTCTGCGGCCGGGGGAAATCGGACGCCTCCGGCGCGGGAGTCTCCTGCGGAGGCTCGGTGGTCTCGGGCTCGGTCGGGAAGGGGGTGGGCTCCTGCGTGGGTACGGCGGGCGGCAGGGTCGGGTCGTCCGCGGTCGGCCTGGACGTGGGGTTCGCCAGGAACATGACCGCGGCCACGACGACGGCCACCAGGATCACGGCTCCGCCGCCTCCGAGGATCCAGGGCCACGGGCTGCTCTTACGCGGAGTGGTCCCCGGCGGGAGGCTGTACCCCCCGGCGGGCAGCTGCATCGTGTTACCGCCCCCGGGCCCGCCGCCCCAGGAGGGCTGCCCCTGCGGTGCCTGGCTCTGCGCCCCGTTCCACTGCGCGGTCTGGCCCACCCCCTCAGGGGGTCCCGAGGGGGGTCCCGAGGGGGGTGAGAAGGAGGGCGTCTGGCCGGACGGCGCCGCGAAGGGGCTGGTCTGCGGCCCGGTGGGCCCGCCGGGAACGGGGGGACCGGCAGGCGGTCCGGCGGGCTGGGCGGGGGACTGGGCGGGCTGGGGGGCGGGTTGGGCCGGAGGCTGGGCGGCGGCGCCGGTCTGCGGGTGCGTGGGCTGGGGGAACGGGCCGGTCTGCCCCGTCGGCTGGGCGAGGGGCGCGGCCTGCCCCTGGGGAGAGGTGTCCCTGGGGTGCGTGGCGTCGGTCCACTGGTTGCCGTCCCACCACCGCAACAGCGGTGAACCGTAGGGGTCGGGGTACCAGCCGGCAGGGGTCTGCGTGGTCATGGCCGTCAGAGTAGTAAGAACCGGTTAGCAGTGCATTGCGGTGGCTTGGGAGGCTTAGGGGCACTTGTAGGTGAAACTTGCCTTGTCCTGGACCTTCTGTCCCCCGGCCAGCGGGGAGAGCAGCCGCAGCGTCGCCGTTCCACGGAAGCGGCCCTCGCCCTTGACCGTCCACTCCAGGCTCACCTCGTGCGAGGCCGCCCCGGAGGGAACGGTGTCGGTCTGCTCGATCGGGGTCTTGCGGTCGCTGCGCCGCCACTCGTAGCGGATCTCCCCGCCGGAGCCGTTCGTGGCGAAGACGCCCGTGATCCTGACCGTCGCGTCGCACGCCTGCTGCTTCTTCGGCGCGCTCACCTCGACGCCGGTGACCGCGAGCGGGGTCGCCGAACCGCGCAGCAGCCAGACCGCCAGGACACCGACGACCATCAGCGCGAGGACCACGGTGGCCAGCGCCGTACGGCGGCGCCTGCGTCTGGCGGCGATCCCGAGCGCCCGCAACCCGTCGGAGGGCTGTTCGGTCCGTTGCCGGTCACGGCCCGCCCGCCAGATCTGCGCCGCCGTGGTCTCCGGCGGCACGCCGGGACCGAAGCGCATGACGACGTTCTCCTGGGCGGCGGTCGGCACGTCGGCCCGCAGCAGCGTGACGACCTCGCCCTCGTCGGGGACGGGCACCGGCGGAACGTTCGCGGGTAGGAGGCCGGGGGCGGGGCGCAGCCGTACGGCCTGGGCGAGACCGTTCCTGGTCAGAGAGCCCGCGGGCAGCGTGTCCTGCCCGGAGAGCAGCACGTCACGGGCCCGGCCGAGCCCGTCCGCGTCGGCGACGGCCGCGGCCCGCTCGAACAGGGTGGCGGCTCCGGGGTCGGCGGCGGCCCAGTTCGCGGCCAGGCCACGGGCGAGCGCGGCCCAGGCGGCCGCGTCACGGCCGGGGTGGGCCGGGCGTCCGTGCAGCGCGTCGGCCAGCCCCCGTTCGGCGAGCAGGGCGGACCCGTCGGCGGAGATCACCACGGTGTCCGGGCGCAGCGCCCCGTGGGCGAGCCCCGCGGCGTGCAGGGCGAGCAGGGTCCGCGCGGTCTCCAGCAGCACGACGGCCGCCTCACCCGCACCGGGACCAGGAGCGCCTGCGGGCGCGACGAGCAGGTCGGCGAGGGTGGGGCTGACCGGCTCGCCGGTGAGCAGCCAGATCTCCCGCCCGGCCGAGACCAGGTCGGTGACCGGGACCAGCCCGGTCAGGCCCGCCTGGATCAGCGCGCGTTCGGCGAGCACCGCGGCGACCAGCCGTTCCCGCGCCGCCGGGTCCGAGGTGAAACGCGGGTCGAGCCTGAGCGCGCCCGCCTGCCGTCCGCCGGGCGCGGTCGCCGACGACCACGTTCCCGGTTCACCGGTACGGCTCTCGCCGGTCAGCAGGAACCCTGCGACGTTCCCCCGTTCGATGTCCATGACCTGTTCCGCCGTTCTCTAGCGCACGCGCCGCCTCCGGTGGCGACCGGCCATCCCGCGCCTCACCGCCAGTGTGATGGGCACGGTGCCGCTCGTCACCAGGCCGAACGCCAGCAGCGTCACCGGGAAGGTCTCGGGAGGCGTCGGAGACGCGCTCAGGCTCGGAGGCGTCCCCCCGTCTGTCGAGGTCTCCGTCGGCGACGGGCTGCTCGGCGTCGGCGTCGGGGTCGGAGTCCTGGTGGGCCTGGGGGACGGCGACGACGGGGAGGCCGTCTTGGTCGGCGTGGGGGTCGGCGTCGGCGTCTTGGACGGGGCCTTGGTCGGAGTGTCCGAGGTGTCGATGGAGGAGGTCTCCTCCTCCTCGGAGGCGGTCGGCGTGGGCTTCGGAGCCGGGCTCTTGGTCGGCTTCCTGGTACGGGTCGCCGACGGCTTCGGCGTGGGTTTGGGCGACTTGGACGGGACGGCCGCCTGGGTCGGCTGGACCGGTGGGGGAGGCGCGGCGGTCGTCGCGGCGGGAGTCGGAGTGGGGGCGGGGCTTGAGGCCTTGTGCGTGGGTTTCTTCGACGGCGTCGGAGTGGGGTCGTCGGGCTGGTTCTCGGGAAGCAGCGACTCGTCCGTCTCGGGGGGTGCCGAGTAGACCAGGCTCTGCGGCGTGATCGCGGTGCTGCTCGCGGAGTTGACCAGCACGGCGGTCACCCCGCCGATCACCGCGACGCACCCGACGCCGACCAGGATCTTGACGCCCATCTTGCCCAGGGACGACGACGCCCTGCGGCGCGCGCCGCCGCTTCTGAGGTTCGTCTCGGCGACGGAGGAGGAACCGGTGCCGGTCTTGGGGGCCTCGACAGGGAACAGGGCGGGCAGGAGCGCGGCGAGACCGGCCAGGCGGCGGCGCCCCTTCTCCTGCCAGTCGCTCCCGTAGGCGTCGGCGGCGACGGCCTCCAGTTCGGTGATGAAGGCGGCGGCGGTCGGCGGCCGGTCCGCGGGATGCTTGGCGAGTCCCCGCTCGACCAGGCCCTGCAGCGCGGGCGGCACCTCCTCGATCGGCGGCGGCGTGACCTGGTGCTGCCTGGCCAGCGCGGCGACGTTCGACGCCCGGAACGGCCGGGCGCCCGTCAGGCACTCGAAGAACACGGCCGTCGCGGCGTAGACGTCGGTCGAGGGGCCGGAGGGTGAGCCCGTCCACTGTTCGGGGGCCATGTAGGGAGGCGTGCCCGCGGGGGTGTCCCCGTCGCCCGAGCGGATCGCGATGCCGAAGTCGACGAGCTTGCTCGTCCCGTCCGCCTCGACCATCACGTTTTCCGGCTTGAAGTCGCGGTGCACGACGCCCGCCATGTGCGCGGTCGACAGGCCGAGGAGGGCTCCCTTGAGCACGACCAGCGCCGCCTCAGGCCCGGTCGGCCCCTCCGAGCGCAGGATCGCCCGCAGCGGGACGCCGTTGACCAGCTCCATGACGATGGCGGCGCCCTCACCGGTCTCCACGTAGTCGTAGAGCCGTACGGCGTGCGGGCTGTCCAGGGTGTTGAGCACCCTGGCCTCGTGCCGGAAACGCGCGACGAACCCGACGTCACCCCTGAGTTCGTCGGACAGGTACTTGATCGCGACCTGCATGCCGTCGACCTCGTGCCGCGCCATCACCACGCGTCCGCCGGCACCGGCTCCCAGCTCGCGTATCTCGGTGTATCCGGGGACTCGCCAGCCTGATGACGTGCCGTACATGCGGTCTCCTCAGTTGCTTGGGCCCCCACCCACAACAGGCGAACCGTAGCTTAGCCGGAGATCGCGAAAATTTACTCATGAATCACAAATCAGTCTCGGAAGGCTGGGAGACCCGGTAGGTCGCGGCGAACGGCCCCCGTTCGCCCGCCTTCCTACCGTCCCGGCGCGGGCCGGGAGGAGACGTGCTCGGGCACCTCGACCTCGGACGTCATGGCCGGATCGGTCTCCGGCGCGCCCCACGACAGGCGCAGCGGCAGCACCCCGGCCCAGACCGGCAGCGCGTAGTCCTCGGGCTCGTCGCTCGGCGGGCCCTGCCGTACCTTGACCGACGCCTCGGTCAGGGAGAGGGCCACCACGGCGGTCGCGGCGAGCTCCTTCCTGGTCGGCGTGCGAGCCGCGTCCCACTGGCCGGGGGCGAGCTGCTCGGTGATCGCGCGCAGGCCCGCGAGGCGCTCGTCCTCGTCGAGCACGAGACGCGGGCGGCCGTAGATCATCGCGGACCGGTAGTTCATCGAGTGGTTGAAGACCGACCTGGCCAGCACCACGCCGTCCACGTGCGTCACCGTCACACAGACCTCGCCGGTGCCGCGCAGGGAGACCGAACCGGTCGAGCCGTGCAGGTAGAGGGTGTCGCCGACGCGCCCGTAGCCGGTCGGCACCACCCGGGGAGCTCCGTCGACCACGACCCCCAGGTGACAGATGAGCCCGGCGTCGAGCACGGCGTAGAGATCATCGCGGGAGGTACGGCCCCGCTCCTTGGAACGGTTGAGCGTGGTGCGTGAGGTCGTGGAGAGCATGCCCCCTACCCTAGGAAGAAGTGGATATCGAAACCACGTCCACTTCGTGTCGCCTCTGGGAGACCACTTTGCCGCGCATCCCCGTTGACCTGCCCCTGTCGGTTGACCGCCAGGCTCCCGCCGCACTCATGACCCAGCTCGGCGACCTGCTGCGCACCGCGATGCGCGACGGCACGCTCAAGTCCGGGGAGCGGCTGCCCTCCTCCCGGGCCCTGGCCCGCCAGCTCTCGGTCAGCAGGACCGTCGTGACCGAGGCCTACCAGCAGCTCTACGCGGAGGGCTGGCTCGAAGGCCGCCACGGCTCCGGAACCTACGTGGTCGACCTGGCCCCGCGCGAGCCGGAGGTCCCGGTGGACCCCTCACCCGTCTCCGCCCCCACGCGGGAGGCCCCAGCCGGGCCCGTGATCGACCTGCGCCCGGGCAAGCCGTGGGTGCGTGACTACGACCGGGCGGCCTGGCGCAGGGCGTGGCGCGCCGCCGCCGACCTGCCGCCGGGGAGCAACCCCGACCCGTACGGCCTGCCCAGGCTCCGCCGGGCGCTGGCCGAGCATCTGCGCAGGACCAGGGCGGTCGCGGCCGGTCCCGAGAACGTCATGGTCACCCGGGGGACGGGCAACGGCCTCGACCTCGTCGCGGCGACCCTGCTGCGGCCCGGCGACCGGGCGGGCGTCGAGGACCCCGGCTACCGGGTCGCCAGGAACGTCTTCGCCGCGCGGGGCGCCGATGTCGTGTCGTGCCCGGTCGACGAGGACGGCGTCATCGTCGAGGCCCTCCCCGACGACCTGCGCGTGCTGTACACCACCCCGGCCCACCAGTACCCCCTCGGCGGTCGTCTGCCCGTCCCGCGCAGGGAACGCCTGCTCGCCTGGGCCCGCCGTACCGGGGCGGTCGTGGTCGAGGACGACTACGACGCCGAGTTCCGCTACGACGTCGCCCCGCTGCCCGCCCTGTACGGCCTCGGACCGGAGCGGGTCGTGCTGCTCGGCACGCTGTCGAAGTCCCTGGCCCCCGACGTCGGCGTCGGCTGGCTGGTCGCCTCGCCGGGCCTGCTCGCGGCGGTCGCCGAGGTCCGGGCCGACCTGGGAGACCGCACCAGCGGCCCGACCCAGCAGGCGATGGCCGTGCTGCTCGAACGCGGAGACCTCGACAGGCACCTGCGCCGGATGCGGCTCGAATACGCCCGCCGCCGGGCGGAGGTCGTCGCCGGCCTCGGCACGCTGGTGACGGGCGACACCGCGGGGCTGCACGTCATGGTCGGGCTGCCCGAGCACGTGGTCGGGCCGCTGGTCGCCGCCGCGGCCGAGCGCGGGGTCCTGCTCAAGGGGATGAACCGCGACGACCACGGCGCCGCCGACAGGCACGGTCTGGTGATCGGCTACGGCTCCGCCTCGCTGCCCGAGGTCAGGCGGGGGGTAGCGGTGATCGCGGAGCTGATCGGGGAGCTGCGGCTCGCGGAGGAGGGGGCGGCGCCGGAGCGAGTTCCCTGACCACGGGCAGCGCGCGGCGGGCCTGGAGCGGATCGACGGGCAGCGCGTGCCGCCCCCACCACCGCGCGACCCCCGGATCGTCGGAGGGCTCCACGAGGCCGGGCAGATAGTCGTCGTAGGGCGGGTCGTAGAGGTAGCCGGTGGCCACCCCGCGCCGCTCCAGCGCCGCGATGGCCGCGTCCCGGTCGGCGACCAGCAGCGGCACCCGGAACAGCGGCTGGTCGAGGTGGGCGAGCACGCCCGCGGCGACCGTGGGCAACTCGGCGAGCGCGCGCACCCCGGCGATCCGCCGGGCCCGCTGCCCGGGCAGCCCGCGCAGCCGTCTCACCTGGTAGCGACGGGAGAGCGGCCCCCGTCTGGTCCGGTAGTCGTGCAGGTCGGCCCTGACCCAGGAGTCGAACGGCGGCAGGTCGGGCACCCGCTTCATGGCCTCGGCGAGTTCCTCCGGGCGCGTGGCGATCCGCAGGCCCTCGCGCTTCTCCTCCAGGCCGAGCGCGCGCATCGCCCACAGCGCGGGCCTGACCAGGCCGAGCCGGACCGTCGAGTGCCTGGCGGCCGAGGTCAGCACCGACCGCGCCTCGGCCACCGGCCGGTACGGCCGCAGCAGCAGGTCACGGGCGATCTCAAGGGGACGCAGGTCGGCCTCGTCCTCGACCGCGATCACCCCGCCGGAACCCGCCCCCGCGTGCTTGGACATGCTGAAGACCCCGGCCACCCCGAACGTGCCGAGCGGCCTGCCCCCGACCGTCGTCTCCATGGCGTGGGCGACGTCCTCGATCAGCGTCTTGCCCGCGAACGCGGCCACCCGGTCGGGCAGGCCGTACAGGTTGGTGGTCAGCACGGCGTCGACGGTGCCGAGATCGACGGAGCCGACGTCGATGTTGCCGTCACTCGGTGAGAGCGGCGCGATGACGGGACGCAGCCCGGCGGCCAGCACCAGGAAGAGGATCTCGTCGGCGGAGATCGGCGACATCAGCAGCCGCTGCCCGGGAAGGCACCAGTGCCGCAGCGCGAGATAGAGGCCGAGCCGGTTGGACGGTACGGCTAAGCAGTGACGCCCCGTTCGCGTGGCCACCAGGCCCTCGGGGGTCACCGGGCGCTCACGACGACAAGGAGGTGCGCAGGCGGCCGAAGGTCTTCAGTGCCCGGTCGGCCGTGGTCCGCAGGACCGGGTTGGCCAGGACGGTTCCCCGTGCCTTACGGACCGGCACGCTGAGCGCCCAGTGGATGCCCGCCCCGGCGCTCGGCCTGGCGATGCGGCCCTCCATCACTTCGTACTCCCCGTTCTTGAGCTTCTCCTTGTACTCCTTCTCGCCGCGTCCCAGGTCGATGACCTCGATGCCCGCGGCGGCCGCCTTCTCCGCCATGGCGAGGTGGTGGATCAGGCCGGGGGAGTACTTGGCGTAGGCGATGTCGTAGGCGGGGAACCAGCCCGCGAGGGTGGTGGCGGTGCGCAGGCCGAAGTGGCCCGCGACCGGCTGTCCGTCGACCCGTAGCACGTCGAAGACCCCCCCGAAGCGTTCGGTGTCGGTGGCGAGCAGCCGTTCGACCAGCTTGACGATCCACGGCCGGGCGAAACGGTCGGTCCTGCCGGTGCGGCGGTACTGGTCGGTCTTCCAGCCGAGCAGCGTCCGCAGCGCCGCACGGTCGGTCGTGGCGTAGTCGTGTTGGATCGCTCCATGGTCCCGTTGAAGCTTACGCGCCTTGTAGGCCGTGGAGCGGTAGGTCTTGCCCGAGTCGCGTTTCACCGTCTCGACGTAGGAGTCGTAGCCGTCGCGCAGGTCGATGATCGGTGACGGGTGACGGGTGTGCCGTCCGGACAGCAGCGGCTGCCCGGCCACCAGGTGGTCGAACTCGAAGACCCCCAGGCCACATGACCTGATCAGCTCTCGTGGGTCGAGTTCGAGGTCCTTGACGTGGACCAGCCCCTGGGCGTCGGTCAGCCCCGCGGCGACCGGTTTGCCGATGCCCATCGCGTGGCGCTCGAAGGGGAGGAAGCCGACCGTCTCCCGGCCATCCTGCAGGACCGCCACCCGGACCTGTTCCTGCAGCTCGCCGACGATGATCGTGAACTCGGGGGACAGGAAGGGGCTGTCGAAGGCGGGGTCCGCGTCCTGAAGGGTCCGCCATCGCTCGATGTCGGACTCCGCCAGTTCGCGAGGATGAACGATAGAGACGTGCATGGGCTCCTACTGGGGTTGCGACTTCCCCGATGCGCCTTCGGGCATGAATGCGCACAGGATATGCGTACTCACAGCGTGCGGCACGGTGCGTAATGTAGCGGTAAAGGATCGGGTCGTAGGTGGTTTTCCCAGGGTTCTCCCAGGATGTAACGTTCCGAGGCTCCATGGGAGAAGGCGCTCCGTACCACCCGTGATGATCACCGTGGGTTACCGGTCAGGTGCCAATCTGCGATAGAAGTTTCAAGTGTTCTGCAAGTCGCGTGGATAGCCTGACGATGCGGCCGATAACGCTTGGCTGTGAGCCGCGTCCTCTCACGGTCACGTCCGCCGTCGCTGTGGAACGCTTCATTGGACCGTGCCCAGGATCGAGGACGAGCGGTGATACCGACTGACGGACCGCGCCGGCGGATTCCGAACTGGCTGATCGCGACGGGAGCGGGAGTCGTCGCTCTCGCGCTCCTGGTCGGGATCGTCGTCATGTCGACAGGGCACGGCAAGCCGAGAGGGCGGGCCGTCGCGATCCCGCCTCCGCAGCCCGCGCCCGCCGTCGAGCAGCCCCCGGACTTCGGCGCCTGGCCTCGCTGGGGCGTCACCCACACCGAGTTCAGCGGCGACGCGGAGCGGGAGGAGGTCACCGAGACGGCCTCGCACCTCCTGGCCCGGGTCCCGCTGGTGCAGAACCAGCACATCATGGGCTGGGGCGCGGACAACCCCGAGCCCGTACGCGGCAAGTACGACTTCCGCAACCTCGACCGCCGGGTGCAGTTCATGGGCCGCTCACAGGCCCTGCCCGTCATCACCCTGTGCTGCGCCCCCGACTGGATGAAGGGCGGCACCGACGGGCGTACCGACTGGAACACCCTGGAGTCGCCGCCGAACCGCGAGAACTTCGACGACTTCGCCAAGCTCGCCGCCACGGTCGCCAGGCGTTACCCCACCGTCGAGCACTTCATGGTGTGGAACGAGTTCAAGGGATTCTGGAACTCGGCCACCAACCGCTGGGACGCCGAGGCCTACACCGAGCTGTACAACAAGGTCTACACGGCGCTGAAGGAGGTGAACGCCGACATCAAGGTCGGCGGTCCCTACATCCCGATCGTCAGCGACAAGAACGGCCGGGGCTCCGAACTCCAGGGTCCCTGGGGCGTGGTCGACCAGCGCGACCTCGACGCCGTCGAGTACTGGATCCGCAACAAGAAGGGCGCCGACTTCATCGTGGTCGACGGCGCCTCCATGACCAGGGACGCCGGGGCCCACCCCGACGACTTCGGCGCGCTCGCCAAGTTCGGCGCCGTCACCACCTGGCTCAAACAGAGGAGCGGCGGCCTGCCGGTCTGGTGGGCCGAATGGTACGTCGCGCCGGACAACGCCGACTGGACGGAGGAGCGCAGGACCGCCGTGCAGACCGTCGCCATGATGGAGTTCGCCACCAGCGGCGCGTCCACCGCCCTCTACTGGAACCCGCAACGCAAACCGGGCGAGGACTGCCCCGGCTGCCTGTGGCGTCCGGGCACGGGGGAGGAACTGCCGATGGCGGGGGTGCTGAGCGGGTTCACCAAGTGGTTCCCCGAGGGCGTCCCCCTGGTACCGCTCACCTCGGCCAATCCCGCGGTGCGGGTGCTGGCCCAGGAACGCCAGTTCGTGATGGTCAACACCACCGACGCCGCCGCGACCACGACGATCGACGGCAAACAGTTCGAGCTGGAACCGTACGAGGTCAGGTGGAGCGGGCGGGATGGAGCCTGACGGCGGGTCTGCGCCAGTTGGTGAACCAGCGCAGCAGCCATTCGACGGGACCGTACCGGTGGCTGCGCAGCCACATCCCGCTGGCGGCCGCCTGGAACGCGAAGATCGCCACGGCGATCGAGGAGACGGCGAGCGGGCTGAGCCGGTCGATCAGGGCGAACCCGTAGCCGGTGAAGATCAGCGAGCAGATCAGCGACTGGCTCAGATAGTTGGTCAGCGCCGTCCGACCCGGCGGCACCAGCACGGAGGTCAGGCGCGGGGCACGGGGAAACACCCGCAGCAGGGTCGCGACGTACGCCGCGGCCAGCAGCGGCGCGGTGATCAGGTCGACCGCCTGGCCGAGCATGTGGTGGACGCTCGTGCCGCCCGACCAGGTCGAGTGCGCGTAGAAGATCGCCCCCAGGATGCCGACCGGGAATCCCACCCACTGGATCTGGCGCAGTGTGGCGGTGTGCCGATCGGAGTCGGCGAGCAGCCGCCGCTTGCCGACGGCCAGCCCCACCAGGCAGGCGGCGAGCACCGCGGGCCCCTGGAAGAGCACCCGGAGCACCACGATCCTGCCGAGCTTGTGCAGGTGATCCGAGATGATCATGGGCACCGAGCTCTGCAGGGCCGCGTCCGACTTGGCCGCCTGCGCGGCACCCCCGGCCACGGTGCCCGAGAGGTCCGTCCCCAGCAGCGCGAGCCCGGCCATCAGGACGAACCCCGTCGCGAGCAGCAGGGTCAGCGCCACCGCGAAGAGCACCGCGGTCCGCGGCTTGATCCTCCGTACGGCCAGCAGCACCAGCCCCACCACCGCGTAGGTGGCCAGGATGTCCCCGGGGAACAGCAGTACGGCGTGGGCCAGGCCGAGCAGGAACAGCCCGGTCAGACGGCGCAGGAAACGCGGCACGAAGGCGGTCCCCGAGGCCGCGGCCGAGTCGAGCTGAAGGGTGAAGCTGTAGCCGAACAGGAACGAGAACAGCAGATAGAACTTGTTCTCGAAGAACACCGTGACGACCCAGCGCACCTCCCAGTCGAGCGGCGCGGAGAAGGCCGGTTCGGCCAGGCCCGCCATACGGTACCCCGAGGCCAGGTAGGCGATGTTGACGACCACGATGCCGAACAGCGCGAACCCGCGCAGGGCGTCCACGGCCGCGATCCTGCGATCCTGGACGGCCATGGTCATGGCCACGACAGGTTTCACCAGGCGATGATGCTCTCCCATGACCATCGAACCGTCCTTCAACGTGCCGCGCGCGTCACGCGCCCCCGGCGATAGTTGGTCGATATACCGGGGGACCCCGGAGGCTCACGCCTATTGGATCTGGTTGAACCCGATGACGATGAAGCGTTCGACAATCACCGCGACCGCCAGCAGGAATGCGGGAACCGCGACAAACAGGATGCGTCGTCCCCTCTTCGAAACACGGCCGGGATCGCGCAGCTTTTGCATCTCATAGACAAACAGTGCAATCCAGGTGACTCCGAGGGCACCGAGGCCGATCGGGGTCATAGGGGACCCACGGTCGCCGAAGCCCGTAAGAGGACGTGGCTGGGGGATCTCGGCGTTCTTCGGATACGTCTTCAGCGTGTACACGGCGGCGTCGGGGCTGTCGAAGACCCGCTTGAGCTCCGGTGACGCGTCGAGGGCGGCCCGGAAACGCTTGCTCCAGTCGGTCGGGAAACCATGGTTGAGCTGCAGGTAGGCGGCCTGGCCACGGCTCGCGACCAGGTAGGTGTTCGGTGGGGAGACACGGAACTTGTCGATCACGGAGGACAGCTGCTCCGGGTTCTTGTCCACGAGCACCTGCTGATACTCGATCTTGTCGAAGTCGCGCTCGCCCCACGGGATGGTCGGCGTGACCTCGGGCCCGATGATCGGGACCAGGAACAGCACCCTGCCGCTGGGCTTGTCGTGCCCGTAGACGTAGTGCATCGCCTGGACCTCGTCGCTGGAGACCCGCTCGAACTGCTCGTTGCCGTAGCGGGCGATCAGGAAGGACATCGACAGCGCCATCGCGCACGCGGCGGCGAGCAGCAGTGAGATCCTGCGGGTCAGCAACGGGTCGAGCCTGATGACGCGTCTGCGGGCCGGAACCGCCTCCTCGGGGGCGTCGGCCGTACCGGCGGGCAGGTTCGGGAAGAAGGCGTAGGCGGCGAGGATGCACGCCCCGGGCAGCGCGAACAGGTAGATGCGCAGACCGATCTCGCCGCCGTAGCTCTGCAGCGCGAGGGCGAGCACCGGAACGCACAGCAGGAGCAGGGCGGCCCGGTCGCCGACCCCCCGGCGCAGACGGCGCAGCAGGCCGACCGCGGCCAGCAGCAGGATGACCGCGCAGATGCCCAGACGGGCCAGCAGCACCAGCGTGTGCCTGCTGTCGCTGCCCTCGATCCGGTCGCCGGTGTTGCGCTGGAGGTTCTCCAGGATCCGGCCGAGACCGCCGAACAGTTCCTCGATGTGGCCGCTCCAGAAGGTGACCGTCTGGTAGCTGATCCACGACAGCACGATCAGCCCGAGGAGGAACGGCAGGGCCCAGCTCAGCGAGGAACGCCGCAGCAGGATCAGACCGGTCAGCGCGCCGAGCATCATGAACGGCGTGATCTGGTGCGAGGCCGTCGCCGTCGCGAACAGGACGATCAGCAGGATGAGCATGATCGAGCGGTCGTAGACGCTGGTCGAGTGGGTCAGCTCGCCCGGGGCCAGCCCGTCCAGCCTGGCCAGCAGCCGCCGGATGCGGCCCTTGGGCGGCGCGGCCGCGTCACGGACCTCCACCTTGCCGAACCAGCGCAGCACGATCGCCACGAAGGCCAGGTAGATCGCGTAGGTGAAGCCCTGCGGCGAGAAGTAGTCCTGGCCGATCCACTGCACGAGGATGAACAGCAGCGCCGCGAACCAGCGGGCCCGGGTCGTCGCGACCACCTGGCGCAGGATCAGCACGAACGGCAGCAGGTAGAGCAGGTTGGACAGCAGTGGCGTCCAGCGCAGGACCAGCGTCAGGTCGGTGACTCCGGCGGCCTTCGTGACGAACGCGACCAGCGCGAAGAACCCCGGCCACGCGAAACGGGCGTCGAGGATCGGTGAGGACGTCCCGGTGCGGTTGATGAACTCGACGAAGCCCGCGTGGACGTAGGCCGTGTGGAAGCGCGGTGTGTCCTCGATGAGCGCGGCGGCGCCGTGCAACGCGAAGGTGATCACCGCCAGCTGGAAGAGCAGCAGGAACTTGCGGTCGGTGTTCTGCGCGATCGTGACGAAGAACGCCGTGATCATCAGCAGGATCGCGACGAACGAGGTTGCGGGCAGCGCGGAGATCAGCCCGAGACCGTCGATGTGCGACAGGTCGACACCTCGCAGCGGGCCCGGCGTGGCACGCAGGGCCAGCACGTACATGATCAGGCCCTCGACGGTCAGCAGCGGCGGGAGCCACGCCATCGCCGAGCGCGCCAGCCGCTCCGTCAACGGGACGCGGGGCCGGAGCGTGGGCACCGATATGGACGCCGACACCCTGACGTTTCTGGTGGCTTCCGGGTCGGCCTTCTGGGCGGAGCCGGGGAGTCCGGCACGCCGGGCGGCGGGCAGCCGTACCTCGGCGGTCGCCTCCACGTCCTCGCCGTCGGCGCCCTCACCATCACCGTCACCGTCACCGTCTTCGCCTGACCCGGGGCCCGGCTCGGGGCCCGGTTCGGGATCCGGCTCGGGCTCGGGATCCGCCTCGCTCTCGAGGTCGTCGTCGGCGACCCCCGGCAGGTCGACGACCGAGAAGTCGACGACGGAGGAGTCCGTGACCGAGGAACCGAGGACCGAGGTGCCCATGATCGAGGCGATCGCGTCCTCGGAGGACTCCTCGTGCGTGTGGCCGGGGATGCGGAGGACCGCGGTCGGCGAGGGGTCGTCGTCGCCGGAGACGTCCGGCTCCTCCTGATCCCCGGGCCCCACGTTCTCCTCGGCGTCCTCCAGGCCTCCGGAGCTCCCAGAGCCCTCGGGGTCCTCGAAGTCCTTGGAGTCGCGGTCCTCAAGGCTCTCGGGAGCGGCCGGGGGAGTGGGACTGTCCTCGGGTCCGGCGTGCGTCTCCTCGGAGGCGGGGGAATGCTCCCCCGCCTCTGCGGCCTCCGATTTCACGTCATCACCTGAGCGTTGCCTCACGTCTACATCATGGGGGTTATACGGAGCCGGCCGTGACGACCGTATTTGATCTTTTCCCACCGTTGAGCATTTTGCGAAGGTCGGGGAAGATCAGCGCGGCGATCAGCAGCTCACTCAGCAGCAGCGCGTAGCCAACGGCCTCGATCCCCGCAGAGGGGAACAGCGCCAGGGTGCTGGTGAGCACGAGTACGGCCAGGGAGACCTGGACGAACGCGAGCCTGCGAGCCTTCCCCAGGGCCCGCAGGCCGCTCAGATAGATCTCGATCAGCACCCTGGGCAGCACCGCCAGGGCCATCAGCTGCAGCAGCAGTGTTCCCCGGTCGGCGAAGTCCGGGCCGAAGACGCGCAGGATCAGGGGCGCCGCGAGGATCGTCACGATAACGATCGGGACAATGATCATGAAGGCCCGGCGCAGCGCCCTGCGGGAGTTCGACGCGAACCGGTCCCGGTCGAAGGATCCCTCGACGGTCAGTGAGGTGGCCATGTTCATCGCCAGCAGCTCGATCAGCGAGCCCAGCGTGTGGGCCATGGAGAAGAGGCCGAAGGTGACCTCGTCCACCCTGGCCGCGATCAGGACCGGGATCAGGTAGACGCTCGCCAGGATCGACAGCGTGCCCGGGTAGTCTCCGGCGAGGAAGCGGCCCACCTCGCCGAAGGCGAGCGGCCTGGCCGTACCCTCCGTGCGCGCGACGTGCCGGGGGATGACCTTCCTGAACAGCAGGAGGTTGATCGGGATCAGGGCCATCGCGGCCGGGATGATCCATGAGACGAAGATGCCGTCGCGGGGCAGCGCGAACGCCAGGCCCACCAGCATGGCCATCTTGACCAGGCCGTAGCACAGGCTGCTCACCGGCACCCACGTGGCCTTGCGCAGCCCGGCCAGCGTCACGTCCTCCAGCGTGAACACCGACCAGACCAGCGTCGAGGCCAGGAAGAACAGCCCGGGGCCGAGGCCGTCGAGCGAGGCGTAGGTCGGCCCCCACCACGGCAACGTGAGCAGGAACCCGAGCGCGGCGACCACGCCGGTCGCCCCGGCGACCGCGTACGCCCTGACGATGAGCGCGGGCGTGCGCCGTCCGGCCACCGGGATGAAGCGTGCCAGCGCCCCGACGAACCCCAGCGCGGTCAGCGAGGCGAACAGCCGCATGGCGGTGATCAGCGCCTGGCCCCTGCCGAAGTCCGCGGGGCCGTACAGCTGGGCGGCGAGCCACCAGTAGCCCATGCCGAGCACCGCGGTGATCGCGGTGTTGGCCATGAGCGCGTAGCCGTTGCGGAAGAGCGGGTTGCGCAGATCGCGCGTCACCCGCTGCCGCAACCCGGCGAGCCGTCCCTGCGGCTCGTCCGTCGTCGCGCTCATGTGTCGCCTCCCCCCACGTCCGAGGACGTGTTCCTCACGCCAGACCGCGCACCCGGCGCAGGCCGTAGCGGGTCCTCCTGACGACGGCGTAACCCTTCGTCAGGACGCGTTGCCTCATGTAGATCAGCGGGACCTGGCTGCCCTCGACGGCCCGGCTGAACATCCCCATCGAGGTGCCCTCGGCCACGGTCAGGCGTGGCAGGGCGAGCACGTCGTGCCTGTCGGCGGCGATGGCGTTGCTCACCGCGCAGGCGGCCCAGTAGCCGGCGCGCCGCACCTCACGCCTGACCCGCCCGCTTGAGTAGCCGTACGGGTAGGCCATGGTCGCGACCGGAGCCCCGATCCTGTCTTCGAGCAGTGCCTTGTTGCGGCGCAGCTCCTGGCGGAGCCGGTCGTCGGGTAACTGGTCGAGCTGGGGGTGGCTGTGGCTGTGGCCGCCGATCTCGATGCCGCACGAGGCGGCCTCCCGGGCCTGGCTCCAGGTCAGCATCGTGTCCAGCGGCCTGCCCGCCGCGTCCTCGCCCGCGTCCCTGACCCACCCGCTGGTCAGGAAGACCGTCGCGGGGAAGCCGAGGCGTTCGAGCACCGGCAGCGCGTGGCTGTGGAAGTCGGCGTAGCCGTCGTCGAAGGTCACCACGACCGGCCGCTCGGGCAGGGAACGCCCGTTGTTCCTGTGCAGCGAGGCGACCATGTCGGCCACGGTCAACGGGGTGAAGCCGTGCTCCTTCAGGTAGGTGAGCTGGTCGGCGAACACCGAGGGCCGTACGGCCAGCGGTTTCGTCTCCGGGTTCGGCCGGTCGGAGATGGAGTGATACATCAGAATCGGCACGCGGATCACGATTTCGCCACCTTCAACCGGAGAGATCCGACGATGTAACCCCAGGTCGTCCAGGTGAGTCCGACCACGATCGCCACAGCCCTGCCGAACCCTGACAAATCGCCACGCAGTACGTCTCCCAGGCCCCGCAGCGCGCCGAGCGGCAGCGCCTTCAGCGCGTGCGCCCGCTCACTCGCCAGTCCGTCCCCGGCGCCGACGTTGTGCGTGACCAGCGCCTTCGACAGGCCCTCCGCGTAACACCTGGACCGGAAGTAGGCGAACCTGGCCCGTGCCTCGGGCACCTTGTGGCCGATCACCGCCGCGGGTTCGAACAGCATCACCGCGCCGGGCATCCGCTGGGAGAGCCGGATGCAGAACTCGGTCTCCTCGCACCCCAGGGGCCTGGGCTTGCGCCCCTGCACACTGCGGCCGATGCCGGTGTGGAACCCGCCGACCTGCCCGACGAGTTCCCTGCGGAAGGCGGCGTTGCCGCCCATGACGTTGCGGATCGGTGACCGCCGGGTGGGCATGCCCCGGTAGGAGCACCCGACGGTCCAGTCGAACTCGCGGGGGAACCAGCCGGGACGGCGTCCCGTCGCCCACAGTGGGTTGGTCAGCCCGCCGACGCCGACGACGGCCGGATCCTGGAAGCCCTCCTCCAGTGCTTCCAGCCACCCCGCCTCCGCCACCGCGTCGTCGTCGAGATAGGCCACGATGTCGCCCGAGGCCGTAGCCGCGCCGGTGTTCTTGCCCCCGGACAGCCCCTTCTCCTGCGTGTTCTCCACCACGATCACATCGGGATACTCCCGCTTGAGCCTCAGTAGCAGGTCCGCGTTGTAGTCGACCACCAGGATGATCTCGTACGGCCTGCGCCGCTGGTTCTCGACCGACGCGACGGCGGCCCGGATGTCCTCCCAGCGCTCCTCGGTGTAGACGCAGATGACGACACTGGTTCTCATGACTACGCGGCGCCCTGGTCCGCCGCCGGGGTGGTGGCCGCAGGCTCGGGAGCGGTGGTGACGGGGTTGTTCCGCCACTCCCTGATGATGGTTCTCAGCACTCGGATCCCGTCCCTTACCGCGTGCAGGTTGCTCTCGCCGTGAATACGGCAGCGCTCGTGGCTGGGAACCTCATGCACCTTGAGCCCGGCCTTGGCCGCCCTGATGTTCATCAGGGTCTCGACCTCGAAACCATCGCAGTCCAGGTTGAGCACGTCCAGGTGACGCGCCCAGAAGGCGTTGTAGCCGTAGCACAGGTCGCTGTAGCTGGTGCCGTAGATCCGGTTGACCAGGCCGGTGAGCACCTTGTTGCCGAACTTGCGGTTGAAGGTCAGGTCGTCGCTGCCCCCGCCGGATGCGTAGCGCGACCCCTTGACGAAGTCGGCCCCGGTGACCAGCGCGCCGACGAACTGGATGATCTCCCGGCCGTCGGTCGAGCCGTCGGCGTCGATCATCACGATGATGTCGCCGGTGCAGGCGGCGAACCCCGCGGCCAGGGCGTCGCCCTTGCCCTTGCCGGTCTGGGTGACGATGCGGACGTTGGGCCGCAGCCGCTTGGCGACGGCCACGGTGTCGTCGACGGAGTTGCCGTCGACGAGGACGATCTCGTCGATCCACTGGGGCAGGGTCGCGAAGACGTGCGGAAGGTTCTCCGCCTCGTTCATCGCGGGGACCACGACGCTGACCGTGGGAGAGATGGCCATGTGAGGGGTGATAGGGGTGAACCGCTCAATCGGTGGCATCGCTCGCAGCGGCGGTTTGGCATTGTGCTTGACGATGTCGGGACTCATGAAACATGTCCTTCCGGTTCGGCGGTCGTCATGACGACTGACGGGAGGACCCGGAGCCAGACACAGCCTGAGGGGGCGGCGGGAATGGCGAATGCGGTGAGGGATGCATGGAAGGGTCCTGGCGGGAGTGTTCGCTGTTACCGGGGGTCGGCCTAGCCGACTCCCCATGGTTCCTTGACGACCGCGGAGGCCGATTGGTTCTGCGCTGAGGTGCGCATACGGCCGAAACCTTTCAGCACGCGATCGGCAAACCGATACAGATGGGGTCGATCGAGGACGATGGTGCGGGCCTTGTTGACCGGCGTGCGGCCCATCCAGTGGACCGCGGCCGCGGGGGAGGGGCGGGAGACCCGGCCCTCGGCGACGTACAGGTCGCCGCTCTTCAGCCAGGACTTGTACTCGCGGCCGCCCTTGCCCATGTCCACTTGGCGCAGCCCCGAGCCGGCCGCGTGCTCCGCCATGTGGAGGTGGTGCGTGATGCCCGGGGAGTAACGGGCGTACTCGGTGTCGTAGGCGGGGAACCAGCCGACCAGGGTGTGCGCCGTACGCAGGCCGAAGTGCCCGGCCACGGGGGTGTCACCGGCGTAGAACATGGTCAGCACGCCCGAGAAGCTCTCCGAGCGCATCGCGTGCATCTCGTCGAGCAACCGGACGATCCACGGCTGGGCGAAGCGGTCCACCCGCCCGGTGCGGCGGTACTGGTCCGACTTCCAGTTCAGCAGGGTGCGCAGGGTCGCGGGGTCCGTCGAGTCCCATTCGAAGCGGATCTCGCCCTGCTCACGGCCGAGCTTGCGCTCCTTGTAGCGGACGGTCTTGTAGTTCTTCGGTGAGTTCTGCTTCACCTGATCGATATAGGAGTCGAAACCCGAGCTCAGGTCCATGACCGGCGCGGGCCGTACGTCCGACTGGTGTTCGGCGAAGGTCGGCTGACCGGCGACGAGGTGGTCGAAGTCGAAGACGGAGAGCTTGCAGGCGCGCAACAGCTGTTTGGCGTCCAGGACCAGGTCGGGAACCGAGATCAGGCCGTGGCAGGTGGTGAGGAAACCGCCCAGGGGTTTGCCGATGCCGAAGTTGTGGCGCTCGTAGGGAAAGAATCCGACCGTCCGGCCACCGTCCTGGATGACGGCGACCCGGACGTAGTCGCGGAGACGGCCCATGGCCAGGGCGAACTCCACGGAGAGGAAGGGGTTGTCGAGGGACGGATCGGCCCCCTGCAACTCCCGCCATCGGGATATCTCGGACTCCCCGAGGTCACCGGGGCGAACGACGACGATGTTCACCTTGACCTGGCCCCCTGTTCGGTCTGCAAGCTTGCGCTCCCCCGGTACAACACGCGTAACACGTATATGAACCCACCGAGCACCGCGATCGTCGCCACCCCGGCGCGAGGCGACCACTTGTCAAAGGACAGCATGGCCACGGCAAGGAGTACGTTCACGACCAGGCTTGCCGCCGCACCCACTGATAGTGCCGCAAGAGGGTCACGATCACGCAACAGTCCCATCGCCGCGGCACCCGGAGTGACCAAGAGGAACAGCGGAGTGAGGACGATCCGGAGAGGGGTGTCGATTCCGGCCAGCGCGATCACGGCCCCCGCCACGCACGCAAGAGTGAGTGCCCACCCGAGCACCCTGCGATTGGTCGACATCTCCTGACTCCTGGTCGTAGTGGCATGATCGATCACCTATTCATGGGATCAATCACTGCGGACGAACGTCAATGCCGACGTTTGACCTCAGTCCATGGTTTACCGGATCGCAAAGCGATGCGTTGGCGTTATCCAGCGCGGAGTCAAGTGATCATACGATATCCGGTCAGGATTCGGATGTCTCCCTTGGGCCTTTCGCCACGCCGGGAGAGTCTCACGCGCAACCACCGAAGCCCTATGGTGCAGGGCTTTTCGGTCAGATCGGGTGAGCTGGGACGGTTGTGGCAAAGGTGGCTCGGGCGTGTCGGGGGCCGCGCGAGCCGGGGGTGGGAGAAGTGACTCAAATCACGCCCTCCGCGGAGGGTCACCATCCATGCCGATCGTGTGATATGTCCGCCGTACGGCGGTGCCCTCGGAGAGGGGTCAGCAGTGCGGCGCGCAGAGGCGGCGCCGCATTCCCTCAAGGAAGAACGTGCGAACCTGTCCGATGTCCTTGGCGATGTAGGCCTCGCCGCCGGTGGCCCTGGCCAGTGCCTCCATCTGGCGCCTGCCCTTCGGCGCGTCCGGCCCGAAGGCGATGATCAGGATGCTGACCGGCCGCTCCGGGTCGTACTCCCGCTTCAGCCTCCTGAGGATCTCCCGGTCGCCGATGCCGCCCTCGGGGTCGTCGTTGCCCGCGCCGTCCGTCAGGACCACCAAGGTATTGATCTTGTCGCCCTGGTACTCCTCGTTCATCCGCCGGTAGGCGGCGGCGAGGGTGTCGTTGAGCCCGGTGTCGCCGGTCGCCCTGGCCCTGGTCGCGGCCAGTTTCCGGTTGATCAGGTCCCGGCGCAGGACACCGTCCAGGTTCTCGGTCAGCGGGCCGACCGGGACCGTCTCGTGGTAGTCGACGCCTCGGCCGTCCAGGTTCGTGGAGAACTCCCACACCCCGATCTCGCTCTTGACCGGGAACAGCTTGATGCCCTCGGTGGCGATCCTGGTGATGGCCCGCATCCGCGTCAGGCCCGTCCCCGGCACGGGGAGCGCCATCGTGCCCGAGACGTCCAGCAGGGTGAGCAGCCTGGTGCCGAGGTTCAGCCGGGACCACGAGCGTGACAGCCCGGCGACGGTCGCGGCGTCCGGGAGCGGCAGCGACTTCGGCGCCTGGGCGCGGAAGCCGGAGACACCCAGGAGCGCGGTGCCCGCCCGGCCGTCGGGGGTGCGGAAACCCCGGTCCTGGAGGTCCTTCCCGGCGGCCTCGGTGGTGAGGTCGCGCAGGAACGCCTCGGCCGCGGCGCGCACGGCGGCGTCCCGGGTGGTGACGACCGCCGGGTAGTCGAGGTCGACCGTCCCCTCGGCCGGATACAGCGGGACGGCGGGGACCTGCGGCTTTCTGCCGGTGTCGAAGGCCCACACGCCCTGCTCCGAGGCGACGCCGATCGGGGTCCTGCGGCCCTTGACGCCGAGACTGGCCAGCAGCGCGTCCTGGTCGCGGACGGTGGAGCCGGACAGTGTCTTGAGCGCGCCGACCAGTTCCTCCTGGCCGACACCCGAGGCCGTCGCCGTACCCGAGGCGGCCAGCAGCGCGCCGAGCCCGGCCGCGTTGAGCGAGGGGTCGAGCGCGAGCACCCGCACCCTGCGGCCCGGGCCGTTGGGGTCCGTCACGTTCGCGGCGCCGAGCATGCCCTTCCAACTCGCCTCGCCGAGGTCGTCCCGCAGTTCCTGGACCGCGGTGCCCGGAGCGGCCAGCACGACGGGGGAGCGGGCGACGGAGGCGCCGGGGGCGGGGAAGGCCGGATCCTTGGCGCGCAGGCCGTTCACCCACAGGGAGGAGTCGGGAATCCACAGGTCCATCGCACCGACCTCGCCCCCGCTGCCCCCCAGGCCGGAGGCCACGGCGGCGGAGGCGGCCCCGGTCACCGTGACGGTCGCGCATCCGCCGCCGGAGTCGCGGGAGGTCCTGGTGAAGCGCCCGGCGATCTCGGAGAGGGCGGGCTGGATGTCGGGGGAGGCGGTCACCCGCAGTGTGACGGGAGTCTGCGCACAGCCGCGGTCCCGGTTGACGATCACGAAGGCGGCGACGCCGAGCAGCACCGCGAGGGCGACGGAGCCCGCCAACGGCACGAGCACCGCGCCCCGTCCGCTTCTGCGCCGCCGCGGCAGGTTGTAGGAGGCGTAGCCGTCGTCGAGCTCATCCGTCCTGTGACGTCCGCTCACGATGCCCTCTTCGCGTTCGATGTCCGGAAACTAGCGGGTCACCTTATACGGAGGTTCTCCACAATGTTCACGGAACTGTACTGGGAACGCTTAAAGTGGCAAAACACCCTTTTTGCTGTGTAAATCCACCTGCGCGATAGAAAACGATCTCTGTGCTGTATGGGAACGGGCCGCTCAGTGGTGGCAGACGTGCCCGCGCCAGGCCTTGCGCCCCTCGTGCGCGGCCACCGCGGCCAGCAGCGTCGCCACGACCGGGTCGGCCCACCGGAACCCGAGGCCGTTCAGCGCGATCCCGGCCAGCACGCCCACGGCCTGCGAGGCGCACAGCAGGTTCTGGGTGCCCTCCCCCGAGGTCGCGGCCGAGCCGAGCCGCGCGCCCAGCCGTCGCTTGGCCACCCCGAGGAACGGCATGGCGAACAGGCTGACCGCCGTGACCACCGCGCCGAGCACGCTGGGCCTGGCCGTGTGCCCCGCCCACAGGTCGTAGACCACGTGAAGCGCCAGGTAGGGGGCCAGTAGCCAGAAACTGATCGCCACCGCCCTGCCCGCCCTGGCCTCGGCGTCCGCCGAGTGGGTCCGCGACCCGGTGAAGCGCCACACGACGATGAGACTGGCCGCGGCCTCGACCAGTGAGAACATGCCCCAGCCGATCAGCGCGACCGAGTGCGCGGCGAATCCGGCGGCGATGCCGAGAGCGCTCTCGACCCCGAGCCAGACGAGCGTCGCCAGCGAGAGGGCGCGTGCGGTACGGGCGTCGCGCAGCCAGCGTGCGCTCTCGGGCGCGGGGGGTGTGCTCCGGCAGGCCGTGGTGGTTCCTGAATCCCCAAATATCACGCCAGGTAACCTACACGCCACTCCCTGTGGTTTCGAGGCGGATTCGTGAGTCGCTCGGTGGCGGACGTGGCGCCATAGTCTCCTGGGGAAGAACGAATCACCGGATCTCAGGAGAAAGCTTCGTGCCGTTCACGCCCAGCCATGTCGCCGCAGTGCTGCCGTTCATCGCCTCGGCGCGGGCCCGCAAGGTCCTCGACCCCTGGGCGCTCGCGCTGGGCACGATGGCACCCGACCTGCCGATCTTTCTGCCCTTCCTGCCGAACTACGGGATCTGGCACTCCATACCCGGCGCCTTCACCCTCGACCTGCTCGCCGTCCTGGTGATGTTCGCCGTCTTCCACGGGCTGCTCCGTGACCCGCTGACCGCGCTGCTGCCCGCCGGTCTTGCGGGAAGGGCGGCCTCGCTGGCCCCGAAACACGACATCGGCCGGCTGCTGCCCGTGGTCGCGGGCGGCGTCGTCGGCTCCCTCACCCACCTGCTGTGGGACTCCTTCACCCACTCCTACAGCATCCGGATCTGGGGCTGGTCCTGGCTGGTCGACCCCCTCGTCGGCCAGATTCCCACCTTCCGTGCGCTGCAGTACCTCTCAAGCGTGGTCGGGCTGAGCCTGGTGCTGTGGTGGTCCTGGCGCGGCCTGGCCCGGATGACCCCGGTCGCGGTGCCCGACCGGCTGAGGCTCTCCACCCCGGTACGGCTCGGCGTGATCCTGGCGGCGGTGGCCGCGACCCTGGGGGGAGCGGCGGTGTGGCCCGTGATCTTCCCGCCGAGGGACGGCACCGAGCTGATCACCAGACTGGGTGCGGGAACACTGGCCGGACTGAGCGTGCTGCTGGTCGTCTACGCCGCGGTGTGGCAGCTCAGAAAGGCCGTGGCAGTATTCCAGGATGCCTGAAGCAGCCGATTCCCACCCCGATCTTCACCGGGACCTTCACCGGGACCCCCGCCTGGCCGACTACGCGAACCTGCGTGACGTCGAACTGCGCAAGAGCCTTGAGGCCGAACACGGCCTGTTCATCGCCGAAGGGGAGAAGGTGATCCGCAGGGCCGTCGCCGCCGGGTATCCGGTGCGCTCGGTGCTGCTGACCCGCCGCTGGGCCGACTCCCTGGCCGACCTGCTCGACGGTCTCGGCGACCGGGTCCACGTGGTCGAGGACCGGGAGATGGAGGAGATCGCCGGGTTCCCGGTCCACCGGGGCGCCCTGGCCGCCATGGACCGCAAACCCCTGCCCACGGTCGCCGAGACGCTGCGCGGCGGCCCCCGGCGCGTCCTCGTCCTGGAGGACCTGGTGGACCACGGCAACGTGGGTGCGATCTTCCGCTGCGCCGCCGCGCTCGGCGTCCACGCCGTGATCCTGTCGCCCCGCTGCGCCGACCCGCTGTACCGCAGGGCGGTGAAGGTGTCGATGGGTGCCGTCTTCGCGATCCCGTACGCGCGGATGACCAACTGGTACGACGGCCTCGCCGAACTTCGCGCGGCGGGTTTCCTGACCCTGGCACTCACCCCCGACCAGGGCGCGACCCCGATCGACACGGCCGGTACGGCGGACCGGGTCGCCCTCCTGCTCGGCTCGGAGGGCGACGGCCTGTCCTCCCACTGGCTGCACGAGGCCGACCAGCCGGTGTGCATCCCCATGAGCTCAGCCGCGATGAGCCTGGGCGTCGACTCCCTCAACGTGGTCGCGGCGGCGGCCATCGCCTGTCACGGCCTGATGCGCGGCGTCCTCGTCACAGGAACCGGAGACACCCTGGGCTAGGCGTCGCCGCTGAGGGTCCCGCCGTCCTCGCCCTGGTCGTCGCCCGTGCCGGAGACCTGCTCGCCGGCCCAGTCCAGGAGCCGGTTGGCGGTCTGGAAACGGCGCTCGGACTTCGCGTCGCCGAGAATCACCCCGACGAACCGGTGGCCGTCCCGGTCGGCGGCGAACGACAGGCAGTAGCCCGCGGCGCGGGTGTAACCCGTCTTCACACCCAGCGCGCCGGGCGTCTTGCCGAGCAGCTTGTTGCTGTTGGTCCAGGTGTGGGCCCGGTGCAGCTTGGAGGCGGCCACGGTGTAGCGCCTGGTCGAGGCGATGCCCAGCAGCACCGGGTCACCCAGCGCGATCTGGGCCAGCTTGGCCTGGTCCTGGGCGGTCGAGTAGCCGCCGGACGGCTTGGGCAGCCCGTCGGTGTTGGTGTAGCGGGTGCCGGTCAGGCCGAGCGAGCGGGCCGCGGCGTTCATCTTGGCCACGAACTTCTTCTCGCCGGGGCCGTAGACGCGGGCCAGCGCGTGGGAGGCGTCCGCCCCCGAGGGGAGCATCACCCCGTGCAGCAGGTCCCGGACGGTCAGGCGTTCCCCGGCGCGCAGCGAGGCGCTGGTCGCGTCGTTCGTCGCGGCGTGCCGTACGTCGTCGGCGTTGATCCGCACGACGTCGTCGAGACCGGCCTCACGCAGCACGACGTAGGCCGTCATGACCTTGGTCAGGCTGGCGATCGGCACCCGCTTGGTGGCCTGCTTGGCGAACAGCGGCTTGCCCGTGGTCACGTCGAGCAGGTAGGCGACTTTCGCGGCCACCGCGGGAGCGGTCGAGGCCGCGACCGTCCTCGTCGTGGCCTGTGACACGACCGGCGCGGCGTGCGCGGGCACGACGAACCCGGTTGTCACAGCGGCCACCGTGGTCACGGTGGCCAGAGCGGTACAGGCGAGAAGGCGAATTCCCCCGGTTTGCATGGGGAACATGGTGGCAGAAACCACGCGGAGGTGTGACACAAGCCGTACGGCGCGGCGTCACCCGACGGTGACTTCCTCCTTGGTCCGCCGCGCGTTCCTGCGGTGACGCACGAACAGCGTGACCGCCACGGCCGCCACGAGAAGACCCGTGCCCGCGAGCAGCGGAGACTCGGCCGCGAGCTTGAGCCAGCCCCACAACAGCGAGTACAGGCCGAAGGACGCGATGGGGACCCAGGTCAGGCAGCCGAGGGCGCTGGCCACGACGTACCACGGGTAGGAGACACGCAGCACCCCCGCGGCCCAGGGCAGCGTGTGCCGCAGGCCGGGAACCCAGAAACAGCCGTAGACGGCCAGCGCGCCCCACCTGCTGACGGCGTTCTCGACCTTGCGGATGCCGTCCTGGCTGATCCGCCTGCCCACCCGGGTGGCGTAGAGCCTCGGGCCGAGCTTCCTGCCGATCCAGTAGTAGGCCTGGAAGGCGCCGAACAGCGCGACCCCTCCGATGAGCACCCAGAGCCACAGGGGCATCCCCAGCACGGAGGCCGAGGTCGGGTCGGGGATGCCTGCCGCGAACGACCGCATTGTGAACATCACCGCCCCGCTGGTTTCCCTGCCGTATGCCGATATTAGGGCAGGCTTACCTGACCTTGTCCAGGGGGTCGGGTGGGAGCCCGTTCAGCCACCGTTGACGCTGCAACCGGACGTCAAGCGGAGATCAACCATCCCGGGCTACAAGTAAGGGGCAGAAACAGGGAGGGAACAGTCATGAGTCCGCGAGGCAGTCTCACGCCGGTGGTGGCCAGTGGAACCGCGAGCGTCGTGAAACTGCTGGTCGCCACGCTCGCCTTCGTCGGAGCCTACGCCGGGATCGAGGTGCCGCGCACCCCCGCGACCACGGTGCGGGCGGTCAGCGCGGACGACGCGTCGGTGGAGACCGTGGAGTTGTCGTCCAAGTCCATGCAGGAGACCACGGCACAGGTCCAGGCGGAGACCACCCTGGCGGAGGGCACGGTCACCGTCACCCCGGCGACCGAGGGCGGCCCGTGCGACAGGTCGTACGAGGCGCGCAGCGTCATCGGCAACCCGCACCCGGAAAGAACCGTCACCTACGGCTGGCGCCTGCAGCGCTGGAGCGAGTCGTCCCGCGGCTGGCGCACCTACCTGAGCGGCGGCTCCGGCTTCACCGGAGAGCGTCAGAGCGTCGAATGGCAGCCGAGGATCGCCGGCAACCCCGGCCTGTACCGCGTCACGCTCTCCGTCCCCGGCCGTCCGACCGCGCACAGCGCCAGGTTCCGCGTCAGCTGCTGAGCGAACGCTGCGCCGCCTCGACCCAGCGGGTCACCCCGACCCGCCGGGCGACGGCCAGGGCGTCCTCGTAGTGCGGGCGCACCGCGTCGGAGAAGCCCAGCCTGAGCGCCAGGTCACCCAGGGTCAGCGAGACCGGCCACAACGCGACCACACCCGTCCCCGCGCCCGCGATCCGCTCGGCGAACGGCTTGAGCGTGTCGTAGGCCTCGGTCATCCGCTCCCGGTCGTCCAGCAGCATCCCGGCCAGCGCCCGCCAGACCATCGCCAGCTCGTAGAGGAAGTCAGGGCGGACCGGAGTCTTGACCGCGATGACCGCCCTGGCGTCCCGTGTGTGCCCGGCCGAGGCCAGGGCCACGGCGTAGGCGTCGAGAGTCCACTTGGCCCCCCTCTGATGGGCCTCGGCCAGCGGCTCGACCATGTCGGCGGCCCTGCCGTTGACCAGGTGCAGGCAGAAGGTGGTGATCAGCGGAAGGTCCTGGCGGCCTTCGAGCATGCCGGCCTTCGCGGTCAGCCGCGCGGCGTCCCGGTAGGCGAGCGCCGCCCCCGAGAAGTCACCGGCGATCATCAGGCGCTGCCCGGCGTACCACGCGCCCACGGCGGCGGGGGCGGGCAGGCCGTACTGCCTGGCGAGTCGTTCGGAGGCGGCCACGTGCGCGTCGGCCTCGGCGAACGCGCCGGAGGCCGCGGCGCACTCCATCAGCACCAGATGCGCCAGGGCCTGGACCGAGACCTGGCCGGTCGTCTTGCCGACCTCAAGCAGCTCCCTGCCGATGACCTCGCGCTCCCCGACGGGGGTGATGCCGTACGACTGACGCAGCCGCCCGCTCAGCGCGGTCGCCAGCAGCGCCGGATCACCACTGCGCCTGGCCAGCTCCTCCGCCTCAAGGGAGGCCTGCTCTCCCCTGGAGGTCGCCGACCCCTCAAGTTCGAGCGCCAGGGTGGCCAGCAGGCTCGCCCGCAGCGACTGCTCACCCGCGGGCAGCTCGACCAGCGCCTGCTCGGCGACGTCCACGATCTCCCACGCCGTACGGGTGAAGTCACGGGCCATGCCCTTGTGCGGCACGGCGAGGGAGGCGGCGACCCTGGCGGTCAGCTCCAGGTTGCCCAGCGGCAGGGCGGTGTCCATCGCCTCACGCCGCCGCCTGCGGGCCGCGGCCATGTCCCCGCACAACGCCAGCGCCTTGATCAGGTTCAGGGTCAGCAGCAGACGCTCACGGGTGCTCTCCGGAGTCGAGGCGGCACCGGACCTGTCGAAGGCGGCGATCGCCTTCTCCCACAGGGAGGCCGCCTCACGGTGGGCGAAACGCCGTTCGGCCTGCTCGGCGGCCAGCCCCGCGTAACGCACCGCCTTGGCCGCGGTCTCCGCGGTGCCCGCCGCGTCGTAATGGTGGGCGAGCGCGGCCACGTCCCCGGGATGCCTGCGCTCGATCGCCGAGGCGACGGCGGCGTGCAGCCGGGAACGGCGCAGCCTGGAGGCGTCCGAGTAGACGGTGTCCCGGACCAGGTCGTGATCGAAACGCAGCATGCCGGGGCCCGGCTCGGTGACCAGCCCGGCCAGCAGCGCCGCCTCGACGGCGTCGACCACCGCGTCCTCGTCACCCGCGACGTCGACCAGCACGTCCACATCGACGTCACGGCCGATCACCGCCGCCTGCAACAGGATCTGCTGGGCGGCGGCGGGCAGCCTGGCGATCCGGCGCCGCAGCACGTCACGGACACCGGACGGCACACCGGAGATCACCTCGGCCGCCGTCGCGCGGTCGCTCACCGCCTCGGCGTCCAGCAGGCGTACGGTCTCACGGACGAAGAACGGGTTGCCGCCGGTCCGTTCGACGATGCTGTTGACCGCGTCCTCGTCGACCGCGCGCACACAGGTGGCCCTGACCAGCTCGGCGACCGCCTCGGCGTCCAGACCCGTCAGGCCGACCCGCACAGGACCGAGCCTGGCCAACGCGGCGAGCACGTCCGCCTGCTGGTCGCTCAGCTCACTGTCCCTGCAGGTCACCACGAGCAGCACCCGGCTGGTCGCCAGCAGGCTCGGCAGCGCCCGCAGCAGCGCGAGCGTCTGGTCGTCGGCCCAGTGCAGGTCCTCCAGCGTCAGCAGGATCGGCCGCTCCTTGGCGACGGCCGCCAGGTAACCGCCGACCGCCCGGTGCAGCCGGAATCCGCCGGAGGCCTGGTCCTCGTCGGGCTCGGCCGCGGTGTCGTCCAGCAACGGGGCCAGCAGCGGGGCGTACTCACCCGCCCCGGTGACGTCCACCAGGGTGCGCAGGATCTCCACCCACGCCCAGACGGGCGGGGTGGCGCTGCTGTCGGGGCACGCGCCCGAGGAGGTGCCCCAGCCGTCGTCGGCGAGCTGCCTGGCGAGCCTGCGGACCAGCATCGTCTTGCCCGCGCCCGCGTCACCGCTGATCACGGCCGCGGTGAAACGGCCCGTCCTGGCCGCCGCGGTCATCAGCCTGCTCAGCTCCGCCTCCCGCCCGACGAACGGCTCGGGCTCCAGGGGCGGCAGCTCGGCGGGGGCCGCCGCCGGACGGGGCGGCCAGGTGTCGGCGGGCACCGCCGTACGCTGCCTCGCCGGTGGGACGGCGAGCTGGAGACCGGGGTCCTGAGCCAGGATGTCCGACTCAAGCTTGCGCAGCGCGGGGCCCGGGTCGATGCCCAGCTCGTCGGCGAGGATCGTGCGCGCCCTGCGCAGCGCGGCCAGCGCGTCGGCCTGCCGTCCGCACCGGTAGAGGCCGAGGGCGAGCAGCCGCCAGCCCTCCTCACGCAGCGGATGCTCGGCGGTCAACGCCTCCAGGTCGGGTACGGCCTCCGCGGGCAGCCCCAGACGCAGACTGCTGTCGGCGTGCCGCTCACGGGCCACCAGCCTCAGCTCGGTCAGGCGGTTCACCTCCGCCTCCGCCCACGGCTGGTCGGCGAAGTCGGAGTACGGCGTGCCACGCCACAACCCCAGCGCCTTCTCAAGACGCGCCCGCGCCGAGGCGGGGTCGTCGCCTTCGAGCTGCTCACCGGCGGCGCGGACCATGGCCTCGAACCGCAACGCGTCCACCTGGTCGGGCGCGACACGCAACGCGTAACCCGAGGCGACGGTCACCAGCAGCCGGTTCGGCCCCCCACGCGGACGGCCGGGTTCCAGGACCCGCCGCAGCCGGGAGATGTAGACCTGCAACCCCGACTGCGCGCCCTTGGCCGCGTCGTCATCCCACAGGTCGTAGAGCAGGGAGTCAACGGGGACGACCTGCCCCCGCGCCACCAGAAGCCGGGCGAGGACGGCACGCTGGCGTAACCCGCCCAGATCGAGCTCGTCGTCACCGGAGTGCGCCTCGACCGGGCCGAGGACCCGGAACGCTACGATTTCACCCGCCATGTCAGCCGCCACGCTATGCGGGCCTTCGAATCACGCACAAGGTTTTTCCCAATCTAGCGGCTGATCGGCTCTTTCTCGGGGGCCTGGACCGTGCTCTCACGCCTGCGCAGGAGCGCCCACGCGCCGAGTGCCAGGCCGCCGAAGGGGATTTCGACAGTGTAGGTCCAGAAGCCGAAAAGCAACGCAGCGGCCGTGGCCGAATCGAGCGGGGCCCCGAAGAAGACCAGCGCGCCGACGGTCCCGGCCTCCATGATGCCGGTCCCGCTCGGGGTGACGACGGCGGTGGTCAGCACCCTGGACAGGGCGAAGACCGCGATCGACTGCGCCAGGCCCGGATAGGAGCCGGTCGCCTGGAGACAGCAGACGAGGATCAGCCACTGCAGGCCGAGGAAGAAGATCATGCCCAGGGTGAGTCCCGGCCAGCGGTGCCGTACGACCTCGGAGGTGTCGGCGCGCAACCGGTCGAGGGAGTGGGAGGGGCCGTGACCCGTCGGACGCCACCGGCGGGGAAGCAGCCGGGCGGCGGCGTCGAGAACCCGGCCGAGCGGCGCGGCGGCGGCGTCCCAGTACAGCGCGGCGGCGACCACGACGACCAGCACCAGGATGGACAGCGCGCCGATCCAGCCCGCGCTGGTCACCGCCGGGCTGAGCCGCTGCCCGCTGAGCAGCAGCGCCAGGATGCCGACCGCGGGCAGGATGAACCGGAACAGGGTGTTCCAGATGCCGCTGGCCAGCGTCGAGACCACCACGGGCCGTAACGGGAAACCCCACCCCTTGGTCATCCCGATCGTCATCGCGACCCCGGCGGCGCCGCCGAACGGCAGCAGATTGCTCACCGCGCTGCCGGCCGCGTTCAACGTGAGAGCCTGCAGGTGGGTCAGACCGGGCAGGGAGGCCGTCAGCACGAACGTGTAGGCCAGCAGGCTCGCCAGCCAGACGACGGCCATCAGCGCGATCGTCTGCCAGTTCAACCCGGAGAACTGGGCGCCGATCTGCGACCACGAGACGTGCTTGCCGGTCATCGCCTCGACGATCTGCGGCAGGAAACGCACGAGCGTCGCGGCCAGTGCCAGCGACACGACCGACAGTCCGATCTGAACCCACTTGTTCTTCATGAAACCCCCTCGACCAAGTGTGCCGGTCCGGGGCTCATCCTTTGGGAGGAGCTTCGAACGGATGCCTCAGCCTGGCGCCCTGCGGCAGATCCCGGCGGACGTACCACTCGGTGCCGAAGATGAGCCGGTAGAGCGGCAGGGGCACCTTCAGCATCACCCCGAGCGTCCGGGTGTCCGCCCCCGTCGCCTGGGAGGCGTGCGCCGCCATGCTCGCCCGCTTCTGCCGGGCGAAACGCCGTACCCCGACCCGATGGGTGATCACCGACCCGGGGGAGTAGGCCCGCTCGAAGGAACGGACGTCGAGCTGCGGGAAGAACCGGCTGATCAGACGCAGCCCCTTCAGCAGCGGATCACGGTTGACCGTCGCCTCAAGCACGATCGGGGTGCCCGCGATCTCGGCAGCCCGCGCGCCCACCCGGTTCACCTGAACATGGTCGGGATGCCCGTAGCCCCCCGCCGGGTCGTAGGTCGTCAGCAGGTCGGCCCCCTCCTCGGTGAGGATCTCGGCCAGCCGCCCCGCGGCCTCCTCGACGTCGGCGTCGATGAAGGCGTTCCCCGCGCGCCCCTCGGCGACGCCGCCGTCCGGGGCCAGCCCCGAGTCGCCGTAGCCGAGGTTCACCACCCTGGCGCAGCCGAGCGCGGCGGCCGACCTGTACAGCTCGGCCATTCTGGCGGCCCCCAGGGCCTCACCGGGTCCGAGATCGGCCTGACCGAGCTCCCCCGAGGTCGCGACGACCAGGATCACCCGGTGCCCCTGGGCGGCGAGCATCGCCATGGTCCCCGCGGTCAGCAGGGCCTCGTCATCGGGGTGGGCATGGAAGAACACGGCTGTGTTTCTTTTGCTCCGCCTGGCGGCGCTGTGTCTCTTTGCGCCGCCTTCGGCGTCGCGGGCTTGGGCGCTTTCGAGTCGGCGCTTTCCCTCGTCGCTCATCCGCTTCGCTCCTTCGCTCCTCAGTCCAAGCACCGACGCGCCCAAGCCGAAACTCCTCACACACGGCACCGGGAAAGCACAAGCCGTGTTGTCCCGCGTCGCGGGCTTGGGCGCTTCGGGTCGGTGCTTTCCCTCGTCTCTGCGTCGCTTCGCTCCTGCGTTCCTCGGTCCAAGCACCGACGCGCCCAAGCTGTGTTTCTTTGCGCCGCCTGGCGGCGTCGCGGGCTTGGGCGCTTCGGGTCGGTGCTTTCCCTCGTCTCTGCGTCGCTTCGCTCCTGCGTTCCTCAGTCCAAGCACCGACGCGCCCAAGCCGACACTCTTCACACACGGCACCGGGAAAGCACAAGCCGTGTTGTCCCGCGCCACCTTCGACGTCGCGGGGCTTGGGCGTTTCGGGTCGGTGTCTTTTCCCTTGTCACTGCGTCGCTTCGCTCCTGCGTTCCTCGGTCCAAGCACCGACGCGCCCGAGCCGTAACCCCTCGTGTGGCACCGGTACCCCCGGACAAAACCTTAGAGGGGGTGACGGGATCCGAGGCATCGGCAGGGTCTTGGGGAGTTCGTGGGGTCCGGGTCGTCGCGGGCGTGGGCGGACGGTGGCCTGAACGGGGGTTCTTCCGTGGGGTCCCGGGGGCGAGGGGCGGGGTGGGGCGGACGCTTTAGGCTGGCACGGTGAGGATCCTCCACGTCAGTGACTGTTACCTGCCGCGTCTGGGTGGGATAGAGGTGCAGGTGGCCGATCTGGTCCGGATGGAGCGGGAGGCGGGCCACGAGGTCGAGGTCGCGACCGCGACGCCGGGGGAGACACTGCGGGGCGTGTATCGGATCGTTGCGAAACTCCCCTTCGACCTGCCTGTTCACCCGTTCGGCGTCGGTCACCTGTTGCGTCTGGTGAAGGCACGACGGCCCGACGTGGTGCACGTTCACATGGGTGCGGTCTCGCCGTTCGCCTGGATGGGGGTCCGCGCCGCCGTACGGGCGGGGCTGCCCGTCGTGGTGACCGTGCACAGCATGTGGGATCCGGTGACCCGTGTCCTCTACCGGGGGCTGCGGCTGCTGTTCGAATGGCACCGCTGGGGGCTGGTCGGCACCGCGGTGAGTGAGGCCGCGGCCCGGCCGATCCGCTCGGTCGCGGGGCGCAGGGTGCCGGTCCACGTGGTCTCCAACGGCCTGGACGTCTCGGCCTGGCGCCAGGCCGTTCCCGGCTCCGGCGGCGAAGCCGATCAGGACGCTCCCGTGCACGTCGTGGCGGTCGGACGGCTCGCACCCCGCAAGCAGCCGGTCAGATTGCTCAGGCTCCTCAAGGAGGCCCGCGCCCTGGTGCCCGCCGAGACGCGGATGCGGGCGACCGTCGTGGGCGACGGCCCGGCGCGCTCCCAGATGGAGCGCTATCTGCGGGCGAACGAGATGACGGGGTGGGTCTCGCTCCCCGGTCGCTACAGCCGTGAGCGGATCCGTGAGCTGCTCGCCTCCGCCGACGTCTTCGTCGCCCCCGCTCCCAGGGAGTCCTTCGGACTTGCAGCGCTTGAGGCCAGGGTGGCCGGGGTGCCGGTGGTGGCGCGGGCCCAGAGCGGGGTGGCCGACTTCGTCCGTCCCGGCAAGGAGGGACTGCTCGGCGAGAGCTTCGAGGGCCTGGTCACCTCGGTGGCCAAGCTGGTGCGCGACCGCGACCTGCGCGAGTCGATCGCGGCCCACAACCGTGAGACGGAGCCGGTGCGCTGTTCGTGGCCCGCCGTGCTTGAGGGCTTCGAGCAGTGCTACGCCGAGGCCCGCGCCCTGCGAGGCTGACAGCGAGCTGACAGCCGGTAAAGGACGCCCCCGATCGACCCTGCTGGTTGGCACGCGATGCGCGTTTATGGCACCGGTTGCACAGTGCCCGCCGTACCCGAAAACCGGCGAAGCCCCCACCGGACGGACGGCAGAGGCTTCGGGACACGATGGCCTGGATCTCGCAACTTCCTCAGATCCCGGTGCTGCCGCCCCCTCCGAAGTGAAGGGTTTGGCCTTACCGGTGCCGCGCGTGAGGAGTTTCGGCTTGGCCGCGTCGGTGAACTGGACCGAGGAGCGACGGAGCGAAGCGGATGAGTGACGAGGGAAGTCACCGACCTCAGGCGCCCAAGCCCGCGCCGCCGCAGGCGGCGCAAAAGAGACACAGCCCGCGGCGCCGAAGGCGCCGCAAAAGCAAACACAACCGTCGCCCCGCGCTGCCCCCCGCAGGCGGAGCGGCGGCTGTGCCCTGGGTTGTGCCTTCCCGGGAGGAGGGGGAGGCGCGGAGTGAGGTCAGGAGGTGCAGGCCTTGCCAAGCTTGACGGTGGCCTCCTGGAGCTGCTTGGTCATGTTCTGCGCGGCGGCGCCGGCCGCAGCCGGGTCCTTGTCGTCGAGCTTGAAGTCACCCCAGGAGGTGGCGAGATCGTTGAGGGCGGAAGCGAGGTCCCCGTCGGTCTTGCCAGCGAGCTCCTTCAGGTCGGCCGACAGCTTCTGGCTGGCGTCGTTGAACTTGCTCAAGTCGGTGCCAGCGCCGGTGATGGAGGTGGTGTAGTCCGTGAAGGCCTTGGTCCAGGGCGCCTGGGCGCAGAACTCGGCGTTACCGGACCCGCCACAGGCGGCGGTGAAGGAGAGAAGTGCGGCTCCCGCGACGGTGGCGGCGATACGACGGGAGGAGAGGACGGAGAACATTTCTGCCTTTCATTACTTCTTGTGACAGAGAGAACAGTAGGGGATCTGCTTGCGGCGCACTTTCATGACGCTTACAGGTGGTGCCCGAGTGACGGTGGGTGAGATCCGCCGGAGGGCGGGTAGGAGCGCGGCATGGCTGAGGCGGTGATCGATTCCGGCGCGGCCCAGCACTCGCTCAAGCGGGTGATCGGGCGCCGGGTCCTGTTGCTCTTCGTGGTCGGCGACATCCTCGGTGCGGGGATATACGCCCTGGTGGGGAAGGTCGCCGGATATGTCGGCGGCGCTCTGTGGCTGCCGTTCCTGGTGGCCTTCGTGCTGGCCGCGCTGACCGCGACGGCCTACGCCGAACTCGTCGGGAAGTATCCCCAGGCCGCCGGGGCCGCGCTGTACACGAACAAGGCGTTCAACATCCCCTTCCTGACCTTCGTCGTGGCCTTCGCGGTGCTGATGAGCGGGATCACCTCGGCGAGCGCGGCGGCGCGCGCGTTCGGCGGCAAGTACCTCGGGGAGTTCGTCACCCTGCCGGTGATGGCCGGGGCGTTCGTCTTCCTGGGGCTGGTGACGCTGGTGAACTTCGCGGGCATCTCCGAGTCCATCAAGGTCAACGTGGTCCTGACCGTCATCGAGGCGTTCGGGCTCGTGGTGATCATCGTGATCGGGATCTACGCGCTGCTGTCCGGGGAGGGCGAGCCCGCCCGGGCCCTGGAGTTCCATCCGGCGAACGGCGCCTTCCTCGGTGTCCTCGGCGGTACGGCGCTCGCCTTCTACGCGTTGCTCGGCTTCGAGGACTCGGTCAACCTGGCCGAGGAGTCGAAGGATCCGCAGCGCGACTACCCCAGGGCGCTCTTCGGTGGTCTGGCGGTCGCGGCGCTGATCTATCTGGCGGTGGCGTTCACCGCGACGATGCTGGTGGACGCCAAGACCCTGACCAGTTCGACGGGCCCGCTCCTTGAGGTCGTCAAGGTCGCGGGCCTGGCGTTCCCGCCCAAGCTGTTCGCGCTGATCGCGCTGCTGGCGGTCGGCAACACCGCGCTGATCAACATGATCATGGCCTCACGCCTGGTGTACGGCATGGCCCGAGAGGGCATCGTGCCGAAGGTCTTCGCCTCGGTGCACTCGACCAGGGCGACGCCCTGGGTGGCCGTCCTGTTCACCACCGCGATCGCGGCGGTGCTGGTCGCGACCGGCGATGTCGGCGATCTGGCCGACACGACGGTGCTGCTGCTGTTGCTGGTCTTCGCGCTGGTCAACGTGGCCGTGCTCGTGCTGCGCAAGGATCCCGTCGGCCACGACCACTACCGGGCGCCCAGTTGGATGCCGGCGCTCGGCGCGGTTGTCTGCCTTGTGCTCGCGCTGCCGATCACGGGGCGCGGCGCCGACGTCTACGTGCGGGCGGGTCTGCTGCTCGTCGTCGGGGTGGTGCTCTGGTTCGTCAACAGGTTGTTCCTGTCAGAACGGGAGCGCTCGTCCTGAGGGGGTGCGCAGGTCGAGAGAGACGGGCTGACGTGGCGGCCGAGGCCTTTGGGTGATTCTTATACGTTTCATGTCAGACTCCCTCTTTATTGGAGTTTGGGAGAGAGTACGACATTCCAAGGGCGATTTGGGGTGTCCATGGGTGAT
This sequence comes from Streptosporangium sp. NPDC020145, assembly GCF_040631275.1. Classification (NCBI taxonomy): domain Bacteria; kingdom Bacillati; phylum Actinomycetota; class Actinomycetes; order Streptosporangiales; family Streptosporangiaceae; genus Streptosporangium; species Streptosporangium sp. NPDC020145. Next base: position 209,788 of record NZ_JBEXZT010000003.1, on the reverse strand, counting down.
CGAATTTGTTTCGGGCCGTCCGGAGAGTGAAAACGGAGCATTCTCCGGATCACGGGCGGGCCGGGAAGTCCGATGGGGCAGGGGATGCGCACGCCGGTCTCCGGTCTGAAGATCACGGTGAGGCGACAGGTAAAACTTGAAGACGGAAGGAACGGGCTCAGCGTCTGAGGACGAAATCGTCCTCGTCGTCACCGACGCCGACCGAGCCGACCGCCCACAGCGTGGCCGTACCGGGCACCCGGGTGACACCCGTCCTGGTGACGTGGTCACTGTCCTCGTACTGCTGGTCGGGACGGCGGGGACGCAGGAGCGGGCCGTACTCGCGTGTCCACGCCGTGCCGTCGAAGCGGAGCATGAGCGCCTGCCCCGGATGGTCGGCGTCCACCCCGCTGATCCACACCTCGCCGGGACCGGAGGCGGTGACGCCCTGCAGGGCACCGCGGGCGACCGGCACCTCGGCCCTGGCCCACCGGGTCCCGTCCCAGTGCAGGACCAGCGGCTGCCCCTGCCTGATCCGGGCTCCGTCCCGTACGGCCCCGGCGGGCGCGACCTCGCCGACCGCCCACACGTCGGACGGGGAGACCTGCCAGACCCGCCGCAGCGTGCCACCGGGGATGGCGGGTGTCCGCGACCGCTCCCAGCGGTCGGGGGAGCCGTGCCAGACCAGCGGTGTGCCGTCCTGGGCCGCTCCGACCGCCCAGACGTGCCCCTGCCTGGCGGTGACCGCCTCGAAGGTGCCGCCGCCGGTGGGCACGTTGCGGAAGGCCGTGCCGTCCCACCGGATCAGCACCCCGCCGGACGGGCCGTTCCCGGTGAACCACGCTGTGCTCCCTGTGCCGCCCGTGGCGGCGACGTCCGTCAGCCGGTAGTCCTCCGCGACGCCGAAGGGCCGCCGCGCCGTCCAGCGCCGCCCGTCCCAGCGCGCGGCGAACGCGTTCACCCCGTTGCCCGCGACCCAGACATCCCGGGGACCGGCCACGCTGACGCCCGTCAGGTGGTTGACGTCGTGATCGTTCAGCCCGGTGACCTCGCGCCATCTCACACCGTCCCACCTGGTCACGGCGGGAGTGCCCTCCCTGTCCTCGGCGCCCCTCTGGTAGCCGACCGCCCACACCTCACGCGGCCCGGCCGCCGCCACGTCGAGCAGCGCGGAGCTCGCCGCCAGCTGGGCGGGCCTGACGGCCTTCCAGGCGGGGGAGACCGGCGACGGGTTCCGCTGCGCCGTACGGCTCGGCGGCGGTGCCTGGGACGCGGTGGGGGACGGCTCGGGGGGATGCGCGCCACAGGAGGCCATCAGGGTCACCCCGGCGAGCACGAGCGTGACAGAGCGTAGATGTCCCATGCGGGCATCCTCCCTCAGAGTGCCCTCCGGGCGGTGCCGATCCTGAATAGACCTGTCAGCCCTGGGCACCCTGACAGGGCGAGAAAGGACGCGTTCCCCGCCGCCTGGGCCGGGGACGAGGCACGTCAGACGGGACGGTGGGGCAACAGGGGGGTGCGTCCGGCGGCATGGCCGCCGGGCTCACGGAGGGACCCGTTCCGTGTGAGACAGTTACACGGCTGGGAGAGGTTCGGTACAGAAGGTTGATGATGTTCGCGGGAAAAGAGCCGGAGCCGAGTTTCAGCGCCACGTCCGGGCTGCACGGTACGACGCTCGTGGTGCGGGTGAGCGGGGAGCTGGACCACTACCACACGCCGTTGCTGCGTGCGGAGCTCGGCAGGGCGTGGGAGCTCCTGCAGTCGCCGACCCTCATCCTCGACCTGTCGGCTCTGACGTTCTGCGACTCCTCCGGCATCGGTGAACTGCTCCAGGCCCGTCACCAGGGCCAGCTCGCGGGAGTACGGCTCATCCTCACCGGTGTCCAGGGAAACCTGGCCCGCAGGCTCAACCTGGCGGGCCTGACCCAGGTCTTCGAGGTCTTCCCCTCCGTCGCCGACGCCCTCGAGGCGGCCTGACGACCCCGTACATGCTTAGCCGGGGGCGGGCTTCCTTCAAGGCTGGGGGTACTCCAGCCGCATATCGGGATCTTGCGCGCGTTTAGCCACATGCGTGCTAGCCCCCCACAAAAAGGGACGACCACCGCTGCGATCATCCAGGTGCGATGGACCCGAAGATCGTGCGGTGGCCGCGTCGGCCAAAGAATGTGGATGATGCGTTGACGGGCAAGTCGTGGTAGTCACACTTGGTGCAGTTCGTTGTCTCAGCCTTGCGTCATGGGTAGACATGCACCCATAGATCAGCCGGAACCGCTCGCCCGGCGAATAGCGGACCATAGCCACAGTCGAGACCCTGCCTGCGCTGCGGCCCGATATGTCACCGCCGAGGCCACACGGTATGGCGCCCGGGCTCGGTATCACCGGTCGGCCGACATCTGGCTGACTCGCAGATGCTTGGCCGCTTGGGTGCCGGTGTAGCCGTGAGCGAACAGCTCGGCCACCTCCAGCCGGATCTGTTCACGCTCGGTGCATCGCACAGCGGTCAGCCCGTCGCCTTGTGCGTACCGTATGACCTGGGCATACCGCCAGAACCCAGAGGTTCACATGTTCGAAGAACATCACGAATAAAAGATCGGCAGACACGGGCTCGCCGATCCCGCTACCGGCCCTAGCATCGCAAAAGCATTAGGCTTGGCTGGAATATGTATGAACAGGAGTATTTGGTCCAACCCTGGGAGCGCTCAAAAAGTGAGGGGCGCTCGATTGAAGGAAAGCTCTTCCATTACCTAGAGCCCCTCACGTTCATCTGCTGTGCGCTAGATTTTTGATTACCCGCGATGTGGATTTTGTGGAGCTAGAGCTCTCGGATCAGATCCCAGCGATCTCCTTGATCCACGCACTGAGCGTTGTATCCTTGCAATTGCAGGTTTGTTTTGGCTCCAATGCATGCCCCTCCCTTGGTCACTCTCTCGCTGGCTGAGTGGTAGTAGTAGCTCGTAACCAAAATCCAGGCAAAGGGGCGGGCCAGCTCTCCTGGTGCGGTCTGCGCCTGGGCGGAGTTGTTGCTTTCCGAGACTGCGGCATTGGCTGGCGTGACAAGCAGGGTGGTTGCTGCGATGGCGGCGACGGCTCCACCGAGAATGGATTTGACTTTGCTTGTCATTGCACTCCTTTGGTGATGGATGCATATCTTGTGCCAGAAAGTAGATTGCCAAATAAGAAGGGGGTGATCAACGAAGGCAAGGGATCGTGATCATTTTGTTATATTTTTTCCACGTTACTTTGGCTGGGTGACTTAATTGCCCTCGACTGCTTGTGGAGAGTAATATTTAAAATCTGCAGGAATCCCATTTTTGGTGAGTGCGAAATGTCCTTTGGTTACCGAGGGGGATTGGGTAATCACTTCTCGTTGTAAGAAGATGGATGTCGTTCCTTGGTGCGGGACTTCGGGCTCCGTTGTGTGGGCGCTGACTTTCAGGTCGGTAGAAGGCGAGAGTCCTCGAATGTGCAGACCCCGTGCGTTTGCCGGTGACCTGATCCGTCCGGTGCGGGGCTCGTGCGGCCCTGCCGGGGACGGGGTGACGGCCGGTAGCGTCGGCGTCGTGGCTGATGAGGGGACCGGAAGTACCGGCAGGGTCGTGGTGCTGGTCCTGCCCGAGGTGAACCTGCTCGACCTGGCGGGTCCGGTGCAGGTGTTCGACACCGCCGCGTTTCTCGGCGCGGGATACCGGATCGAGCACGTCGCCGACGCCGAGCGGGTGGCGACCGCCCAGGGGGTGAGCCTCGCGGGGCTCGGCGCCCTGCCGCAGGTCGCGGCCGGTGATCTGGTGCTGGTCCCGGGCCCCAGGCTGCGTGAGCACCGCGAGCCGTACGTCTCGGAGACCGTGGTCGGCTGGCTGCGTGCGGCGGCCGCCACGGGGGCGCGGCTGGCGTCGGTCTGCACCGGCGCGGTGGCGCTGGGTGAGGCGGGCCTGCTGGACGGGCGCCGCTGCACCACGCACTGGTCGCTGGTCGAGGCGATGCGCGCCAGATACCCGGCGGCGAGGGTGCAGGAGGCGGTGCTCTACGTCCACGACGGCCCGGTCAGCACCAGCGCGGGCGTCTCGGCAGGGGTCGATCTGGCGCTCTCGCTGGTCGAGCGGGACCACGGCCCGGCCCTGACCACGGCCGTCGCCCGTGAACTGGTGGTCTACCTGCGCAGGGACGGCGCGGGGGAGCAGATCAGCCAGTTCCTGAGGCACCGGTCGCACCTGGACTCCGCCGTCCACCGGGTGCAGGACCATCTCGCGGGGAGCATCGACGCCGCGCACACCCTGGCCGAACTGGCCGAGGTGGCGAACCTGTCCCCCAGGGGGCTCAGCCGGGCCTTCACCGCTGCGACCGGGATCACCCCGCTGGAGTACCGGCAGCGGCTGCGGCTCGAACGCGCCATGTCCCTGCTGCGCGAGACCAGCCTGCCGGTCGACGCCGTGGCCGTCCGGTGTGGCTTCCGCGAGGGACGGCACTTCCGCCGCCTGTTCAAGGCCAGGTACGGCGGGCCGCCCTCGGAGTTCCGGCGGGAAACCGGCTGACCGTCCCGGTTCTTCTCGTTCCCCGTCATTCCGCCGTCACGCGGCGTTCTCGTTCTTCTCGTTCCCGGTTCCCGATCGGGCCGGGACCCCTCACACCTCAGGAGCTTCCGCATGCCTCAACGTGCCAGATTGCTCGTACGGATAGTCCTTTTCATCGCCATCTGGGGTGTTCTCGTTGGTGGAACATGCGCGGCCGGGGTCGTGGTCTCCATGCGGGACAGCTACCCGGGGGCCCCGCGAGCCGTACCCGGGAAGCCTCCGGCGGGAGAGGCGCCGCGGGGACGGATCAAGGTCGCGGTCGTGGTCGGGACGAGCGGTTCGGTGACCACCGACGTGCTCGGGCCGTACGAGGTCTTCGCCCGCTCCGATCGGTTCCTCGTCCACACGGTGGGCGCGCGCAGGGAGCCGGTCCCGTTGTCCGGCGGCCTGCGCCTGCTGCCCGACCGCACGCTTGAGGAGGCGGAGACCGGGGACGCGGTGCCCGACGTGGTCGTGGTTCCGGCCGTGGTCGACCCCGAGGGTGAGGCCGAGGCGCCGCTGCGCGCCTGGATCGCCCGTCGGGCCGCCGCGGGCGCCCGGATCCTGGGCGTCTGCGCGGGCTCCCGGCTGGTCGCGGCCGGTGGCCTGCTCAGGGGACGCGCCGCGACCTCGCACTGGGGGGTCATCGGCGCTCTCCGGAGTGACTATCCGGACACCCGCTGGGTTCAGGGCAGACGTTACGTCGAGGACGGCCCGGTCACCACGACCGCGGGTGTGACCTCCGGCGTCGTCGGCGCGTTGCGGCTGGTCGAACTGCTGGCGGGGGAGGCCGAGGCCCGGCGTGTCGGCGCCGAGGTCGGTTATCCCGGCTGGTCGCCCGGCGCCTCGACCGTGATCCCGGCCGACGAGCCGGCTCTGGCGGACCTGCCCTACGCGCTCAACGCGGCCTTCCCCTGGTTCCGGCCGGTCGTCGGCATCGGGCTGAACCCGGGGGCCGGTGAGATCGACGTCGCCGCGGCGTTCGAGGTCTACGCGGGAGGCTCCTTCGCGGCCCACGCGGTCGCGCTCGCGGGCACCCCGGCGGTCACCACCCGGCACGGCGTGACCCTGGTGGCCGAACCGGCGGACGGTACGGCGCCGGCCCTCTCCCGGCTGGTCGTCCCCGGGGTCGGCGCGGCAGGGCAGGTCGATCCCGCGCTCACCCGTCTGGCCGCCGGGCGTGGGCTGGCCGTCGAACTGCCGCACGCGGGGCGCGCCGCCGCCGAGTCCGGCTTCGACCCGGTACTGCGCGACCTGGCCGTCCACACCGACGTGGCCACCGCCCGCGCGACCGCGAAGTACAACGAGTACCCCGTCGAGCACCTCGCGTTGACCGGTCCCGCCTGGTCGTGGCGGCCGACGCTGTTGTTCCTGCTGACCGCCCTCGGCGCCGGGCTCGTCATCTGGGTTGCCTTCCGCTCTCTCCGTCGTCGCCGTACCGGGCCCTGACCGGAGGGCGGCCGTCACATCGGGGGGTCGCCCGGGGCGTCGCCGAAGACGTCCCGCTGGGCGATGGACAGTGCCGTGAACAGGGCGCCGTTGAGGATCGCGTTGCCCTCGACGGTGCCCGCGCGGACCTGGGTGGGGACCGGCGAGAGCGTGTCGAGGTGCTCGCCGACCCGCGCGGCCAGTTCCTCACCGCCGGAGCGGCCCGTCTCCCCGCCGAGGACCACGAGTCCCGGGTCGAGGACGGCGACCGCGGTGAAGGCCATCCGGGCGATCCTGGCGGCCAGGGTGTCCTGGTCGAGCCCGGCGGCGGCCCTGGCGTCCAGCAGGTCGCAGAAGGAACCCTCGGGGAAGCCGAGCGGCGTGATCTCACCCGCGCCACCCGAGGCGCCCCTGCGCAGCCTCCCGCCGAGGGTGACCGCCGCGCCCACGGCGTCGTCGAGCCAGAGCAGCACGAAGTCCTCGCGTCCCTGCGCGGAACCGGCGCGGTGCTCGGCGACGGCGGCGAGGTTGACGTCGTTCTCCAGGTCGATCCGCGCGTCGATCCTGCGGCGCAACGTCTGGAGCAGGTGCGGCTGCCAGCCGGGCACGCCGTTGTCCACGGCCAGTTCGCCGCTGTGCGGGTCGACCATCCCCGGCACGCCGAGGACGACGGCGTGCAGGCTCCGGGAACCGGCCGCCTCGGCGACGGCGTCGGCGATGACCCCGGCCAGGGGGGTGGCCGCCCTGGCGTGCTGGGGGTAGGTGGGCGAGGCGATCAGGGCTCCGTTCCCGGGGCCGATCTCGCGGCTCGCCGAGCCGACCGGGCTTCCGGTGATGTCGGAGACGGTCACGGTGACCGTGTCACGCCGTATGTCGGCTCCGGCCACGTGGGCACGGCCGGCCACGATGCCGTACAGGCGGGCGTTCGGCCCCCGGCGTTCGTCGCCGCTCTTGCCGACGACCTCGATGAGCCCGTTGGTCTGCAGGCGTTCGATGAGGTCGGACACGGTCGGGCGGGACAGCCCGGTGAGCGCCCGTAGCTGCGGGGCGGTCAGCGTTCCGTGTTCGAGCAGCAGGTCCAGGGCGAGGCGGTCGTTGATCGCCCTGGCCATCTGCGGAGTCGCGGTCCTCATTTATCCCCTTTTAATCAGGAAGCCTGCCTGTTAGTTTCTCACACCATGCGCAACGACAATCAACGCGCCCGCATCGCGGTCGCGGCGGTGTTCGCCGTCCACGGGGCGGTAGCGGGAAGCATGGCGACCCGCGTCCCGTGGCTGCAAGACCATCTGAGTCTCGATCCCGCCGCACTGGGGATCGCCCTGTTCTGTCCTGCGGTGGGGGCTTTCGTGGCGATGCCGATGGCCGGCCGTCTCGTCCACCGCATCGGCGGGCGCGCCGCCACGAGGATCCTGCTCGCCCTGTGGTGCGTCGCCCTCGCGATCCCCTCCCAGGCCCCCGGGTTCGTCTGGTTGTGCGCGATCTTCCTGGCGTACGGCGCGGCGGCGGGTACGTGCGACGTCACCATGAACGCCCAGGGGGTGATCATCGAGCGGCGCCTGGGACGTTCGATCATGTCGGGGCTGCACGGCATGTGGAGTGTGGGCAGCCTGGCCGGCGCCGGGATCGGGGTCGTCGCCGCCCAGGCCGGGATCGACGCGCGCCTGCACCACGGCGCCGTCGCGCTCGTCCTGCTGGTCGTCGGTTTCGTGGCGAGCCGCGGCCTGCCGGACGTCCGCCCTGAGCCGGGCGAGCAGGCACCGCCCCGCTTCGCCGTACCCTCGCGGGCCATCCTGGCGATCGGCGCGGTCGGGTTCTGCGCGACCTTCGCCGAGGGGGCGAGCATGAACTGGTCGGCCGTCTACGTCACGGACGTCACCGGGGCGGGGCCGGGCATGGCCGCCGCGGCCTACGCGACCTTCGCCCTGGCCATGGCCGTGACCAGGCTGCTGGGAGATCTGATCGTCCAGCGCCTCGGGCCGGTCGCCACCGTACGGGCCGGTGGCCTGCTCGCGGTCGCCGGAGGGACGGTCATCGTCACGGCGCGCGACCCGCTGCCGGGCGTCGCCGGGTTCGCGCTGTTCGGCCTGGGAATAGCCGTGATCGTACCGCTGACCTTCGCCGCCGGAGGCAGGGCGACCGCGGCGCCGAGCCAGGGCGTCGCGGGGGTGGCGACGATCACCTACCTGTCGGGGCTGCTGGCCCCCGCGGTGACCGGCTGGGTCGCCCACCTGACGTCGCTTCCCGTCACCTTCGCCGTGCTGTCGGTGATCGTCCTGACGACCGTCGCCACCGCGGGCGCGCTACGCCCCCGGGCCCCTCTGGGAGGCCGGACGGAGGCGGGCGCCTGAGCTCTCAGTGGGCCGCCCGCTCGGCGTAGCCGTTGATCGCTCCGGTCGCCGTGCAGGTCTGGGCTCCGACGTCGCTGTAGGGCACGATCCGGTAGGGCGCCCAGACCTCCGACCCTCCCCGCCAGACCCGCGCGTACATGCAGCCGCCGTCGGGCCCCTCCCTGAGCGCGATCCCGACCGTCCTCCCCTTCTCCGTCTCCCCCTCGGTGATCTCCCGGACGACCCGCGGGTCCAGGTCCAGCCGCTGTACGGCCTCCCGGACCTTGGCCAGGTCCGGTCTGCCGGGGAGCGTCTCCTGCAACCGCTCATACATCCGGGGAGGAAACCTGGCGTGGGCCCTGAAGCCGAGGGGAGTGGTGGCCGGGCATGTGACCTCCTTGAGGGAGACGTCCGCGAAGAAGTCGGGAAAGGCGTTGCCGGAGGCGACGGCCTCGAAGCAGCCGACGATGTCGGGAACGGCACGGAGCGTCTCACGCCTGCCCTCCCAGACCTTGATCATTCCCTTGCCGGTCACCCTGACCACGGCACGGAACGGGTCCCGCCGGGTCCGCTCGGCGACGGACAGGACCTCGACACCCTCCCGCAGGGTGATGAGGAAGCCGAGATCCTCACTCTCCTTGAACCGGGTGCCCTTCAGAGTCTCGGTCAGGGTGCCGGCCTTCGCCCAGAAGTCCGCCCGTGCGGGGTCGTTCACGCCGCACCCCGTCAGCGGGAGCGCCAGCGCGGCCAGGGGGAGGAGAAGTCGGCGCACAAGATCATGTGTATCCCACACGGGGAAACCGGTGCGAGACCTGTGCCGGAATAGTCCCGAGACGGTCAGGGTTGGCGGTGGCATGGAACCGGTTACACGTGGGCGTGTCCGTGTGGAGCGGAGCGCGAAGAGAGTGCGGGTCCTCTTCGGGGGCAGGGTGGCCGCTGACACCACCCGGGCACTGCTGGTCTGGGAGGTGCCCTACTACCCGACCTACTACTTCCCCCGGCGGGACGTCGCCGTCGAGCTGGAGCCCAACGGCGGGAGCGCGCACTCGCCGAGCCGCGGCGAGGCGGTGCTGTACGACGTGGCGGGAGTCGCCGACGCGGCCCTCGCCTATCCCGAATCGCCCATCGAGGAACTGCGCGACCACGTGCGGTTCGAGTGGGAGGCGGCCGACGCCTGGTTCGAGGAGGACGAGGAGGTCTACGTCCATCCCCGCGACCCCTACACCCGGGTCGACGTCCTGCCGTCCTCGCGGCACGTGCGTGTCGAGGTGGACGGCGTCGTCGTCGCCGACTCCCACCACCCCAGGATCCTGTTCGAGACGGGCCTGCCGCCGCGTTACTACCTGCCGAAGACCGACGTCCGGCTCGACCTTCTCGTTCCCACCGAGACCGTGACCCGCTGCCCGTACAAGGGGGTGGCGGAGTACTGGAGCGTCAACGGCCGGCCCGACCTGGCCTGGTCCTACCGGACCCCGCTTGAGGAGAGCGGGCGTGTCGCCGGGCTCGTCGCGTTCTACGACGAGAAGGTGGACGTCTACGTGGACGGCGTCCTGCAGGAACGCCCGAAGACGAAGTTCGCCTGATCAGGCGGGCGGCAGGTCGAACGGGTCGACGAGCGAGACCCCCGTCCCCTCGAAGTCCTTGACGTTGCGGGTGACCAGCGTCCAGCCGTTCACCCTGGCCGTCGCGGCGATCAACCCGTCCGCCGTGGGAATCGGCCGCACGGCGTTCAGCCGCCCCCACTCCTCGGCGACCTCGGGGGTGATCGGGGCGATGCGGTCACCGAACTGCCGCAGCAGTTCGGTGAGCCAGCGTTCCAGCACGGCGGCCTGTGCGGGATCCCTGCGCCTGCGGAGTTCGACCCCGCGGCGGATCTCGCCGACGGTCAGGCTGCTGAGGTGGAGGACAGGGCCGTGCGTGGCGGCGATCCACTCTCTGACCAGGGGATTCCCGTTCCGCTTGCGCGCCTCGGAGACCACGTTCGTGTCGAGGAGGTACCCGGTGCCCATCAGTCGAGGTGAACCGTTCGGGGAAGGTCTCGGTCACGGGGGAACTCGACGTCGTCGTCCCAGTCGGGGGCCGAAAGCAGGAAGCGTCCGAAGTCGGGGGTCTCACCCCTGAGACGACGGTACTCGGTGATGTCGATGACGACGGCGACCTCCTCCCCGTGCCGGGTGACGGTCTGAGGCCCTTCGCTCAGAGCACGCCGGATGACCTCGCTGAAACGCTGCTTGGCCTCCTGGAGTTGCCATCCGCCCATGGGTGCCTCCGCCGGGATCGACTGTCCAGTCTGTCTAGACGCACATATTAGCCGCCCGGGTCAGACGGAGGCGTGCTCGCGCCGGGGAGAGGCGGTGCGGCGGCGCTCGCGCAGGATGGTCCTGAGCACGCGCAGGCCGTCCCGTACGGCGTGCAGGTTGCTGACGCCGTGGATGCGGCTGCGCTCGTGGCTGGGCACCTCGCGGATCACGAGCCCGGCCTTGGCGGCGCGCACGTTCATCAGCGTCTCGATCTCGAAGCCGTCGCAGTCGAGGTTCAGGACCTCCAGATGACGCGCCCAGAAGGCGTTGTAGCCGTAACACAGGTCGGTGTAGCGGGTGCCGTAGAGACGGTTGGTGATCATCGTGAGGACGCGGTTGCCCAGGGAGCGGGTCCGGCTGATGTCGTCGGAGCCGCCGCCGGGGATGTAGCGGGAGCCCTTGGCGAAGTCGGCGCCCTCGGTCAGGGCGGTCACGAAGGCGACGATCTCCCGCCCGTCCGTCGAACCATCGGCGTCGATCATGACGATGATGTCGCCCTTCGCGGCGGCGAACCCCTCGGTGAGGGCGTTGCCCTTGCCCCTGCCGGTCTGCGTCACGACACGCAGCCCCGGACGGAGCCTCTCGGCGACGGCGACCGTGTCGTCGGTCGAGTTGCCGTCGACCAGTATGACCTCGTCCACCCACTCCGGCAGCGTCGCGAAGACGTGCGGCAGGTTGGCGGCCTCGTTCATGGCGGGAACCACCACGCTGACACTGACGGTGAAGAGAACGCTGCTCATGGCCGCAAGGATGGCCCGGGACCCCTGCAAAGTACTTGAAGTTACCTTGAAAGGGGGACTCAAAAAAGGAGAAATTTCCCTTGAAAGGGGCTCCTAAGGGGAGAGAGGCGACGCGCTCCGCGGCCGTGACCCGTCGCTGCGGCGCGGGGCGGCCGCCGGAGGGCGGCGGTCAGAAGGGGATGTATGGCACTGAAAGGGGTCAAAAAGGGAGGGCTCTGCCCGAGGGAGTGCGCAGGTCGAGCGGAACCGGCTCACGTGGGGGCCGGGGGCGCTGGATGAGGTGGATCCTTTTCACGTTCCCGCTCCTTTCTGGGCTTGATCATCGGGTGTTACCCATGTGGAGCCCAAGAATCACCTATCGACGTATCACATGGAGCACACTGGCCACACGCTCCGCAGCCGTCGCGACGTCCTCGGCCTGACCGATACGCCCCGCCCACGAGAGCCAGAACCACCATTCGCCGTCCTCGTCGTGGGAGGCGAGGACGTCCTCCGTCATGGTGGGGGCCATCGGGTTGACCACGTGGAGGCGGGGATAAGGTCCGTGGGACGACCTCAGGTGCACCTGGAAGGAATGGGCCTCCAGCTGGGAGGCGAGCCGGCGCAGATGGTCGACGGCCTCGCCGCGCTTTGCCGTCATGTGGATCACTCCTGGCGGACGGTGTTGGCTTTAATGTGCAGAGTGCGGTTCGGGGGCATGTGAGGCAATCGGCCTTCGGGCCGGATCGGCGCCGGATCAGTGGAATACCTGGGAAAGTTGTCGCCGTTCCGTGCGTAAACCGCGAATAAAGGGAAAGCAATGCATGAGCATGCTTACGCTGTGCTTCGCTCTCGTTAATCTTGTGTAAACAGCGACGGGGAGGGCGCCGTGGCCCGAGGTGAACATTCTCCCGCGTGTGCGCGCCGCTGGCGTGAGCAGGCCGGTTCCGAGCAGTGGACGCCCTGGCAGACGGCGCAGGCCATCCACGGTTGCTGCGGGGTCAGCCTCCTGAAGGCCCACCGGCTGGCCAGGGGGTGGTCGGCCAGGCAGGCCGTACAGGAACTTGAGGAGATGTGCCTGCGCCAGGACCTGGGGGAGGCCCGGGCCAACATCGACCTCCTCAACGCCTGGGAGAACAAGCGCGCCCGTCCCCGCCCGCAGACCATCGACCTGCTGGCGCGGCTCTACCGGGCCAACGCCGTACGGCTCGGCCTGGCGGGTGACTACTGCGACGACGAGAGCGAGGCCAGGGTCGTCGTGCTCTCCGGGGGTGAGGGGCGCCGGCCGTACCGGGCCGAGGAACGGCGCGAGGGCGACGGCGCGGCTGACGGCAGGAACGACATGGAACGGCGGGCGCTGTTCCACCACGCGCTGCTCGGCTCCCGCTTCGTGATGAACGGGCGGCTGCTGGCCGAGGTCGAACGGACCCGCCAGGAGCTCGACCGCACCCTCGCCCGCGCCACCGTCACCGAGGACCAGCTCGACGCGCTCGACGAGCAGGTGCTCCGCTACCGCCGCGAGTACATCACCAGTGCCCCGCTGCCGATGCTCTACCGGCTGATGCTCGAACTGTGCGACGTGCGCGCGCTCGTCACCGCCCGCCAGCCCGCGATGGCCCAGCGCCGCCTGCTGAGCGCGACCGTGATGCTGGCGTTGCTCTCCGCGGACGCGCTGATGAAGCTCGGCGACACCCGCCAGGCCCACGCCTGGTACGGCACGGCGCGCACCGCCTCCGACGACATGGGCGACCTGCGGCTGCGAGCCCTGGTCAGGGCGCAGCAGGCGATGCTGCCCTACTACTACGGGGACCTCGCCGAGACCGTACGGCTCGCCAGGGAGGCCAGGACACTTGCGGGGAACGCGCCCAGCTCTCCGGCGGCCCTCGGGGCGGCGGCCGAGGCGCGGGCGCTGGCCAGGCTCGGCGAGCACAAGGCCGCCAGGGCGGCGCTGGCCGAGGCGGAGCGGATCTTCGCCAGGATGCCTCCCGAGGGGCACGACCACCTGGCCTTCCGTTTCTCCGAACGCCGCCTGCAGTTCTACCGGATCGGCACGCTGATCGAGCTGGGGGAGGAGGTCGACTGGACGCCGGGTCCCTCCGGGGCCTACACCATCGACCCGGTGCTGCTCCTGCTCGACCAGGCCGCGCACATGGCCCGCGGGGGCAAGGCCGACGACGCCTGCCACCTGGCGGAGAAGGCCCTGCTCCAGGTGCCGCCGGAGCACCGCACCTCCATCGTGCTCAGCCGCGCCAGGGTGGTGCTGTCGGAGGTGCCGGAGGGCAGGCGCAGAGCCGCGGCGGTGCGCCGCCTGACAGACCTGGTCGTCGATGCCCTGCCGGTGAGCTGATGGGCCCGCTCGCGGAGGGGGCGTTCCGGGTCCTGCGCGAGGTCTGCGAGGATCTCGGGATCGATCACCGGGACGCCGAACTCCTTCGTGTGCGAAGCAACGCCGTCTTCAAGCTGCGCGGCGGGATCGTGGTCAGGATCGCCACCGCGCCGAACGCGCGGACCAGGCTTCCACTGGTGCTCGCGGTCGCCCGCTGGCTCGCCCAGCAGGGCTTTCCCGCGGTGCGTCCCGCCGACGAGATCTCCGAGCAGCCGGTGACCCACGAGGGCGGCGTCGTGACCTTCTGGCACTACGTGCCCGCGAGCGGCCGTCCGACGACCACCGAGCTGGGAGAGATCCTGCGCAGCCTGCACCTGCTGCCGGTGCCCCCGGTGGCGTTGAAGCGCTTCGCCGATCCGCTGGCCGAGCTGCGGGTGACGGTCGACGGGTCGGCGGTGCTCACCCCCTGCCAGCGGGCCTGGCTGCGCGACCGCATCGCCGAGCTCTCCGAGCGCTGGGCGGGGCTGGACATGGACGGCTCGCCGGTGCTGCTGCACGGGGACGCCTGGATCGACAACCTGCTGCGCTGCACGGACGGTCACGTGGTGCTGTGCGACTGGGACGGCGTCGCGGTCGGACCCCGTGAGTGGGACCTGGTGCACACCTACCACGGTCAGCGCCGGTTCGGGCTGAGCGCGGCCGAGGTGGACGCCTTCGCCGACGCCTACGGCAGTGACCTGCGCTCCTGGCCGGGCTACTCGACGCTCATGGAGATCCGGGACATGTACGCCGTGGGCATCCACATCCGCAACGCCGGGGCCGACCCGTTCTCCCGCAGCGAGCTGCCCCGCAGGCTCGACTCCCTCACCCGAGGTGAGCAACACACCCGGTGGTACATGTCGGAACCGGCTACTGTCTCCCCCTAAAGATCATGATTTGGGGGACATGTCATGCCGAAAGTCACGCTGCACAACACCTTCCATGTGCGTAACACCCCGGCGGCGCTTCGGGCGCACCTGAGCCAGCCGCAGAGCTACGTGGGGCTCTCGCCGCTGGTGGTCGCGGTCAGGGACGTCAGCACGGTGGACGGGGAGACGCGCTACGTCTCGGTCGAGCGGCTCAGGCTGCTCGGTCTCGTCAGGTACGAGAGCCTGGTGAAGGTGACGCTCAGGAGCACTCCGGAGACCGTCGAGGGGGAGGCCGCGGGTCCCGGCGGGGTCAAACTCGGCTACCGGTTCACCCTGCGGGACCGGGACGGCGGGACCGAGGTCGAGGACAGGCTCGTGGTGCAGGCCTGGAACCGTACGCTGCTGGGTCGTGCGGTGCGGAGGGCACGCGAGGCGCAGCTCGCGCGTGCCGGGGTCCTCGTCTCACGCCTGGGCTGAGCCGGTCTCCGGGATCCTCATCGGGCCCTCATAGGGCCCTATGAGAGCCTTCGTGGAGTCGTGGGCCCTCATGGGTCTCCATGGGGTCCTCGCGGGGTCTTCCGTGGGGGCGGAGCCGGGGCGCGGGATCAGTGCGTTCCGCGCCTGCCCAGGCCCGAGGGCTTCAGGGTGTTCGTCCATGAGATGCCCGGCTCGACCTCGCCGGGATCCACCGGTTCTCCCATGCCGGAGCCGGGCCCGGTGGCGGGGGTGGCGGTGGAGACAGGGGCGGAGGCGGTGGGGCCGGCGGCGAGGGCGGGCAGGGGCGCGAGCGCCGCGAGGGCGACTCCCAGGGCGGTGACGGACAGGGCGCGGGCGGGTCTGTTCCCAGGGCGCATCATCACTCCATGAAAAATAGTCCGAAGGTGGAAAAACGCCGCGACATGCTTCCGGGCGCGAGTTCAATACTCCCCTGGTGCTCTTCTTGGTAAACGACACGCAGCCCGTATCAATGTTCGAGTAAAGTGCCACAATTGGCGTGAAAAATAATGATATTTCGTGGCTTTTCGTGGTGATGCTGCCTTTTCTGGGCGGTCCTCTGAGTTCATCGGCCATGACCCTCGCGCCCACCGGTGTGACACCGCGGCCCGGAAGGATCGGGACGTCCCCGGGGGAGGGCGGGCTCGGGAAGGCCGGAGTTGACAGCGGTATACGGCCACCCGTCAAGTGACTCGGGTGAGCGATCTAATGTCTTATGGGGCATGCCGCCGGGGATTTGTCGCTTTCCGCTGAGTCGTCCGAGGGCATGCCTGCCCGGTGGCCGTGAGGGGCGCCAGTACCTTTCAAGCATGACCACCATCGCTGTCACAGGAGTAACCGGCAGGCTCGGCGGGCGTGTCGCCGCCAGGCTCGCCGCCGCGGGGACCAGTCAGAGGCTCGTCGTCCGCGATCCCGCCCGCGCGCCCCGGCTGGACGGGGCCCAGGTCGCGCGGGCGGACTTCGCCGACGGGGAGGCCGCGCGCCAGGCCCTCGACGGGATCGAGACCCTGCTCATGGTCTCGGCCTCCGAGGCCCCCGACCGCGTCGCCCAGCACCGGGCCTTCGTGGACGCCGCGGTCGCCGCGGGCGTCGGCCACCTGGTGTACGTCTCCTTCTACGGGGCCGCCCCCGACGCCACGTTCACCCTCGCCCGCGACCACTGGGCGACCGAGGAGCACATCCGGGCCACGGGGGTGCCGTTCACGTTCCTGCGGGACAACATGTACGCCGACCTGCTGCCACTGATGGCCGGTCAGGACGGTGTGCTGCGCGGTCCCGCGGAGGACGGGCGGGTGTCGGTCGTGGCCCTCGACGACATCGCCGACGCCGCCGTCGCGGTCCTGGGCTCACCCGGCGAACACGCGGGCGCGACGTACGACCTGACCGGCCCCGAGGCGATCACCCTTGAGGAGGCCGCCGCGATCATCACCGAGGTCACCGGGCGTCCCGTCACCTACCACCGGGAGACCGTCGAGGAGGCCTACCGCTCCAGGGAGCACTACGGCGCCCCCGACTGGGAGGTCGACGCGTGGGTCTCGACCTACACGGCCATCGCCAAGGGTGAGCTGGCCGGGATCGGCGACGCCGTACCGCGACTGACGGGGCATCCGGCGACCCCGCTGGCCACCGCACTGGCCCGCTGAGTCCCGTGGTTCCCTCGGGAGGGGGTTCGCCCCCTCCCGAAATAGATAAGCAACTTATATAAGTCGGTGATACAGTCCTGCCGTGTCGCCGCACGAGTCATCGGACGGCCTCGACGTCGAGGCCCTCGCCCTCGCCGTGGAGAGGTTCACGGGAGTCTTCATCCGCCTCGCCTCCGTCGAGCGGATGAGCTTCACCACGCTGGGGGTGCTGCACACCCTGGCCGGCAGAGGGCCGTTGCGCCTGTCGGAGCTGAAGGAGAGCGAACAGGTCACCCAACCGGCGATCACCCAGCTCGTCACCCGTCTCGAACGCGACGGCCTGGTCAGGCGGCGGCCCGACCCGACCGACGGCCGGGCCGTGCTCGTGCACATCACCCCCGCGGGCGCCGAGATCGTCCACAGCCGCCGCGAGAACCGGATCGCCAGGCTCGCCGAACTGGCCCGGCACCTGGACGCCGGGCAGCGACGGGCGATCGCCGAGGCGCTGCCCGCGCTGTCGGAGATGTCCGCCCTCGCCGTACGGCCGCCGGACGAACCGCCGCCCGCCGCCGGTGACCGGTGAAAGGAACCGTATGATTCCCCTCGAACCGACCCCGATCCACGTGCCCGACCAGGTCCTGGACGACCTGAGGGTACGGCTGAGCCTGACCCGCCCACCGCTGGAGGAGGACGGCGACTGGTCCTACGGCGTCCCCCGCGGCTACCTGAACGAGCTGGTCACCTACTGGCGCGAGGAGTACGACTGGCGGGAGGCCGAGGCCGCGATCAACGCCTACGAGCACTACCGGGTGACCGTGGACGGCACCCCGGTGCACTTCATGTACAAGGCGGGGGCAGGACCCCGGCCGGTTCCGCTGATCCTCACCCACGGCTGGCCGTGGACGTTCTGGCACTGGTCGAAGGTCGTCGACCGGCTCGCCGACCCCGCGGCCTTCGGCGGCGACCCGGAGGACGCCTTCGACGTCATCGTGCCCTCCCTGCCCGGGTTCGGGTTCTCCGGTCCGCTCCCAGGAAGCCACGACGTCAACTTCTGGAAGGTCGCCGACCTGTGGCACAGCCTCATGACCGGCGTCCTCGGCCACTCCAGATACGCCGCAGGCGGGTGCGACATCGGCGCCCTGGTCTGCGGTCAGCTCGGCCACAAGTACGCCGCCGAGCTGTACGGCATCCACATCGGCTCCGGCCAGAAGCTCACCCTCTTCAACGGTGACCGGGCCTGGGACCTCGCCCAGGGCGCGCCCATCCCCGAAGGGGCGCCCGACTCCGTCCGCGAGCGGATCCTCGCCCTCGACCGGCGCTTCGCGGTGCACCTGGCCGTGCACATGCTGGACTCAGGCACCCTCGCCCACGCGCTGAGCGACTCACCCGCGGGCCTGCTGGCCTGGCTCCTGGAACGCTGGACGGCCTGGAGCGACAACGGCGGCGACGTCGAGACCGTCTTCGACCGGGACGACCTGATCACGCACACGATGATCTACTGGGTCAACAACGCGATCGGCGCCTCGATGCGCTACTACGCCAACGCCAACCGGCACCCCTGGGCGCCCTCCCACGACCGAGAACCCGTCGTCGAGGCCCCGACCGGCATCACCTTCGTCGGCTTCGAGAACCCGCCCGGCGTCACCACCGACCGGCGGGTGCGCTCCTTCCTCGACGGCGACCGGGCGGGCTGGTACAACCACGTCAACCTCACCGTCCACGACCGGGGCGGCCACTTCATCCCCTGGGAGATCCCCGGCGCCTGGGTCGACGACCTGCGCCGCACCTTCCGCGACCGCAGGCCCTGAGGCCCTGGGGCCCGTGCCCGGCACGGGCCCGGGACCGTGCGACGGTACGGCTCAGCCCTCGATCAGTGCCATGCTCGGGTAACGATCACCCTTGACGCTGTCCGGGGGCACGGCCGCGTCGAGCGCGGCGAGCTGGTCGGCGGTCAGGGTGACGTCAACCGACGCCGCGTTCTCCTCCAGATAACGCAGCCGCTTGGTGCCGGGGATGGGGATGACGTCCTCACCCCGGCCCAGCAGCCACGCCAGGGAGAGCTGGGCCGGAGTGCAACCGGCCTCCTCGGCGATCTTGTGGACCTCGGCGGCGAGCTCCTCGTTGCGCGAGCCGTTCTCCCCGGCGAAGCGGGGAAGATGCCTGCGGAAGTCGTCGTCGGGAAGCCGGTCGCCCGTGCCGAGGCCGCCGAGCAGTCCCCTGCTGATCGGAGAGTAGGCGACGAGCGCGACGCCGAGCTCCCTGGCCGCGGGCAGGATCTCCGTCTCAAGACCCCGGGTGAACAGCGAGTACTCACTCTGCAGCGCGGCGATCGGGTGCGTGGCGTGGGCCCTCCTCAGGGTGTCCGCGCTCACCTCCGACAGGCCGATCCGGCCGACCTTGCCCTGCGCGACCAGCTCGGCCATCGCCCCGACGGTGTCCTCGATCGGCACCTGCGGGTCACGACGGTGCAGGTAGTACAGGTCGATGTGGTCCACGCCGAGCCTCCTGAGCGAGGCCTCGGCCGCCTGCCTGACGTAGGCGGGGCTGCCGTCGACCCCGCGCTCCTTGCCCTCCCTTCTGACGACGCCGAACTTGGTGGCCAGCACCACCTCGTCCCTGCGGCCCCTGATCGCCCGGCCGACCAGTTCCTCGTTGTGGCCCCTGCCGTACATGTCGGCGGTGTCGAGGAAGTCGATCCCCAAATCGAGCGCGCGACGGATGACCGCGACCGACTCGGACTCGTCGGCCTGACCGTAGAATTCCGACATCCCCATGCAGCCGAGTCCGATGGCCGAGACCTCCGGGCCGTTCTGACCAAGACGACGCCTGTTCATGTGAACTCCTGTGCCCTGTAGAAGTCGATCAAGTGATCGAGGCCCCTGTGTTCGGGGCGGCCCCGGTGTCCCACGATGTCTCTTCGAGCGCGCTCAAGGTCAAGTCCCGGGTGGCCCCGGCCCCACCCTGAGGAGGGCTACCCTGATGAGGTCTGCCCTACCCTGGGTGGTCTTCTCCCAGTTCAGCGCCCTGGGGTGACGAACGGCCCCCTGAAGGTAACCCCACCCCGCCCCGGGGTTCCTCCGGGAAGGCTCAGGGATCACTGGGGACCGTCTCCGGTACTGCGGAACGAGGCCGCTCGCCAAGGTTGAACCCATGGCACGTCAGGCTTTTGCGGGATCGAAGATGCTTGTGGGCGGTTACGTGGCGATCGGCGCCGGGACCGTGACGATGACGGGACTCCACCTGGTCACCGGGCTCGACCCGGTGCACACGGTGATCAGTGAATACGCCTTCCAGACCGACGGCTGGCTGTTGCCCGTCTCCCTGGGCCTCTTCGCCGCGGCCGCGACCACGTTCGGCGTCCTGCTCGCCCGGCGCGGTGAGGACCGGGGGGCCGCGACGCTGATCGCCGTCTGGGGGCTGTGCATGCTGCTGATCGGCGCCTTCCCCACGGACAAGCCCGGTGTGCCGCTGTCGATGTCCGGTGGCATCCACAGGTACGCGGCGTTCGTGGCCTTCCTGGCGATGCCGCTGGCGGGCCTGATCCTGGCCAGGAGGTACGCGAGCAGCCCGTACTCCCGCCCGGTCCGGCTGTTGAGCCTGGCCTCCCTGGGCGTGCTGGTCCTGGTGGTCGCCCCCTACGTCGTACGGATGCTCGGCATCGACCTGACCAACGACGACATCCCGGCCGGGGTGACCCAGCGGCTGGTCGTGCTCTTCGAGGTCGGGGTGCTCGTGATGCTCGGCCCGGTGCTGCGGGCCTGCCACAGCCGGGAGCGGGCCACCGCCAGGGACGCGGTCAGGGCCACCGTCCAGGCCACGGTCCCGGCCTCTCCGGCGGGCGTGGCCGTACGGGGTGGCAGGGGGCAGGGCGCGCCCGCTTCCATGGTGCTTCGATAGGCGGTTCTTGAGTGGGTGACCTGCGGTTCAGCGGAAAACATCTGTTTTGTCGCCCATCTGCCGTACGCTCCCGGAAAATCGATCGACCGAATCGACCGAGAGGTGTGGCATGGCGGCGCGGAGCACGTACCTGGAGCTGTCCGAGGACGGCGGAGGCTCCCACAAGTTCTACGAGGTCGTGCACGACGGGCTGCAGGTGACCATCAGCTACGGCCGCATCGGCGACTCGGGCCAGACCAAGATCTCCTCGTTCACGACCGAGGAGAAGGCCGCGGCCGCGGCCGCCAAGAAGATCGCGGAGAAGGTCAGGAAGGGCTACGCCCCGGCCGTGCGCGGGGTGCGGCAGCGCCGCTCGGTCACCCGGCGCAGCGTGGAGAGCGTCCGCTCGACCGCCTCCCAGGCCCCGGTGCTGTGGCGCTTCGCCAGCGGAGCCGCGGCCTTCGGCATCTTCGTCGACTCGGAGCGCTGCTGGGTCGGCAACCAGAACGGCGACGTCTACACCGTCACCCACGGCGGCACCGTCACCGGCCGTTTCCGGCTGCCCGACGGGGTGAAGTGCATCGTCGCCGACGACTTCTGGATCTATGCGGGCGCCGACGACGGCAAGGTCTACGACCTCAGCGGGAAGGTGCCCAGGGTCGCCTACGAGATCGCCGACGACGTCGACATCTACTGGCTGGACATCCACGACGGCGTGCTCGGCGTGTCGGACAGGGCGGGCCGGATCACCACGATCGACCACGAGGACGAGTTCCAGTGGGCACGCAAGGGGCGGGGCGAGTACGCCTGGATGGTCCGCTGCGACGACGACGCCGTCTACCACGGTCACTCCACCGGCGTGGCACGCTACGACGCCGCCGACGGCAAGCCGGTCTGGGAGACCGGTGTCGCGGGCGCGGTGCTGTTCGGCTGGCAGGAGGCCGACTCGGTCTACGCGGGCACCGGCCGGGGCGCCGTGCACAGGCTCGCCAAGTCGGACGGCAGGACCGAGGCGGTCTACCGCTGTGACGCCACCGTCTTCTCCTGCGCGACCGCCCCCGGCGGCCGGTACGTCTTCGCCGGCGACAACCACTCCTCGATCTACTGCTTCGACCAGAGCGGCGAGCGCCTGTGGAAGCTGGGTACGGGCTGCGGCTCGGCCTTCTCCATGCAGTACCTCGACGACCGCCTCTACATCGTGACCACCGACGGCACCCTGGCCTGCATCGACGCCACCGAGGAGGCGATCAGGGCGGCCCAGGCGGGCACCGTCCCCCAGGCGGTCGACGTCAAGGCCGCCGCGAGCCTGGCCGCGGTCGAGCCGGTCGCGACGCTGGAGACCGTGGTGTTCGACGCCGTCACGGACGCCGCGGGCGGCGTGGTCGTCGAGTGCTTCAGGGAGGGCGACCGGCTGCGGGTGCGGGTCGTCAGCGAGGGCTACGACCCGCGCTGGAACGTGCAGTTCCCCAAGGAGGTGCGCGAGGCGGGTGCCCGCTACCTCGTCGAGGGCGTCCGCCAGTCGGCGCGGGGCGGCTTCTACCGTGCCTACGGCGACATCAGGCGCCTGCTCTGACCTCACCGCCCGCGGGCCCGGCCGGGAGACACAGCGGGCCCGCGGGAATCAAACAGCCGCGGACTCGGCGGGAAGGACACAGCGGGCCCGGCGAAAGAGCCGCCGGGCCCGCGTCGCCGTACGGCTAACGCCCTGAGTCGGAGCCGCCGAGACCGGCCCGGCGCAGGGCGTCGGCCATCGCGCCGCCCGGCGCGCTCCGCCGGTCGCCGCCGCGCTCCTGCCGCTGTCGGCCGCCGCCGTTCTCCCTGCCGCCACGCTGACGGTCGCCACCCTGCCCCCTGGGGGCGCCGCCCTTCGCGGGCCCCTGGGCGGGCTCGTCCTCAAGGCGGAGGGTGAGCGAGATGCGCTTGCGCGGGATGTCGACGTCGAGCACCTTCACCCTGACGATGTCACCGGGCTTGACCACCTCGCGCGGGTCCTTGACGAAGTTGCGCGACAGCGCGGAGACGTGCACCAGGCCGTCCTGGTGCACGCCGACGTCGACGAACGCCCCGAAGGCCGCCACGTTGGTGACGACGCCCTCCAGCAGCATGCCGGGCTTGAGGTCCGACAGCTTCTCCACGCCCTCCTTGAACGTCGCGGTCTTGAAGGCCGGACGCGGGTCACGGCCCGGCTTCTCAAGCTCGGACAGGATGTCGCTGACGGTCGGCAGACCGAAGGTCTCGTCAACGAAGTCCTGCGGCCGCAGCGAACGCAGCACGGTGCCGTTGCCGATCAGCCGGGTGATGTCGCCACCGGTCGCCGACAGGATGCGCCGTACGACCGGGTAGGCCTCCGGGTGCACGCTTGAGGCGTCGAGCGGGTCGTCGCCACCGGGGATGCGCAGGAAGCCCGCGCACTGCTCGAAGGCCTTGGGGCCGAGCCTGGCGACGTCCTTGAGCGCCTTGCGGGAACGGAAGGGGCCGTTGGCGTCGCGGTGCTGGACGATGTTGTCCGCCAGCGTCGAGCCGATGCCGGAGACCCGGGTCAGCAGCGGGGCCGAGGCGGTGTTGACGTCGACGCCGACCGCGTTCACGCAGTCTTCGACCACCGCGTCGAGCGAGCGGGACAGCTTGGTCTCCGCGAGGTCGTGCTGGTACTGCCCGACGCCGATCGACTTGGGGTCGATCTTGACCAGCTCGGCCAGCGGGTCCTGCAGGCGGCGCGCGATCGAGACGGCGCCGCGCAGCGAGACGTCCAGCCCGGGAAGCTCCTGGGAGGCGAAGGCGGAGGCCGAGTAGACCGAGGCCCCGGCCTCGGAGACCACGATCTTGGTGAGTCCCGGGACCAGCTTGACCAGCTCGCCGGCGAGCTTGTCGGTCTCCCGCGAGGCGGTGCCGTTGCCGATGGCGACCAGCTCGACGTCGTGCCGCTTGGCCAGTGCGGCCAGCGTGGCCAGCGACTCGTCCCAGCGCCTGCGCGGCTCGTGGGGGTAGATCGTGTCGGTGTCCAGCACCTTGCCGGTCGCGTCGACGACCGCGACCTTGACGCCGGTGCGCAGCCCCGGGTCCAGGCCCATGGTGGCGCGGCTGCCCGCGGGGGCGGCCAGCAGCAGGTCACGCAGGTTGGCGGCGAAGACGCGCACCGCCTCGTCCTCGGCCGCCTGCCACAGGCGCATCCGCAGGTCGATGCCCAGGTGCACGAGGATGCGGGTGCGCCAGGCCCAGCGGACGGTGTCGGCAAGCCACTTGTCGGCGGGCCTGCCCTGGTCGGAGACGCCGAAGCGGTGCGCGACGCGCCCCTCGTAGGTGCCGGTCGGCTCGGGCTCGGGCTCAAGGGTGAGGGTGAGCACCTCCTCCTTCTCGCCCCGGAACATCGCCAGGATGCGGTGGGAGGGAAGCTTGGTGAACGGCTCCGCGAAGTCGAAGTAGTCGGAGAACTTCGCGCCGCCCTCCTCCTTGCCCTCGCGGACCGCCGCGACCAGGCGGCCCTTGGACCACATCCGCTCACGCAGCTCGCCGACCAGGTCGGCGTCCTCGCTGAAGCGCTCGACCAGGATCGCCCGCGCCCCGTCGAGCGCGGCGGCGGTGTCGGCGACCCCCTCGCCGACGAACGCGGCGGCGGCCGCCTGCGGATCGACGGACGGGTCGTTCAGCAGGCCGTCGGCGAGCGGTTCGAGCCCGGCCTCCCTGGCGATCTGCGCCTTGGTGCGCCGCTTCGGCTTGTAGGGCAGGTAGATGTCCTCAAGGCGGGCCTTGGAGTCGGCCGCCGCGATCTGCGCCGCCAGGGCGTCGTCGAGCTTGCCCTGGGAGCGGATCGACTCCAGGATCGCGGCACGCCGTTCCTCAAGCTCACGCAGGTAACGCAGACGCTCCTCAAGCGTGCGGAGCTGCGCGTCGTCGAGCGCCCCGGTGACCTCCTTGCGGTAGCGGGCGATGAACGGCACGGTGGCCCCGCCGTCGAGCAGCTCGACCGCCGACTGCACCTGCCGCTCGCGCACCCCCAGCTCTTCGGCGATCCGCTGATGAATAGACGTCGTCACGATCTCTCTTCCCTTGTGATGGCAGCCACCAAGCTACCGCGTGACGGGCGGCGCCGACCTCGGGGAAGGCGGATCGAACGGGACGGTCAGAGCCGGGCGCGATCCCGGCGGAAAGGGGTCAGCCGTGTCCACTCGACGGTCGCCTCGGCGGCGTTCCCGCCGGGCGTCCCGGTCACCCAGTGGGCGAGCTGGGGCCGTTCCCTGCTGTCCTGGACGACCCAGGTGACCCCGGTGTCCGCGCCGTCGCGGAACAGGCGGGCGACCCCGGCGCTGTCCACGTCGACCCGCCACGTCGCGAGCGCTCCCGCGCCGCCGAGGGGGTGGACCCGTTCCCAGACGGCCGAACCCTTGCGCATCGTCCAGACCCCGCCGCGCTGGACGGTCAGCATCAGCCTTCTCGCGCCGTTGGCCACCTTCGCGCCGAGGCAGACGCCGGCGCCGGTGCGCGGGTCGAGCGCGCTGTCGTCGTCGACCCGCCCCCTGAACTCCAGGGTGAAGTCGCACCCCCTGGAGACGTCGAGGGGGCGCCAGGCGTGGGAGGGCACGGGACCGGTGCTCCTGAGACGGATCCGGCCCGCGTCGATCCGCGCCCCGCCGGTGAGCGTCCAGTCGCCGGTCGGCAGGTCGCCGTCCGGGAAGGGGCGGGAGATGTCGAGTCCGGCGACCTTGATGTTGGTCTGGTTGTGCTCCCAGACGACCACGAGGCGGCCGGGTTCGTACTCGTCGGCGCTGGGGTAGACGTCCCACCCCCTGGCCGCCCCCCTGGTCAGCCTGGGGCCGTCGGCGAAGAGCCGTCCGGGCTCCCACGGTTCGCCGGGACGCCTGACCTTGTAGTGCAGGACCTCGCGGTACTGGTCGGGCCTGGCGGCCGAGGGGCCGGTGAACGGCCCGGCGAAGGTGTTGTAGATCGCGAGGTGGCGGCCCTGGGAGTCGCCGCAGAAGAACGTCTTGACGTAGTAGTTGGGCAGTTCGGGGTCCGGTCTCATCGGCGACCACGTCAGCCCGCCGTCCCGGCTGACGGCCGTGGCGCAGTAGGCGGCGTTCGCGCGGTAGTGGGCGTCCCGTTCGGCGGGGGAGGTCCCGCCGGTCAGGTCGAGGGTCCTGGCCACCATCACGATCGCGCCCGGCTCGTCCTGGGACGGAGCGATCTGCGGCTCCTCGACCGCGACGCCCGGCGGGTTCTCCGCCAGGCCGCCGGAGGTCCAGGTGACCAGGTCCGCCGAGCGCAGCACCCCCGCCCTGGTCGTGTTCCCCGCCCGCCGCCAGTACGGCACCAGCCACAGCCCGTCGTGCCTGAGCGGTCTGCCCGCGACGACCACCCCCCTGGCGTTGCCGGGCACGTCGACGACGACGGGGAAGTCGGCCCAGGTCACGCCGCCGTCGAGGCTCCGCTTCGCGGTCATCGTGACGGGGAAGCCGTCGAGGTCGCCGGAGGGGTCGCGGTCCTCGGCGACCGCGATCCGCCCGAGCAGCGCGTACAGCGCGTCCCCGTCCTTCAGGAAGATCACGTAGTGGTAGCGGTGGGCGGCGGTCGCCCCGGCCAGCGTGCCGACCGTCCAGGTCGTCCCGCCGTCGGCCGACCTGGCGTACATGATGGAGCCCTGGTCGGTCGGCGCCGGGTCGCGGGGGTCGCCCACCCCGGCCCGCCAGGCGACCACCAGGCGCCGGGCGTCGAGGGCGACGATGTCGGGGACCCGGTTGCCCTCGTGCGCCAGCTCCCCGTCGGGGGTCCGCTCCGCGACGCCGTACACGATGACGGGGGTGGTGACGTCCGATCCGACGGCTTCGGTGTCCGGCCAGGCCATGGAGCACAGCGAATAGGTGCCGGATGGCCGGGGGGTTGCCGGGAGGTTACGTCCCGGTGGTCATGATGGCTTCCCCTGGGCGCCGTGTCCTGCTTGACGCCGATCGTCCCGTCGGCGAGGGTTGTCAGCCAGAGATCATCCGGTGAGGGGACGCCATGGCACCGACTCCGGCCCGCCTGTGGCGTTCCAGGCCCGCACGTCTCACCGCCGTCGCGGCTCTTGTGCTCGGCGCGGGCGTGGTGGCGCTGACCACGGGTGCCCGTACGGCCCCCGCCCCGATGGGGGAGGTCCTGCCGGTTCCCGTCTCGGTACGGCCCGCGGCGGACGCCTCCTACACGCTGCCGCCGGACGCGGTCGTCCACACCGAGGCGGGCTCCGCCGAGGCGGCGAAGGTGGGCGCCTACCTCGCCGGGCTGCTGCGCCCCTCGACCGGCTACGCCCTGCCGGTCGTCCAGGACGGGGAGGGCAGGGGCGTCTCGCTGCTGCTCACCGGGGCGGACCCGGTCGTCGGTTCCCAGGGGTACCGGCTCGACGTGACCGGCGAGGCCGTGGTCATCCGCGCCAGGACGGGCGCCGGGCTCTTCAACGGGGTGCAGACGCTGCGCCAGCTCCTGCCGCCGAAGGTCGAGAGCCCGACCGCCGTGCCGGGGCCGTGGACGGTACGGGGCGGGCGGATCGTGGACTACCCGCGCTTCCCCTACCGGGGCGCGATGCTGGACGTGGCCCGCCACTTCCTCCCGGTCGAGACGGTCAAGCGGTACATCGACCGGATCGCCCTCTACAAGATCAACCACCTGCACCTGCACCTCTCCGACGACCAGGGCTGGCGCATCGCCGTGGACAGCAGGCCGAGACTGGCCGCGTACGGCGGGCGCACCCAGGTCGGCGGCGGCCCGGGCGGCCACTACACCAAGGCGCAGTACAGGGAGATCGTCGACCACGCGGCGCGGCGGTACGTCACGGTCGTCCCCGAGATCGACCTGCCCGGCCACACCAACGCGGCGCTGGCCTCCTACGCCGAGCTGAACTGCGATGGCAGGGCCAGGCCGCCCTACACCGGGACCGACGTCGGGTTCAGTTCGCTGTGCACCACGAAGGAGGAGGTCCACACCTTCGTCAAGGACGTCCTGGGGGAGGTCGCCGCGCTGACCCCCGGCCCCTACCTGCACATCGGCGGCGACGAGGCACGGGCCACCCCGACCGCCAGGTACGCCGCGTTCATGAACCGGGTCCAGCCGATGGTCGCCGCGACGGGCAAGACGGTCGTGGGCTGGCACCAGATCGGCGAGCCCGGGGTGCGCCACCAGGAGGGACGCGTCCTGCAGTACTGGGGGCGAACCGGCTCCGACCCGCTGGTGGCCGAAGCCGTGGCCCGGGGCGCCCGGGTGGTCATGTCACCGGCGAACCGGGCCTACCTCGACATGAAGTACGACCCGGAGACCGTGCCGGGCCAGAAGTGGGCGGGCTACGTCGAGGTGCGCGACGCCTACGACTGGGACCCGGGCTCCCACCTGGAGGGCGTGCCCGCCTCGGCCGTGCTCGGCGTCGAGGCGCCGCTGTGGACCGAGGCGATCTCGACGGAGGAGGAGATCGAGTACATGGCCTTCCCCCGGCTGCCCGCCGTCGCCGAACTCGGCTGGTCGCCCGGGGCCACCCACGACTGGGCGGCCTTCGCGCGCCGCCTCGGCGCGCAGGGGCCCCGGTGGGCGGTCATGGGCATCGACTTCCACCGATCGCCGCAGGTCGGCTGGGATGAACAGGGCGACTGAGCCCGTTCCCTCCGGAAGCCGCCCGGGACGAACAGGGTGGCCGAGCCCTACCGTGCGGCGAGCTCCTCAAGCGCCTGCCCGGTGATCCGGTACGGGATCCACTCCTGCTGGGGCCCGGCGCCGAGCGAGACGTAGAACTCCGCGGCCGGGGTGTTCCAGTCGAGCACCTGCCATTCGAGCCTGCCGTACCCGCGCGCCACGCAGAGGCGGGCCAGTTCGGCCAGCAGCCGCCTGCCGTACCCCCGCCCCCTGGCGGACGGGAGGACGAAGAGGTCCTCAAGGTGGATGCCGTGCCTGCCGAGCCAGGTCGAGTAGGTGACGTACCAGATCGCGAAGCCCACGACCCGTCCCTCGTCGGGGTCCTGCGCGACGTGGCAGAACACCGCGGGCTCGGGGCGGAAGAGGGCCTCGTGCAGCTGCTCGGGCGTGGTCTCGACCTCCCGCAGGGCCTTCTCGTACTCGGCGAGGCCGCGGATCAGGTCGACGATCGCCGGGACGTCCTCCGGCGTTGCGGGACGAATCATGCCCGCAGTCTAGGGTCACGGGCCGGGCGGCCCGGCGTGGCCGTACCGGGGGTGCGTCCCGTAGGTTGTCTGGTCACACACGGGATGTCGGAAACGTCGGGAAAGGCGGGCAACCATGCGGGAAGAGCCGACCGGTGAGCGGTTGACGGAGCTCAGGCGGAGGTTCGACGCCATCGACGCCGACGGGGACGGCTTCGTCACCGAGGAGGAGTTCGGCGCTCACTTCCCCGGCCTGCCCGCGGAGGCCCTCGGCTCGCTGAACCGGGACGCGGACGCCGACGGCGACGGGCGGCTGTCCTTCGAGGAGTTCGTCAGGATCGTCGCCGGCGACTGACGGGTGGCCCTTCGAAGATCGCTTTCAGGGGGTCGGGTAGTGTGACGATACCTGGACCACCAACGGATCTCTCGGTGAGGACATGGCCATTCGCCCGGACAGACGGACGGACCTCGACGGGTCCCCCGTCCTCGTCCCGGCCGGTGAGCCGGGGCGGACGGTCCGCGCCGCGGGGGACGACCCCCGTGGCTGAGACGACCCGTGGCGAGGCGCGCAGGACGTCCTTCCCGATCGGGGATGACCTGTCCGAGATGCGGCGCCGGGCCAGGGAGTTCCTCGCGGCGGCGGCGCTCGGCGAACTGCGGGAGACCAACTTCGTCCTGGCCATCAGCGAGGCCGCGAACAACGTGCTCGACCACGCGGGCACCGAGGGCCTGGTCGTCCTGCGCTGTGACGCCGAGCGGGTCGTCGCGGAGATCATCGACGAGGCGGGACTGCTCACCGACACCGGGGCGGGACGTGTCCAGCCGCCGATCGGCTCCCGCAGGGGCTACGGGCTGTGGCTGATGCGGGAGATGTGCGACTCGGTGGAGATCCTCACCGAGCGTGGCGCCTCGACGGTACGGCTGACCATGCTGCGTTCCTGAAGGTTCCTGAAGGTTCCTGAAGGCCACCGGGAGGGTCAGTCGCGGGAGAGCGGGTCGCGTCGTTCGCTGATCAGCGTCGCGCACCTGCGCACCCGGGCCTCGTTGAACGTGCGGGCCCCCGGGATCTGCAGCAGGCTCGCGCGCAGCGTCTCGTAGACCTCCTCGACGGGGTGCCCCTCGTGTGAGGCGCCGACCCGGCGGATCACCTGGGAGGCCCGGACGTCGAAGCCCGCCTCACGCGCGGCGGCGCCGGGTACCACGTCGCGCAGCGCGGCGTTGTCCATCGTGATGCGGACACGACGCATCCCTGGCTCCCCTGTGGGCTCGGCCTACCTGGCCCGATCACCCTAGGAAGCCGTGCGGGGCCCGCGACGTCGTCGTTGCCGTGTCACGGCCCTTTCGTCGACGGGTCTTTACCCGTTCAGCGGGGGGTGGGGACGCTCTCCCCGAACACCCTCATCTGGGACTCCTGCACGTCCCGGTCGATGGGGAACGCGTCGGCCAGCCTGGTCAGTTCGAGCATCCGGCCGAGCACCCCGTGCACGCCCGCCAGACGCAGCCAGCCGTTGAGCTCGTAGGCCCGCCGCAGCGTCGTGAGCAGGGTCCAGACGCCGCTTGAGTCACAGAAGCCGAGTCTCGTCGTGTCGATGATGACGCGCGACTGTCTCCGCGTCAGCACCTCGGTGAGCGTCTCCTCAAGCCGTGGGGCCGATGTTTTGTCGAGATCGCCGTCGAGCGAGACCACGGAGAACCGTGGATGGTCGTTCACGGTGACGGAAAGCCGTGTCATGATGCCCCGCTGTCTACCTCAGCCTGAGACAGCGCCCTTATGGGAGCCGTGCGAAGACGGAAACCACTCCAACCACCGTACGCCCATGGCTGAGGACAGTTCAACGGGCGGGCAGGAACGGCGGACGGTCAGCGGACGGCCCGTCCCCGGCGGGAACCCGCGTAGGCGGCGAGCCGGGTCGCCTGCAGCCGCTCCGAGGGCCGCAGCGCGGGGTGGCTGTTCAGGACAGGGTCGAATCCCGGCAGATCACCGGCCTGGTCCGGCAGGGGGGTGTGGACGCTCAGCCGTACCAGGGGACGTCTGTCCGCGCCGTCGACGCCGAGGGTGAACTCCAGCGGCCCGTCCGCGACGGCCTCCCCGAGGAGGGCGGGGACGGCGGGCACTCCGGCGGCCGGGCCGTGCCCGACGGCGAGGAAGCGCAGCGGTTCCCCCGCGCGGTCGTAGGCCAGGATCGTCGAGTAGACCCCGGGGACGAAACGGCGCCGGGGCAGGGGCAGCAGGCCGGGCCACAACGCCGAGCACAGCAGCAGGTCGAGGTCGCCCCCCGCCCCGCCCGCCCCGGGCAGCCGTACGGCCAGGCCGAGCACGTCGGGCAGGGGAGCGGGCAGGAGTCCGGCCCTGGACAGGCGGACCAGCGCGGGGTGGTCGCCGGGTCCGTCGAGGGCGGGGACGCCGAACATCGGATGGTCGAGCGGGCGGAGCGTGGCGTGGAAGGTGGCGCCGTCCGCGAAGACCGCGCGTTCGCCGCGCGCGGAGGCGAGCCCTCGCGCGAGGGTCCCGGCGGCGGCCCTGAGGGTGGCCCTGGCAGTGGCCCCGACGTTGGCCCCGACGTTGGCCCCGACGTTGGCCCCGACGGTGGCCCCCACGTTGGCCCCCACGGTGGCCGCCCCGACGGTGGCTCCGGTGACGGTTCCCGCGACGGGCCCGGTGGCGGTGCCGGCCGCCTGGCCGGTGTGGGTCGTCCGCATCCGCTCCCCCTGTCGTCGTGCCCACCGTTACGGATACCCGCCGGTCGGGCGTGAAACAGGCGGGACGTGTGGGGGGAGGCCGTCTCGCCGGAGGTGACCGTGGAGACGGCGAGGTCCCGTCGTACCGTCCCTAGGCGCCGGCGAGCTGTCCGGCGGGGTGGAGGTGGCCTCCCTGCTCGTCGTGGTGGTCGGCGTCCGCGTCGTCGAACCAGACCCCGCCGTCGGCGAGGTAACGGAAGCGGATCGGCTGCTGGGACGGGACGGTGAGGGTCACCTGGTAGGTGCCGTTCTCCTTGCGCTCCATCGGGTGGGCGTAAGGGTCCCAGCCGTTGAAGTCGCCGACCAGTGAGATTCCGCCGACGGCCCGGTCGAACGGCACGGTGAAGGTGAGTCTGACCTTCCCGTTCTTGGTGGGCTTACCACGCTTGATCATCGAGTCTCTCCTGACATCACTGTCTCCGTAGGTAACCGACCGTGATCGGCCAGGCGGCACGGGCCTCGGCCGCGGCCCTCACCTGTGGGCCGCGATCAGGAAGCCGACATCCGGGTCACGACTGGCGGTAACGATCCACATGGATGGTTACCGCCAGTCATCGATCGGCAACATGGGGTGGTGAGTTTTGGCCGGGTTCACGTCCGACCTTGACTGGATCGTGATGCTCCGGTGGTTCGGGTTAACCTGCCGATGCTCGTGGAGACGGTCGGCGGAGTCCACGGTGCGGGCGGTTCGATAAAGATGTCCCGTGGACATCACTCCTATCTCGCCGGCACACCTCGTCGAGGACCTCGCCGACCGGATCGCCGCGGGCCCCCGTGCCTCCTGGGTGCGGGTGGCTCTCGACGGCGCGCCCGCCGCGCGCCCGGAACGGCTGGCCGAGGAACTGGTCGCCCCGCTGCGGTTGCGCGGGCGCGAGGTCATGCGGGTGTCCGCCGGTGACTTCCTGCGTCCGGCGTCGCTGCGCTTCGAGTACGGCAAGACCGACCCCGACGCCTTCTACACCGACTGGCTCGACGTCGGGGCCCTGGGCAGGGAGGTGCTCGGCCCGCTGGAGCCGGGGCGTTCGGGCAGGGTCCTGCCCACGCTGTGGGACGTCAGGACCGACCGGGCGACGCGTGCGCCGTACGTCACCGTGCCGCCGGGCGGGGTGCTGCTGCTGGACGGCGCCCTGCTGCTCGGCAGGGGGCTCGCCTTCGACCTGACCGTGCACCTGTGGCTCTCGCCGGGCGCGCTGGCCAGGCGGACGGAGGAGGGGGCGCGCTGGACGCTGCCCGCCTACGAGCGTTACGAGCGGGAGGTCGGGCCGGTCGGTGCCGCCGACGTCGTCGTCCGGATGGACGACCCCCGGCATCCCGCGCTGGTCGGCCAGAGATGAGACGGCAGAGGTGAGACGGGGGTGGGGGCGGGCGGTGGTCGGCCGCCCGCCCGGCCGGGTCGTCAGACCCCGGTGCGCGAGGGCATCCTGCCCTCGGCGTAGCCCGCCTCGATGAGTTCGTCGCGCGTGCCGTGCGTTTCCCTGGAGGAGATCTCCGGGCCGTGGGTCTCCTCGATGCGCAGGGCGACGCCCAGCGCGAAGAAGGTCGGCGCCCACTGGCCGACGAAGATGCCCCAGCGGTCGGCCCGGTCGATTCCGGCGTGCTCGGCCGAGCGGGACGCCACCCAGGACGCCACCGACAGGCCGATCGACGCGAAACCCGCGGCGTACATGGTGCCGGACTTCACGCCCATCTTGCGAAGCATGTTGATCATTGTTCCCCCCCGATGAGTGTTCGCTGGTATCGGTACCCTTTCGGGTTTTGTGTAACCAAATGTCCCGATCGGGGGGTGTGTTCTAGAGGTCGCCGACCTGTTTGAGCAGGCGCTCCCGCCGTTCCTCAAGCTCGTCCGCGAGGGCCTCCTGCTGGTCGGCCATGGAGATCAGCGCCGACCGGTCCATGGCGTCCGTCGGGCCGAGGTCGCCGACCTGTTCACGCAGCCCGGCGACCTCGGAACGCAGCCTGGCCAGGTCCTCTTCGACCTGGCGGAGTTCATCGTGGATGCTCATCCGCTGTCCATACCCCCATCCGGGGGGGCCGATTCCACGCCCTACTCCACGGGGCGTAGCCGAGGGGCCCTCCCCGGTGGGATTCCCGCACCGGGGAAGCGGACGAGGCTTGGCCCATGCGCCCTCATCAACGGTTCTGGTACGGCGTCGCGGCTCTGCTGCTCGCCGGGAGCGCCTTCCACCTGGCCGTCTACGCCGTGGACGGCGGCGGCTGGGCGGGGCCGGTCTCCTGGCGCAAGCCGATCCTGTTCGGCTTCTCCTTCGGTCTGACGCTGGCATGCCTGGTCTGGGTCACCGGCAGGCTCAGGCCGCCCCTCGCGCGGCCCCGGCTGCTGCTGGGCGCGCTCGGCACGGCCTGCGTGGTCGA
This sequence comes from Streptosporangium sp. NPDC020145, assembly GCF_040631275.1. NCBI lineage: Bacteria > Bacillati > Actinomycetota > Actinomycetes > Streptosporangiales > Streptosporangiaceae > Streptosporangium > Streptosporangium sp. NPDC020145. Next base: position 176,041 of record NZ_JBEXZT010000003.1, on the reverse strand, counting down.
GGTGGCGCTGATCGACCTCCAGCGCTGGCGCGGGGTGCCCTCCCATCTGAACTTCGGCACCCCGTTCGACACGGCCGTCTCGGCCGTGCTGGCCGTGACCGCGTTCGCCGGGCTGATCCCGCCGATCGTGGTCATCGCGGTCCGGGCCTTCCGGGGGCTCGACGCCTCGCCGAGCATGAGCCTGGCGATCAGGGCGGGGCTGGCCGTACTGCTGCTCAGTCAGGTCGCGGGCGGGGCGCTGATCGCCAACGGCAGGATCATCGGGCTGCCGCCGGACCGAACCGACCTGTCGATCCTCGGCGCGGCCGGTCAGCTGAAGGTCCCGCACGCGGTCACGCTGCACGCCCTGCAGGTGCTGCCCGCGCTCGCGGCGCTGCTCACCCTGACCTCCTGGGGCGAGCGCGCCAGGACGCGCCTGGTCGCCCTGGCCGTCGCGGGGTACGGCGGGCTCGTCGTGGTGAGCGTGCTCCAGGCCGTCCAGGGGCTCGCGCCGGCCGACCTCACCCCGCTCTCGGGGGCCGTGCTGCTGGCGGCGGTGGCGGCCCTCGGCGTCGCGGCCGCGGCGGCACTGGTACGGCTGGACGCGCACCGGGTCAGGGCGCTGGTCAGGCCGTCGGCGGGGACATTGGTCGGACGAAACGCCCGAAATGCATAGAACGCATGGAATATGCGAGGTTTGCACGACATGCGAGGCGTAGGGGATTAACGAAAAAGACGAACGCTTTCGAACACCACCTTAAGTCTCCATTAGGGAAAGATCCCATGTCATCCAGATATCCAATGTGTGGACAAGGCTGCCAAAGTTGTACTATCCGCGTCTGGAACAGAAGCCGTTGCACCGTCCTCGGGTGACAGGGAGCAAGCCATGGGCATACAGCATGCCGAAGACGGTGCGATGGGTGGTGTCCTCGCCTACTCGGGCGGGAGCAGTCCGACCATCCTGAGAATCCTCCTCGGCACGCAGCTGCGGAGGCTGCGCGTGGCCAGGGGCGTCTCCAGGGAGGACGCCGGGTACGCCATCCGCGCCTCCCATGCCAAGATCAGCCGTCTTGAGCTCGGGCGGGTCGGCTTCAAGGAGCGCGACGTCGCCGACCTGCTGACCCTGTACGGCGTGATCGACCCCGCAGACCGGGACCCGCTGCTCGCGCTGGCCAGGCAGGCCAACGCCCCCGGCTGGTGGCACAAGTACGGTGACCTGCTGCCCGGCTGGTTCCAGGTCTACGTGGGCCTGGAGGAGGCCGCCTCCGTCGTCAGGAGTTACGAGGTCCAGTTCGTCCCCGGACTCCTGCAGAGCGCCGACTACGCCCGCGCGGTCATCATGCTCGTCCACGGCACCGCCTGTGCCGAGGAGATCGACCGCCGGGTCTCCCTCAGGCTGGCCAGGCAGGAACGGCTCAGCAGGCCGAACGCGCCCATCCTGTGGGCCGTGGTCGACGAGGCCGTGCTGCGCCGTCCCATCGGGGGGCCGCAGGTCATGGCCGCCCAGCTCGACCACCTGCTCCGGGTCACCGAGCTGCCCAACGTCAGGCTGCAGATCATGCCCTTCCACCGGGGCGGGCACGCGGCGGCGGGCGGCCCGTTCTCCATCCTGCGCTTCCCCGACAAGGACCTCCCCGACGTGGTCTACATGGAGCAGCTCACCAGCGCGCTCTACGTGGAGAAGCGGGAGGAGACCGACCACTACACGCAGGTCATGGACAGCCTGTGCGTGCAGGCCTACTCGATCTCCGACAGCAGGCGCTTCCTCGGCGAGCTGCGCGAGCGGCTGCCGTACTGATCAGGCCGGTTCCGCGCCGCCCTTCCTGGCCACCCCGCCGAGTACGATCATGCTCGTCGGGCGGGACGGCATCCGGGGGTGCCACGTCGTCACGTCGACCAGGCCCGGTTCGACCAGGTCGAACCCGTCGAAGAACGGCAGGATCTCCTCGTGCCTCCTGAGGGCGACGGTGACCGGACCGCCGGCGAGCGCGGCGCGGGCCCGCGCGACGGCCTCCTGGTCGCCCTCCGCGCTCGGGTGGCTGACGGCCAGGAGGCTCCCCTCGGGGAGGCGCTCACGCAACGGTCCGAGGACGCGTTCCGGCGTCTCGCCGGGGAACAGCTGGAGCACCGAGAGCAGCAGCACGCCGACCGGTTCGCCGAAGTCGATGAGCCGCAGCAGGTCGGGGTGGTCCAGCACGGTCCCGGGGCTCCCGAGGTCGGCACGGATGGAGACCAGCAGGGCGTCGGTGGCCAGGAGCACGTCGTTGTGGACCGAGACGACGGGGTCGTTGTCCACGTAGACGACCCGCGCGTCCGGGTGGGTCTCACGGGCGACCTCGTGCACGTTCGGTGAGGTGGGGATGCCCGCGCCCAGGTCGAGGAACTGCCGGATTCCCGCCCGCGCCATGTACTCGACCGCCCGGCTGAGGAAGCTCCGGTTCGCCCTGGCCAGCACGGGATAGTCGGGCATCTGGGCGACGATCCTGTCGGCGTACTCGCGGTCCGCCGCGTAGTTGTTCTTGCCGCCCAGCACGTAGTCGTACACGCGCCCCATGTGGGGGGTGCCGGCGTCGATGCCGTCGGGCGGGGACTGGTCGCGGCTCACGCGGCGAGTGTAATCACCTCATCCTTAAACGATCTAGGGCGCCTCCGGGGTCTGACCTTCCTTACCGATCCGTGAGGAAGCAGTCGTTCCGCTTGTCAGGACTCGGGAAGCGGCCCACATTCTGAGCACCGGAACCGACGAATCCGCAGCTCAGGAGGCCTGGTTTGTTCGCCCCCCGTCTTTTTCCAGCTGTCGCCCTCTCTTTTTCCGTGGTCCTCGCACCCGCCCTCGCCCCAGGTGCGGCCACCGCCCGGACTCGGGCGCCGATCACCTCGATGGCCTCGCTCGGCGACTCCATCACCCGTGGCTTCAACGCCTGCGGCTTCTACCTCGACTGCCCCTCCCGATCCTGGTCGACGGGTTCGTCCTCGTCGGTGAACAGCCTCTACCTGAGGCTGAAGGAGGACAACCCCGACATCGTCGCGCACAACGACGCCAAGACGGGGGCCAAGGTCGCCGAACTGCCCGGCCAGGCCGAGAAGGCGGTCTCCCAGCAGGCCGGATACGTCACGATCCTGATCGGGGCCAACGACGTCTGCACCGCCTCCGAGGAGGACATGACCTCGGTCGCCGACTACGAGGCCGCCTTCCGTACGGCGCTGCGGACCCTGAGCGGCGGCCTGCCCGAGGCGGAGATCCTCGTCGCCAGCATTCCCGACGTCCGGCGGCTGTGGGAGGTCGCCAAGGACAAGACGGCCGCCCGTGTGGCCTGGGCCACCCTGCACATCTGCCAGTCGCTGCTCGAACGGCCCCGCTCGAACGACCCGGAGGACGTGGCCAGGCGTGAGCGGGTGCACGCCAGAGTCGTCGACTTCAACCTGGTCGCGGAGAAGGTCTGCGCCGAGTACCCCACCTGCCGCCACGACGCCGGAGCGGTCTTCGACCGGCGTTTCGAGCTGTCCGACATCAACGCCTGGGACTACTTCCACCCCAACGCCGGCGGCCAGCGCCTGCTCGCCGAGCTGGTCCACGCGGCGGACGATCGGTGAGCCGGTGGGCCGGCCACACACCGTGACCGGCCCGGCGATCCGACCGTTCCGCGCCGAGGCGAGGGCGTTCCCGGGGGAGTCATATTCCCCGGGGGCGCCCTCGTCGCTGTCAAAAGGCGTTCTTACTTGAAAGTGTCTTTAAAGTTGGCGCCGATTCGTCAATGCGGCACACCAGCGTCGAGAGAGAAAGCCCTGCAAAAAGGGGGCTTGTAACGCTCCAGCAACGCGTGGTTCACTGTCGCCGTCTCGGCAATTGTAAGTAAACTTTCCAGTAAGTGCGTCATAGTTGGGTGGTAAGCCATGGAACAGATCCAGCCGCTCTCCTACGGGCAGGAACGGCTCTGGTTCCTTCACCGCTTCGACCCCCGCGACCACTCCTACAACACCTGCCACGCCTACCGGCTACAGGGCGAACTCGACGTCCCCGCCCTCGAAGCCGCCTTCGCGGCGGTCGTGCGCAGGCACGAGACCCTGCGCACCCGCTTCGACGAGATCGACGGCAGGCCCGCCGCCGTGGTCCTGCCCGCCGGGACCGTGACGATCGACCGGTTCGAGGCCGGCTCGGAGGAGGAGGCCAGGCGGATCGTCGCCGAACGGGCCAACGCCCCCTTCGACCTGTCCGCGGCGCCGCCGGTGCGGGCCTCGCTCGTCCGCCTCGGCGCGCGGGACCACGTCCTGGCCGTGACACTGCACCACATCATCGCCGACGGCGCCTCGGTCATCGTGCTGCGCGACGAACTGGCCCACCACTACGCGGGCCGCGACCCCCTGCCGCCGCTGGCCCTGCAGTACGGCGAGCACGTCCGTGAACAGCGCGCCAGACAGGACGAGGCCGACGTGACCGAGTGGGCCGCGCGCCTGTCGGGCGTCCCCGCGCTCGACCTCCCCACCGACAGGAAGCGCCCCCCGCAACGCAGCGGCGACGGCGCCGAACTGGTCTTCGGCCTGCCCCCGGAGCTGGTCGCGCGGGTCTCGGAGTTCGCCCGCGCCCGGCGGGCCACGCCGTTCATGGTGCTGCTGACCGCCTACCAGGTGCTCCTGTCACGGCACAGCGGCCAGACGGACTTCTGCGTCGGCACCCCCGTCGCGGGCCGCGACAGCACCGAGCTGGAACCGATGATCGGCTTCCTGTCCAGGATGCTCATGCTGCGGGCCGACCTGTCGGACGAGCCGTCCTTCGACGAGGCGCTCAGGCGCACCCGCAGGACCGTCATCCAGGCCATGGGCGCCTCCGACGTGCCGCTCGAACGGCTGCTCGGCGAACTCGGCCTCGAACGCGACGCCAGCAGGACCCCGCTGTTCCAGACGATCTTCGCCCTGCACACCCAGAGCGGCGAGGTGAGCGAGGGCCCGCTGCCCGGCCTGCGCGAGGAGTCCTTCCCGCCCGGCTGGGCCGCCGCCAGGACCGACCTGTCGCTCGACCTGTGGCCCCTGCCCGACGGAGGCCTGTCCGGCTCCCTCGTCTACAGCACCGACCTGTTCGACCGGGAGAGCGCGGAACGGCTCGCCGCCCGGCTGCCCGTCCTGCTCGCCGCCGCGCTCGACGCGCCGCACACGCCCGTCGGCACCCTGGACATCCTGCCCGACGGGGAACGCCGGTGGCTGCTGGACAGGGCGAACCCCGCGGAACGGCCGAGCGAGACGCTGGCCGACATGTTCCTCACCCAGGTGGCCGCCCGGCCCGACGCCGTCGCCGTCACCGCGGAGAACGGCCCCGGCCTCACCTACGCCGAACTCTGCGCGAGGGCGACCGCGCTGGCCGTACGGCTGCGCGAGGCAGGCGTCGGCAGGGGGTCGCTGGTCGCGGTCAGGGTGCGCAGGGGCCCCGGCACACTGGTCGCGCTGCTCGGTGTCACCCTGTCCGGCGCGGCCTACCTGCCCGTCGACCCCGCCTACCCGCAGGCGCGGGTGGACTACGTGACCGAGGACTCCGGCGCCGCGCTCGTCCTCACCGACGACGACCTTCTCGACCTGCCCCCGGCGGACCCGGCCGTCACCCTGCCCCGTCCCCACCTGGACGACACCGCCTACGTGCTCTACACCTCCGGCTCGACCGGCCGTCCGAAGGGCGTGGCCGTACCGCACTCCGCGCTGGCCAACACGCTGCTGGCCATCGGCTCCCTGGTCGGAGCCCGTCCCGAGCACGCCTGGCTCGCCCTCACCTCGATCGCCTTCGACATCTCCGCCATCGAGCTGTACCTCCCGCTGGTCACCGGGGGCAGGGTCGTCGTCGCCGAGGACGCCAGGGACGGCACCGCGGTCGCCGAACTGGCCCGCAGGGCCGGGGTCACCCACGTCCAGGCGACGCCGTCCGGCTGGCGCGTCCTGCTGACGGGCGACCTGCCGAAGGTCACGGGCGTGACCGCCGGGGAGCCGATCCCGCCGCAACTGGCCAGGGAACTGCGGTCCAGGACGAACCGCCTGATCAACGGCTACGGCCCGACCGAGACGGCGATCTACTCCACCACGTGGGACATCCCCGTGGAACCGTACGAGATCGTGATCGGGCGGCCGATCGCCGGGAACACCGTGCACATCCTCGACCCCGCGGGCGGCCTGGCGCCGCTCGGCGTGCCGGGCGAGCTGTTCATCGGCGGCCTCGGCGTCGCCGACGGTTACCTCGGCAGGCCCGCCCTCACCGCCGAACGCTTCGTGCCCGACCCGTACGGCGGGCCGGGGGAGCGCCTCTACCGCACCGGGGACGTGGGCCGCTGGCTGCCGGACGGGACGATCGAGTTCCTCGGCAGGACCGACAACCAGGTCAAACTACGCGGTCACCGGATCGAGCTCGGCGAGGTCGAGGCCGTCCTGGAGACCCACCCCGCCGTACGGCAGGCCGTGGCCACGGTGCACGAGGAGACCCTGGTCGCCGTCGTCGTCGCACCCGATCTGCCGGGCACCGGCGCCCTGCGCGAGCACATGGCCGCCCAGCTTCCCGGCTACCTGGTGCCGCAGTCGTTCGTCGTCCTGGAAGAACTGCCGCTGACCCCCAACGGCAAGGTCGACCGCAAGGCGCTGCCGGCGATCCTGACCGGGGCCATGCGGGAGCTGACCACCGCGGACACGACGCCGCCGCGCACCCCGAACGAGCGCCTGGTCGCCGAGGTGTTCGCCGAGGTGCTGGGGCGCGAGACGGTCGGCGCGCACGACGACTTCTTCGCCCTCGGCGGCCACTCCCTGCTGGCCACCATGGTCACCGCCCGGCTGCCGGTGCGCGTCCCGGTGCGGGAGGTGTTCACCAGGCCGACGGTCGCGGCGCTCGCCGAACTGCTGGACACCGAGGACACCGGCCTCGGCGACGTGCCCGTCCCGCGCCCCGCGGGGATGACGCCGCCGCTGTCGCCCGGGCAGGAGCGGCTGTGGTTCCTCAACCGGTTCGACCCCGCGGGCAACGCCGCCTTCAACATCAACCTCGTCCTGCGGCTGACCGGTTCCCTCGACGTCGAGGCGCTCGGCAGGGCCTTCGACGGGGTCGTCGCCCGCCACGAGACCCTGCGCACCCGGTTCCCCGAGGTGGACGGCCAGCCGGTCGTGGTGATCGACCCGCCGAGGCCGGTGGAGATCGAACACCTCAAGGGGGACGCGACGACACTCGTCCCCGAGCGGGTGAACACCCCCTTCGACCTCACCGGGGAACCGGCCGTGCGGGTCACGCTCATCGAGCAGGGCCCCGACGACCACGTCCTGTGCGTGGTCGCCCACCACATCCTCGGTGACGGCTGGTCACTGAACATCCTGCGCGACGAACTGGCCGTGCTGTACTCGGGAGGCTCGCTGCCCCCGGTGCCGCTGCAGTTCGGCGACCTGGTCGTGTGGCAGCGCGGACGGGACTCCTCGAAGCTGTTCGACTACTGGAGCGCCCAGCTGGCCGACCCGACCCCGCTGGCCCTGCCGACCGACCGGCCGCACGCGGTCGGCGGCACCCGGCACGGCGCCGTCGTGGGCTTCAGGCTCGACCCGGCGGAGGCGGACGCGCTCGTCGCGATGGGCCGCCGCAGGGGCGCGACGCTGTTCATGACCCTGCTGGCCGCCTACCAGGTCCTGCTGTCCCGGCACAGCGGCCAGGACGACATCCTGGTCGGCACCTCGAACGCGGGCAGGGACACCGTCGAGCTGGAGTCGGTCATCGGCTACATCACCGACGTCCCGGTGCTGCGCGGCGACCTGTCGGGCGACCCGACGTTCACCGAGTTCCTCGCCGCGACCCGCGCGACCGTGCTCGACGCCTTCGCCAACCAGGGGCTGCCGTTCGAGGAACTGGTCGGCTCACTCCAGATCGAACGCGACCTGACCCGCACCCCCGTCTTCCAGACGATGGCGGTCCTGCACACGGAGAACTCCGGGCGGGTGCCCAAGCCCTTCCCCGGGCTGTCGGCGGGCCAGTTCTCCGGGGGCCGCGCGCAGGCCAAGTTCGACCTGATGCTTGAGGCCTGGCACGACGCCGGGGACCTGTACGTCGAGCTTGAGTACGACACGACGCTGTTCGAACGGGCGACCGCCGAGGCGTACGCCACCCGCCTGGAGACCCTGCTGCGCGGGATCATCGCCGACCCCGACCGGCGCCTGTCCGAGCTGCCCATGCTCACCGAGGCCGACGAGGCCTTCCTCGCCACCGCCTCGCGCGGACCGGCGCTGACCGCCCCGGTGCCGGTGCCCGAACTGCTCGCGCGGGCCGTGCGGGAGCGCGGGGACGCCCCGGCCTTCGGCTGCGCCGGACGGGTCGTCACCTACCACGAGCTGGACGAACTCGCGGAGAAGGCCGCCGCGGGCTTCGAGAGGGGACGGATCGCCGTCGTCCCGGTCGACCGCACCCCGGAGGGCGTCGCGGCGTTGCTCGGGGCCTGGCGTGCGGGCGCCGCCTACCTGCCGCTCGACCCGGCGCTGCCCGAGGAGCGGCGCGCCTTCGTCGAGAAGGAGATCGAGGGCGTCGCGGCCGAGGGGGTCGCCTACGTGATCTACACCTCGGGCTCCTCGGGGACGCCGAAGGGCGTGCTCGTCGAACACGACGGCCTGGCCGCCCGGGTCGCCTGGATGACGGGGGAGTACGGCCTCGGCCCCGACGACCGGGTCGTGCAGTTCGCGACCCTGAGCTTCGACACCCACGCCGAGGAGATCTACCCGGCGCTGGCGGCGGGGGCGCGCCTCGAACTGCTGCCCGAGGGCGCGGTGACCCTGCCCGACCTGCTCGCCACGCCGGAGGGGAGCAGGGTGACCGTGCTCGACCTGCCCACGGCGTACTGGCACCACCTGGTCGGCCAGATCGACGAGATCGCCTGGCCGCCCGCGCTGCGGCTGGTCATCCTGGGCGGGGAGGAGCTGAAGGCCGACGCGGTCGCCAGGTGGCGCGAACGCTTCGGCGACCGGGTGCGCCTGGTCAACACCTACGGCCCGACCGAGGCGACGATCATCGCGACCGCCGCCGAGATCGCCGGGCCGGGCACGCGCGTGGGGGAGGCGGGGGAGCGGCCCCCCATCGGGCGGCCCATCGGCGGCGTCCACGCCGCGATCCTCGCCGAGGACGGCTCGCTCGTGCCGCCCGGCGCCCCCGGTGAGCTGTGCCTTGGCGGCGCGGGCCTGGCCAGGGGCTACCTGCGGCGCCCCGGCCTGACCGCCGAGCGCTTCGTGCCCGACCCGTACGGCACGCCGGGTGAGCGCCTCTACCGCACCGGCGACCGCGCCCGCTGGCGTCCCGACGGGAACCTGGAGTTCCTCGGCCGGATCGACGACCAGATCAAGGTGCGCGGTTTCCGGGTCGAGCCGGGCGAGGTCGAGGCGCGCCTGCTGGCCCACCCCGCCGTACGGCAGGCCGTGGTCACCGCGGTGGAGGACACCCTCGTCGGCTACGTCGTGGTGGCTGAGGACGGAGGCGCGGACCCGGTGGCCGAGCTGCCCGGCTTCCTCGCCGGGAGCCTGCCGTCCTACCTGGTCCCCTCGGTGTGGGTGACGCTCGGCGAGCTGCCCCTGACCCGCAACGGGAAGGTGGACAGGAAGGCGCTGCCCGCGCCGTCCATCGACCGGCGCGCCCCCTCGGTGCCGCCGAGGACCGACGCCGAGCAACTGGTCGCCGAGGTCTTCTGCGAGGTGCTCGGCGCCGCGGAGGTCGGCGCGCTCGACGACTTCTTCGCCATCGGCGGTCACTCGCTCCTGGCCACCCGCGTCATCGCGCGGATCAGGGCCATCACCGACATCGACATCCCGATCCGGGCGATGTTCGAGAACAGCACGGTCGCCGGTCTGGCCGGTCTCGTCGAGGAACTGCTCCTGGCGGAGATCGCCGGGCTCTCCGACGAGGAGGTCGCCCGCCTCGCCCAAGGGGCCTCCTGACCGGCCGGGACCCCATCCACGGAAAGGCCGCCGCCCGGTCCGGCGGCGGCTTTTCCGCACAACCACAGCAAGGAGCATCCCCCCGTGACCTACCAAGTCGTGGTCAACCACGAGGAGCAGTACTCGATCTGGCCCGCCGAACGCCCCCTCCCCGGAGGCTGGCGGCCGGACGGGACCTCGGGCAGTAGACAGGAGTGCCTGGAGCACATCGAACAGGTGTGGACCGACCTGCGGCCGAAGAGCGCCCGATGAGCGCGGGCGGGCAGGTCGCCGAGGCCCTGCCCGGCAGCCCCGCCGGGCTCGTGGTCCGTTTCCAGGGCGGGCGCACGGCCAGCGGGCCGCCGACCTCCGGTCAGGCCAACATGATCCGCTGCGTGCTCACCGACCCGCCGGAACACATGAACTACGGTTTCGTGCTCACCGTCCCGCCGGGGAAGACGCTCGACGACGTGGTCGCGGCCGTGGTCCTGCTCATCTCCCGGCACGAGTCGCTGCGCACCACGTTCCGCGACGGCCTCCAGCACGTCGCGGGCGAGGGCGAACTGGTCATCGGGGTGCACGATTCACAGGGCTCCGCCGACCTCGCCGACGAGGTGGCCGCCAGGCTGCAGGCCGTACGGTTCGACCCGGAGGGGGAGCTTCCCGTGCGGGCGGCGGTGACCCTCTCCGACGGGGTGCCCGAGCGCGTCATCCTGGTGCTCACGCACACCACGGTGGACGCCGTGGGGCTGAGCCTGCTGCGGGTGGAGCTGAACCGCCTGCTGTTCGGGGAGACCCCGGAGCCCGTCACCGCCCCCCAGCCGCTCGACGTGGCGTGGACGGAGCGGAGCCCGGCGAGCCTCAAGCGGGCGCAGGCCGCCATCGAGTACTGGCGGACCAACCTGGAGCGGATTCCCCGCTCGACCTTCACCGCCTCCGTGGACGACGGCGACAACGACTGGCTGATGCCCAGGTTGCAGGTGCGTTCGACGGTGGCGGCCCGGGCGCTGGGACGGATCGGGGCCCGTACCGGCGTCAGCCGCTCGGCCGCCGTGCTCGCCGCCTACACCCTGCTCGCCGGGCTGCGGTCGGGACAGCGTACGGCCGTCGCCCTGGCGATCTCGGGCAACCGGTTCCGTCCCGAACTGCGGGACTACGTCGGCCCGCTCGCCCAGGACGCCCTGGTCCCGATCGACCTCGACGAGCCCACGTTCGACGGTGTGCTGCGGCGTACCAGGGCGGCGGCGCTGGCCGCCTACCAGAACAGCCGGTTCGACTCCGACGCGCTCATCCAGGTCATGGAGGAGGTGCAGCGGTCGAGGGGGGTCTTCTTCGCCAGGGACATCGTCTTCAACGACATGAGCGTCCACGGCCAGGGGCGCCGGGCGGGCCGTACCGAGGAGTACGAGCAGGACGTGCGCTCCCACTGGCTACCCGAGGCGACGATGCCGACCCGCGTCTCACTGTGGGTGCGCACCGTCGAGGGGGAGGTGGACTTCACCCTCTGGGCCGACCCGCGCTGCCTGCCGCGCGCGGACGCCGAGGCGTTCGGCGAGGGGATCGTACGGCTGCTCATCGAGGCGGCGGACCGGGACGTGCCGCTGTCCGAGGTGTCCGGGCTGACCGGGGTCGTTCCCCTGGAACGGGGGGAGGGGTGGACGACGATCGACGCGTGCTGGGTCCACCTGCCGGAGGTCGAGCGGCTCGTCCGCGACGCGGTCGGGGACCGTCCCTTCCACGTGACCGAGGACGGCGGGCGGCTGGTGTGTCATCTCGCCGGGCCCGTCTCGCCGGTCGAGGTCCACACCGCCTGCGTGGGGAGGCTGTCGGGACGGATGGCGGCGATGGCCCCCCACCACTACGTGGTCCACGACGGCGCGCCCGCCTCCCCGGACGGCTGGGCCGCCCTGCCGGTACTCGAAGAGGGGACGGGCCGGTGAGGCGCCGCTCCTGTGGAGGCCCCTGGTCCTCCTGGTGCTGGCCGGACCGCGACACACGCCGAAAGTCGTCCTGACGTGCGGTGACATGTCGTGATGTGAACTTCCGGCCGGTGCGGTGGCCGCGCGCCGCACCGGCCGGAAACCCCCTCGGAAGGGAGCGGGAAAGGGCGTCGATTAAGAACTCGCACGATGTGCGAGTTCTATAGTACGGTGTGCGAGAAAGGTCTCGAACACCGTACGAGTCATGGAGTAGTCATGTCGTCCCCCCACCCAAGACGGTGGTTGATCCTCGGTGTCCTCTGCCTGAGCCTGCTCGTGCTGGTCGTCGACAACGGCATCCTCAACCTCGCCATCCCCTCCCTCATGCGGGAGCTCGGCGCGACCCCGGCGGACATCCAGTGGATCATCAACGCCTACATGCTGGCCTTCGCCGGTGTGCTGCTCACGGTCGGCGCCCTGTCCGACCGCTACGGCAGGCGGCGCTTCCTGGTCATCGGCCTGGCGCTGTTCGGCGGGGCCTCGCTGATCGCGACGTTCGCCCAGAACCCCGCCCAGCTCATCGCCTGCCGGGCGCTGATGGGGTTCGGCGGATCGTTCCTCATGCCGAGCACCCTGTCCATCATCATGAACGTCTTCGACCAGTCCGAGCAGCGCAAGGCCATCGCGGCCTGGAGCTCGGTGCTCATGGCCGGCGGGATCGCCGGGCCCTCGCTCGGCGGCTTCCTGCTCGACCACTACTGGTGGGGCTCGGTCTTCCTGGTCAACGTCCCGATCAGCGTGATCGCGATCGCCGCGGCGCTGCTGCTCATGCCGGAGTCCCGCGGGCAGGCCAGGCCCATCGACCTCCTCGGGGCGGTGCTGTCGACCGCGGGCATGGTCGCCCTGGTCTGGATGATCATCTCGGTGCCCGAACGGGGCTGGACCTCGCCCGCCGTGCTGGCCTCCGGGCTGGCCGCCATCGTGCTGCTGACCGTCTTCTTCCTCTGGGAGCGGCGCAACCCGCACGCCATGCTGCCGCTCGGGCTCTGGCGTGAGCGCAACTTCAGCGGCGCCAGCTTCTCGATCGTGCTGCTGGCCTTCTCCGCGGGCGGCCTACTGCTGATGCTCACCCAGTACCTGCAGTTCGTCCTGGGGTACGGGGTCCTCCAAGCGAGCCTGGCGCTCATCCCCTACATGATCGCGGCCATCGTCTTCAACGGCCTGGGCGCGACGCTGGGCAAGAAGCTGTCCAACCGCACCCTGGTGACGGCGGGCATGCTGGTGTTCGCGGCGGGCTTCGTGGTGCTCACCCGGCTGACGCCGGACAGCGGCTACGGCCTGTTCATCTGCGGCCTGATGGTGATGGGCGTCGGCGGCGGACTGGTCGGGCCCGCGGCCTACGCCTCACTGATGAGCGCGGTGCCGCCGGACCGGGCGGGCATCGGCTCGGCGCTCAACGACACCGTCCAGCAGACCGGTGGCGCGCTCAGCGTCGCCCTGCTCGGCAGCGTCCTGGCCGCGGCCTACTCCTCGGGCATGCCGGAGGGCGCGCCCGCTCCGGCCAAGGAGTCGATCGCCGTCGCGCTCTCCCTCGGCGACCCGTCGCTGGCGAGCGCGGCCAAGGCGGCCTTCGTCAACGCGATGTCCTCGGGCATGATCGTCGGCGCCGTCGGCTCGGTGGCCGCCGCGTTCATCGCCTGGGCCCTGTTGCGCCCGATCGCGACACCCGTCATGGAGGGGGCCGGGTCTCCGGCGGATTCCCGGGAACAGGTGGAGCAGGTCTGAGTCTCGCTCACCTTAGAAAAGGGCTGATAAATATACATTTATCGGCCCTTTTTTCTGTTCTTGAATTTTCTTCGTATTTGAGGGGGTTGTGGCCCTTGTTGGGTCGCTGACCAGGTGAATCACGGCCTCCGCCGTCGCCGGGAAAGTGATTCGACGCGTGTTCTGCCGGGTTCTCCGTGGCCTCCTCCGGCCAGCCGTACCCCCGGATTCCGATTTCCGTGGACAGTCGTCGCGTTTCGCGGTCTCATGTCTCCGCCAGTTCTGTATGAGGCATTTTCGGGATTCGGAGAAACGCATGAAGAATCGGCGAACAATGACGCGAGCCCTCCTCGCGGTCGCGATGATGGCCGGGCTGGGAACCGTCCAGGCGCAGCCCGCGGCGGCGGCGCCCGCCGACGGGATCCGCATCACCCACTTCCTCGGTGAGCGGGACCTGCCGCACAGGGCCCAGTTCCAGGGGACCGTCGTCGGTGGCCTGTCCGGCATCGACCGCGACCCGCTCACCGGAACGTGGTACTTCATCTCCGACGACCGGGCGCGCTACAACCCCGCCCGCTACTACACCGGAAAGATCGACATCAACCCGCTCACCCGGCGCTTCGAGGGCGTGAGCATCACCGGGGTCACCACCCTCCTGCGCCCCGACGGGACGCCCTACCCCGGCTACGGCCAGCCCGAGGCCGCCGACCCGGAGGCCATCCGCTTCGACCCGTGGAGCCGCAGGATCCTGTGGAGCAGCGAGGGGGACAGGCCGAGGGAGGGCACCACGGGCAACCCGGTCGTCCAGATGTCGCTGCGCTGGGTCGACCGGGGCGGCCACGACCGCGGCGGCCTGCCGATCCCCGGCAACCTCACGATGACGAACACCACCTCGGGCCCCCGCCACAACGCCGGGTTCGAGGGCCTGACCTTCACCCCCCACGGCATCGCGGCCATCGTCGAGGGACCCCGCTTCGAGGACGGCGACATCATGACGACCGAGCGCGGCGCGCTCTCCCGCATCACCGTGTGGGACAGGAACGGCAGGACCCGCGCGCAGTACGCCTACCCGATCGACCGGCTGCCCGCCGCCCCCGTCCCGGAGACCGGCAGGTACGACGGCGGCGTCTCGGAGATCCTGGCCGTCGACGACGACCGGCTGCTGTCCCTCGAACGGTTCTGGATCGAGGGCGTCGGCTACCGGGTCAAGCTGTACGAGATCGACCTGCGCGGCGCGACGAACGTGCTGGGCAGGGACAGCCTGACCGGCGGCGCGCCGTACCGGGCCGTCACCAAGCGCCTGGTCCACGACTTCAACGCCGGCGGGGCGACGGTGCAGAACCTGGAGAGCCTGGGCTGGGGGCCGCGCCTGGCCTCCGGCGAACGCGTCCTGGTCGTCGGCTCCGACGACAACTTCGACGAAAGTGAGATCACCCAGTTCCTGGCCTTCGCCGTCCGGGGCCACTGAGCGGTCGCCGGAGTTAGCCTGGTTGCGGGTGACATATCCCATACCGGGTCGAGGAGGTCGCGGTGGCGCGGGAGGACGAGAACACATGGGTTCCCGAGGCGGTCCGCAGGTCGGGTGACCACACGGACCAGAGCCACGAACACGTCGTCAAGGAGGTCAGGGACATCACCAGGGGCGGCAAGAAGGTGGTGTTCGAGATCAACCCCGGCGGAGGGGTCGACACGGCCCTGCGGCGCCTGTTCCCGGTGACCTACGACATCGACCTCGACCACGCCGAGGTCAGGGAGACCGGCGAGGACAAGTGACGCGTCCCGGCGGCGGGCGACCGCCGCCGGGACACTCCCTCAGGAGGTCATGAACTCCGCGGCCCGCTCCGCGATCATGATGGCCGGGGCGTTCGTGTTGCCCGTCGTCACCGCGGGCATGATCGAGGCGTCCGCGACCCGCAGCCCGGTGACGCCGTGGACCCGCAGCCTCGGATCGACCACCGCCGCCTCGTCCACCCCCATCTTGCAGGTGCCCGACTGGTGGTGGTAGGTGACCACGCTCTCCCTGATGTAGGCGTACAGCCCCTCGGTGGTGTCGGCCAGCGCCCCCGGGTAGAGCTCGTAGGCCCCCAGGTCCTCCCGCAGCGCGGGAGCCGCCGCGATCTCCTGGCACAGCCGTACGGCCGCCGCCAGCGCCTCGACGTCGGCGTGCGCGGAGAGCACGTTGGGGTCGATGAGCAGCGGGTCCGCCGGCGAGGGGCCGGAGAGCCGGATGTCGCCGTGACTGGCCGGGCGGACCAGACCGGCCATGAGCGAGACGCCGTCCGGCGGCCCCTCCATCCACCGCTCGTACAACGGCGCGTCGAAGTGCAGCGGCTGCAGGTCGGGCACCGCCAGATCGGGCCTGCTACGCCAGAACAGATGGCTCTGGGTGCGCGGCAGCCCGTGCGAGACGGGAAGCTGCCGCTCCATCCCGGCGATCACCGGGACCAGCCAGTGGTCCTGGAGGTTGCGCCCGACCCCGGGCAGGTCGGCCAGTACGGCGATGCCGTGCGCGCCCAGCTCCCCGGCGTCGCCGATGCCCGAACGCAGCAGGATCTCCGGCGAGCCGATGGCCCCGGCGCTCAGCACGACCTCGTGCCCGGCCAGACCCCGTTCGAGCACGCCGTCGCGCTCCCACTCGACGCCGACACAGCGCTCGCCCTCGAACAGCAGCCGGTGGACGTGCGCGCCGGAGACCAGGGTGAACCCGTCACGCCCGGCCAGCGGCCCGAGATAGGCGTCCGCGGTCGTCAGCCTGCGGTGGTCCTGGATGGTGAACTGCATGAAGGAGACGCCGTCCTGCGACGCCCCGTTGTAGTCGGGGTTGAACGGCAGCCCGGCCTGCTGGGCGGCCTCGACGATCGCCAGGTGGGCGGCCGAGGGCTCGTAGCCGGTCAGGATGTGCAGCGGGCCACGCGGCCGGCTCTGCGCCGAGTCGACGGCCTCGATCCTGGCGAAGACCGGCCGCACGTCCTCCCACGCCCACCCCGGGTTGCCCCTGGCGGCCCAGTCGTCGTAGTCGGCCGGGTTGCCCCGCACCCAGATCATGGCGTTCAGGTTGTGCGACCCGCCGACGGCCCTGCCGCGCGGCAGGTGCAGCCGGCGGCCGTGGGCGTGCCGCTGCGGGACCGTACGGTAACCCCAGTCGAGGGGGGAGTCCCACAGCTCGTGCATCCGCGTCGGGTCGTCGACCGCGGGGAAGCGTCCCTGCGGCCCGGCCTCGACGAGCAGCACGCTCGCCCCCGCGTCGGCGAGCCTGCGCGCGAGCACGGACCCGGCGGAACCGGCGCCGACCACGATCACGTCGGCCTGGAGTCGGGTCATGCGATCACCAGGCCGCCGTTGGGGCTGAGCGTCTGGCCGGTGAAGTAGCTCCCGCCCTCCCCGGCGAGGAAGGCCACCGTGTCGGCGATCTCCCTGGGCAGTCCGAACCGGCCGAGGGCGATGCGCTCCTCAAGGTCGGCGCGCATCCGCCCGCCGATGACCGACCCGAGCGGGGTCTCGATGTAGCCGGGCGCCACGCAGTTGACGCGGATGCCGTACGGCGCGACGTCGCGGGCCACGGCCCTGGTCAGGGCCTGGATGCCGCCCTTGGCCGCCGAGTAGTGCGGCAGGTGCTCGCAGCCGGTGAGGCCGCAGATCGAGGAGACGTTGACGACCACCCCGGAGCGCTGCCCGGTCATGACCCGCAGCGCGGCCCTGGTGCAGTAGAACGTGCCGTCGAGGTGTACGGCGATCATGTCCCGCCAGGCCTCGTCGGAGATGCTCACGGTGGCGTCGACCGTGGTGGCCGCGGTGCCGTCGGTCCGCAGCTCGTCGAGACGGGTGTCGAGCCTGGCGAAGGCGTCCTCGGCCTCCTGCCCGCCGCGTACCCCGGCGTTGTTGACCAGAATGTCCAGACGGCCGTGGGTGGCGGCCACCTCGGCGACCGCCGCGTCGACCGAGGCCGAGTCGGACACGTCGGCGACCAGCGCGTGGGACTTACGAAGCGTCCCCGCGGTCAGCTCCGCCGCCGACCTCACCCGGTCGAGCACGACCACGGTCGCCCCGTCCGCGTCGAGGCGCCTGCAGATCGCCTCACCGATGCCCGAGCCACCTCCGGTGACCAGGGCGACCCTGTCTTTCAAGGGGCCTTCCAAGGGGTTCACGAGTGTGCTCACCTCTATGTCCTTCTTGAGTCACGCCAGGCGCGATGACAGTCACGCTAACCACGGGTAAGCTCCGCGCACCTCGCCGGAGAGGGACAGGGTGAGCGAAAGACAAGGAGTGGTCACTCAGGGTCAAGTACGTTCACCTCCCTGTCCGGGAGCCTTAGCGGAAGTCCGGTACCACGACAAGAGACGGAGGGACGCCGTGAGTGTCGACGATGTCGGAACTAAGGGGACGCCCGCGCTGGACGCCCCGGATGTTCCGGGGGAGCGTCCTGGCGGTGGACTTGCCGCCCTGGCGCGCCGCGTTCCCGCGATGGAGTCCATGAGCGTGCTGGTCGCGACGATCGCGCTGGTCGTCGTCATCGGCATCCTGCACCCGGACTTCCTGTCGGCCGCGCAGCTGCTCGACACCCTGCAGGCGTCGGTCTACGTCGGCCTGCTCGCCGGAGGCATGGCCTTCCTGATCTCCATGCGGGAGATCGACCTCTCGGTCGGCTCGATGTTCGGCCTGTCACTCATCAGCATGGGCCTGCTGATCAACCAGGGGCTCTCCCCGTGGCTGGCGGGGCTGCTCGGCGTCGTGCTCGGCGGCGTCCTCGGCCTGGTGAACGCGCTCGTCGTGCAGTACATCGGCATCCCGACCATCGTGGCGACGCTGGCGACCCTGTCGGTCTACCGAGGACTGTCCCTGGCCCTGAGCGAGGGCCAGCAGGTGACCGGCATGCCGGTCGAGGACTCCTTCTTCACGATCCTGGGCGGCAAGATCTTCGGCGTCTACACGAGCGTGTGGGTGCTGATCATCTTCGCGATCGTGCTCACGGTCGTGCTGCGCTTCACCTCCTTCGGCTACCGGGTGCGCTCCATCGGCTCCAACCCCGACGCCGCCACCTTCTCCGGCATCTCGGCCAACCGGGTCAGGATGCAGGTCCTGGTGCTGGTCGGCCTGCTCGCGGGTGTGGCCGCCGCCCTCGGCCTGGCCTTCTTCACCTCCGGTGACCCCAACATCGGCACCGGGTTCGAGCTGCAGGCGATCGCGGCGGCCGTCATCGGCGGAACCCCGCTGCGCGGCGGTACGGCGACGGTGGTCGGCGCGATCTTCGGCGCGATCCTGCTGGCCGTGGTCGGCAGCGGCCTGCAGTACTTCAACATCCCGGTCAACTGGAGCTCCTTCGCCACCGGCGCGGTGATCCTGCTGGCCGTCTCGCTGGACAGCCTGCTGCGCAGGCGCCGCAGGCGCAAGGACGAGGCGCTCGGCCTGTAGGGCCCTTCGACCTGCGGGGACCCGCGGGGAACGGCCTGTGGGGACTGTTCCATCCACCTCTAACAAAACCCGGTGAGCCGAACTCGGCTATCCGGAGAAACCTGATTTATCCCATAAAAATAGAAATTAAGAGGAGCCAACCCATGACCGCTGGACCGAGGCGCCGCCGCCGTACGTTCACCGCCCTGTCGATTCTCACCGCCTCGGCCATCGCGCTCACGGCCTGTTCCTCTGGCCCGTCCGGCTCGTCCGGTTCGCAGGAGACGGCGGGCGCGAGCGGGGGAGGGGACGCCAAGAAGCCCCTGAAGATGGGCTTCATCTACGCCACGTCCACCCAGAACCCGTTCCAGGAGATGGCGTTCGGCGCAAAGGCCGCCGCCGACCAGGACGGCAACGTCACCCTCAACCAGGCCGCCCCCGTCGGGGTCAACGGCCCCGCCCAGGTCCAGCTCTTCCAGTCCGCGATCAGGAACTCCCCCGACGGCATCGGCCTGGAGACCCTCACCCCCGACCTGTTCGTCCGGCCGATCAACCAGGCGACCGACCAGAACATCCCGATGGCCGCCGTGGACACCGCGCCCCCGCCCGGGACCAAGGTCGGCCTCTTCGTCGGCAACAGCAACACCGAACTGGGCGTCGCGCTCGGTGAGGAGTTCATCAAGCACGTGCCCGAGGACGCCACCGGCGACGTCGTGATCGGCAACGACATCCCCGGCCTCCAGCTGCTCAACCAGCGCATCGAGGGGCTCGTCTCGGTCATCAAGGCCAAGCGTCCCAAGCTGACGATCAAGGGCCCGTTCGACGCCAAGTCCGAGCCGACCGACAACTTCAACGCCTGGCAGGGCATCGTCAAGGCCAACCCGAAGGCCATCGCCTTCCTCGGCGTCGGCGGCCAGGACGGCGTCTCGCTGCCGCTGATCAAGCAGCAGACCGGCCGCGACTTCCTCGCGGGCTCGGCGGACATCCCGCCGGAGGCGCTGCAGGCCGTCAAGAAGGGCCAGCTGTTCGCGCTCTCCTCGCCCGAGCACTGGCTCAAGGGCTACATCGCGATGCGCCTGCTCATCGACAGCAAGCGGACCGGCAAGCCGGTGCCGACCGGCTGGTGGAACCCCGGCACGCTGGTCGTGAACAAGGACAACGTGGACGAGATCATCAAGCGGCAGACCGACGAGACCAGCCGGGCCGCCTACTTCAAGGCGGTCGTGGACAAGCAGCTCGCCGACCCGAACACCTACCTCAAGCCCATCGGACAGGCCAACTGATTCCGCGGGGCGGTCGGCCACCCCGCTCTTTCGGCCCGGCCGCCCCGCCGTACCCCTCTCCCCGACAGTCAGCCCGCAGCATCCGCAGTAGGAGGAGCGCACACCATGGCGATCCTGGAGGCCAGGAACATCGGCAAGACGTACGGGGGCGTCGTCGCCCTCAAGGACGCGGGCATTCACATCGAGGCGGGCTCCGTCCACGCCCTCCTCGGTGAGAACGGCGCGGGCAAGTCGACGCTGATCAAGATCATGTCCGGTGCGGTGACCCCCGACCGGGGCGGTATCACCCTCAACGGCAAGCAGGTGCGCTTCCGCAACACCGGCGACGCCGCGCGGCACGGCGTCGCCGTCGTGTCCCAGGAGCTCAGCCTCTTCCCCGACCTGGACATCCTGGCCAACCTCTACCCGGTGACCGGCCCGCGCAGAGGACCCTTCCTCGACCGCAGGGCCATGGCGGAGGCCGCCGCCCCGGTGCTCGACCAGCTCGGCCTGAACGTCCCGGTCAGGACCAGGCTCGGCGACCTCTCCCTGGCGCAGCGCCAGCTCGTCGAGATCGCCAGGGCGCTGCTGACCAAGCCGCGCGTCCTGATCCTGGACGAGCCGACCTCCGCGCTCGAACAGGCCAGCGCCGACCGGCTGCTGAACGTCGTACGGGTCCTGCGCGAACACCAGGTCGGCGTCGTCTTCGTCTCGCACATCCTCGAAGAGGTCATGGCGCTCAGCGACGTCATCACCGTCCTGCGCAACGGCCAGGTCGTCATGGAGGCCCAGGACAGGAAGTCGCTGTCCATGGCCGAGGTGGTCACGGCCATGCTGGGGGACAAGACCGTCCAGGTCCAGGAGAAGGTGACGCTCACGGCCCCCCAGGAGACGGCCGGTGGCGAGCTGAGGATCGTGAACGCCGGATCGCAGGGCGCGCTGTCCGAGGTGTCGCTGACCGTACGGCCCGGGGAGATCCTCGGCCTGGCGGGCCTGGCCGGCTCCGGGCACCAGGCGACGCTCGAACTGGTCGCGGGCCTGCGCAGAGCCGACAGCGGCGAGGTGCGGCTCCCCTCAGGACGCCGCGCCCCCAACGGGCTGCGCCGCAGCATCGCGGCGGGCGTCGCCGTCGTCTCCGGCGACCGCCGCAGGTTCGGCCTCATGCTGGACAAGCCCATCTGGGAGAACATCGCCCAGGTGCGGGCCGTGGCCCTCAACCGCGACGGACTCTTCCTGCGCCGTACGGCCCTGCGCACCCGGGCCCGTGACCACGGCGAACGGATGAGCCTGCGCTGTTCCAGCGTCGACCAGCGCACCGGCCTGCTCTCCGGCGGCAACCAGCAGAAGGTCGTGCTCGCCAAGTGGCTCGACGCCGACCCCTCCGTGCTGCTGCTCGACGACCCGACCCGGGGCGTCGACGTGGGCGCCAAGGCCGAGATGCACACGCTGATCCGTTCGGCCACCCAGACGGGGACCGTCACGATGCTCTGCTCGACGGACGTGGAGGAACTGGCCTCCCTGTGCGACCGGGTGGCGGTCTTCTACCGGGGCAGGGTGGCGGCCATCCTCGAAGGCGAATCCCTGACCCAGCACAACATCCTGGAAACCATGAACACCGGCGAATCCTGATTTTTCTGGATTTTCTGGGTGAGTGGAGACCGCGAACGCCCCGCCGGTCAACCGGCGGGGCGTCGTGCTCGTTGTGGCGGGTGAAGTTCTCGCACAGCGGCGGGAAGGCGCTTGAGCCTCTGCGAGGGTGAAGGTCGGCCGACCTTGTTTTCGCACGTGGGTCGTTCGAAGGTCGCCGGGACCGAGGTGTTCGGTGTGGACACCACCCGCCTTCAAGACCTACGTGCGGCCCCCGTCGGCTGTGGCACGACCGCGATTGACTTTCTGTGCGCCGGACGGTCGGTCATTCCCACCGGCGGACTTGTTCTCGGCGCGCCTGCCTCCACGAAGATCATTCTTCGGTCGGTATCCGCCAACTTCGGCTGCTCGACCTGCTCGGCGCCGACGCCGGGAAACCCCGCTGACGGCGGAACGCGCTCGTAGAGCTTGATGGGCTGGCTCGGCGTTGGGCGGGTCGGGTCAGGAGTTCAGGGCCTCGGCCAGGCCTTGCGGGTTCCAGTAGTCGCGGAACAGCAGGATCCTGCCGTCGCGGATCCGGAACACCTGCACGGACGTGGCCTGGAACGGGGCACCTGTCGTGGTCACCACCGCCTTGGCCTCAAGTTCGACGATGAGCACTTCGGGATCGGTGGTCTGGTAAACCTGCGTGGTCCACATGTCCTCGACTCGTAGCAGCGAGATCGTGGCCGCCGCCGAGAAGTCGCGGATCGCCTCGCGGCCCTCGATCCGCCTGGGCATGCCCGGCGGTGCGAAGGGCATCTCGATCACCCCATCGGGGGCGAACAGCTCAGCGAAGCCGTCCATGTCGTGCTCCAGGACCAGGCTTCGTCTGCGCGCGATGACGTCCTGTGGGGTTGGCAGACCCATGGGGCCTCCGTTCATTGAACGCGTGTTGATTGAACGAATGTAGAACGAAATCAAGGAGCGGTCAACGCCCGTAGAATCAACCCGTGAGCGAGCCCAGACCACGCCTGTCACGGGCGGAGCAACGCCGCGCCACCGAGGCGCGGATCCTCGCTGCGGCAGGCCGCCTGTTCGCCGAATCGGGATACGACCAGACCACCATCCGGGCGATCGCCGGCGCCGCGGAAGTGGACGGCGGCCTGGTCATGCACTATTTCGGCTCCAAGGAAGAACTCTTCCATCGCGCCACTCAGGCCGGACCCGTCCGACCCGTCGGCGGAACCCCGGAAGAGGTCGCCGAACAGATACTCGCCCAGATCGCCGACTCGCTGGTCAACGAACCGATCGCGTCACTGGCCGTCCTGCGCTCGATGCTCACCCACGCCGGAGCCTCCGAAGCCGCGATCGAAGGAGCCGCCCGCTACCGGGCGCAACTCAGCGACGCCATCCCCGCCGACGACGCCGACGTGCGGGCCGCACTGATCAGCGCCACTCTCATAGGCGTGGCCGTCAGCCGGCATTTCCTCAAATTCGACGTCCTCCGTGACACCCCTCCGGAACAGATCATCGATCTGCTGCGTCCCTGCCTGCGCTCTCTCACCCGCGCGGATGACTGATCCTGTTTGGACGGCCCCAGACCTCTCAGGGCTGAGAGCTGCACGGCACCCCTGATCAAGGGCCACGCGGAAACGGGATCGCCGCAATCTTCTCCCGGTTCGGACTGTCCGGTACCAAGAAAAGGTGCCGTGTCCCCGGGGGTTTCGTCGCTGTATGGGACGTACCTCATCCTTTCGACTTCGCGCTTGAAACCGTCGGCGGGCGGGCCTCCGAAGCCTGGATTTTCATCGAGTGCAACCCCAACGGGCAGTGGGCCTGGTTGCCTGATGCCGACGCGATGGCCCACGCCCTCGCGGATGTGATCCTGAAAGGATGGTGGTCGTGAGCGACACGGCCGTGAAGCTCCGGCATGCGTTGGCCGAGGCCATCGGGTCCTCCGGCTGGCGTGCGGCGCTGGAGACGACGCCGCGCGAGCTGTTCATGGGGGAGGCCGTCTACCAGGCCGACCAGGTCCGGGGCGATCTGTGGACACCGATCCGCCGTGCCGAGATCGACGAGGGCGATTGGCTGAGCCTGGTCTACACCGACGGGACGTGGGTGACCCAGGTGGACGGGATTCTGGCCGAGGAGGCGGCCGGGCCGGTGACCGGGGCACCCGGTTCGTCGTCCACGCTCCCGAGCCTGGTCGTGCGGATGCTGGAGGCCGCCGAGATCGGCGAAGGCGACACGGTGCTGGAGATCGGCACCGGGACCGGCTACTCGACCGCGCTGATGTGCCGGCGTCTCGGCGACGACGCGGTGACCTCGATCGAGTACGACCCCGCTGTGGCCGGACGTGCAAGGAAGGCCATCGTCCGGGCGGGACACGCACCTACTCTCGTCGTGGGGGACGGCCTGCACGGCCACGCCAACGGCACCGGGTACGACCGGCTGATCTGCACCTGCTCGGTCCGGACCATCCCCACCGCCTGGTTGGAGCAGACGAGTCCCGGAGGAACCATCACCACCCCCATGTGGGGCTGGCTGGACGGCGTCGCCTCCGCCCACCTCACCCTCGACGGCGAGGGTACGGCCAGCGGACGTTTCCTGAAGCAGGGCTGGTACTTCATGCGTGCCCGCACCCACCTGCCGCCGCCCCGCCCGCCCGTGGCGACCGGCATCGGGCAGGTCCGGGAGAGCAGGATCGACCCGGCGATCCTGGACGACGAGGCCGCCCTGTTCGTCGCCCAGCTGGCTGTACCGGCCGCCCAACGCTCGTCAGCGGGGGAGACAACGATCCTGTTGGACGTCTCCACCGGTTCCCGCGCCGACACCAGACCCGCCCCGGGTGGCGGGTGGATCGTCCACCAGCACGGTCCGGTTCGGCTGTGGGACGCGGTGGAGGAGGCCGTACTGCTGTGGCAGGAGGCCGGATCACCGCACCAGTCCGCCTTCGGCCTCACCGCCACCCGCGAACGCCAGTACGTATGGCTCGGCGACCCCACCGGCCCAACCTGGGACCTACCCGCATGATTGACATGCGGGCTTTGGGGGTCCTTCCCGAACTGGGGATTCTTGCAGGTCTACGGCTCGGAGGGCTCACCGGTAATCCGCAAGAGCACGCCCCGCCGATCACTGACCGGCGGGGCGTCGCCATGCTGGGAGGGGATCGGACTGAGCGATCATCTGTTGTTCGGCGGCATCGGATGATGGGCGAACAACTCCCGCACCTCGGGAAGGTCGCGATACGGCTGAAGATGCTCCAGGATGACGCGGGAACGCCGGGCGAGCCGGTCGCTGACCACCTCTCCCGACAGATTCAGCATGCGCCATGCCACACGAACGGCTTCCTCTGGTTCGCCACCGTCTGCCAGGGCGACCGCGAGCCACGACAGATAGAGGGCAAGTTCCCGGGTGTGTGAGGCGTCGTAGCGGCCGAGCACGTCAACCAGCAGGGGCACCGCCCTGAGCGGTCGGCCCAATTCGGTGTATACCCGGGCCTCCATGATCTGGAGTTCTCCGGTGTTCACCCAGTAGACGTAAGGAGGGTCAGCATCCCGAGAGCCGACGGCGAACGCCGTGGCGGCTTGCCCGAGTGCCTTCATCGCGGCTTGAGCCTCTCCCACACGAGTGTGGGCCCAGGCCAACCGATCCCAGGCGAGCGCGCGTACCCCAGGTGAAGGGTGTCGTTCGGCGGTCTTCAACGTCGCGTGGGCGAGTTGGACGCCCTCGCCGGGATCACCGGTGTTGGTTATCTGGTAGGCCAGCGACCCCAGGAGGTAGGACTCCAGGGCGGCGTCTCCGGCTTCCCGCGTCGCGTTGATACCGAGCCGGTAGGCCTGAGCTGCCTGTTCGTGGCGCCCGGCGTCGCTGGCGACCCATCCGGCGATCTGGGCGAACTCTCCGACGCTGACGAGTAGTGACCGGCCCACTTCTTCGGTGTGAACCGTCTCCCGGTAGAGCCGTACGGCGGTGTCCAGTTCACGGAACGCTGGTTCGATGAGGTCGCCTCCGGCGAGGACGTCGTCAGCCAGTCTCAGGCCGTGTACGCGCGCTGAAAGGTCGGTGACGGCGCCCATGCCGATCCGGCGCCCCGTCCCGGTGGTGAGCAACGCCTTGGGATCTCCCTCTGGTAGAACCCGCGCCAGGATCTCTTCGGGCGTCCTACGGGGCCTTTTGTATGGATCGCTGAACAAGCGGTCTTCGGCAATCCCGAAAGCGTGTGCATACAGGACACGATAGGGATCTTTGGGTTCATGTTTTCCCGCTTCCCAATTTCCGATATTTCGGACAATGCTCTCCCGCAAGGGAAGGGAGCGTCGAGTTTCCTCGTTGGCGACCTCCATCAGCCGTTTGGCCATGTCCCGCTGTGACCACTGACGACTGCGCCGCTCATCGCGTAGTCGCGCAGCCCAGGGGGGAATTTCGTCAGCCACGGGTGCACCTCTTCCGGGAAGGGGAAAGGCTCTTTCCTCTAGTTTCCTCCGTCCCCGACTAGGCGCACATGCTTTCGCTGCGATCTCATGAAGTCGTCTGAAAGCGGAACCCCACAGACTGGCAGGCCGTGTGGGGTTCCTGATCGCAACGGAGGTGCGATCGTGAACGATGGTAAGGCCACTGCGCCTTCACCGACCATCCCGGGCTGGCGGCTGATTCTCAGTGATCAGAGCCGTTTCTGGGCTTTTCGCCGGAAACCTTTCTCCAATGCGGCACGAAGGGCCGGGGCCGAACCGGATGTGGACGCCGACACCTTCGACGAGATTCGGGCCGTCGTCGAACACCAGGAGGAGATCGCCCGGGGAGTCGCGTCGTGATCGGACGACCCCGGCACAGCGGGCGGCACCGGGACGGGCAACCGCTCACGCAGGTGTACCGGCGGCTGTGGGACGGCCCCGCCCGTTCCGAGGCGGAAAACATGGACCGTTCCATCCAGGGATGGAGCGTGTTCTACAGCCTGGGCCGGCGCCGCTTCTACGCCATCGCGGCCTGGCCGACCCCCGAACCACTCATCGTCTCCGACCCCGACGCAGAAGGGCTCCGGCAACAGATCCACCAGGTGGAGACCACCCTCATCCGGCGGACCCTCCCACCCATCCCCGAGCAGACACGACCTCCTGAACAGGCAGGACCTCCCGGGCAGGTACGGCCTCCCGGGCAGGCAGGGCCTTCCGGGCAGGGGCGAGCTCCCGAGCGGGCGCGGCCCCCTGAGCGGGTACGGCGACGCCCGGCCTCGGATGTCCGGCGCGACGCCGTACCGCCCTTGGCCGAACGCGGCGGAACCCGACTCCCGGCCGTTCGGCGCGGAGCCGTACCGTCCCTGGGCGAGCGTGGCGATCCTCGGTCCCGAGCGCCGGACCGTCCCCGACCGCTTTCCGAGGCGTGATCTTCCGAGCCGGTACGGCGGGCGGGGAACCCATCCCACCCTCTGCCCGCCGTACCCCGTGAACGTGCGGTCCAGGAGGAGGGGCCTGGGCCGCACACCCAACGGCGGCTCCCGAGCGCATCGGGGAAGGGGAGCCCGTCGGCGCCGGTCACCACGGAGTGACCGGCCTCCTCAGGCGCCCGGCCAGGCAACCCCGCCGGCCGGGCGCCCTCCCTGCCATCCGTCGCCATCCGTCGCGGACAGGAGTCCCGTGAAGAACCCGCTGAGCGCTCTGCTCGACCTGCTCTCCATAGCCCTCCCCGGGCTCCCGGGCGCCGAGACCAAGCCTCAACTCCCCGGAGAGCCTCTGAAACCGCCCACGCCCACGGCGCCTCCGGAGAACCGGGAGAACTCCTGACATGGCGCCGGGGTCGAGCCGGCTCTGTGGATCACGGCGCGGGACTCTCTCGCATGGCCGGTGATCGCTGTCCGGCTACGAAGGGACCGTCCATGACCGACCATGATCCCGAGCGTGAGCAGCGGCTCATCGAACTGCTCGGCACCATCCATCGCGGCTGGAGATACCAGGCCCGGAACGTGCCCGGTCTGCCCCGGTGGTGGGCCTGTCGCTACCAGCCGGTCACCCCGGCCCAGCGCGCCGCCGGGGCACGTGACGTCCTCGCCCGCACCACCGTCCACCGCCTGGCCCAAGCCCTCGGCCGCCAGGACGAGATCACCCACATCATCCGCACCTGAACCCGCCCCATACGGGACCCAAGGAGAACCACATGTCCCCCCTCAAGGTCGTCACGCCCGACGGCACCTTCACCACCGGCCCGGACACCACCGAACGCCTCCTGACCCCCGGTGAGGTGGCCAGGATCTTCGGCGTGGACCCCAAAACCGTCAACCGCTGGGCCCTGACCGGCCGTATCCCCTCGGTGAGAACCCCCAGCCGCCAACGCCGCTACCGAGAAAGCGACATCAGAACCCTCCTCAACGGCGGATAGTCCCTACGGCGCCGTGAGGTCGCGTACCCGGTACTTGACCTAGATCTCCTGCGCCACATCGGCCTCCCGGCTCCCGTCCCCGACGCGGGGAACCCACCGAGAGTGCGCACGACCCGGCAGGAAACCTGCGCGGCCCACCCTGGAGAGGCAGACGCCAAGCTCACGCTCCAGAGCAACCGCCCGAACGCATCAACCCCAAGGGGGAGGGCTTTGGATACCGGCCCCGAACGTGAGGGTTTTGATCGTGTGCTTTACCGGTGCCGTGCGTGAGGAGTGTCGGCTTGGGCGCGTCGGTGTCTGGACTGAGGAGCGAAGGAGCGCAGCGGATGAGCGACGAGGGAAGACACCGACTCGAAAGCGCCCAAGCCCGCGCCGCCGCCAGGCGGAGCAAGGAGACACAACCCGCGCCGCCGCCAGGCGGAGCAAGGAGGCAGGCCTACGCCGTTTCCCAAGCAGAAACCGCCATCCCGCCCTGGGCGTCCCTGGTGAGGCGGTATTCGCGGGGGGAGACGCCGTAGGTCGCCTTGAAGAGGCGGCTGAAGTGGGCGGCGTCGACGAAGCCCCAGTGGGCGGCGACGGTGCTGACCGAGAGCGTCCACTGGTCCGGGTCGACGAGGTCGCGGCGGCAGTGCTCCAGCCTGCGTTCCCTGATGAACCGGGAGACCGTGGTTCCCTCCATCCTGAAGAGCTTGTGCAGGTAGCCGGTCGAGATGTGCACCGCGGCGGCGACCGTGTCCGGGGTGAGGTTGCCGTCGTCGAGATGGGCCTCGATGAAGGCCCTGATGCGCAGCAGGAGCGACTGGGGGGAGCTGGGCGGCGGTGTGCCCTGTTTGCCGAGCCGTTCGGAGAACAGGGTGGCGAGCAGGTCGAGGATGTTGTCGGCCAGCTGGAGCGACTGGTTCTCCCCGATCTCGTCCATCTTGGTGACGAGGTTCATCAGCAGCGGGGAGACCAGCGCCCCGACTCCCTGGCGTCCGGAGACGCGGTTGGCCGTCACCTGGTGCATCTCGTGCGGCCGCAGCCTCAGGAAGCGCTGGGGGAACATCAGCACCAGCATCCGGCAGGTGTTGTCGAAGGCCACGGTGTACGGCCTGCTGGTGTCGTAGACGGCCAGGTCGCCGGGGGTGAGGGGGGCCTCACGGCCGTCCTGCATGACCAGGCAGTAGCCCTGCAGCGGCATGCTCAGCTTGTAGTAGTCGGTCTCCGACCTGGCGATCAGACGGCGGGTCCGTTCGGCCTTGTGGGCGTCGGCCGCGACGTCGCTGACCAGCATCACGCCGAGGCTTCTGCTGCGCATCTGGCCCCGGAACGTCTCGCCGTTGGCGAGGGTCATGTCGAGGGGCACGAACGCCTCGGAGATCGCCGAGCACCAGAAGTCGGCGCGTTCGCGGGCCGGCAGGTCGGCTGTGCGCAGTAGAGACGACATGCTTCCTCCTGCATGGGGCGGTGCGTCCAACTGCAGGAATGGTGCATCGCGTGCCGTTATTTGGCAATGGTCCCGCAGTGTCCCTGTCACATGACAGTAACCGGAAACCGCTGGAGCGTGACAGGCAAGTGCTGTGCCGTCACAGACAAGGCCGCTCGGTGCGCGACGCCGTACAACTGATCCTGACCGTCCCTACAGGCGGTCGAAGGGCGACAGCGAGCACGGGGAGGCCGTGGAGAACATGGCAGTGTCGACGTTTCTGCGACCGCAGGAGAGCGGTCCCGACTCTCCCGTCCTGGAGAAGCCCGGCAGGCTGCTCATCGGTGGTGAGTGGGGCTCCGGCAACTCAGGGCGGACCTTCACGACCTACGACCCGGCGACGGCCGCCCCGCTGGGTGAACTGGCCGAGGCCGACGCCTCCGATGTGGACGCCGCCGTCGACGCGGCCAGGAAGGCGCTGCGTAACCCCGACTGGGCGCAGATGTCGCCCGCGGCACGGGCGCGGGTGCTCTGGCGGATCGCGGACCTGATCGAGGCCAACGGCGAGGAGCTGGCGTACCTGGAGACGAGGGACCAGGGACAGCCGCTCGGGGTCGCCAGGGGCGTCTCGGTCACGGGCGCGGCCGAGCACTTCCGCTACTACGCGGGCTGGACCACCAAGATCGAGGGCGCGACCTCTCCGATCTCCCTGCCGAACACCCTGCACTACACCCGCAGGGAGCCGGTCGGGGTCTGCGCGCTGATCACGCCGTGGAACTTCCCGCTGATGATCCTCACCTGGAAGCTCGCCCCCGCGCTGGCCTGCGCCAACACGGTGATCATCAAGCCGGCCGAGCAGACCTCGCTGACCGCCCTGCGCCTGGCCGAGCTGTGCGTCGAGGCCGGGGTGCCCGAGGGCGTCGTCAACCTCCTCACCGGCGGCCCCGACGTCGGCCGCGCCCTGGTGGCGCACTCCGGGGTGGACAAGGTGTCCTTCACCGGCTCGACCGAGGTCGGCCGGGAGATCATGCGCGCCTCTGCGGGCAACCTCAAGCGGGTCACCCTGGAGCTCGGCGGCAAGACCCCCACGATCGTGGCGCACGACGCCGACCTCGACAGGGCCGTCGCCGGTTGTGTCCAGGGCGCCCTGTTCAACAGCGGCCAGGTGTGCGCCGCCTACTCCAGGTTCTACGTGGACCGCAGCCGGGTCGACGAGTTCACGGAGAAGGCCGCCGCCGCTGCCGCCGCGCTGCGGCTGGGCCCCGGCCTGTCCGACACGACCGACCTGGGCCCGCTCGTCACCGAGGAGCACCTGCGCAACGTGGACGGCTTCGTGCGTTCCGGTGTCGAGCAGGGCGCCCAGCTGGTGACCGGTGGGCAGCGTGCCGACGGGGACCTGGAGAAGGGCTTCTTCTACCGGCCGACCGTCTTCGCCGGGGTGACCGACGACATGCGGATCGCCAGGGAGGAGATCTTCGGCCCGGTCATCCCCGTCATGGCCTACGACGACCTGGACGAGATCGCGGAGCGGGCCAACGACAGCGAGTTCGGCCTGGCCGCCTCGGTGTGGACCAAGGACCTGTCGACCGCGCACACGCTGGCCGCCGCCGTACGGGCGGGCACGGTGTTCGTCAACATGCTGCATGTCCCCGACCCCGCCGCGCCCTGGGGCGGCTTCAAGGCCAGCGGGACCGGCCGGGAGATGGGGCCGTACGCGCTGGAGGCCTACACCGAGGTCAAGGGAGTCTTCGTCAACCTGGACCGGTGAGGAACCCCGGGGGTTCCCGGCCGGTGACAGGCCCGGTGACCGAGGGGTAGGGGGCCGGGTACGCCGGTGTGTCCGCGCGGTGGGCTCCGCGTGGACACACCGGCTCTCCTTTTTCCGGCGCCCGGCGCCCGGCGCCCGGCGCCCGGCGCCCGGCGCCCGGCGCCCGGCGCCCGGCGCCCGGACGGGGCGCGTAGGGGAGGGGCCGCGTTCGGATGGGCGCCCTGCCCTGCGAGGAGGTCCCTGTCCCGCGAGGGGCCACCCGGGAGGCCGTGGCCGTACGGAAAATCCCGCCCGTGGATGAGCAAGATCGCAGGTGGGAGGCGGCTCGGTGTGTCCGGTGTCACCGTACGCCTTCTCTTCGTGTTCACCCGGGCTTAGGGTTCAGGTCGCCCGGCGTCGATAGCTTCCGGATCTCGTCACAGACCAGGTCGTAAAGGAAAGCTCCATGTCACGTCCCCTCCTCGCCGCCCTCGCCACCGCGGCGGCGTTCACCGTCGCCCTCACCGGCGCGGCCGTGGCTCCCGCCGCCGCCGCTCCCAAGGAGAAGGCTCCGCGGGTCACCTCCGACGTGACGCTGCCCGCCCCCGCCCTGGCGGAGTTCGAGAGCGGTCTCGTCAAGGACGACCGCGGTGTGAAGCTGGGCGGTGTCGGCAGCGGCCTCTACCCGGCGGGCCGTCCCGGCGAGTACTGGATGGTCACCGACCGGGGCCCGAACGGCGAGCCGAAGATCAACGGTGAGAAGCGGCGCACCTTCCCGGTGCCGGAGTTCGCGCCCGCCATCGTGCGCGTCGCCGTACGGAACGGCAAGGCGAAGATCGCCGAGACGATCACGCTGAAGACGTCCGACGGCACGCCCATCACCGGTGTGTCGAACCAGGAGGGCCACGACGAGGTTCCCTACACCTGGGACGGCACGGCCGAGCTGCCCTACGACCCGAACGGCCTGGACACCGAGGACATCGTCGCCGACGGGCGCGGCGGCTTCTGGCTGGTCGAGGAGTACTCGCCCTCCCTGGTGCACGTGGCGGCCGACGGGCGGATCCTGGCCAGGTACGTGCCCAAGGGCCTCAACCTGACCGGGACGGGTTATCCGGTCCGCGAGACGCTGCCCGCGATCTTCGCCAACCGCCAGCAGAACCGCGGCTTCGAGGCGCTGGGCATCTCGCCCTCCGAGCGCGCCCTCTACGTCGCCGTGCAGAGCCCGCTGGGCAACCCCGACAAGAAGACGGGCAAGGCGTCGAGCGTCACCCGCATCCTGCGCGTCGACCTGCGCACCGGGCGGCCGACCGCCGAGTGGGCCTACAGCATGGAGAACGTCGCGACCTTCGACCCCAAGGCCGAGCAGGGCGACATGAAGATCTCCGCCCTCAACGTGCTGAGCCCCGGCCGTCTGCTGCTCCAGGAGCGCACCGACGCGGTCGCCCGCCTGTACACCGTCGACGTGCGCCGGGCGACGAACCTCCTCGGCGGCGCGCAGGACGACCCGGCGACCAAGCCCTCCCTTGAGGCCTCGCTGCCCAAGAACGTCACCGTCGCCACCAAGTCCCTGGCCGTCGACCTGGCCGCGATCCCCGGCCTGCCCGGCAAGATCGAGGGCGTCACCGTCCTCGGCCCCAAGACCATCGCGATCGCCAACGACAACGACTTCGGCCTCGGCTCCTTCGGTTCGGACGGCCGTCTGGTCGACTCCGGCGTCACCAGCCGCATCCTGACCATCAGCCTGCCCCGCCCGCTGAGGTAACCCCGCAATCCCCTCTCCCGACGACCCCCGTGGGCCGCCGCCTCCTCGGCGCCCACGGGGGTCGTTCTTTCTCCCCGGAAAACCCGGCCGTCGGCTGGAGTAATATTCGCGCGAGAACCTCAATATTTATTGATGCCTGGGAGGGGGGAGGATGGGTGACCTTCCGGCTGAACTCAGTGTCGGGGAACTCTCCACGCGCAGCGGTGTCGCGATATCCGCTCTGCATTTCTACGAACGGCAGGGGCTCATAACGAGCCGCCGCACGGAGGGCAACCAGCGGCGCTACCGGCGTGACACACTGCGGCGGGTGGCGTTGATCCGCGTCGCGCAGCGGGTGGGGATACCGCTGGCCGAGATCGGCACCGCCCTGGAGGACCTGCCGAGCGCGCGTCCTCCCACACGGCAGGACTGGGAGCGCATGTCCACGCGGTGGCGTGACCAGCTCGACGCCCGGATCCGCGAGCTCCAGAAGCTGCGTGACGACTTCACCGACTGCGTCGGCTGTGGATGCCTGTCGATCGACCGCTGTCCGATGGCCAACCCGGACGACACGCTCGGCAGGCTGGGCTCCGGCCCGCGGCGCCTGCTGGAGGGGGTGGGAGAGGCCAAACGGGCGGAGGCGAATACGGCATGCTGCCGGTGAACGGCCGCCCTTTCCCGGCCTTAATTCCATGGAGGTTTTGGGGGTAATTTGCGGGCCCTCCGGAATCACACGGAAACGCCTTTCCCCGCCGCCTGCCGTACGGCGGAGCCACCGCGCAGCAGGAACGCGCACAGCAGCACGGAAAGCAGCGTGAGACCCGTCATCGCCCAGAGCGTCAGCCGCAGCCCCTCGGTGAAGCCGGGTCCGGCCAGCCGTCCTCCGGTGGTCGCGGCCAGTACGGCACCGCACACCGCGATGGCGATGGTCTCGCTGCCCAGCCGCGCGGTGTTGAGCATGCCCGCGGCGGTGCCCGCCCGGTCGGCGGGGGCGCTGCCGATCGCCACCCCGTCGATCAGCCCGATCGAGGCGCCGACGCCGAGCCCGATCGTCAGCAGCGGTCCCGCGAGACCGGGTGTCCCGGCCTCCGGCCCGGCCAGCGCCAGCCAGGCGGCCCCGGCGCCGACCAGGACCAGCGACAGCACGACGACGGCCGCCGGTGACACCCATCTGGTGACCGGCCCGATCAGCGAGGGCAGGACGAGCGTCGGGGCGGTGAGCATGATCAGCGTGGCGCCCGCCCGCTGCGGACTCATCTCCAGCACCTCGGTGAAGTAGGACGGCAGGTAGACCAGCAGCGGCACGAGCACGCAGACGATCGTCGCCGCCGCCGTGGAGAAGGCCAGGAAACGCGGGCCGGTGAACAGCCCGAAGTCGAACATCGGGTCCGGCCTGCGCCGTTCGATCCCGGCGAACACCGCGAGGCACACCAGGGAGGCGGCGAAGGCCGCCAACGGCAGCGGCGAGGTCCACCCGAGGTCGGGCCCCTCGACGAAGCCGGTGATCAGCAGGAGCAGGAACAGGGTGAACGTGACGGCCCCGCCGGTGTCGACGCGGCGGGGCGCCGGGTCCCGGGACTCGGGCAGCAGGGGCACCACGCAGAGTACGGCGAGTGCCACCGCGGCGGGCAGGCCGAACACCATGCGCCAGCCGAACGCGCCGATCAGCGCTCCGGCGACGGTGGGACCGAAGGCGAGGCCGACCCCGAGCGCGGTGCC
This sequence comes from Streptosporangium sp. NPDC020145, assembly GCF_040631275.1. Lineage (NCBI taxonomy): Bacteria > Bacillati > Actinomycetota > Actinomycetes > Streptosporangiales > Streptosporangiaceae > Streptosporangium > Streptosporangium sp. NPDC020145. The sequence continues at coordinate 141,279 of NZ_JBEXZT010000003.1, read as the reverse complement.
GAACAGGCCGAAGACACGGGTCCTGGCCCGCCCCTCGAAGGAGGTGGCGAGCAGCGCGCCCCCGCTCGCCCCCGCGGCGGCCGCGCCCGCTCCCGCGACGGCGCGGACCACGTCGAGCAGCACGATGTCGGTGGCGAGGGTGCTCAGCAGGCCGGTGACGGCGAACACCGCGACCCCGGCCGCGTAGACACGGCGTCTGCCGACCAGGTCGGCCAGCGAACCGGAGACCAGCATGAAACTGGCGAAGGTGGCGTTGTAGCCGTTCACCACCCACTGGACGGGGGCGAGCCGCGCGCCCAGGTCCGCGGCGATGTCCGGCAGGGCGACGGAGGCGCCGGTCAGGGTGATCGGCAGGGAGACGGTGGACAGCAGGACGGCCACAAGGACGAGGATCTGTTTTTTTCGCATATCTCTCCTGTTCAACGGGAAATTTCGGGATTTCTTAAGCGTGGGACGTCAACAAACGTTGAGGTCAAGGGGGTTTTCCGGGGTCCGCGCTCAGGCCGCCCTCACGACGGGCCCTTCCCTGACGGCCACCGGCCGCTGGACCCTGACACCGTGTCAGGCCGTACAAGGGGAGGCATGCCGATGGACATGGAAGCCGCGCTGGCCGAGATCGTGCGTGAGGGCAGGGCGCCGGATCTGCACGGCGTCGTCGTGACACGCGGGCGGGACCTGATCTTCGAATACTACGGGGAGGGGCCGGACGTCGCCTGGAACGCCCCCCTCGGCACCGTCACGTTCGGGCCGGACACGCTCCACGACCTCAGGTCGGTCACCAAGAGCGTCGTCGGCCTGCTGTACGGCATGGCCCTGGAGGGAGGCCATGTCCCCGACCCCGCCGAACCGCTGTACGCGTGTTTCCCAGAATATCCTGATCTAGCGGGCCGTACCGGACTGACGGTGGGACACGCGCTGACGATGACGCTGGGCCTGGAGTGGGACGAGAGCGTCCCCTACACCAGCCCGGCCAACAGCGAGATCGCGATGGAGACGGCGCCCGACCGTTACCGGTACGTCCTGGAACGTCCGTCCGTCGAGGAGCCGGGCACGACCTGGCGGTACTGCGGCGGCGCCTCCACCCTTCTCGGCGGCCTCATCGCCAGGGGAACCGGCGTGCCGCTTGAGGAGTTCGCGCGTACGGCGCTGTTCGAACCGCTCGGCATCACGGCCTTCGAGTGGGCCAGGGGCGGCGACGGCGTCGCGGCGGCGGCCTCCGGGCTCAGGCTGACCCCCAGGGACCTGGCCGAGATCGGCCGGCACGTCCTGGAGTCGGACTCCCCGTGGATCTCCCGCATGCTCACGCCGTACGTGGCGATCGGGGAGGGGCTCGACTACGGCTACCAGTGGTTTCTCGGGCCAGGCTGGGTCGCGGGGGTCGGCAACGGGGGGCAGCGGCTGTACGTACGGCCCGACCTCGGGCTCGTCGTCGTGGTGACCTCGGGCCGGTACAACCTGCCCGACGCCCAGGAGACCCCGGTCTTCGTCATCGAGGAGGTGGTGCTGCCCGCCCTGCTTCCCGGCGGATGAACCGTGCTCAGGCCGCGCCGAGGACGTCGAGCACCGCCGACAGGCGGGACAGGCGGGGACCGGCCCAGTCGTGCTCCCTCGGCTGGGCGTCCGCGCTCTCCCAGTCGTCGGCGTAGAGCATGAACGCCGTCATGCCGCAGGCCGTGGCCCCGGTGAGCTCACGGCCGCCGCCGTCGCCCACGTACAGGCACTCCCCGGGCGTCACCCCGAGCCGCCGCGCGGCCAGCAGGAACAGCTCGGGATCGGGCTTGCGCCTGCCGATCTCACACGACAGGACCGCCGCGTCCACCAGGGAGGCGAGCGGCAGCTCCGGCCACGCCCGCACCAGCTCGGCCGTGCAGTCGCTCAGGACGCCGACGGCCAGCCCACGCTCCCGGATCGCGCCCAGCGTGCCGAGCGCGTCGTCGCGCAGGGTGAACAGCTCCCGCTGGGCCTCGGCGCGGGCGGAGCACGCGGCGGTGAGGGCGGTCTCGCCCGGATCGACGCCGCAGCGGCGGGCGAGGGTCAGGATGGTGCTCCTGAGGTCACCGAGGGAGCCGGTGGCCCGTTCCTCGAAGGAGGAGTCGAGGGCGGCCCGCCAGACCGGGACGGGGATGCCCAGTGGGGCGGCGCTGCGGGCCGCGTGGTCGTCCCAGACATGCGCCGGGGTGGACGGCGTGAGCGTCCCGAAGAAGTCGAAGATCACTGCGGTGAACGGCACCGGGTCTCCTGGGGGTCAGCGGTAGATGGCGACGGCGGCATCGCGGATGAGGGTCTCGACGGTGCCGATGACCTCCCTGATCATGGGGGAGTGCTCGGCGGCGATGGCGCGCAGGCGGACGACGAGCTGGTTCGACGGCTGGCCGAGATAGAGCGCCGCGTCCACCTCCAGCACGCCGACCAGGCCGCACAGCGCGGCGCAACGCGCGTCGGGCGGCTCCCTGCCCTCCGCCGCGGCGCGCACCCCGGAGCAGGCCCGCACCACCCACGCCATGTCGGTGATCTCGTGGCGGGTCTGCGAGAGCAGGCCCATGCGGCGCCTGGTCACCTGGGCGAGGGCGCCCACGGCGACCAGGCTCGCCTGGGTGTGCCGGCAGACCTCCCCGGCGGCCTGCCTGATCCAGGACCTGACGTCCCCGCCCGAGCGGTCCCGCCGTACCAGGGACAGCAGGCCGTCCACGACCGCGTCACCGAGAGGGGTGTCGTCGGCCAGGGCGCCCCTGCCGCCGGAGACGGTGACACGTTCGCCGACGACCAGTTCGAGCAGCGCGGCCCCGGCCAGCCCGATGGCCATCGACGAGGGATGGACCAGGGGTCTGCCCGACTGGTCGTGGGCGATGAGGTACAGCTCCTGGGGGAGCGGCAGCCCGTTCATGCGTGGTCGTCCTTCGCTACGGTCGTCTTTCGCCTTCGCCGAGGTCGTCCTTAGCAGCGGCCGGTCCGGGACAGGGCGGGGCCCCTACCGGCCGTGTACGGCCTTGCTCTCCCCTGCCTCGTGGGAACCCGGCAGGTCGGGCAGGGACGGCCTGCGGCCCATGGCGTACAGGGCGGCCAGGACCAGGGCGCCCAGGGCGAGCCAGAGCAGGCCGACCGTCTGGGCCATGACGTTGGCGTTGATCACGACGAAGATCAGGATCGCCATCCCGACCAGCGGCACGACGAGATGCGACCAGAAGGCGGCCGAGCGCATGCGGACCACGTAGTGCACGATGACCGAGACGTGCAGCACGACGAAGGCGACCAGCGCGCCCATGTTGATCAGGCTGCCGAGCAGGCTGACGCCGTCCTCCCTGGCGGACATGAACAGCCCGAGCGTGACGGAGAGCCCGGCGACGAGCAGGATGGCGTTGGTCGGCACCGAGTGCCGCACCGAGACCTTGGCCAGGAAGGACGGCAGCTGCCTGTCCCGCGCCATCGCGTAGAGCAGGCGGGAGACGGCGACCTGGGCGACCAGGGTGTTGGCCAGCCCCCAGGAGATCGCGGTCGCGGTCGCGGCGATGTGGGAGAGCGTCTCGCCGCCCGCGACGGCCGCGGCGTCGTAGAAGGCGGTGTCCGAGGCCTGCTTCAGCAGCCCCTCGGGGTCGGGCACCAGCAGGGCGGCGACCCAGACCTGGGCGACGAACAGCACGCCCGCCAGGATCAGGGCCAGCCGCATGGCCCTGCCGACCTGGGCGGATCCGCCGGTCGACTCCTCGACCAGCATGCTGATCCCGTCGAAGCCGAGGAAGGACAGGACGGCGATGGACACCGCGCCGAACACGACCGGCCAGGAGAAGGTCTCCGGGTTGAACAGCGGGGAGAGGCTGAAGTCCCTGCCCCTGCCCTCAAGCAGGGCCCAGAAGCCGATCACCAGGAACAGCGCCAGTACGGCCAGCTCGGCGATGATCATCACCTTGGTGAGGTTCATCGTCATCCGGATGCCCCGCAGGTTGATCACGGTGTTGACGGCCACGAAGAAGAGCAGCCACAGCCACACCGGTATCTGCGGCACGGTCGAGTGCATCGCGATCGAGGCGACGAGGTACAGCAGGCACGGGGCGAGCACGTAGTCGAGCAGGATCGCCCATCCGGTCATGAAGCCGACCGGCGCGGAGATGCCACGGCCCGCGTAGTTGTAGACCGAACCGGACAGCGGGAACGCCTTGACCATCTGCGCGTAGGAGGCCGCGGTGAACAGCAGCGCGACCATTCCCACCAGGTAGGTCAGGACCGGCATGCCGCCCGAGGTGAAGTAGACCGAACCGAAGATCGCGAACGGGGCTATGGGGACCATGAAGATCAGGCCGTAGAACACCAGGTCGACCAGGCCGATCCCACGGCGCAACTCCTGCCGGTATCCGAACCGCTCGATGCTCTCCTGCGGCTGCACGACAGCCTCCTGTGGCGTCATCTGTCAATGTGCGGGCGCGTCCGCCCGCCCGGGGGGTGATGACGGACGGTGGCGGAGCGTGTCCGGTGATCCTTCCGCAGTGCACGGAATGCCGCAAGCGCGTACCATATATCGTCATATTTTCCCCTAAAACAGGGGTTATCTGGCGGCCTGGGAAGTCTGATGGCGCGCCGGGTCAAGCGCCCCGCGGGAGAGGCGGCTCACGGGGTGAGGAGCCGGACGGGCGCGGTGTGAGGCGCCCCGTGAGAGGTTCGGGGCGATCGGGCGGGGTGTCAAGAGCCCTGTGAGGGGCGGGATCCGTCAGGCGTCCCGCGAAGGGACGTCCGGCGCGAGAACCAGGTCGAACCAGACGCCGACCTCGTCGCTCAGGCGCAGCGCGCCGAACAGGGCGGAGTAGGGCTTGATGCCCCACCGGCTCTGTGTGAGCGTGACGGAGCCGCGCACACGCCCGTCCGCCAGCAGGGCGTCGATCGTGACGGGCCGGGTGACCCCGGCGAGGGTGAGGTCGCCCTCGACGCGGAACGCCTCCGGGGCGCCCGCTACCAGGGAGGACCGGAACGCGATCACCGGATGCCGGGCCGTGCCCAGGACCTTCTCCCCGATGTTGCGCAGGATGTCCCGCCGGTCGGCGTCGCTCAGGGGCCTGACCCCGCCGACCCCCTCGCGCACCTGGAACGAGGTCGCGTCCACCTCGACGGACACCGAGGAACGGGCCGGGTCCTCGGCGTCCACGACCGCCTCGCCGTGCCAGCGGGCCGCCTCAAGCGTCAGGTCGTGCCCGGCCTTGGCGCCCAGCCCGGTGCGGGTCGTGCGCACCAGCAGCGGACCGTTGCCCGGGCCCAGCGGGTAGGTGCCGGTGACGATGTCCACCCCCTCAGGCTAACTCCGGTCGCGGTCTCCGCCGTCCGGGGGAACCTCCGGGGTGACCGTAGACTTGGCGGCGCCGTGTGGGGACGAAAGGGACAAACGGCCGCGCCGAATCGTCTCACGGGCCGACGAGCTCCAGGCGGCGTTCCGTTCCCGGCGGCAGGCCGTTGACCCTGGAGGCGTCGTGCGGGTGCTGCTCATCGACAACTACGACTCGTACACCTTCAATCTGGCGCAGCTCATGGCCCAGGTCTACGGGCGGATGCCGGTCGTGGCCCGCAACGACTCGGCCGCGCTGCGGGAGGCCGACCAGGCGGGCTACGACGCGATCGTGGTCTCACCCGGCCCGGGAAGACCGCAGGAGCCACGCGATCTCGGACTGGCCGCCGACCTGCTGCGCACGACCCGGCTGCCCGTGCTCGGCGTCTGCCTCGGCCACCAGGCCCTCGGCTGGCTGGCCGGTGGCGAGGTCGTGCCCGCCCCCGAGCCGCGTCACGGCTACGTCGACCGGGTCAGGCATCTGGGGACGGACCTGTTCACCGGGATCCCGCAGGACTTCGCCGCGGTGCGCTACCACTCGCTGTGCGTCGAACCCGGCGGGGCGCCCGACCTCGTCACGACCGCCTGGACCGGGGACGGGGTGACGATGGCGCTGCGGCACCGTACGCGCCCCTGGTGGGGGGTGCAGTTCCACCCCGAGTCCGTCGGCACCCGGTACGGCGCCCGCCTGGTGGAGAACTTCGCCACCCTCGCCCGCGAGCGGATCACCCTCACCCGGGGCGGCGCCGTACCCTCACGGGAGCACGAGCCTGAGGCCGTGCCCTCACGGGACCGCGATCCCCTGGTGGAGCACGGCCCGGTGGCACCGGGGGAGCGCGGGCTAAGCGGTGGATGGCGCCTCAGGGTGCGCACCGCCGCCTTCGAGGCCGACGCCGAGCGGACCTTCCGCCGCTGGTTCGCCGAGAGCCCCTCGGCCTTCTGGCTCGACAGCAGCCGGGTCGAACCCGGTCTGTCCAGGTTCTCCTTCGTCGGCGACGGAGGCGGCCGCCACGGCGAGACACTGCGCTACCGGGTCGGCGACGGGAAGGTCACCTCGACGGCCGCCGACGGCACGACGACCTCCCTGCCCGGCTCCGTCTACGACGTTCTCGCCAGGCGGCTGGCCGAACGCGCGCTCGGCGACGACCCCGGCCTGCCCTTCGACCTCGACGGCGGATACGTCGGCTACCTGGGCTACGAGATGAAGGCCGAGTCGTTCGGGTCGTCCGGAGCCGCCGCCCACCGCTCCGGCCTGCCGGACGCCGTGTGGATCTCGGCCACCCGTTTCGTCGCGATCGACCACCTGGCGGGCCGCACCTACGTGGTCGCCCTGGCCGGGCCCGGCCCCGAGGACGCGCGGGAGGCCGACCACTGGGCCGACCTGGTCGCCGCGGACCTGCCCGCCGGGGGAACCCCCGGGGAACCCGCCGCCCGACCCGCCGCCCAGGAGGAGTTCGACGTCGAACCATGGCTGGCCCGCTCCCGCGACGGCTACCTGGCCGACATCGCCGAATGCCACCGCCTGCTGCGGGCGGGGGAGAGCTACGAGATCTGCCTGACCACCACGGCGCGGCTGCCGTACACCGGGGACCCGCTGGACTTCTACACGCGTCAGCGCCTGCTCAACGCCGCGCCGTACGCGGCCTTCCTGCGGTGGGACCGGCACCGGGTCGCGTGCTCCTCACCGGAACGCTTCCTGCGGGTCACCCGTGACCGCACCGTGGAGTCGAAACCGATCAAGGGTACGGCCCCGCGCAACCCCGACCCCGTCCTCGACCGTCTCGTCCGCGACGGCCTGGCCGGGGACCCCAAGACCCGCGCGGAGAACCTGATGATCGTGGACCTGCTCCGCAACGACCTGGGGCGGATCTGCGAGGTCGGCACGGTCGAGGTGCCGAACTTCATGGCGGTCGAGTCGTACACGACCGTGCACCAGCTGGTCTCCACCGTACGGGGCAGGCTGCGCGCGGACGTGGACGCGCTGACCGCCACCCGGCACTGCTTCCCCGGCGGCTCGATGACGGGCGCGCCGAAGATCAGGACCATGGAGATCATCGACAGGCTCGAAGGCGCCCCGAGGGGGATCTACTCCGGGACGCTCGGCTACTTCGCGCTCAGCGGCGCGAGCGACCTCAACATCGTGATCCGCACCGCGGTGATCGGCGACGGCCACCTCACCGTGGGCGCGGGAGGGGCCGTCGTGCTGGACTCGGACCCGGTCGCCGAGTACGAGGAGATGCTGTTGAAGGCCCGTGCCCCCCTGCGCCCGCTCCAGGCCGTACGGCCACACTGACGACCGGGCCTCCCGGAGAACGGGGAGGGCGGCCCGGGACACGGTCCGGCCGGAGGTATAGCGGCGGGGCATGGAAAAACGTTGGCTATCGGTTCCCGCCGAGTACGGACATTGTGGGAGGAACCCCCTGAAGGAGGCACCATGAAGCGCAGTGTCATCGCCGCCCTTCTCACCGCCGCCGCGCTGGGCGCCATCCCGTACGGCGCGCAGCCCGCGACGGCCGAGGTCGCCCACCACGCGGTGGGGATCCAGGCCTGGCAGGTCGGACGTTCCTGCAACGTGGGCGACCTGTACTACTACGAAGGCCACGTCTACCGCTGCCTGGCGAGTCACACGTGCAACCTGAGCTGGGCGCCGCCCAACACCCCGGGCCTGTGGCAGCTCGTGCAGTGACGGCCCGCGTCCGGCCGCCCCCGGTTCCCCCGCCGGCCGGACGCGGTTCGGTGGTCTTCTCGTCCCGAGGCACGGAATTCGTGCCGGTCGTGCGCGGTGGCATGCTGGAGGGCCGGCGACCACGAGGAGCACAGCGATGACCCTTCCCCCCAGCACACGGCGCACCCCCCTCGACCAGGAGGAGAGAGTCCGGGCGGAGGCGGGCTTCGTCCCCCTCGTCGTCCACCACCTCACCACCGACGGGAGCTTCCGGGTGTCCGCCGACACCCCGGAGATGGTCGAACTGTTCCAGTCGGTGGCCCGCAGGGCGGGAGAGCTGCTCCAGCGCCCCGTGACCAGTTACGCCAACGGCAGATACATCGTCATCGCCTTCGCCCAGGAATCCCTCCCACGGGCCTGACCGTCGGCACGGAGTTTCAGACGCCTTTCCCCTGAACGAGGACGGCTTCCTTTCCCGCGCCCGTGAACCCAACCGGTCGGCGTCCCGCACGCGGCCCTGTGCGCCGCCTCCCCGTGGGGGTGGAACGAGCGGGCACGCCGGTGGTGGTCCCGGTCCGGGAGAGGGTCAAATGGACCTCTCCGGACCGGAAGCGAGGAAGCAGCAGTGACCACTCTGCGGATCACGGTCACCGACGTGACCGATGACCAGTACGGCGCCGTCGTCCAGGCGCTTCGCGACGCCGGTCTGCCACCGAGCCAGTGGAGTGTCAGGACCCAGGCCGAGGTGACCCCTTCCGGCCCCGCCATGTGGCTGGCGCTCGCCCTGTTCGCCATGGCGGTGGCGATGCTGCTCGCCTGGATCTGGGCGGGGGAGTGGCGCTGGGGCGCCACGGCCGTCTTCCCCCTCCTGGCTGCGGTCGTCAGCCTCGGGGTGTCGCTCTCAAGGGGAAATCCGAAGAGGAAATAACGATCTCACTGTTAGCCTCTTTCCTCCGTTCCCTCCACAGAGGAAGAAGAGTGAGCGAAATGCCAGTCTTCGGGGTTGAAAGGTGCGATGTCCGGTGAATCCCGTGTGGATCGTGGACATCGACGGCACTCTCGCTCTGCGCGGAGACCGGCGCCCGTACGACTGGCACCGGGTGGGGGAGGACACTCCCAACCCTCCCGTCGTCGCCGTCGTCCAGGCCCTTCTCCTCGCCGGACACCCCGTCGCGTTCGTCTCAGGACGCAAGGAGCAGTGCCGTCGCCAGACCGAGATGTGGCTCGCCACCCACGTCACCAGCCTCGGCGACACCGAGGTGTGGATGCGTGGTGACCACGACGACCGGCCCGACACGGTCGTGAAGCGCGAGATCTACACCAGGCGCTTCGCCCACCGTCCCGTCGCCGGGGTCATCGACGACCGGGCCTCCGTCACCGCCATGTGGCGCTCGCTGGGCCTGACCGTGCTCCAGGTCGCCGAGGGGAACTACTGATGGTCGGGTGGATGAAGCACGGCGGCCCCGAGTTTCAGGAGATCGCCGACAAGCACACGATCTTCCGCTTCCAGGTCGGGTCCGGGCTGCACGGCACGGCCATCGCGGGCACCGACGACCGCGACGAGATGGGCATCTGCGTCGAGCCCGCCGCCTACGTCGTGGGGCTGCGCAGGTTCGACCAGTACGTCTATCGCACCCAGCCCGAAGGCGTCCGCTCCGGCCACGGTGATCTCGATCTGACCGTCTACAGTCTCCGCAAGTGGATGCGGCTGGCCCTGGACGGCAACCCCACGGTCCTGCTGGGGCTCTTCGTGCCCGAGTCCGAGATCGTCTCCATCACCGACCTCGGCCGTGACCTTCTCGCGGAGGGGCCCGGTTTCATCCTGTCCCGCCAGGCGGGCCACCGCTTCCTCGGCTATCTCCGGTCCCAGCGGGACCGCATGGTGGGGCACCCCAACGGGAAACGCACCAACCGGCCCGAGTTGATCGCCCTGCACGGATATGACACGAAGTTCGCGGGGCACATGGTCCGCCTCGGCGCGCAGGGGGTCGAGCTCATGGAAAACGGCACGATCACCCTCCCCATGCCCGAACCGTGGCGGTCCCTGATCATCGGCATCAGGAAAGGTGAGTACACCAGGGAGGAGACCCTCGCCGTCGCCGCCGACCTCGAAGCGCGCCTCGAAAAGCTGCTGTCCACCTCGCCGCTGCCCGAGACCCCCGACGGGGACCGCGCCGACCGGTGGCTGATCGACGCCTACACCCGCACCTGGTCCGCGGAAGGCTGACCTCCTCTGATGAACGACACGGCATGGGACCGGGGTTTCCCGGTGAAGTACCTCCTGGTCGATGAGGACGACGACGGCGAACCGGAGCTCTGGGGGCGTTGCGCGGGTGTCGAGGGGCTGTTCGCGGACCCGGTGCCGCCGCCGAGGGAGGTCCTGACGCTGCGCGGGTGCGCCCCCGAGGGCCCGCTGCGTGCGGCGATCGACTGGCCCGGTGAGGCGACGGGTCTGCTGGGTGACCTGTGCGTCGAGATCAGGGACGACCCGCGACCGACGCGGCGGTGGGAGCTGGCGGACGTCGTCGTCATCACCCACCATCCCTGCCAGGCCGATCCGGCGCTGGTCGACGTCGTCGTGGGGGCCGGGGTCAGGCAGGACGGGTTCAGCAGGGAAAGACTGCCCACGTCACCGCGGTTCGAACTGTCCGTCGCGACCGCCGGAGACCTTGAGACCGTGGGCCACTGCCTCCGGGTGGACGGCCTGTTCGCCCCGCGTGCGGCGCCGGAGGCGATTCCCCTGGAACTTGTCGGCTGCGAGCCCGCCGAACGGCTGCGCGCCGTACTGCGCAGGCCGCGGAAGTGGGAAGGGGGCTGGGCCGGGTTGTGGGCGCTGGACCGCGACGGCAGAGTGATGGCACACCACACCGTCGGCCTGGGCATCGGCGGAGCACGCCCGTCGACGCTCGGCGGCACCCTGATCGACATCACCCTCACCGACGGCGGGAAGGACCGTCCCCCACTGATCGCCCGTCCGATCTGGGATGTCTGGTACCGGGGAATCCCGGCGACGCCGAACCAGTGGGCGCCGTACTCCGCGGAGGGCAGGCGCCAGTGGAGCCATCTCGCGATCCACCGCGACATGGGTGCCAGGCGGCCCGACCGCTCGGGTGGTGTGTACCATCTCGACGGCCGGTTCGCCACGGACGTGCCCGGTCTGCACTGTGCGATGGGTGAGGCCCTCCTCGGTCCCGGCGGATACTACGGCTGGGGATGGAGCGCCTTCACGGACTGTCTGTGCGGTGGATTCGGGGTGGTGGCGCCCTTCACCCTGATCTGGCACGACGCCGACGTCGCCCGCCGGGCGCCGGCGGAGGGGCTGCCCTCCTACTTCGGGGAGGTCGTGGGCCACCTTGAGGAGCATGGGGTCACGGTCGTCTTCAGGTGACGGTCAGGAGCGCAGGGACTCCAGCATGCGGGTGAGGGCGGCTCCGGTCTCGGCGAGGTCGCCGGGGTCGGCCGAGTCGGCGAGCCACAGGGCGGCCTCGTTCATGGCGCCGGAGAGCAGGTGGGTCAGGGGGGCGACCGGTCGCTCGGGGATGACACCGGTCTCCATCAGCAGGGTCAGCGCGTCGGCGAGATGACGCGCCGAGGCGGCCTCGTCGAGGGCGCGCCACTCTCTCCAGCCGAGTACGGCGGGGCCGTCGATCAGCATGATCCGCCGGACGTCCGGGCCGGTGCTCGCGGTGAGGAAGGCGTGGCATCCGGCGACGAGCCGGTCCCAGGGGTCCGGCTCGGCGTCGGCGGTCGCGGCAACGTGCCGGCCGACCTCCTCCTGCACCTGGGCGAGGACGGCGCGAAACAGCGCCGCCTTGCCGTCGAAGTGGTGGTAGAGGGCACCCTTGGTGACGCCGGCGGCGTCGACGATCTGGGACAGGCCCACGGCTCCGTACCCCTCGGCCGCGAACAGCCGCCTGCTCTCCCGCAGCAGTGCGCGCCTGGTCTGCTCGCGTTGCTCTGCTCTGCCCATGTCCCTCCTCGCGCTTTTGACATACCGATGGTACGCCAACTAGCTTTCACATACCAACGGTATGTGAAAGGGGTTCGCCATGGTCCTGACCAGCTTCTATCCGGTCGTCTGCACCGAGCACCTGGCCGAGAGCCGGGACTTCTACGTCGAGTTGTTCGGTTTCGAACCGACCTTCGAGGCGGACTGGTACGTGAGCCTGCGGCGTCCCGGCGCGCAGCCGTACGAGCTGGCTCTGCTCGACCACCGGCACCCGTCGCTGCCCGAGGCCTACCGGGCGCCGGTGCGGGGACTGCTGCTCAACTTCGAGGTGGAGGACGTCGACGCGGAGTGGGAGCGGCTGGTCGTACGGCACGGCCTGCGGCCCGAACTGGAGCTGCGCAGCGAGGACTTCGGGCAGCGGCACTTCATCGTCGCCGACCCCAACGGGGTGCTGATCGACGTGATCACACCGATCGAGCCCTCCGCCGAGTACGCCGAGCAGTTCAGGGAGTGATCTGTGTCCGCGGCCGGCGCCACGGCCCGGCTTGAGAGGCCTGCCCGGCCCGGTCGAAGCCCGTCTCCTGAGATCCCTCAGGAGATGGACCGGAGACGGCCGTGGGAGCGGCGCCGGAGATGGTCGACGGCCTCGGCCGTCCGGTCGTCGGCGGGGAGGAAGACGACGAGCTGCTGCGCCTCGGCGGGCAGTTCGAACGTCTCGCGAAGCAGGCGAAGCCGGTGTCCCTCCGGGTGGTCGAGCCGGAGAACACCACGTCGCGGCACCGCGTGACGTCTCAGGCGGCGGGTGAGGTCAGGCCCGGCGACGGGGGTGAGCTCGGCGGTGAGCCACTCCAGGTTCTCAAGGGACGGCGCCTGCCACAGGTCGAAGGCCTGCTCGTCCGCGACGTCGTCCCAGTCGACGAAGAACGTCCGGGCGCGGGGGTCGGTGAACAGGTAGCGGTTGAGGTTCGGACGGGCGGCGTCGAGCAGGCCGGTTCCCTCGGTGATCGACCGGTAGCCGCTGGTGTGGGCGAGGACGTCACCCAGCCGGTTGGTCACGATGGCGACACCGGGTTCGAGGAGACTCAGTGTCCGCAGGACGGACGGCCGCACGTGCCGGGACGGCGGCACGGGCCGGATGTGGACCGAGCACCCCTCGCCGGTGATCTTCGCGAGGTAGCGCAGGTGGTTGCGTTCGGAGGGGCTGAGACGGAGCGCGTCGGCGAGGGCGTTGACGACCGCCGGAGACGGGTTGCGGTCGCGGCCCTGCTCGATACGGGTCAGATACTCGACGCTGACACCGGCCTGCGCGGCGAGATCCTGCCGCCGCAGACCGGGTGACCGGCGGCGGTCACGGTCCGGCAGCCCGCAGGACTCCGGCTGGATGCTGTCACGTCTGGCCCGGATGAAATCCCCCAGTGGCGTTCCCACTCCGAAAAGGTATCCGGTCGTGCGCCCAGGAGGGTGGCCCTCCTGGGGCCAGCCTGGGTTCGGTCTGGCCGCCGGACACCGTGTGGCGTGATCGTGGTGCGCATGGAGAATGTGTCGACACGACGTTCCGGTCAGGCGTTGCTGGTGTGGGGGCTGCTCGTGGTGGCGGCGAACCTGCGGGCGAGTCTGACCGGTGTCGGGCCGTTGCTGGATCAGGTGCAGGCCGATCTGGGGTTGGTCCCGGCCGTGGCGGGCCTGCTGAACACACTGCCGCTGCTGACGTTCGCGGCGCTGTCCCCGCTGGTGCCCCGGCTGGCCGCGCGGTGGGGGGCCGAGCGGCTCCTCGGGGGCGCGCTCATGGTGCTGACGCTGGGGATCGCACTGCGGTGGGTGCCGGTGGCGGCCGGCCTGTTCACGGGAACCGTACTGATCGGGGCGGGCATCGCCGTGGGCAACGTGCTGCTGCCGAGTCTCATAAAGCGCGACTTCCCGACCAGGGTGGGGATGCTGACCAGCGCCTACGCCACGGTGATGGGCGGCGTCGCCGCGGTCGCGTCCGGGGTGGCGGTGCCGATCAGCGAGGTCGCTCCCGGCGGCTGGTACACCGCGCTGGGCTGCTGGGTCCTGTTCGCGCTGGTGGCCGTCCTGCTGTGGCTTCCGCAGATGCGGGCTCCACGGCGTGCCGTACAGGCCGTTCGAGGGCACCGGTTGCCGTGGGGCTCCGGGCTGGCGTGGGCGGTCACGGCGTTCATGGGGCTGCAGTCGCTGGGTTTCTACGTCGTCGTGACGTGGCTGCCCCGGTTCCTTCAGGACAACGGCACGAGCGCGGCCACCGCGGGATGGCTGCTGTTCCTGTTCCAGGCGGTCGCGGTGCTGACCAGCCTGGCGGTACCCGGTGTGATGCGCCGGGCGGGTGACCAACGCGTGCTGGCGGCGATCTGCTCGGCGGTCATGTTCCTCGGCTACCTCGGGCTTCTCGTGGCGCCGGGGGCGGCGCCGCTGTGGAGCGTCGTCCTGGGGCTGGGCGGCGGAGCCTGCCTCGTGCTCGCGCTGGCCTTCATCGGCCTGCGCGCCCAGGACGCGAACGTGGCGGGGGCGTTGTCGGCGATGGCGCAGTCGATCGGTTACCTGCTGGCCGCGGCGGGGCCGGTGGTCTTCGGGCTGCTGCACACGGTGAGCGCCGAGTGGCGGGTGCCGATCGTGGTGATGTGCGCCGCCGCGGCAGGCCAGACGATCGTCGCGCTGGCGGCGGGCGGGGGTACGGTGCACCCGGCCACGGGCGAGGTTCCCGACCGCGTTCCGGCGCCCCGGTAGCGCCGGAACCGTACCGCCGAAGGACGTCCCTCCAGCCGGTGAGCCGGAGAGACGTCCGCGCGGAGGTTCACCGGGCCAGGTCGTCCCACTCCTGGAGGAGGTGGGCCGTGGCCGCGGCGGGGGCCGTGAACGACCAGCGGCCCGGCGGCAGGTTCAGGGCGCAGCCCCCGTCGGCCAGCCTGGTGGTCGGCAGCTGTTCGTTGAGGCCCATGAGGAAGGTGCCGTTGACGGTCATCCCGTCCCACGCGCCCCGCACGGGCAGCACCGCGCGGGCGGTCACGCCCTCCGGGACGGAGAAGGTGAACTGGACCCCGTCGGGCCCGGCCCGCCAGCCCGACTCGACGGTCCCCGACGCGCTCTCGTAGCGGGCATGCGCCTGGCGCAGCAGCGGGACGGGGCCGGGGCGCAGCAGCAGCTCGCCGAAGCCGCCACCCGTCCCGCGCGGGTCGTCGCCCAGGCCCGCCACGTGCCGGAACAGCCAGTCGCCCACGCAGCCGTAGGCGTAGTGGTTGAAGGAGTTCATGGCCGGGGTCTGCAGGCCGTGCCGGTGGTGCCAGGCGTCCCAGCGCTCCCACATGGTCGTCGCCCCGGCGCGGAGCTGGTAGCGCCAGGACGGGTAGCCCTCCTGGTTGAAGATCCGGCCCGCCAGGTCGTGGTGGCCGGTCTCCGACAGCACGGGCAGCAGCAGGGCGGTGCCGACGAAGCCCGTCATGAGCCGGTGCCCGTCGGCGCGGACCAGGTCGGCCAGCGCCTGCGCCGCCGCGGTCCGGTCCTCGGGCGGGACCAGGTCCCAGGCGAGGGCGACGGCGTAGCCGGTCTGCGTCTCGGTGTGCAGCCTCGGCCCGCTGAGGAAGGCCCGCTGGAAGGCACCCGACACGCGGGTGAACGCCTCGCCGTACTCCGGCGCGTGCGGCTCGCCGAGCACGTCGGCCACGTTCGCGACCAGGCGGAGGCTGCGGGCGAGGGCGGCGGTGGAGATGAGGCTCTTGGGCGTCTCGACCGTGCCGGGGGCCAGCCAGTCGCCCAGGGCCCTGCCCGGCCTGATGCCGTCCTCGGCCTGGGCCAGGCAGTAGTCGGCCCACCGCCGCATCGGGTCGTACGCGCGGCGCAGCGTGCGGTCGTCGCCGTAGCGCCGCCACAGCAGCCACGGCACCTCGACCAGCGCGTCGGACCACACGGGGGAGTCGTATCCGTACTCGGGCAGGACCGGCGCGACGTGCGGGATCGCGCCGTCGGCCCGCTGCCCGTCGATCAGCGTCGTCACCCAGCCGGACAGGAACGCCTGCGTGTGCCGCAGGAAGCTGAGCGTCGAGCCGAACACCGAGATGTCGGCCGTCCAGCCGGTCCGCTCGTCACGCTGCGGGCAGTCGGTCGGCACGCTCACCAGGTTGCCGTCCGCCGACGCGCCGATGTTGGCGACGAGCTGCCGTACGGCGGGGTCGCTCACGGTCAGCGAGCCGGTGACGGCGAGCGCGGAGGACAGCAGCACCGCCTCCAGGTCGTCCGGCGTCAGCGCGCCCGGCCAGCCGGTGACCTCCGCGTAGCGGAACCCGTGCAGGGTGAACGCGGGCTCAACGACGTGCGAGCCGGGGCCGAGGACGAACTCGTCACGCTGGTCCGCGGTGCGCAGGTTGTCGGTGTAGAGCCGCCCGGTCGCGGTCAGCTCCTCCCCGTGTCGCACCACGATCCGTACCGGGCCCGGCGCGTCGACGCGCAGCCGTACCCGTCCGACGACGTTGCGCCCGAAGTCGGCCACCTGGACGCCCGGCGCGGGTTCGGTCACGGAGACGGCGGGCACCGTGCCGATCACCCGCACCGGGGGAGCGGGGTCGGCCTCGACCAGGATCTCCGGGACGGCCGTCGTCTCGGCGGGTTCGGCGGTCCGCTGGGAGGGGGCCTGGACGGTCTCGCCCATCACCAGGTCGGCGCGTGGGCGGCCGAGGTCCCGCCGGGTCCAGGCCACGTCGGTGGCGAGCACGCGGCGGACCCCGTCGTCGTCGCGCACGAGCACCTGGGCGCTGGCGGCGGGCCGGTCGCCGTAGCGGCGCGGGCCTCCGCCGGCGACGTGGCCCGCGTACCAGCCGGGGGCGAGCCACAGCTCCAGCTCGTTCTCCCCGGGCACGAGCAGCTCAGTGAGCTCCAGCAGCCGGTAACGCGTCCGGTGGGCGTAGTCGGTCCAGCCGGGGGCCAGTTCCTCCTCGCTCAGCCGTACCCCGTTGAGCAGCGCCCGGTAGACGCCCAGCGCGGTGACGGCCAGCCAGGCGCGCCCGGGAGCGGGACGCCAGGTGAACGACCCGCGCAGGCTCACCGCCGCCTGGGGGTCACCCGCCAGCCAGGGGGCGTTCCACGCGCCGCGCGCCCGCAGGCCCGTGGTGAACGCGCCGGCCGCGTGCCCCTCCACACTCCATGTGTACGGCGTCAGCGGCTCCAGCCGCCCATCCGGCACGTCCACGTCGTGCGACCCGGCGGGTACGGACGACCGCCACACCTCGCGCCCGTCCGAGGACACCACCACGGTGGCCTCCCCGGACAGCCGGGCGTTCCACGACAGCCGGGGCGACGGCTCGTCCACGCCGACCGGATCCGCCAGGCCGCACGTCAGGCCTGCCGGTGACCGGGGCGGGGCCGAACGGATGAACGGCGTCTGCGCGCCTGAGACCTGCACCTCCAGCACCCCCGAATCCCGGTTCACGCATCTAGCCCGGTGGTGAAGGCGTTGTGCAGGCCGTCGATGTCCACACCGGACAGGTGCGGCGCCAGCACGTTGATCAGCAGCACGAAACACGCGTCCTGCTCCGGGTACATCCACCACTGGCACCCCGAGGCGCCACCGTGCCCGTACAGCCGCCGTTCGAGCAGCCCGGGAGCCGAGTGGCGCAGGTTCCAGGTGAGGCCCCAGTCCTGCCCGGCGTTGACCGGGTCGGGCTGCAGCTTGACCAGGCCCGTCGTCTGCGGGGTCGTCATGGCGGCCAGAGTGGTCGGGTGGACCAGCCCGCGGTCGCCGCGCAGCAGCGCCCCGCCCAGCGCCAGGAGGTCCTCGGCGCGGGAGAACAGCGCCCCCGCCGGATGGCGGAGCCGTACGAACTTGTCGAAGTCGAAGCCGGGCCCGAGCAGTTCGACACCGTGGACCTCGGCCGCGTCGCACGCCGGGTCGAACGTGATGCGCCCGCCGCCCGGCACCAGCGTGTTCAGATCGGAGTCGATCAGGTCGGCCAGGTCGCGCCCGGTGACGTCGCGGACCATCTCCGCGATGCCGGCGAAGGCCAGGTTGGAGTAGTGGCTGAGCGTGCCCGCCTCGAACATCGACGGCGCGGTGGCGAGGTGTTCCAGCAGGTCGTCGGGTGTGAGCGTCTGCTCGGCGATGCCGCCGGTGTGGGTGAGCAGGTGCCAGAGCGTCACGTCGGGCCGCGCGAAGTTCGGCAGCGCGTCCCGCAGCGGGCGGCGCAGTGACAGCAGCCCGCGTTCGACCTGACGCATGGCGACCAGCCCCGTCAGCGGCTTGGTCACCGAGAACAATGCGAAGTGGTCCTCGATCCGGGTCGCCCGGCCGTCGTGCTCGCCGAAGGCCTCCAGCACCTGGATCCCGTCGGAGGTGGCGGCGCCGAACACCGCACAGGGCAGCCGCCCCTCCTTGATCTCGCGCCTGACCCAGTCGAGCGCGATGTCGTGAGTGGTCATCCTTTCAGGGAACCTTCCGTGAGGCCGGCCAGGACGCGCTTCTGCGCGGCGACGTACACCGCCACGAGGGGCAGCGTGGTGAGCAGGACGTGGGCGAAGACGAGGTTCCAGTTCAGGCTCTGCAGGGTGCCCGAGGCGAACTGGAACAGGCTCAGCGGCAGCGTGGCGTTCGCGCTGCCCTGGAGCAGGAAGAGGGCGAAGAAGAAGTCGTTCCAGACGTTGATGATCAGGATCACGCCGCCGACGAACAGCACCGGCCGCAGCAGGGGCAGCAGGATGCGGAAGAAGACCTGCGGGCGGGAGGCGCCGTCGATGGAGGCGGCGTGCTCCAGGTCGGGGGGGAACGCGCGGACGAACCCGGTCGCCAGGAAGATCACGACGCCCAGGCGGCAGCCGGTCATGGTCAGCACGTAGCCGAGCGTGCCGCCGTCCAGCGACAGGGCGCGCAGCAGGTAGACGGTCGGGATGATCGACGGCGGCAGCAGGATCGACAGCCCCATCACGAAGTAGGCCGCCTGCAGCCACCGCGACCGGCTGCGTCCGAACGCCCACGCCGCCGCCGCGCCGAGGAGCACCACGGCCACCACGATCGGCACGGTCACCTTGAGGCTGTTGAACAACCCCGTCAGGTAGCCGCCCCGGTCGAGCACGATGCCGTAGTTCTCGGCGACCGCCCACGTCCTGGGCAGTCCGAGGCCCAGTTCCGCGGCCTCACCCGCGGGTTTGAACGAGTTGACGACCACGAGCCAGACGGGTACGAGCACCCACGGGATCGCGAAGAGCGTCAGCGCCGTGTACTTGAGGACCGCCCTCATCCCGTCACCTCCCTACGCCGCAGCCACCACACGAGGGGCACGGCGGTGGCGATCACCAGCAGTGTCACGGTGAAGCCCAGCGCGCTGGCGGAGCCGAAGAAGCCCTGCCCCCACTGCTGGCGCATCACCACGTTCAGGGCCCGGGTGTGGTCGCCGGGCCCGCCGCCGGTGGTGGCGGCGATCACGTCGTAGGCGCTGAGCGCGCCCACCAGCGTGACCGCCACGTTGAAGGTCAGCGCCGGGGCGAGCATCGGGAACACCACCCGCCGGAACCGGGTCCACGGCCCGGCCCCGTCGACGGTCGCCGACTCCAGCAGCGACTTCGGGATGGAGTTGAGGCCCGCGATGTAGACGAGGGTGATCAGCCCGCTCCACTTCCACGCGTCGATGAACGCGACCGTCACCAGCGCGGTCGACGGTTCGCCAAGCCACGCCCACTCGATGCCGAGGAAGGAGTTGATCGCCCCGTCGGGGGCCAGCAGCCCGCGCCAGATGTATCCGGCGGCCAGCGGCGAGATGAGCGTCGGCAGGAAGAAGGCCGAACGGAAGACGGTGTTGACCCCGCTGGTCCGCTGGAGGGCCATGGCCAGCGAGAGGCTGACCGTGTTCTGGATCGCCATGCACATGATCGCGTACAGCACGGTCACGGTGACCGCGTTGGCCAGCAGGTCCTGCTCGATCAGGGTGCGGACGTTCTCCAGCCCGTTCCAGGTGATCTCGGCTCGGAAACTCGTCCAGGAGGAGAACGCGAACCGGACGTTGAGCAGGAACGGGGCGACGAAGAAGACCGTGACCAGCACGATCGCGGGCAGTGCCCACGGCAGCCAGGCCGCCCTGTTCCGCATCACCATCCGGGCAGCCCTGCCGCCTTGGCCGCCTGCTCGACCTGGCCCTGCAGCTGGGTCGCCGCCTTCTGCGGGTCCTTCTGTCCGGCGATCAGCTCGGACATGAGCTGCGCCAGGCCGCCCATGCCGGGGATGTCGGAGTTGAAGGCGATGACCGCGCCGGTGTCGTAGGCCTTCTTGACGTCCTGCAGCACCGACGAGACGCCCTGCGGGTTGGGCACGTCCTTGAAGACGGGGAAGGTCTTGGACGCGGTGATGTACTCGTTGTAGGCCGGGCCGGTCATGAAGCGCACGAAGTCGAGCGAGGCCTTCTCCCGCGCCGCGTCACCGGTCTTGGGCAGATAGAACGTGCCAATCGGGCCGGGCGCGTAGGTCGCGAGCGGCTTCTCGCTCGACAGGCCGACGAAGCCGACGGACTCGTCGACGGTCTTCTGGTCGCCGCCCGCGGCCGCGAGGAGGGCCGGGAGCATGTCGGAGTGCTGGGCGACCATGGCGGCCTTGCCGGTCACGAGGGCCTTCATGGAGTCCTCGAACTTGGCGGTGACGATGTCCTTGTTGAAGCAGCCGTCGGCCTGCAGCTTGGCGTAGGCGGTCAGGCCGGCGACGAAGGGCGAGCCCGGGTCGGCCAGGGTGCTGGTGTGGCCCGAGATGGCCTTGCCGTACGCGTTGGACTGGTTGGCGCTGGCCAGGTAGAGGATGGGCAGGATCTGCACCGGCCAGATGGACCCGCCCGACTCGAAGACCGGGGTGACCCCGGCGGCCTTGAGCTTGGGGCAGGCGGCGGAGAGCTCGGTGAAGTTCGTGGGCGGGGTCAGCCCGGCCGAGGTGAAGACCTTCTTGTTGTAGTAGAGGCCGAAGACCTGGGGGAAGCCGGTGATGGCGGCGTAGACCTTGCCGTTGACGGCTCCGGCGCTCTGGTAGAGGTCACCGGACCTGGCGATGTACGCCTCGCCTGTCAGGTCGCGCAGGTTCTCGGCCGGGTTGAGGGCGAGCAGGCCGCTCGCCGTCGCGTGGTACTCCAGGATGTCCGGGCGCTCGCCGGTGGCCCACTTGGTCTGGGTGGTGTCCTCGAAGCCGTCGGACGGGATCGACACGAGCTCGATCTTGTGGCCGGACTGCTTCTCGAACTTCTTGTACATCTCCAGCAGGGGCGCCGGGTCCGCGCTGTTGTGCCAGAGGGTCAGCTTCACCTGACCGGTCCCCTCCGGGGCGGAGGATCCGCAGCCGGAGAGGGACAGGGCGAGGACGGCGCCGATCGCCGCGCTGAGCATACGGGATGGTGCGTTCACGCCCGTGCTCCTGTTCGTTTGGGAGGTATCGTGTAGAACGTTCTCCATTGGTAGGGCACGAGAGAATCGTCCGTCAAGAGGTAGACCTGAGGATCAATGACGGGCTAGCCTCCCTCCACAAGAAAAGTGTGTAGTTCGTTCTACGAAAACTCTGCGAAGGATGACGCGTGACGAGCCGACGGGTGACGATCGCCGACGTGGCCAGGCGGGCCGGGGTTTCCACGGCCGCCGTGTCCAAGGTGGTACGCGGGGCCTACGGCGTGAGCGCGGAGATGCAGGCCAAGGTGACACAGGCCATCGACGAGCTGGGTTACCGCCCGCACGCCGCGGCCCGTGCCCTGCGTGGACGCACCTACACCCTCGGTGTCATGCTCTCGGACACCCGTAACCCGTTCTTCCCCGACATCATCGAGGGCGTCACCGGCCGGCTGGGCGACACCGAGTACCAGGTGCTGCTCGGGCCCGGCGGGATCGAGCCCAAGACGCAGGCCAGGATGACCGACGCCATGATCGACCGGAGCATGGGCGGGCTCATCCTGATCTCACCGGTCATGACGGACGCGGAACTCGCCGCCATTGCGACGGCCATCCCGGTCGTCGTGGTCGGCAGGCACGGCGGGGCCACGACCTACGACGCGGTCGTCAACGACGACGTGATGGGGGCGGGGCTCGTGGTCGACCACCTGGTCGGGCTCGGGCACACCCGGATCGCGCACATCACCCACCTGGAGCGGGCCCACGCCCAGGGACTGCCGCACACGGTGCGCGCCGAAGGCTACCGCCAGGCGATGCGCGCCCACGGACTCGCCGACGACGTGCTGGCCACCTCCTTCACCGAGGAGGGCGGCTTCGAGGGCGCGCGGGAGTTACTCGCGCGAGACGACCGGCCCACCGCGATCTTCGCCGGGGCCGACATCGCGGCGCTCGGCGTGTTACGCGCCGCCGACGAGGCGGGCCTGTCGGTGCCGGAGGACCTCTCCGTCGCCGGATACGACAACATCGGCATCGCCTCGCTCAAGCGCATCTCACTCACCAGTGTCGACCAGGACGGGCACGTGATCGGGGCCACCGCCGCGCAACTGCTCGTCGAACGCATCGAGGGACGCTCACGATCGGTGACGTCGTCGGTGTCACCCACGCTGATCGTCCGCGGAACCACAGGACCGCCTCGCCCCTGAGAACCGACCGCACGTCGGGGGGACTGTCGCGGATCAAGTGTTGAAACGATTCAATGGAAGGACCCCCCACGTGAGACGACTCTCCCTCCTCGCCCTTCTCCTCCCACTGGTGGCCGTGCCCGCGCAACCGGCCATCGCCCAGCCGTCCGCCGTGACCTGCCCGGTCAGGGTCGACCCCGCGGCGTTCGCCTCAGAGGCCCGCCTGAGCGCCCTGGCCGACAAGCAGGCGACGTTCGGCGCCAGGCCGACCGGTTCGCCCGCGCACGCCGACTACGTCGACTGGCTGGAGGAGGAGATGTCGGCCATCCCCGGCATCCAGCTCTCCGCCCTGCCCTACACCATCGACCGCTGGGACAACCTCGGCACCGGCCTGACCGTCGGCGGTACGGCCGTGCAGGTCGCGGCCCCCGTGCCGTTCTCCTCCTCGACCGGCTCGGGCGGCGTCTCGGCCCCGCTCGTCCACCTGGCGGCGGGGACGAACATCACCGCGGCCAACGCCGCCGGGAAGATCGTGGTCCGGGACCTGCCGTGGACCAACGTGCCCAACCTGCTGTTCTATCCGCCCACCCTCGGCTACTCCATGTACGACCCGGGCCTCACGATCAACCTGCTCGGCTCGGAGTCGATGGAGGCCCCGGCCGCGGCCGACGCCGACCTCAAGGCCGCCGCGGCGGCGGGCGCGCTGGGCGTGATCGAGATCAGCCAGCTCCCGCACGCGCAGATCAAGGACATGTACGCCCCCTACGAGGGCCTGCCGTACGGCGTGCCGGGCGCGTACGTCGGCGCCGACCAGGGCAAGCAGATCAAGGACGCGCTGGCCGCCGGGCAGCCGGTCCAGGCCTCGCTGACCGTGAACGCCGCCTGGACGCCGACGCCGACCCGCACCCTGCTCGCGACGCTTCCCGGCGGGAACGCCCAGAAGATCGTCGTGGAGAGCCACACCGACGGCATGAGCCCGGTGTGGGACAACGGCCCGCTCACCATGATCGAGATGGCCCGTTACCTGTCGTCGCTGCCGGTGGAGTGCCGCCCGCGCACCGTGCAGTTCGCGTTCGTGACCGGCCACCTCTACCAGCACCTGACCGGCCCCAACGTCCGTGAGGGCGGCGCGGGCCAGCTCGCCGCCCAGCTCGACGCCGAGTACGACCAGGGCAAGGTCTCCTCCGTCGTCGTGCTCGAACACCTCGGCGCCAAGCGCTACGACGCGGTCGCCAGGCCGAACGGCCTGCCGGGCAAGCAGCTCGTCGCCAGCCCCAACCTCACCGAACTGCTGCTGGTCCCCGTCAGCGAGAGCACGCCGCTGCGCGAGCTGGTCAAGGGCCACATCGAGTACTGGGACGTCAGGCGCACCGCGATCCTCAAGGGCCTGTCGGCGGCAGACCTCGGCACGGTGCCGCGCCACTGCAGCTTCGGTGGCGAGGGCACGCCGTACAACCAGCACCTGCTGCCCGTCATCTCGCCCATCGCCGCGCCCAAGACGCTGTTCTCGCCGCAGTTCGGTCCCGAGGCGATCGACCTGCAGGTGATGCGCAAGGCGTCGCTCGCCTTCACCGACGTCGTGCTCGACCTCGGCCCGATGGCCCAGACGGCCGTCGCGGGCGACGTGACCGCCATGCGGCAGCAGCGCGCCTCCGGCACGCCGGGATGCGCGTGAGCGTGGACGACAGGACGCCCGTGCGTCGGCGCACCGCCGCCGGCGCCGGGCGTCCGCCCACCGCCGTTGACGGCGGTACCCGGACAGATCCGGCAGACACCACGCACGCGCACGCCGTACGGCTCACGCCGCGACCCCACCTGAGTCCGCGCACATGTCCTCGCCCGTGTCCTGGACGTGACCGGCACCGGGCGTGTTCGTTCCTTGACACCACTCACCGATCGCATTTCCCTCTCCTTGGAGGCGTTCGCGCCTCCGGACAATCCACGAGGTGACCATGGAGAACTTCACCCGTCGGCAGGCCCTGCGGGCAGGGGCGCTCGGCCTCATGTCGGCCGGATTCCTGTCGTGGACCGCCGAGGCCAACGCCGCCTCGACCATCGAGACGATCTACAAGGCGGCGGGTCCGTGGCCGGTCGCCACCGGCACCTCGGGCGGCCACCGGCTCTACTACCCCTCGACACTGGGCGCGGGCGGCGTCGTCCATCCGATCGTCACCTGGGGCAACGGCTCGTGGGCCACCCCCGACAACTATCCGGGACTGCTCAACCACCTCGCCTCGTGGGGCTTCGCCGTGGTCGCCTCGACCGACACGACCACGGGCACCGGCGCCGAGATCATCGACGCCGCCCAGCACCTCGTCGGCCTCAACACCGACCCCGCCAGCGTCTTCCACGGCAAACTGGACACCGCCCAGGTCGCCGCCGTCGGCCACTCCCAGGGCGCGGGCGGGTCCATCAACGCGGCCAACAAGTCGGCCGGGCTGATCAAGACCGTCGTGCCGATCGCCGTGCCCGCGCAGTGGATGGCCGGCCCCGGAGACGAGTTCTCCGTCGCCGCCCTGACCTGCCCGGTGCTCTTCCTCAGCGGCGCGGACGACTGGCTGATCTCCTCGGCCGGGACCCTGCAGGGCTACTACGACCAGGCGGGCGCCGGAGCGGGTAAGGCACTGCTCAAGGGCGCGGGACACAACGACATCCAGAACACCGGCGGGGCCTTCCTCGGCTACGTGACCGCCTGGCTGCGCTACCGCCTCCAGGCCGACACCCAGGCCCGCGGGGCGTTCGTCGGCGCCACCGCCGAACTCCCCACCAACACCGCCTGGCAGAACCAGGCCCTCAAGAACCTCACCTAGGAGAACCATCGTGGCGGATCACGCGCGGCGCGGACCCGCTCGCCGGGGCGGCGACCGGACGGCGCCGCGCGTGATCACGCGGACCACCGCCGGGCCGGTCCTCCCCGGTACGCCGCCCTTCGTCTCCGAGGCGCCGGGCGCCGGACACGCCGCGGGCCGTGGCCCACGCGACGCGCACCGGCGCCCCCGGCCGTCCGGGCACACCATGATCTTCAACGCATCCACCGACGACCGGAGGTTGTGACATGCAGTCCTACTCGAACGCGGCGGCGCCGACTCCGCTGCTGGGCGAGACCATCGGCGACAACTTCGAGCGGACCGTACGGCGCTTCGGCGACCGCGAGGCGCTCGTCGATGTGCCCTCCGGTCGCCGCTGGACCTACACCGAGCTCGACGCCGACGTGAACCGGCTGGCCCTCGCGCTTCTGGCCTCCGGGATCGCCAAGGGGGACCGGATCGGCATCTGGGCACCCAACTGCGCCGAATGGGTGATCGTCCAGTACGCCACCGCGAAGATCGGCGCGATCCTGGTCAACGTCAACCCCGCCTACCGCAGTCACGAGCTCGACTACGTCGTCAGGCAGTCGGGACTGCGCCTGCTCATCAGCGCGCTCACGCACAAGGGCAGCGACTACCGCGCGATGGTCGAGGAGATCGGGTTCGCCGACGTCGTCTACCTCGGCGACCCCGGCTGGGACCGGCTGCTGGCGCTGACCGCCCCCGAGGAGCGGCTGCGCGAGCGCATGGCCTCGCTGGGCGCCGACGACGCGATCAACATCCAGTACACCTCCGGCACGACCGGCTTCCCCAAGGGCGCGACGCTCTCGCACCACAACATCCTCAACAACGGGTTCTTCGTCGGCGAGCTCCTCCACTACGACGAGCACGACAGGGTGTGCCTGCCGGTGCCCTTCTACCACTGCTTCGGCATGGTGATGGGCAACCTCGGCGCCACCTCCCACGGCGCGTGCGTGGTCATCCCCGCGCCCGGCTTCGACCCCGAGGCGACGCTGCGGGCCGTACAGCAGGAACGATGCACCTCCCTGTACGGCGTGCCGACCATGTTCATCGCCGAACTCGCCCTCGCGGGGCGGTACGACCTGTCCAGCCTGCGCACCGGCATCATGGCGGGCTCGCCCTGCCCCGTCGAGGTGATGAAGCGCGTCGTCACCGAGATGAACATGGCCGAGGTCGCCATCTGCTACGGCATGACCGAGACCTCGCCCGTCTCGACCATGACCAGGTTCGACGACAGCCTGGAGCGCCGCACCGAGACCGTCGGACAGGTGATGCCGCACGTCGAAGTCAAGATCACAAGCCCGGAGAGCGGGCTGACCGTGCCGCGCGGCGAGCCGGGTGAGCTGTGCACGCGCGGCTACTCGGTGATGCTCGGCTACTGGAACGAGCCGGAGCGTACGGCCGAGGTCATCGACGACGCCCGATGGATGCACACCGGTGACCTGGCCACCATGGACGCCGACGGCTACGTCAACGTGGTCGGCCGGATCAAGGACATGGTCATCAGGGGCGGCGAGAACGTCTACCCGCGTGAGATCGAGGAGTTCCTCTACCGCCACCCCGACATCGCCGACGTGCAGGTGGTCGGCGTGCCCGACGAGAAGTACGGCGAGGAGCTCATGGCCTGGATCGTCATCCGCGAGGGCGGTACCCCCCTGACCGCCGAGGCCGTCAGGGAGTTCTGCGCGGGCAAACTCGCCCACTACAAGATCCCGCGCTACGTCCACGTCGTCGACGCGTTCCCGATGACGGTCACCGGCAAGATCCGAAAGGTCGAGATGCGCGAGGAGGGCGTGCGCCTGCTCGGGCTCGACCGGTGAGCCGGTCATGAGGCCCGAGGTCACTGGTGGCCTCGGGCGCCTTACCGGCGTGGCGTCGCCGGAATCAGGCCCGCGTCGAGGCCCGCTCCACGAGTTCGGGCCGGAAGACGACCTGCCTGGGCTCCTCCGTTCCCTGGCCCGACGCCTCCTGGAGCAGCAGGTCGACCGCCGTCCGGCCGAGCAGGGCCGCCGGCTGCCTGATCGAGGAGAACGGCACGATCGCCGTGGCGGCGAAGTCGATGTCGTCGTACCCGATCAGCGCCATGTCCTCGGGAACCCGGAGCCTTCCCCGCAGCATGAGCGCCTGCAGCAGTCCCATCGCGAGCAGGTCGTTGGCGGCGAACACCGCGTCGGGGCGCTCGGCGGGGGAGCGCTCCTGCAGGGCCTCGCCGACGGCACAGCCCTCCGGCACGGTCAGGCTCCCGGTCGGGACCACCTCGATCGCGGCGCCCGCGACCTCGGCGACGGCGCGGCGGGCGCCCTCAAGACGGTCGGAGACCTGCCGGATGCCCAGCGGCCCGCCCACGAAGGCGATCCTGCGGCGGCCCCGCCCAAGCAGGTGCCGTGCGGCGAGGAACCCGCCTGCGACGTCGTCGACCGCCACCGAGGAGAAGCTGCGAGGGGGAGCCTGCCTGTCGACGAGCACGACCGGGGTGCCGCCGCGGCGCAACCGTTCGAGCCTGGCGAGATCCTCGTTGAGCGGCGTGATCAGCAGGCCGTGAACCCGCTGCTCCTCGAAGAGATCGAGATACGCCGCCTCGCGGGTGCCGTTCGCGCCGCTGTTGCCGAGCAGCACGGTCAGGCTCTCCGCGGCGGCCCGATCCTCGGCGCCGCGCGCGACCTCGGTGAAGAAGGGGTTGCGCACGTCGAGCACGACCAGGCCGATCGAACGACTCCTTCCGGCCCGTAACTGCCGGGCCGCGTCGTTGCGGACGAAGCCCAGTTCCTCGATCGCGGAGAGCACGCGTTCGACGGTCGCCGGGGCGACCTTGTCCGGATGGTTCAGGACATTGGAGACGGTGCCCACCGAGACCGACGCCGCGGCTGCGACGTCGCGGACGCTCACCGTCATGGGTTCTCCCTCGCTGCGTCGGTCCGGCCCCGGATCGCCGGGACTCTTCGAGAAGATAGCGCGCCGCGGCCGGCGTGACTTGCCCGCGCCGGGTCGTTGTAACTACAGTTTGAAACGTTTCAATTCTACCCTTCACGCTCTCGGCCAAGCCCCGCCACCGCGAAACCCGTTCGACGGCGGCATCCGACCGGCAGAAAGAGACGACCGTGACCACGCTCTCCCCCGACATCCTGGCCGAGCTCGAACGGCAGGCCATCGAGTTGCCGAGCTGGGCGTTCGGCAACTCGGGCACCCGCTTCAAGGTCTTCTCGACGCCGGGCACGCCGCGCGACCCGTACGAGAAGATCGCCGACGCCGCACAGGTGCACGCGTACACGGCCCTCGCGCCGACCGTGGCCCTGCACATCCCGTGGGACAGGGTCGACTCCTACGACGACCTGCGCCGGCACGCCGAAGGGCTCGGCGTCGCCCTCGGCACGATCAACTCGAACACCTTCCAGGACGACGACTACAGGTTCGGCGCCCTCACCCACGAGGACCCGAGGATCCGGCGCAAGGCGATCGACCACCACTTCGAGTGCATCGACGTCATGCACGCCACCGGCAGCCGCGACCTGAAGATCTGGCTCGCCGAGGGCTCGAACTACCCGGGCCAGGCCGACCTGCGCGGCCGCCAGGACCGCCTGCACGAGTCACTGAGGACGATCTACGACCGGCTCGGCGACGGGCAGCGCCTCGTGCTCGAATACAAGTTCTTCGAGCCGGCGTTCTACCACACCGACGTGCCCGACTGGGGAACGAGCTACGTCCAGGTCGCCGCGCTCGGCGACAGGGCCGTGGTCTGCCTCGACACCGGCCACCACGCGCCCGGCACCAACATCGAGTTCATCGTCATGCAGCTGCTGCGCCTCGGCAAACTCGGCTCCTTCGACTTCAACTCGCGCTTCTACGCCGACGACGACCTCATCGTCGGCGCGGCCGACCCGTTCCAGCTGTTCCGCATCCTCTTCGAGGTCATCCGCGGCGGCGGCCTCAACCACCCCGACGTCGCGTTCATGCTCGACCAGTGCCACAACGTCGAGGACAAGATCCCCGGCCAGATCCGCTCGGTGCTCAACGTGCAGGAGATGACCGCGCGCGCCCTGCTGGTCGACCGTGCGGCCCTGGTCGCCGCCCAGCGCGGCGGCGACGTGCTGGAGGCCAACCGTGTCCTCATGGACGCCTTCCACACCGACGTGCGCCCGGCCCTCGCGGAGTGGCGCGAGTCGCGAGGCCTGCCCGCCGACCCGATGAGGGCCTTCGCCGCGTCGGGCTACCTCGCCAGGACCGCCGAGGAACGTGTCGGCGGCACACAGGCGGGCTGGGGCGCGTGAACCCGTACGGCCCTGTGACCAACCATCCGCCACACCGAAGGACTCCACTCATGACGAACCAGGCAGCCGCCGACCTCATCGCGCGGTCGAACCGCCTCGGCGCCGACCCGAAGAACACGAACTACGCAGGAGGCAACACCTCGGCGAAGGGCACCGAGACCGACCCGGTCACGGGCGAGCCCGTCGAACTGCTCTGGGTGAAGGGATCAGGAGGTGACCTCGGCACCCTCACCGAGGCCGGACTCGCGGTGCTGCGCCTCGACCGGCTCCGCGACCTCGTGAAGGTGTACCCCGGCGTCGAGCGCGAGGACGAGATGGTCGCCGCGTTCGACCACTGCCTGTTCGGCCTTGGCGGGCCGTACGGCGGAGTCGGCGCCGCGCCGTCGATCGACACGGCCATGCACGGCCTCGTCGACGCCGCGCACGTCGACCACCTGCACCCGGACTCGGGCATCGCCGTCGCGACCTCCGCCGCGGGCGAGGAGCTCACGAAGAGGATCTTCGGGGACCGGGTCGTGTGGGTGCCGTGGCGCCGCCCGGGCTTCCAGCTCGGCCTCGACATCGCGGAGATCAAGGCGAAGAACCCGCAGGCGGTCGGCTGTGTCCTCGGCGGCCACGGCATCACCGCGTGGGGCGAGACCTCCGAGGAGAGCGAGCGGAACTCGCTCTGGATCATCGACACCGCCGCGGCGTACATCGCCGAGCACGGCAGGCCGGAACCGTTCGGCGCGGTCGTACCGGGCTACGAGCCGCTGCCCGAGGCCGAACGGCGCGCGAAGGCCGCCGCGCTCGCGCCGACGATCCGCGGCCTCGCGTCGCACGACAGGCCGCAGCTCGGCCACTTCACCGACGGTGAGGCGGTGCTCGACTTCCTCTCCCGAGAGAAGCTGCGGCCGCTCGCGGAGCTCGGTACGAGCTGCCCCGACCACTTCCTGCGCACGAAGGTGAAGCCACTCGTGCTCGACCTTCCGGCGTCGGCGAGCGTCGAGGAGAGCATCACGCGCCTCAGGGAACTGCACGAGCGCTACCGCGCCGACTACCAGGCGTACTACGACGCCTACGCGACCGAGGACTCTCCCGCGATCCGCGGCGCCGACCCGGCGATCGTGCTCGTGCCCGGCGTCGGCATGTTCTCCTTCGGCAAGGACAAGCAGACCGCGCGCGTGGCCGGGGAGTTCTACGTCAACGCGATCAACGTGATGCGCGGCGCCGAGGCGCTGTCGACCTACGCCCCCATCTCCGACGAGGAGAAGTTCCGCATCGAGTACTGGGCGCTTGAGGAGGCCAAGCTGCGGCGGATGCCGAAGCCCAGGACACACGCCACGCGCGTCGCGCTCGTCACCGGCGCGGCCTCCGGCATCGGCAAGGCCGTCGCCACCCGGCTCGCGGCCGAGGGCGCCTGCGTCGTCGTCGCCGACCTCGACCTGGAGAAGGCGCGGGCGGTCGCGGCCGAACTCGGCGGCACGGACGTCGCGATCGGAGTGTCGGCGAACGTGACGGACGCCGCCCAGGTGAAGGCCGCGATCGACGAGGCGGTGCTCGCCTTCGGCGGCCTCGACCTCGTGGTGAACAACGCAGGTCTCTCGCTCTCGAAGCCGCTCCTTGAGACGACCGAGGCCGACTGGGACCTGCAGCACGACGTCATGGCCAAGGGCTCGTTCCTCGTGTCGAAGGCCGCCGCGCGGGTGCTCATCGAGCAGGGACTCGGCGGTGACATCGTCTACATCTCCTCGAAGAACTCGGTGTTCGCCGGCCCGAACAACATCGCCTACTCGGCGGCGAAGGCCGACCAGGCCCACCAGGTGCGTCTGCTCGCGGTCGAACTGGGGGAGCACGGCGTCAGGGTCAACGGCGTCAACCCCGACGGCGTCGTGCGCGGCTCGGGCATCTTCGCCTCAGGCTGGGGCGCCAACCGGGCGAAGACCTACGGCATCCCCGAGGAGGACCTGGGCAGGTTCTACGCCCAGCGCACGATCCTGAAGCGCGAGGTGCTGCCGGAACACGTCGCGAACGCGGTGTTCGTGCTCACCGGCCCCGAACTCGGCCACACCACCGGCCTGCACATCCCGGTCGACGCGGGGGTCGCCACCGCGTTCCTGCGATGACCGCCGGGTCGGTCGCCGCGGTCGACCTCGGGGCCACCAGCGGCCGGGTCGTCGTCGGGCACGTCGACCAGGCGGCGGGCGCACTCGGACTCGACCACGTCGCGAGGTTCCCGAACGGGCCCGTGCGCCTGGCGTCGGGCCTGCACTGGAACCTCACCGGCCTGTACCGCGACCTCACACACGGGCTCGCGGACGCCTTCCGCCGCGAGCCCGGCGTCACGTCGATCGGCGTGGACTCCTGGGCCGTCGACTACGCGCTGCTGCGCGGCGACCGCGTCCTCGGCGAGCCGTTCCACTACCGCGACGAACGCAACGAGGCCGCGGTCGAGGCGGTGCACGCGCGGGTGCCGTTCGAGGAGCTCTACCGCCGCAACGGCCTGCAGTTCCTGCCCTTCAACACCGTGTACCAGCTCGCGGCCGAACGGGCCGGCGGATGCCTCGGCCTCGCCGACTCGCTCCTGCTCATCCCCGACCTCGTCGGCTTCCAGCTCACGGGCGAGAAGGCCGCCGAGCGCACCAACGCCTCGACGACCGGACTGCTGGAGGTCAGGACGGGCGAGTGGGACCGCGAACTCGCCGACCGGCTCGGGCTCGACGCGTCCGTACTGCCCCGCCTCGTCTCGCCGGGCGCCTCGCTCGGCGGCCTGCGGCCCGAGGTCGCCGCGGAACTCGGCGCTCCCGCCGGGACGCGGGTCGTGGCCGTCGGCTCGCACGACACGGCCTCGGCGGTCGTCGCCGTGCCGATGCGTCCCGAGGCCGCGGCCTACATCTCCTGCGGCACCTGGGGCCTCGTCGGCGTCGAACTCGAACGGCCGGTGACCACGGACGCCGCGCGCGAGGCGAACTTCACGAACGAGGGCGGCGTCGACGGCCGGGTGCGCTTCCTGCACAACGTCATGGGGCTCTGGCTGCTGTCGGAGTCGGTGCGCTGGTGGGAACGCGACGGGTCGCCGATCGACCTGCCCGGGCTTCTCGCGCAGGCGGCCGCGGTCACGACCGCGGTGCCCGTGTTCGACGCGAACGACCCGCGCTTCCTCGCCCCGGGCGACCTGCCGGGGCGCATCGCGCGGTGGTGCGAGGAACACGGGGTCGCCGCGCCGCGAAGCCGTGCGGAGTTCGCCCGCTCGATCGTCGAAAGCCTGGCCGAGGCGTTCGCGAACGCCGTGCGCACGGCGTCGGCCCTCTCGGGCGTCGGCGTCGAGACGATCCACGTCGTGGGCGGCGGCGCGCTCAACACGCTGCTCTGCCAACGTACGGCCGACCGCTCGGGCCTGCCGGTACTGGCGGGCCCCGTGGAGGCCACGGCCATCGGCAACGTCCTGATCCAGGCCCGCTCCGCGGGCTTCGCCAACGGCGACCTGGAAACCCTCCGCTCCCTCGTCGCCCACGCCTTCACCCCGACCCGCCACGACCCGGCCTGCTGAACACCGGGCACCGGCGGGGGCGTGGACACGCTGGAGGGGCACGGCAGGACGTGGGTCCGTCCGCCGGAGACGCGGGCGAGGGCCTCGGGATGCCAGGCCTCGTGAACCGCGGCCTGGCCGTGTTCGCAGCGGTTCCGCCTGGGTCATCCGGCCAGGGATGTGGTTTCGGTGAGGACACGGGCGAACCGGACGCGGATGCCGTGCCGTACGGCGTGGCGGCGGGCGCGAAGGATCTACGGTACGGCGAAGCAGGCCGAGCGTGGAAAGCCGGGGCGTCCCACCTGTTTCGCCGGCCTTCTCGTTCGAGAACCGCGGTGTCCCGCTCTCACCCGGTCTCGTTGTGCACGAGCAGCACGAACGTCCGAGCGTAGGACAGACCTTCGGCCGGTCGAGGCCAGTCCAGATCGGCCAGCATTTCCGAGGCCGCCTCGTGACGGACGCCGTTGACCCGGATTTCGGTGGTCTCGGTGTCCTTGCCGCCGCCGAAGAACGCCTTGATGCCGATCAGGTGGTCACGCTCGAACGTGCTCCCCAGCACCGGGGCCAGCCGGGGCAGAAGCGGGTTGTCCACCGCCCAGTGCTGGACGGCCAGGAAGTCGTCGCCCGTGCCCCACCCGGTGATACCGCCGTGGATGGCATGCCAGCCGGGGAACCCGTCGGGCGCGTCGGCGGCGAAGTGCCCGGCGAAGGAGCCGTCCTGGCTGAGAAGTTCGAAGAGGGCGCTGCCGGTGGTGCCCAGCCAGAGCTGGATCGCACGATCCACGGCCTCCTCGGTGGTGCCGCCGTACCCCGCGACGCAGTCGCTGATCGTGGTGTCGTCCGGCCGGTCGACGTTGAGAACGAAATCAAGGTCAAGGTGGCCGGGACTGCCGGTGTGATCCTCGCCGAGCACGACGGCGACCGAGCCGGACCCTCTGACCATGCCGTCCGTGACGTGCCAGGGCTTGTCCGTGGCCTCGGTCAACCGCCGGGCGACCATATCCAACACGACCTCGTCCGGCAGCCGGTCATCGTCCATGACGACTCCTTCCTCACGTTTCACCATGATCGTTACGGACCAGAGCAGACCGTACCGCACCGCAGGCAACCGCCACCGTTGCGGTTGATCACCGCCGTACGGCGTGAGGTCACCGAGGATCCTCCGGCCGCAGGCAGCCGCATGGGCCGGAGGTTCCGGTCGGTACGCCAACCGCATCGTCAGCCGGGACGAGGTGGCCGAACCCTCCTGGGAGTGCCGAAGGCGGTTCGCAGGCGCTCCCACGGTCGGACACATCCGGCCTGTCACCCCTCACAATGAAGGGGATGCCATCCACTCCTTTCGCGCGCGCCACGGCCTCTCTGCACGGCCTGGCCCTCGGCGACGCCTTCGGCTCCCAGTTCTTCGTTCCGGCCAGCCGTCACGCTCTCTCCGGCCGTCTGCTTCCGCCCGACCCGTGGCAGTGGACCGACGACACCGAGATGGCGTGCTCCATCTACCGCGTCCTGGCTGATCACGGTGTCGCCGACCAGGACAGGCTCGCCGCGAGCTTCGCGGCCCGTCACGATTTTGACCGCGGGTACGGCCCGGCCACCAACCGGATGCTTCGCCTTGTCCGTGAAGGCGGCGACTGGCGGGCGCTTTCGGCTGAGTTGTTCGACGGCAAGGGCTCATGGGGCAACGGCGCCGCGATGCGAGTGGCACCGCTCGGTGCCTGGCTCGCCGATGACCTCGCGGAGGTCGTCCGACAGGCGGCCCTGTCGGCGCAGGTCACCCACACACACCCGGAAGCGGTGGCCGGAGCCGTCGCCGTAGCCGTGGCTTCGGCGACGGTGGTCAGGGAACCCGACCTCTCCCCAGGGCGGTTTCTCGACAGGGTCAGGGAACATGTGCCCGCGAGCCTGGTCCGGGAAGGCATCGACGAAGCCCGCAGGCTCCTCACCATCGGTGATCCCGTGCTCGCCGCTCAGACCCTGGGGAACGGGCGACAGGTCAGCGCCCACGACACGGTTCCCTTCACGCTCTGGGTGGCGGCCCGCGAACGTCGTGACTTCGAAGCGGCCATGTGGGCCACCGCGACAGCCGGCGGCGACGTCGACACCACCTGCGCCATCGTCGGCGGCATCGTCGCGGCTTCGGGCGCCACCGGCTTCCTCCCTCCGGAGTGGGCAAGCAGATGCGAACCACTGCCGAACTGGGCGGGAGCCCCACCACTCACCCCATGAGCCGGACGTCTTCGCCAAGGACCAACCGCGGACAGCCGTATGAGCGGATCACGATGCCGATGCGCACCCACGCCTGGGAACTGGACGCGAACGGAGAGTTCGACGGCGAGCGGGCCGACGCCGCGTCGCGTGCGCACGCCGCCGCCCTCCCTGCCGCTTACAAGAAAGCCGACCCCGGCACCGAGACTCTGTCGCGGCTGGACGCCTTCGCGCTGACCGGTCCCGTCCCGTTGCCCGCCCTGGAGGCTCCGGAACTCTCGAACGACGTTCCAGGCTCCTGCGGCTGTGCCAAGGATGTCGGCATGTGGTGACCGCGCCCGTGGCCTGACGAACGGTGCGCCCCCGTCCTCCGTGGAGGCGGGGGCGCCGTCATGCCGTTCAGTGCCGCGTCAGTCGAGCAGGATGATCCTGTAGCCGAGGAGGGTGCCCGAGATGTACGCGGACGAGATCTCGCCCACCCCTACTGGGTCGCCATCGCGGTAGATGTACCCCACCTGGGGGTTTACGTGCAGGCCCTCGGCGTGGATCGCCTGCCGGCCCGTGCCGCCCGTGCACTGGCTGTAGGCGGTGTTACCCGAGTGCCACGCGGTGCAGCCTGTCAGGGTGGCGTGGGCGGGGGATGCGGAGCCCACCAGCAGGGAGGCGGTGAGCAGGGCGGTGGCGGACGCGGCCGTAACCCGGTTTCTTCTCATGTGCGCTTCCTCCGGTTCCGAAGGTAAATGGCACTTCCAGTAAGAAACTTTCCTAAGCGGACGATACGCACCAGGAAGAACGAGGCAAGCGCTTTCCGCGCCTTCGCCAAGCCGGGAACGCCTCCGTCCAGAAGGACCGGGTGTCCTCATGTGAGGAAGTCTCGCTGCAGGCCACAGACGGCTCCTGCTCGGACGTGTTGCGACCCCTCGTGGGGGCGATGAGGACACGGCGTCCCGCACGGGACGTGAACGGCGTCTGCGCGCTGTGACCCCTCACGGGGTGATGAGGCGAGTACCAGAACGGCGGCGTCTGGCCTTACATGTCGCGAACCCTCACAAGGGTGATGAGGCAAGGTCGGGGAGTCGCCGGTTCCGGTGTTCTTGCTGCGACCCCTCTGAGGATGATGAGCCCCCTCAGTCTGCTCCGCGACGTCGACGACCGCAAGCGACAGCGCCCCCGCCTCCATGCTGGAGGCGGGGCGCCGGCCCCTCACAGGGGCGATGAGGATGATGAGGAAGGCCGGGCAGGGGGCCGCGCCGGGCGAGACTCCCGGCTAGCCGGCGAATTCGCAGTCATAGCCCGTCACATTGGGCTGCCCTACTCCGGCCATCGTCACACGGCAGACGAAGACATAGCCCCAAGACGTGACCGCGATCCGAGCGGGCCCGTTGACCGGTCCGGGCCCGTCACAGCCATTGGCGTCCAGGAACGGCGTCGGCCTCCCGGACCAGGTCAGGCTGCCGCCGTCCCACCACCTCGCCGTCGCGCAGACGAACTCCGGCAGAGGATCGGAGAAAGCGGCCGCAACGGCCATCGGCGGGGCGGCGAGCACCGCAGCCGCGGCGGTGACGGCGAAGCGCTTGAAGGACATGGGGGCGCCCTTTCACGGAGGGGGCCGGCGAGACCGTTCGGGGGAGCGCCTCGAAGGTAACCCGGGAGAGCGGTCTCGCCCCTTGGCCAGAAGTGGACATTAAAGAGTTCGGTAAGCGCTTTCTGTGCCTTCGCCAAGTCGAGAGCGCCACCGATCGCCCGCGCCTGAGCGAAATTAATAAGGAAGCTTCGGAAAGTGTTTTCGGGCTACCGTAAACACCATTGCGCGGCTCCCAAAGAAATGCCACCCTATGTCTGTCGCGGCCGCGGCATCCAGCAGGGTCTAAGTAAATGAAATCCCCATGAAGAAAGGGCGCTCTCATGCGCAAGGAATCCGCGCGTCTCGCCGCGCGTACGTTGACCGCCTTGGCCGTGGCGGTGATCGCAGGGATGGGCGCGCTTCCAGCCTCGGCAGCCCAAACGGCCCCTCAGGCCGGATTGTTCTGCACCTACCAGCACAAGGACTTCGGCGGCGCGCGCGAGTGCTTCTCGGCGCCCGGCGGGGCTCTCACATACAACGACAACCAGGTCAGTTCGGTGTACAACGACACCGGATACCTGCTGTGCGCACGAGACACCGCGGGCGCAAGCTTCGAGTTGGCCGTTGACCACGGCCACTACTACAAGAACCTCACGAAGGACACCTATCCGGGCGGCGGCTCCTGGAACGACCGCATTTCCGTGATCGAACCCTGCTGACCCCTCCGGCATTCATCACCCGCAGCGAATGCCCCGGATAAAACAGGAAACCGACCCTCTTCGCCGTGTCTGAAATATCAAATGTCCTGTCGGTCGAAGGCTGGCAGGACATTGTGATGTCGCGCGAAGGCGTCCCGCCGTCCACCGGGCCGCCTCGGTGACGGGTCCAGAGGCACCGGCTGCGTGAACCTCGCTGTTTCACGAACGCCGCCGAGGCCGGGCACGAGGGCGGCGTGACAGCCGACCGGGTAAGCGACTGATTCGGGCCCGGTCCGGCAGGTCGCGGAACGGCACCATGCGACCGAAATATGAGAAAGCGTTAGCTCCTCGACCCGGGCATTCGATGGTCATCTTGAGGCGATCATTCCTGCCTTGCAGAGGAGCCATGTGGTGAAGATCCGCATCCTGCGCGCCGTAGCGGTGCTCGTGCTCGTCTCGGGAGTCAGCGCCCTGTCCGGCGCCCTGTCCGGTGCGATGACCGCGACCGCCGCCGACACCGCCACAACGTCCGCTGCTGAGGCCCGTTCCTCTGTGTCCCTACCGCCGGACTGGTACCGGCAGGGACCTTTCTCCTCCCAGGAGGCATGCCGGACGGCCCGGCAGGAGGGCGCCGACCGGGGCGACTACACCTCGGCGAGCGGCTGCTACCACTACGACGGCGGCCAGGGCTGGCCGACGGGCTGGTACTTCGACGTGTACCTCCCATGACCCTCAGCACGGCACAAACCGGCCCGTTCATCGGACCATGCCGCCGAAATACGGGAAACCGGGAACTCCCCGCCCCGGCCGATCGGTGCTCATCTGAAGGCGTCCCCCCGCCGGCCGCAAGGAGACCTCGTGAAAATCCGTCGACTGTCCACCGCAGCCGTACTGGTGGCGATGAGCGCCGGCGTCCTGGCCGGCGCGACACCCGCCGTCGCCTCCAGCCGGGCGAGCGCCACCACCGCCTCTGC
This sequence comes from Streptosporangium sp. NPDC020145, assembly GCF_040631275.1. NCBI lineage: Bacteria > Bacillati > Actinomycetota > Actinomycetes > Streptosporangiales > Streptosporangiaceae > Streptosporangium > Streptosporangium sp. NPDC020145. The sequence continues at coordinate 102,795 of NZ_JBEXZT010000003.1, read as the reverse complement.
CGGTGAGCACCCCTCCCTGATGGAGCAGTGGTATCGAAGAGGCCCCTACCCGACCCTGGCCGCCTGCAATGCGGCGCTGCTGGAGGTGTTCACCGACCTGCCGATAACCGACTGCTACTACTACAACGGCGATCCGCGCCCAGGGATGCGGGGGTACTACTACGACATATACCTGTGACGAACGGGACATATCCCGTCCGCCTGTCCCATGGCCGGCGCGGTTGGCGCCCCCGCAGTCTCCGGCCGGAGGCGGGGGCATCCTGCTGTTCGCCTGCGCACGATCACCCTGCCCATGCAACCCGTCAGGCGGCTTCTGCGCCTCACCCAGGTACGAAGAGCCACCACCCGATCGAGGAACACCACTACCCGCGACGCTCTCGAAGCCGCCATGACCATGACGCCGAAGACGGAGGCACCGCCGACGCGGGTCTTCGCATCGACCGTGAGGAGCGCGTGCCGCTCCATCTTGACGGCTCTCACGGCCGTGGCCGTTGTCGCTGTTCTTCACAGGGCTGGGCCGCAGCTGAACAAAGCGGGGCAGGAGCTCGACGCCGAAACCGAAACCGAAGTCCTGCTCAGGATCTATGCCAAGTGCATCGCCGGCCAGGACGAGGCCGCCAAGCGCCCGGGAGGAGACGGCGCGTGATCCGCGGCAGGCCTGGAAACTTGTGCACGCATTAGGCACAACCAGCCGCAGCCGCCCGCCCCCAACCGCACACGTCAAGAGAGCCTCCGCCCGGCGTCGCCGCTGGTCAGAGGCTCTTTTGGCTGGTCATGCGAAGCGCGCCCTGCAGGATTCGAACCTGCGACCGTCGGAGTAGAAGTCAAGGATGCAAGCCCGAACCGCTGCGGCAGGGAGTGCGCCAGCACCTCCAGGCGGTCAAGCACATGCGGTTCGACCACATCGCCGAACGCCTCACGGCTCGCAGTCCCAGAAAAGAGGAGAGCGAGCTGCTCGGCGGCTCCAAGCCCGTCCTCGGCGTGCTGGCCACCGTGCACGATGCGGCGGGAGCCGTGCTGATGGTTCTGGAAGCGGCCTTGCCAGGTGATCTTCATGAGCTGCAGGATGTCTACCCCGTGACATAGACCGACGTCGGATGGCGCCATGCAAGGCGTTCCACCTGCTGTCAGCGACGAGCCGCTCAAAGAGTCGTTCTGGCGTGGCTCAAAAGGAGGCCGTCTCGTAGTCACCCTCCTGCCGGTGATCGGCCTGTTCCTCCTCATCAAGATCCCTATGTGGGTCAATGACGCGAAGCTGGCAGCCATGGTCGACAGCTTTGAGAGCTACCCGCTGCCGCCGAAAAGCGAACTGATGGATGATGACCCCGATGCGTCCATCGCACTCCGCGGCAATGGCGACCACTGCGACTACCGCGCCCGGTTCACACTGCGTACGGCGCTCACCGGTCGCGAACTGACCGAGTACTACGATCGCGCGAACATCGCGGGCGTCAATGGCTCCTCGCCGGACATCACCGTGTGGCTGTCGGAACCGTCGAAGCGTTCCGCGTACTTCTCGGAGGCGGAGGCCACCAGAGGGGTGGCGATCGTGGAGCTCTATGACGGCACCGGCCCTGGCCTGGACTTCCGCTGCCGTTGATCCGCCGAGCCCTGTCGTCGTGGCGGCTAAGCGCCTATCCAGAAGTTCTGCGCGTAACCAGGCGTAAGATCACCGGGGCGTGAGGGTGTTGACACGGGCCTCGCCGGGGGTTGGATCGAGGTTGCCACAACGTCCACCCACCGGCGAGGTCGTGGTCAGTATGCGCCCGCCCATCGTGTTTGCCCAAGCCCCGGCCACCTCGATCGATCAGCTACACGCCCAGCTGCGCGGCCACTGGCGTCCGGCGCTGCGCGCGGTGATGGTTCTGTTGTCGCTGCACGGCCTGCCGGCGGCGCAGATCGCCGAGCTGCTGGGCTATGACGCCGCCACGGTGCGCCGATGGATCGGCCGCTTCAACCGTCACGGCCTGGCAGGACTGGCCGACCGGCCCCGCCCGGGCCGCCCCCGTCTGGGCGGGGAGCGCTTGACGGGCCGGATCGCCGCGCTGCCGGCCCGGCCGGGGCGGTGGACTCTTGCGCGGCTGTGGCGCTGCCTCAACCGGCCCCGGTTGAGCAGGCGCACGCTGTATCGGCGGGTGCGTCAAGTGGCCCTCTGGCGGCGTCCCAAGCTGGTGGCCCGGGGCGATCCGGACCGGTGGCGGACGGTGGCCGCCATCGCCGCGCGGCTGCGCGCGCTGCCGCGTGGAGCGGTGGTCTGGGCCGCCGATGAAACCCACGTGAACCTGCTGCCGCACATCCGAGCGGGCTGGACGTTGCGCGGCGCTCGCCCGGACGTTGTCACCCCGGGTAAGAACCGGCAGGTCACCGTGTTCGGCGCGGTGGAGCTGACCACGGGGCGGTGGGTGTATCGGCTGGGCCGCCGGTGCGCGGCCGACTTCCTGCAGCTGCCGGGTGAGGCGGCCGCCGCGTTCCCGGAGGCCCCGAAGATCGTGGTGATCTGCGACAACGACAGCATTCACCACGCACGGGCCGTGGCGTCCTATCTGCGGGCGCATCCGCGGGTGGAGATGTTGTACGGGGCGCGCTACAGCCCGCACGACAACCCGGTCGAGCGGATCTGGGCCGCGCTCAAGGCGTTCATCGCCAACACCGCCGTCACCTGGCCCGGCCGCCTGCGACAGATTCATGTCTTCTTCCGCGCGTTCGCCGGACCAGTTGCTGGCCACCGCCGCCCCGTGGACCAGCCCCTGGCTCCCGGCCGGTTACAAGCGGAACTTCTGGAATGCCGCTTAGAACGGAAGCTGTAGAGGCGGGGCGCCGTCATGTCTGAACCCTCGAAGGGCGATGAGGAAGTCTCACTGGCAGGCGACGGCCGATGGCATCTTGGATGTGTTGCGAACCCTCGTAGGACTGATGAGTACATACAGGCGAGAGCGGCCCGAGATCTGAGTGACTTACAAGTCACGATCCCTCACAGGGTGACGAGCCACCAGTCTGGCCCGCGACGCCGACGGCCGCAAGCAACGGCGCCCCCATCCTTCTGGGCGGGGGCGCCGTCGAGCCGCTACAGCCAGACGCATTCCTTCGCGTTGGCGAACACGTTGGAGTTGTCCAATACGAGCACTCCCGCGCAGCTATAGCTCTGGCCCCAGGGGGTGATGGTGATCACGCCGGGACCGGAGGACAGCGGGGTCATGGGCCCGGTGCATCCTTCTCCGGTCAGCCACAGGAAGTGGAACATCGGCTCGCCGCTCTCCATCCTTCCCTGAGCGCAGACGAAGGTGCGGTCGGTGGAAGCGGTGGCCGGGGCCGCCGCCAGCGGAGCCGCGAGAACGACGGCGGCGGCGGTGACGGCGAGGCGTTTGATCAGGGACATGGGGGTGCCCTTTCATGAAGGTTGGCGAGACCGTTCGGGGGAGCGCCTCGAAGGTAACCCGGGAGAGCGGTCTCACTTCCTGGCCGGAAGCGGACAACGACGCCCCCGCCTTCCTGGAGCCGCACCGCGAGGGCGTCGCCGTACCGCTCGGCGTCGCGTCAGTCGTACAAGGCGATGCCTCGGTCCTGCACGGTGCCCGGGAAGTCGATCGACGATATCTCGCCCACCTCCGCCCGAGGCGGTGCCTCCGCCCTTCCGGACGGTGGCGTCCTGCTGTGCGACCGCGTGTCAGGGTTGGCAGTAAACCGGTGCTTAATGGCATTTTTTCTTATGGCGTAAATGTGTGGTGTGCGTGACCCTCGGAAATGAAAATCCTCACTCCGGAAGGTGCGCAAATGATCTCCAATCTGAAGCGCCGGAAGAAGAGCATCGCGCTTGGTATAGCCGCTTTGTCCACGCTCGGCGTGCTCGCAACGTCGGGCATGGCATCTGCGTCCAGCACGGCTGAAACAAAGGCACTCGCCTGCGGCTGGGACCCCACCCCGGCCCTCGCCGCCGCCTACTACAACCACTGCGACCCCAGCACTCATGTCCTCATCCGCGTAGAACGGACGTGGCCGCTGAGCGACTACGACCGGTGCGTCGGGCCAGGAAGGACCTACCTCGGCACTACTTACGAGGTTCATAACGCCTGGTACAAGGGCTCTCTCTGCTGAGCCGAATCAGCTCTTGACGTCCGCTGCTCCCCAAGGCGGCGGACGTCTGCGTTTGTCGGCGTCAGAGGCTCATTGGATTTTCCTGGTAACGTCTTTTAACGATTTTCAGGCGAAGTGGATCGGATGTCAAAATGCGGAAATCTCTGCAATTCAGAGGTATCGCCGGCCGTCTCGGACCGTGACTCGTTTGGCCGGTCGGCGGTGGCAGATGAGGGCCGCGGCGATTGCGGCGAAGGACGCGAAGTGGCCTGCTCGGCGATACACCGGCGCCGACGAGTGGTACACCTTCACCAGCTCCCCCATCCCGCTTAGACCGTGTCCTACATGGTGAGTTTGAGATGTCGCTTATGACAGACGAGGGCCGCAACGAGAGTGAGAAGGCCAAGTAGACGTGGGGGTAACGCTCGTAACGGGGTGACAGGCGCCGGTAGCCGAGCAGCCAGGAGATGGTCCGCTTGATCACCCACCGATGGCGGCCCAACCGCTGACCGGACTCGACGCCCTTGCGGGTGATACACACCCCGATACGCCTGCCGCACAGCCGTCGCCGCAGCTCGGGGTGATCAAAGGCCTTGTCGGCGTGAAGCTTGCCGGGCTTGCGACACCCGCCCCGAACCGGGTCGTGTCTCAACGGGAGGGCGAGCACCATCGGCTTCAACCGGCGGCTGTCGTGGACACTGGCCGCCGACAGGCCGACGACCAGGGGTAGTCCGGCCGCATCCGACAGGATGTGCAGCTTGGAACCGGGTTGACCCCGGTCCACGGGTGAAGGACCAGTGTGTTCGTCCCCTTTTTTGGCCCTCACGTGCGCCGAGCCGAGCACCACGCGCGACACATCCAGCAGGCCGTCGTCGGCGAGCCGGTCCAGGACGGCCTGATGCAACCGATGCCACACTCCAGCCCGCGACCAGATCAAAAACCGGCGGTGCACAGTCGACTTCGAGGCGGCGAAACACGGCGGCAGCGCCCGCCAGGCGCATCCGCTGACCAGCACGCAGACGACCGCGGCGAACACCGCCTCATCAGCGACACCGACGATCCCGCCGCCCTGTGGGCGCACCCGCGGCGCCGACGGCGACGGCGACGGCGACGGCCGCACGATCTCCCACAGCCCCGCCGGGACAATCCAGTCCCATTGCCCGCCGTCCAGCTGAGTTCAACGACTCACTCACCATGTAGGACAACGCTGTAAGTCTTCACGCGGCGCAACGGCGAGGCCCTGCGGGAGGAGTTCGCGAGCCAGCGGTTCGAGATTCTCATCCGGCGGGCCGGCCTTCCGCCGATCCGGTTCCACGACCTCCGGCACAGTGCGGCCTCGCTCATGCTCGCTGCGGGGGTGCCGATGAAGGTGGTGTCGGAGACGCTCGGGCACTCGCGGTTCTCGTTCACCGCTGACGTCTATATGAGTGTCGTCCCGGAGGTGGCCGAGGCGACGCTGGCGATCATCCCGCGTCGGTCCCGAACGGCGTCTGCCTGACGCGATGGTCTGGCAATGGCCTACCAGGGGCCTTTCTGAGCCAGGTCATGCATAGCGCGCCCTGCAGGATTCGAACCTGCGACCGTCGGATTAGAAGTCCGGTGCTCTATCCAGCTGAGCTAAGGGCGCTCCCGCTTAATTGTGCATGATCCGGGGAGTGCGTACGCATCGGTTTCCCGTCTGTGTCGCGAGGATCACTCCGCAGGCCGGAGGCCGGGGAGCGTACCCAGGGGACATCTGCCCGGCGGAGTGGTCGTAGGGGCGGTGATCTGCGGCGCGTTGGGCGTTTCACCGGAAATCGTTCTCCTCGAAGGGAAAGGCGGTCTACGCTCGTATGCCATGTTCGCCGTCACGTTCCAGAAGGAGATTCCCCTGCTGGGCGGTGACGTGACCGACGGCGTCGTGCGGGTCGGCGACACCGTCCGCAGACCGGTCCGCACCTCGACGCGGTCGGTGCACGCGCTGTTGCGGCACCTGGAGAGCGCCGGATTCGACGGGGCGCCGAGGACCATGGGGTTCGACGAGGAGGGCAGGGAGATCCTGACCTACGTCGTGGGGGAGTCGGCCCCCAGGCCGCTGCCCGCCTACGCGCTCACCGACGAGTCGCTGGTCGCCCTGGCGGAGTTGCTGCGGCGCTTCCACGACGCCTGCGCCGGGTTCGTCCCGCCCCGGGGCGCCTGCTGGGAGACGGGGTCCAACGACGACGCGCCCGCCGAACTGGTCGGCCACTGCGACGTCAACCTCGACAATGTGATCTTCAGGGACGGGCTGCCCGCCGCGTTGATCGACTTCGACATGGCCAGGCCGACGACCCGGTTGTTCGACGTGGTGACGACGTTGCGGCACTGGGCGCCGATCGCCGACCCCGTCGACCTGGAGCCGCTCCAGGCCGATCTCGCGGTCGGGCCGAGGCTGCGACTGTTCTGCGACGCGTACGGCCTGGCGGCCCGGGACCGTCGCCGCCTGCTCGACCTGTCCAGGCTTCGCTTCAACCGCTCCTACGTCGCCATGCGCGCCAGGGCGGAGTCCCTGGGCGGTGGCTGGGCCCGGATGTGGGAGGGTGGCGCCGGGGCACGCATCCGTCGGGCGTGCGCCTGGCTTGAGAGGAACCAGGACCGGCTTCATGGCCATCTCATCTGAAACCCGGGCAGAGGCTCTGGGGATGCTCGCCGGGGTCGTCGCGGACGCCGTACTGGGTGATCCGAGGCGTGGACATCCGGTCGCGTTGTTCGGCCGGGCCGCGGCGGCGCTGGAGAGCCGTCTGTACGGCGACGCCCGCCCCGCCGGGGTCGTCCATGTCGCGCTGTGCGTCGGCCCGGTGGCGTTGCTCGGGGTGGCCGTGGCCAGGACGGGCAATCCGGTGCTGCGGGGCGCGCTGAGCGCGGTGGCCACCTGGGCGGTGCTCGGCGGCACGACGCTGGGGCGCGAGGGCGTGGCGATGGCGGAGTTCCTTGAGGCGGACGACCTCGCGGGCGCACGCGGCAGGCTCTCGCACCTGTGCGGGCGCGACCCCTCCCGGCTTGAGGCGGCGGAACTGGCCAGGGCGACGGTCGAGTCGGTCGCGGAGAACACCTCGGACGCCGTGGTCGCGCCACTGTTCTGGGGGGCGGTGGCCGGGGTCCCCGGGCTGCTGGCCTACCGGGCGGTCAACACCCTGGACGCCATGGTCGGCCACCGCAGCGCCCGCTACGAGCGGTTCGGCTGGGCCGCCGCCCGGCTCGACGACGTCGCCAACCTCGCCCCGGCACGGATCACCGGCCTGCTCACGGCCGTGTGCGCGCCCGTGGTCGGCGGCTCGGCCCGGCGTTCTGCACGGATGCTGCGCAGGGACGGCCACCGCCATCCCAGCCCGAACTCGGGTCGCTGCGAGGCGGCCTTCGCCGGGGCGCTCGACGTCACGCTCGGCGGCGTCAACGTGTACGGCGACCGCGTGGAGCACCGCCCGGAGATGGGCGACGGCCCCAAGCCCTCGGTGCCGGACATCCGCCGCGCCGTACGGCTGGCCAGGGCGGTCGGGTTCACCGCGGCGGGCGTGGCGGTGCTGGCGACGCTCCTGCGCCGACGGCGGTAGGGGACCTCTGAGTTCACGGCGCCGGAAAGGGCCTCTTGTGCCGGCGGCGCCGGGAGCGATCCTTTGCGCCTGCGGCGGCAAGAGAGGCGAGAGCGGTCCCCGGCGGTGCGAGCGAGCCCCAGGCCCCGGCTCCCTGGCCTGTATCGACGAAGGCGGCGTTTTTCGGACCCACGCCGACAGGGTCCGCCCACGCCGCCAGGCCGACATGGGCGGTACGGCATGCTGTGAGGTATGACGAGCCTTCCCCCACATGATGCTCCGGCCCCGGTCAAAGGGGCGTTGCTGGTCGCCGGGACCACCTCGGACGCGGGCAAGAGCGTCGTCACCGCCGGGATCTGCCGCTGGCTGGCCAGGCAGGGGGTGCGGGTGGCGCCGTACAAGGCGCAGAACATGTCGCTGAACTCCTTCGTCACCGCCGACGGCGCCGAGATCGGCAGGGCGCAGGCGATGCAGGCCGCCGCGTGCGGCCTTGAGCCCTCCGCGGACATGAACCCGATCCTCCTCAAGCCGGGCAGCGACCGGCGCAGCCAGGTCGTGGTCATGGGCAGACCGCTGGCCGAGGTGGACGCCATGGAGTACTGGGACGTCAAGGAACGGCTGCGCCAGGTGGCCGTGGACGCGCTCGGGCGGCTGCGGGAACGCTACGACGTGGTGGTCTGCGAGGGGGCGGGCAGTCCCGCCGAGATCAACCTGCGCAGGGGCGACATCGCGAACATGGGCCTGGCCAGGGCGGCGGACCTGCCGGTGGTCGTGGTCGGGGACATCGACAGGGGCGGCGTCTTCGCCTCGCTGTACGGCACGGTCGCCCTTCTCGATCCGGACGACCAGGCGCTGGTGGCCGGGTTCGTGATCAACAAGTTCAGGGGGGCACCGGAGATCCTCGCCCCCGGCCTCGACATGATCAGGGGACTGACGGGCCGCGAGGTGTACGGCGTGCTGCCCTGGCTGGACGGCCTGTGGCTGGACGTGGAGGACTCCCTGGCCCTGAACGGCAGGCCCACGGCCGCCCGCCCGCCGTACGGCCGGCAGACCCTGAGGGTCGCGGTGGTGAGACTGCCGAGGGTGTCCAACTTCACCGACTTCGACGCGCTGGCCGCGGAGCCCGGGGTGACGGTCAGGTTCGTGACCTCGCCCGCCGAACTCGACGACGTCGACCTGGTGGTGCTGCCAGGGTCCAGGGCCACGGTCTCCGACCTGGCGTGGCTGCGCGCGAGCGGACTGGCCGGCGCGCTGCCGGGGCGGGCGGTGCTGGGCATCTGCGGCGGTTACCAGATGCTCGCCGGGGCGATCCACGACGACGTCGAGTCGGGGGAGGGGACGGTCGAGGGGCTGGGGCTGCTGCCGGCGACGGTGGAGTTCGCCGCGGAGAAGACGCTGGGGCGGCCCTCGGGGGTCGCCTACGGCTGCCGGGTCGAGGCCTACGAGATCCACCACGGCGTGGTGACCGCGCACGGGGGAGAGCCCTTCCTCGACGGCTGCCGATCCGGCTCGGTCTGGGGTACCACCTGGCACGGGGCGCTGGAGAACGACGACTTCCGCAGGGCTTTCCTCGCCGACGTCGCGGCCGTCAGCGGGCGTGACTTCGTCCCGGCTCCGGACGTCTCCTTCGCCGCGTTGCGGCAGGAGAGGCTGGACGCCCTGGGCGACATGGTCGAGCGGCACCTGGACACCGGCGCCCTGCTCCGGCTGCTCGACGGCGGTGCCCCCCGGGGTCTGCCGGTGCTGCCGCCGGGCGGGTCCTTGCGTGAAGCGCCGGACTTCTCGCAGAATTTCGCACAACAGAAGCATGGGAGGTGAGTGATGCTCCGGCTCGTACTGCCCCTGCTCGTCATCGCGGTGATCATCCTGGTGGTCGTCCGCCCGGGGCCGCTCGTGCGCATGCTGCGGGGGAAGCCGCGGCCCGCGCTCGAAGAAGACCCTCGTGAGATCCTCAAGCGCCGTTACGCGGCGGGAGAGATCGACGAGGACGAGTACTTCCGTCGCATGTCGGGGCTCTCCCAGGACTGGTAGCTCCGTGGTTATCCGGATTTTTCAGTAACCGGCGTCTTTTTGGTTGATCATTGGAGGGGATCACCGCGCGCCGAGGAGCAGCATGTCCGGACTGGAAGCCGTCGTCGCCGCAGCGGGCAGAGCCGTCGCCGAACGCGCCCTGCGGGAGGGCCTGGCCGCCCGCGCCGCCAAGGCCGAACGCGACGCCGACCTGTCCGAGCTGATCCGGGCCGGCTTCCCCGACCGGTTCGTACGGCGCAGCCTGGAACGCCAGCTCGCCGCCATCGCGGACGGCGTCGAACGGCGGATCGCGGTCCTCGCCGAGCAGGAGTACGGCGGCCTCACCGAGAACGACAGGACGGCCGTGCTGTACGAGGTCGTCGCCGCCCTCGAATCGGCCGATCTGTCGGACAGGGCCCTCATGGCCGCCGACATGGACCCCGTCAAGCTCGCCAAAGATCTCAGGAAGGGCCTCGGCGACCCCGCGCGTCAGCTCGGCGAGGCCGGGGCCAGGCTGTACGACGTGCTGCTCGACGAGTGCCTCGACTGCCTGCTCAGGATCGTCAGGCAGCTGCCGCAGTATCTCCCCAGGGCCGCCACCGAGGCCCTGAGCCGCCTGTCCGCCGTGGAGGAGCGGATCGCCGCCCTCGGCCAGCAGGTCGCCTCAGGACTGGCCAGGCTGCCCGCCCGCTCGCTCGACGCGCCGACCGGCACCCAGGACGACGCGGAGTTCGAACGCCGCTATCTCGAACACCTCGGCACCACCCTCGACGAGGTCGAGCTGTTCGGCGTCCGGGTGGAGAACTACCGCCCCCGCGCCACGCTGAGCGTCGCCTACATCAGCCTCAACGTCTCGCTGGAGGACCGCTCGCGCGAGCGCGTCCCCGAGCGGATGCGCTTCGCCGACCTGACCGACCTGCCCGGTGCGGGCGGTGGGTACGAGGCGGCGACCCTGCGGGTGGAGAGTGCCCTCGGCCGTTCCCGCCGGGTGCTGCTGCGGGGCGACGCGGGCTCGGGCAAGAGCACGCTGCTGCGCTGGCTGTCGGTGACCGCCGCGCGGAACGGCTTCTTCGGGGACCTGGCCCCCTGGAAGGGCCGTGTCCCGCTCTTCGTCAAGCTCCGCAGCCACCCCTCGGGCAGGCTGCCGGGCCCCGAGGACCTCCTCGCCGACGTCGCGGCGCCGCTCGCGGGCCGGATGCCCGAGGGCTGGGCGCACCGGATTCTCGACGCGGGACGCGCCCTGCTGCTCGTGGACGGAGTGGACGAGCTGGCCGTACGGCACCGGCCCGCGGTCAGGCAGTGGCTCGGCGGGCTGCTGGCCGCCTACCCGGGGACCGTGACCGTGGTGACCTCCCGGCCCGCGGCGGCCGACGCGCGCTGGCTGGCGGAGGAGGGCTTCTCCCCGGTCCTGCTGGAGCCCATGACCCCCGCCGACCTGCGCGAGCTGGTACGGCAGTGGCACGTCGCGATGCGGGGCTCCCGGAGCCTGCCGTGCGCGCCGGAGCGGCTCGACGAGTACGAGGGCGCGCTGCTGGCCAGGTTCGAGAGCAGCCCGCACCTGCGGGCGCTGGCCTCGACGCCGTTGCTCGCGGCGATGCTGTGCGCGCTCAACCTCGACCGGGGCAAACAGCTGCCGCGCAACCGGATGGGCCTGTACGAGGCCGCCCTGGAACTGCTGCTCGAACGCCGGGACGCAGAACGCGGCATCGCCGTCGAGGTCACCCTCGAACCCGAGCAGAAGGTCCGCATCCTCCAGGACCTGGCCTGGCGGCTCACGATGCTGGGCCGCTCCGAACTTTCCTCGGCCACGGCGCTCAAACGGGTCGAGGAGCGCATCGGGACCATGCCCAGGGTCGAGGCACCCGCGCGGGCCGTACTCGACCATCTGCTGCAGCGCAGCGGGGTGATCAGGGAGCCGGTTCCCGGGCGGATCGACTTCGTGCACCGGACGGTCCAGGAGTATCTCGCGGCCAAGCAGGCGGCCGACGACGCCGACGTCGAACCGCTGGTCGAGCGGGCCCACCTGGACCAGTGGCGCGAGACGGTGGTGATGGCCGCCGGGCACGCCAACGCCCCGGTACGGCGGGAGCTGCTCGGCGGCCTGCTCGACCGGATCGACGGCCGGGACAGGCACGCGCGCAGGCTGCGGCTGCTGGTCGCCGGCTGTCTGGAGACGATCCAGGAACTCCCGCGCGACCTGGAGGAACGGGTCGAGGCGTGCCTGGCCGAGGTGATCCCGCCCAGGAACGCGGCCGAGGCGAGGGTGCTCGCGCTCGCGGGAGAGGAGGTCCTGCGCCGTCTTCCCGACGACCTGGGCGGCCTGTCGCAGGCGCGGGCGGTGGCGACGGTGCGGACCTGCTGGCTGGTCAACGGCCCGCGCGCGCTGCGCAGGCTCGCCGGGTACCGGGACGACCCCCGGGGGAAGGTCCAGGAGGAACTCGTCGCCGGGTGGGACTACTTCGACCCCGACCACTACGCCACCGAGGTCCTCGCGGACGCGCCACTGCTCGATGAAAGGCTGGAGGTCGACAACCCGCGTCTGCTGGGCAGCCTCCACCGTCTGGAGCGGCTGCGCAGCCTCCACGTGTCCTGTCCCGTTTCCGGTGGGCTGGACTTCCTGCGCGGCCTGCCGAGGTTACGCGGGCTGACCGTGTACTCCATGGACTCCATGGACGAGGCCGACCTCGGCGCCGTGGGGACTCTGACGGGCCTGGAGTGGCTGTCGATCGACGTGGAGTCGTCACTTCCCGCCGACCTGGAGCCCCTCACCCGGCTGTCCGCGCTGGAGGATCTGATCCTGCAGGGCCGGGGCTTCACCGGAGATCTCGCCTTCCTCGACCGGATGCCCCGTCTCGACATATTGACCCTCGCGGGTCTGGCGCTGATCGACGACTTCGGTCCGGTCGCCAGGCAGACCGAGCTGAGGAGTCTACACCTCCATCAGGCTCCCCACCTGAAGGACCTGAGATTCCTCGCGGATCTTCCGCGGCTGGGGAGCTTCGCTCTCTCCGGCGGCGACGTCGCCGGCGGGCTAGGCGTCCTGGCCGATCACTGTCCGCGGCTTCGTTCGGTGAGCCTGTGGGACACCACCGTCGACGACCTGGACGCGCTCGACGCCTTCGACGACCTCTTCCTGCTGCGTCTCGGGACGTGCCCGGTGCGGGACCTGTCGCCCTTGGCTCGTCGGCGCGGCCTCGAAAGCCTGACCCTCTACGAGACCCCGGCCTCCGACCTCGGTCCGCTGGCCGAGCTGTCGAAACTTGAGTTTCTCTCCCTTGAGAGATCCTCCCAGGTGACGGATCTGTCGCCGCTCGCTTCTCTGACCGAGCTGCGGTCGGTCAGTGTGCGAGGCATGACATCCGACCTCGACCTGGCCCCGCTGGCCGGGAAGCCGGGGCTTCGCGTGATCGCTGACCCAACCCAGAAGTTCCGCAACGTCCACCTGCTGCACCGCAGCGCGAAGATCGAGAGGTCCTAACCCTCCGTCCCGGCGACCGGGGCCGAGCGGTGTTCGGTGATCCAGGCGTCTATCCTGTCCCACTGGTCGAACAGCCAGGTGATCCGTTCCTCCCGGCCTGTGGGCACCTCCTCCGCCCGCACCCGCCACCACCCCGCCTTGACCTCCGCGCGCACCGGCAGTCTGCGCCAGACGTCGCCGAGGGTGACCAGGTCGTCCAGGCCGGTGTGGGCCACGAAGACCACGTCGGCGGACGGGCAGGCCTCGATGGCGGCCAGGGCCCCGTTGGGGCGGGGCGGCAGCAGGTGTTCGAGGCGCCGGGCGCGGGCGGCCTCCTCACGCAGCCCCCGGTCCTCCAGGCGCAGGATCGCCCGTCCCCGGCGTTTCGGGGTGAAGTTGCCCCCCTCGGGGAAGATCACCAGAGCGTCGTCGGCCTCCATGTCCGAGGCCAGACGGCGGATCTCGGTGACGATACCGCCCGTCTCCACGTCGGGCGGGACGAAGGCGTTCGGCAGCCGGTTGACCACGACGTCCAGGGACGGGTCGAGCTGCAGCGCCGCCTTCATCACGATCCTGGGGCGCCTGCCGTACCGGGTGAGCAGGTGGTGGACGAGCAGGACGGAGTCGCCGGGACCCGCGTGCCGGGACAGGACGATCACCGGACGGGTCAGGCGGCGGGACAGCTCCTCGGAGGTCGCCCTCGGCTCGTCGATCTCGACGCTCAGCCCGAAGATCCGTACGGCGGCGCCGTACACGCTGGACAGCAGCCATCTGACCAGGGCGTAGTGCCGCTCCTCACGTTCGTCGTGGCTCAGCCTGCCGCCCAGGTCGATGATCCACAGCCACAGGCAGGCGATCAGCGCCATGGACTCCAGCGTCAGCCACGCCACCGCGAACCAGACGAGCCGGGTGCCGCGCCGCTGCGGGGGCGGCAGGCGCAGTGAGGCCGCGGTGACCACCAGCAGCCAGACAGGCAGGGTGACCACCGCGGCCACGGTGAGCACGATGACGAGGGGGGCGAGGACCAACCGGCGGATGATGCGCGGAGGAAGCATGGCCACCCCCTCTTCTATCGGGCCAGTTCGGCGAGGTAGCGGGAGGAGGCCTCGTAGGCCCGCCGGATGTGTCCGGAGATCTGCGAGGAGTCCCGGTAACGCAGCTGGGAGAGGTCGACGCCCGGCCTGTTCTCCGAGCCGGAGGGCATGACGTGCACCTCGACCCCTCCGGGCAGGGCGGCCATCTCCTCGGCGAAACGGTGCCTGCGGGCGATCTCGAAGGCGATCAGGCCGACCTCCCAGGGACGGCGCGGGACGGTCAGCGGCCGTTCGATCCGGCCGACGTGCAGGACGTAGACGCGGCGGGCGCCCAGGGCGACCGCCCGACCGACCGGGATGCTGTGCACCAGGCCGCCGTCGAGGAAGTGGTCGTCGCCGACCCGGATCGGCGGCAGCAGGCCGGGCACCGCGCACGAGGCCAGGACCGCCTCGACCAGCGGGCCCTCGGTGAACCAGTGGGCGCGGGCGTGCTCCACGGAGGCGGCGACGCACTGGAACGGCACCGCCAGCTCCTCGATGCGGGACACGGGCAGCGTCCGGGTCAGCAGTTCGCGCAGCGGCTCCGGGGAGTGCAGGTGGGTGCCGCTCCTGGCCAGCGTGGACAGGCGGGTGACCCACGATCCGGCGAAGGCCGTACGGACGACCTCGGAGCGCCACAGGGAGGTGAGGTGCCTGACCGCGTCACCGGGGTGGGCCGCGAGCACCACGCCGTTCAGCGCTCCGACGGAGGTGCCGACAACCACGTCCGGTTTGACGCCCGCCTCGTCGAGCGCGCGCAGCATGCCCACCTCGTGGGCCCCGAGCACGCCTCCGCCACCGAGCACGAAAGCGGTGTCCACATCCATGGCTTCACGATAGACGGCTTCGTCCCGGCTGTTTCCTGACGTCAAGTCTCGATCTTCGGTGATCTTTCCGGCAGATTCGAACCGTTGGTACGGCGACGGGAGGCGATGATGATCCGCAGGGCTGGGAAACACGCGGTTGTGCTGGGGGCGGGGATGGGCGGGCTGCTCACCGCGCGGGCGCTGGCCGACTTCTACGACCGGGTGACGCTCGTCGAGCGGGACGACCTGTCGGGGGAGGGACCGGACGGGCCGCGCAGGGGCGTGCCGCAGGGCTTCCACGCCCACGCCCTGCTGCCCAGGGGGTTACGGATCATCGAGGAGCTGTTCCCCGGCGTCACGGAGGAGATGGTCACGGCCGGGGCGGTGTCGTACGAGATGATCGTGCACTTACGGATGATCATGGGGGGCCACGAGTTCGCGCGGACGCCGACCGGGGAGCGGGGCATCTCGGCGACCAGGCCCTTCCTCGAACGGCACGTGCTGGGCAGGGTACGGGCGTTGCCGACGGTGACGGTACGGGACCGCAGCCAGGTCACCGGCCTCATGACGGACGACTCCTCCGGGACGGCACGGGTCGCCGGGGTGCGGATCGCCACCGCCGGACGGGCCGGTGCCGACGAGGAACTGCCCGCCGACCTCGTCGTGGACGTCATGGGCAGGGGAGGGCGGACGCTCGCCTGGCTGGAGGCGATGGGGTTCGAGCGGCCCGAGGAGGAGGTCGTCAAGGTCGAGGTGTCCTACGCGACGTGGTACCTGCGCCTTCCCGAGGGGTCGATGAAGGACAGGCTGGTCCTCGTCGGCACCTACCCGGGCCAGCCGAAGGGGGTGGCGCTGTGCCAGGTCGAGGGGGACCGCTGGCTGGCGACGCTCGGCGGCAACGCGGGCGCGCCCGCGCCCGCGGACCCCGCCGACTTCTTCGCCTGGGTCGACGAGGTCGTCCCCGCCGAGGTGGCCGCGGCGGTGCGCGCCGCCGAACCGCTCGGCGAGATCGGGCTGGCCAGGATTCCGGCCAGCGTACGGCGCCACTACGAGCGGTTGACGCGCTTCCCGGAGGGGCTGCTGGTCGCCGGGGACGCGTTGTGCAACTTCAACCCGATCTACGGGCAGGGGATGTCGGTCGCCGCGCTTGAGGCGTCCGCGATGCGCGAGTGCCTGCGCGAGGGCACCGAGGGCCTGGCCCGCCGCTACTTCACCGCGGCGGCCAAGGCCCTCGACCCCGCCTGGCAGCTGTCGACGGGCGCCGACCTGGCCGCGCGCGACACGGGGGTGCCCATGACCCCGCAGGCCAGGTTCATGGACGCCTACGTCCGCAGGCTGCAGCGGGCCGCCTCGCACGACGCCGAGGCCGCGGTCGCCTTCACCCGGGTGACCGGCCTGCTCGACCCCCCGTCCGCCCTCATGCGCCCGTCCGTCATGTGGAGGGTCCTGCGGGGCTGAACCCTCGCAGGGCCCCTACGGGAGCAGGAGGAGCTTGCCGGTGGTGCGGCGGGCCTCCAGGTCCCTGTGGGCCTGGGCGGCCTCGGACAGGGGGTAGCGGGCGGAGATGTGGACCCTGAGGTCGCCGGAGGCCACCCAGCCGAAGATGTTCGAGGCCCGCCAGGCCAGCTCGTCGCGGGTGGCGACGTAGGGACCGAGGCTGGGGCGGGTCAGGAACAGGGAGCCGCCCCTGGCCAGGACCTGCGGGTCGACGGGCGGGACCGGGCCGCTGGCCTGGCCGTACAGGGCCATCATGCCGCGCGGGCGCAGCGAGGCGACGCTGTCGTCGAAGGTGGCCGCGCCGACGCCGTCGTAGACGACGTGCACGCCGGAACCGGTCAGGTCGCGCACCGCCTCGGCGAAGCCGTCGTAGCGCAGCACCTCGTCCGCGCCCGCCTGGCGGGCCAGCGTCTCCTTCTCCTCGGTCGAGACCGTGCCGATCACCCGGGCGCCGCGCAGCTTCGCGATCTGGACGAGCAGCAGGCCGACGCCCCCGGCCGCCGCGTGCACCAGCACGTCGTCGCGGGGCTTCACCTCGTAGGTGGAGTGGGTCAGGTAGTGGGCGGTCAGTCCCTGCAGGGTCACCGCCGCCGCCTGCTCGGCGTCGATCCCCTCGGGTACGGCCAGCAGTTGCGAGGCGGGCACCACCGCGCGGGCGGCGTAGCTGCCCATCACCCCGGCCCAGGCCACGGTGTCACCGACGGACAGACCGGTCACGTCCTCACCGACGGCGGCCACGGTGCCCGCGCCCTCGTTGCCGGGGACGAAGGGCAGCGAGAGCGGGTAGCGGCCGATCCGGTGGTAGACGTCGATGAAGTTCACCCCGCTGGCGGCGACGTCGACGAGCACCTCACCGGGATTCGGCTCCGGGTCCGGGTGGTCGGTGTAGGCGAGGACCTCGGGACCGCCGGTCGCGGAGACGACTATGGCACGCATCGTGCTGGCTCCTTCGCTCGTTGGATGGTTCGATCATCGTCCCCAACCCCGTGGGGGTCACTCGCTGTTCCCGCCGGAGGGCGTGGGGGAGTCGTCCTCGCGGGGGACGCCGCGCATGGTGAAGTTGTCGAAGGACGCCCTGAGTGTCGCGCTGCTCTTCTCCCCGACCCGGGCGAGCACGCCGACCTGGCCGCTGGGCAGCGGGTTGGCGTCGAGGACGGTCCCGACCTGCTCGCCGTCCACCCACATGGTCAGCCGCACGCCGTCGGGGCCGCCGGCGCACTCGGCCTGGATGCGCACCGGGCCCTTGTCCGGCAGGTCGACCGGGACGGCCTTGATCAGCTCGCCGCCGCCGCTCTTGACGGCCTTGCGGATGCGGGCCGTACCGAGGGTGTCGACCAGGAACTCGTAGCGGGTCGCCTCGTAGCTCTCCTCGCCGCGGCAGAACAGGCCGTACTCGCCGGGCCCCTCGGTTCCTGGGCGGGTCCCTGCGTCGACGCCCAGCAGGAACCGGTCGGGAATGACCGGGGTCGGGCTGGCCAGGAGGTTGGGGACCACGGGCGGGGCGGTCAGGAAGCCGATCGGCGCCTTCTGCCGTCCCACCGGGTAGCCGCCGTCCACGTCCACGGCGTAGAAGCCGTCGGGGGAGTAGCCGTACCGGTCGGACGTGCCGTCGTAGACGCCGCCGCTCCAGCCGTTGCCGCTCTGGGTGAAGTCCTCCTGGTAGAGCAGGGGGAGGTTCTCCGGCGGCCCGCCCGAGGCCAGGCTGAGCAACAGCCCGGCTCCCGCGACCACCACGGCCAGGGCGGAGACCGCCCCGACCACGACCGTCCTCGTGGTACGGCGTCGCCGCGGAGGGGGCGTGCCCGGCAGGACCGTCGTCCCGAGCGGCTCCTGGCCGGTCCACACGGCCGTCCCGCCCGCCTCGACGAAGTCGGGCACCGCGGGGCCGCGCTGCCAGGCGGCCTGGACCGAGTCCGCGGCCTGCTCGTGCGGGGCCGAGCGGCCGACCAGGTGGTCGAGGATCTGCTGGGAGGTCGGTCTGCGCAGGGGGTCCTTGGCGATGGCGTGGGTCACCAGCTCGCGCAGCGACCCCTCAAGGCCGTCGAGGGAGGGTTCGGTGTTGAGCACCTGGTAGAGCACCGACGGCAGGCTCTCCCCGCCGAAGGGGGCCTTGCCGCTGGCGGCGAAGGCGACCAGGCAGCCCCAGGAGAAGACGTCGCACGCCGCCGACAGCGGTTCGCCGCGCAGGGCCTCGGGCGCCATGTAGCGGGGGGTGCCGAGGATCTCTCCGGTCCCGGTGATTCCGCCGAGCGTGTCGAGCGCGCGGGCGATGCCGAAGTCGATCACCCGGGGGCCCACCGGGGAGAGCAGCACGTTGGAGGGCTTGAGGTCGCGGTGGACCACCCCGGCGGAGTGGATGGCGGCCAGCGCGGTCGCCACGCCGACCGCGAGCGAGTCGAGGCTGGAGCCGCGCAGCGGCCCGCCGTTCTGTACGGCCTCCTCCAGGTTGGGGCCGGGGACGTACTCGGTGACGACGTAGAGCTGGTCGCCGTCGAGCGCGGTCTCGATCACGGCGGCCGTGCAGAACCTGCGTACCCGCTGGGCGGCGTCGGCCTCGCGGCGGAAGCGCATCCTGAACTGGTCGTGGCGGCTGTACTCGGGGTTGATGACCTTGATGGCGACTCGCTGCCCGTCGGGTGCCTCACCGAGGTAGACGGTGCCCATCCCCCCTCTGCCGAGCCGGCCGACCACCCGGTACTGCCCTATTTGGAAGGAATCACCCGCATCCAGATCGTCCACCGCCACACCTAACCACCGCATCCGCCATTGCACGAACGGCTCAGCCTATCGAGATCTCCCCCGCCACCAGCCTCCGCAGCAGCGTGACGTCGATCTTTTCCAGGCTGTTCACGGAGAGCACGCCGTACGGCACGGCGCGCGCCCCCGCGACGGCGACCGCCCTGCACCCCGCGGCCAGGGCGGAGGCCAGGCCGACGGGGCTGTCCTCGACGGCCACGCACACGGCGGGGTCGAGGCCGAGACCGGCTGCGGCCAGCAGGTAGGGGTCCGGCGCGGGCTTGCCGCGCGGGGCGTCCTCCGCGGCGACCACCAGACGGAAGCGCTCCGCCCCGACCGTACGGAGCACCGGTTCGACGATCCGCCGGGAGGAGGCGGTGACCAGGGCGGTCGGCACCCCGGCCGAGGCCAGGCCGTCCAGCAGCGCGAGCGCGCCGGGCAGCGGGGTCACCCCGAGGGCGATCAGGCGGGCGAACTCCCCGGTGAGCCGCTCGCTGATCCACCCGAGGGGAACGCCGGGCCGTTGGAGGTGGGCGGCGGTGTGCTCGGCGGGGCGGCCGTGCACGTGTTCGGGGTCGACCTCACCGGGCCGCAGGCCGAGTTCGGCGGCCACCGCCGCGCACGCCCGCCGCCACAGCCCCTCGGTGTCCACGACGGTGCCGTCCATGTCGAACAGGACGGCGCCCAGTTCAGGGGGCGGCGGTTCAGGGAGCATCGGCGCGGCCCGCGACGAGGACGGGCCGCCGTACGAGACCGACGCCGACCCTGGTGCCGGGCGCCAGCCGGGCCGTGTCGTGGCCGGGCACGTCGCTGAGCATCTCCAGGTCGCCGAGCCGTACCCGCAGCCTGGCCGAGGAACCGCGGAAGGAGGAGGCGACGACGAGTCCCTCCCCCTCCGGGTCGGGGGACAGGAGCACGGCCTCGGGGCGGGCCAGCACGTCCACCTCGGGTGTGGCGGGCAGCGGGCCCTCCACGGGCAGCCTCAGGCCGAGGACCGTGACCTCCCTGCCGGAGAGGCGGCCCGGCAGGTGGTTCATCGTGCCGACGAACTCGGCCACGAACGGCGTGGCGGGCCTGTCGTAGACCTCGGCGGGCGGGGCGCACTGTTCGAGCCGTCCCTCCCGCATCACCGCGACCCGGTCGGCGACCGAGAGCGCCTCCTCCTGGTCGTGGGTGACGAAGACGGTGGTGATGCCCAGGTCGAGCTGCAGCCGCCGGATCTCCTCCCGCAGGGTGAGGCGCACCTTGGCGTCGAGCGCGGACAGCGGCTCGTCCAGCAGGAGTACCCGGGGCTCGGGTGCCAGCGCCCTGGCCAGCGCGACGCGCTGCTGCTGGCCGCCGGACAGCTCGTGCGGGTAGCGCTCGCCGTGCGTGGGAAGCCCGACCAGTTCGAGCAGTTCGGCCGCCCTGGCGTGCCGTTTCGCGGCGGGCACCTTGCGGACCCGCAGGCCGAAGGCCACGTTGTCGCGGACGTTCAGGTTGGGGAACAGGCTGTAGGACTGGAAGACCATGCCCGTGTCCCTGCGGTTGGCCGGCCTGCGGGTGACGTCCTCGCCGTCGACGATCACGGCGCCCTCGTCGGGGTGCTCGAAGCCCGCGACACAGCGCAGCGCCGTGGTCTTGCCGCAGCCGGACGGCCCGAGCAGCGCCATCAGCTCACCGGGCCGGACGGTCAGGTCGAGGCCGTCCAGGGCGACCGTACGGCCGAACACCCGCCGCAGCCCGCGGAACTCGACACCGGCGGTCACGACGACCTCCTTCGTTCGACGCCCGCGCCGGACAGGGCGAGCGAGAGCAACCAGATGATCAACAGGCTCAGCAGCGAGACGGCGACGGACAGCTGCCCCTCGGAGCCCGCGACCGTCACGATCCAGACGGGGAAGGTCCGGTAGCCGAGCAGTGCGGCGACGGTGTACTCGCCGAACACCAGCGCCAGGGTGAGGAACGCGGCGCCGGTGATGGCCGAACGCAGGTTGGGGACGATCACGCGCAGCAGCACGTACGGCCACGAGGCCCCCAGGCCACGGGCCGCCTCGACGAGGGTGCGCACGTCGATCGCCCGCAGCCCCGCGTCCAGCGACCGGTGGGCGAACGGCAGCGCCAGCACCACGTAGGCCAGCACCAGCACCACGGGGAACCGCTCGTCCTGGATCGCCATCAGCGTCCCCCAGAACGGCGTCGCGGCCAGCGCGTCCGGCCCGAACCGCAGCACCGTGCCGATCCCGGAGACGAACGTGATCGGCGGCACCACCAGCGGGAGCGTGCAGACCACCTCCAGCACCGGCCGCAGCCGGGGCGCGCCGAGCCGTACGGCCAGCGTCGCGGGCAGGGTGAGCCCGAGTGTGACCACGATCGTCGCCACGGCCAGGCCGAGCGACAGCAGCATGCTGGCCCCGAAGCCCTCGGCGGACACGATCCTCGGGTAGGGGGCCAGGGAGAACCCCTGACGCTCGTTGTAGGCGGTGAACCAGAACGAGGTGGCCAGCGGGAGCAGGAAGTAGACCGCCGCGAGTCCCAGTGCCAGGCCGCGCCACAGGCGGACCCGCCGCCTCCCGGCGGGGGCGAGGCTCCGGGGGGCGGCCTCAAGGACGGGGGTCACCGCAGCCATCGGCCGCTCCTTCTCTGCAGCGGCAGGTGCACCGCCATGACCAGGCCCGCCACGACGACCATGTCGAGGCTGAGCGCGAGCGCGACGTTCTCGTGCCCGACGAGCACGTCACCGGTGAGGGCGTCGGCGATCTGCAGGGTCACCAGGGGGACCGTGCTGCCGGTGATCGCCGCCGCGGTCGCGTACGCGGCGAACGCGCCGCCGAACAGCAGCACGAAACCGCCGAGCAGCGAGGGGGCGAGCACCGGGACGCCGACGTGCCGCCAGTACTGCCAGGCACTGGCCCCGCTGCTGTCGGCCGCCTCCCGCCACTGCGGCCTCAGGCCCTCAAGGGCGGGCGCCATGACCAGCACCATCAACGGCACGGAGAAGTACATGTAGACCAGGACCAGGCCCCAGAAGCCGTACAGGCTCCAGCCCGACTCGCCGAGCCCGAAGACCGTGGTGACCACCCCGGAGTTGCCCAGGGTCGCCACCCACAGGAACGCCAGCGGCACCCCGCCGAAGTTGGCCAGCACGCCCGAGGCGGACAGCACCGCCCCGCGCAGCGCCGCCGAGGAGGAGGTGACCACCGCCTGGGCGAGGAGGGCGCCCAGGAGCGCGCCGAGCGCCGCGACCACCGCCGACAGGCGCACGCTGCCCAGCAGGGTCGTGAGGTAGTTGCCCCGCAGGCTCTCGGCCAGGTTGGCGGCGCCGAGGAAGGTCCGGCCGCTCGCCGGGTCGGTGACGGTGAAGGCGCCCGACAGCAGCGCCACCGCGGGAATCCCGAACGCGAACGCCATGAAGGCCAGCAGGGGCACGGCGGCGGGCCAGGCGCGCCCGGTACGGCGTCCCGCGGCGGCCGTACCGGGAGGGGACATGGTTTCGGCCATGGGTCAGCCGCCGACTGCGGCGCCCCAACCGGTGGCCAGGACTTCCTTCGCCTTGGCGACCTGGGCGTCGGTCGGGAAGGTCGGCTCGCCCTCGACGGGAGGCAGGTTGGCCTCGGCCGCCTTGTCCACCGAGCCGTCGGCCTGCATCGCGGGCAGCAGCACCGGGCGGGCGAAGCCGCCGAGGTAGAGGTTCTGGCCCTCGGTGCTGTAGAGGAACTCCTGCCACAGGCGGGCGGCGGCCGGGTGCGGGGCGTCCTTGTTGATGGCCTGCGCGTAGAGCTGGAAGTACTTGCCGTCGGAGGGGATGACGGTCTTCCAGTCGAGGCCCTTGTCGACGAGCTTGGGGGCGTAGGCGGCGTTGTTGTAGTCCCAGTCGACGCTGATCTGGGTCTCGCCCTTCTCGATGGTCGCCGGGGTGGTCTCGACGGGGTTGAAGTTGCCCGCGGCCTTGAGCTTCTTGAAGAAGTCCAGGCCCGGCTGGATGTCGTCGAAGGAACCGCCGTTGGCCAGGGCCGCCGCGTAGACGCCCGCGAACGCCGAACCCGACTTGGTGGGGTTGCCGTTCATCGCGACCTTGCCCTTGTACTCGGGCTTGAGCAGGTCGGCGAAGGACTCGGGGCACTTGGCGATCTTCTTGGCGTCACAGCCGATCGAGACGTAGCCGCCGTAGTCGTTGAACCACAGGCCGGTCGGCTCCTTCTGGTTGTCCGGGATCTTGTCCCACGTCTGCACCTTGTAGGGCGCGAACAGGCCCTCGGCGGCGCCGCTGATGGCGAAGGACTGGCCGAGGTCGAGCACGTCGGGGGCGCGGTCCTGGCCCTTGCGGGTCTTCACCGCGTTGATCTCGTCGGCGCTCGCGGCGTCCGGGGTCTCGCTCTCGATCTCGATGCCGTACTTGGCGGTGAACGCCTCGATGATCTTGCCGTAGTTGGCCCAGTCCGGGGGCAGCGCGATGACGTGCAGCCTGCCCTCCTTCTTGGCGGCCTCGACGAGCTTGTCCAGCCCGCCGAGGTCGGCCGCCGAGGTGGCGGTGGCCGCCGCGCCCGCCGCCGGGGCCTGTCCCGCGGCGCCGGAGGCCGCGTCCGAGGAGGACGCGGCGGGGGACGCGGTCGTCGGGGCCGCGCCGCACGCCGTGACGCCCGCGGCGAGGAGGGCGGCCAGGCCCGCGAGGCGGACGCGAGATGAGATCACGTTCTCTCCCAGAGGGGATGTCGTGCACTAAGCACAGAAATTCACGAACTTGTCCAAACAAGCTAGCCTTGGCGGGTCGGCTCCCGGTTGCCCCTCGATGAACGCTCGAAGTACGTCAGGGGAACGCATGAGCTGTGGCTTCATGAGTCATTCACCCTTGTCTAGGGTGAGGAAGGCGAAGCACCCGATGCGTCCGATGCGCGCAGCGCGGACACGAGGAATGGACGGGGCCTTGGTTGACACGGGAAACGGGGCGGAGCCCGGCGGCCGGGCCGCGGCGCGCTACGTGGGGATCGCCGCCGAGCTGAGGGAGGCGATCATGTGCGGCGAGTACGCCGTGGGCTCCCAGCTCCCCTCGGAGACGACGCTCGCCACCCGCTTCGACGTCTCGCGCGGCACCGTCCGCCAGGCCGTCGCCCTGCTCGCGGCCGAGGGCCTGGTCGGCTCCCGGCAGGGGGCCAGGCGCATCGTGGTCGGCCGCGAGCGCAGCCAGAGCTTCGCCGAGCTGAACAGCTTCGCGCAGTGGGCGCAGGCGATGGGCTACCGGGTCAGCGGCCAGGTGCTCGAACAGCGCCGCCGGGGCGCGGACGCGGCCGAGGCCGTACGGCTGGCGCTCCAGCCGGGTGACCAGGTGCTCTCCGTGCTGCGGTTGCGCTCCCTCGAAGGTGAGCCGGTGATGCTCGAACGCACCGTCTACGCGGGCTGGATCGCCCCGGCCGTCGAACGGATCCCCCCGGACTGCGAGTCGATCACCCAGGCCCTCTACGAGGACGTCGGCCTGGTCTTCGCCTACGGGGAGCACCTCATCGACGCGGTCTCCGCCGGCGTCGAGGACTCCCGCCTCCTGGTCGTACGGCGTGGCAGCCCGCTGCTGCGTCAGCGCCGGGTCACCACGACCCACGAGGGCCGTCCCGTGGAGTGGTCCGACGACCGCTACCGCGCGGGCAGCGTGACCTTCAGCATCCGCAACTCGGTTGACGCCAACCCACTGGTGAGACAGATGGGGGACTTGCGCCTCATGTCATGAGAACGTATGTTCGACGGGCCAGGCCCGTCTTCCCCCGGGCGCGGACGCGAACCGCGGGGAGATGTGCCGTGAGCAGACTCTACGGTGATCCGATCGAGGTCTGGACCCGTGACGGCCAGCCGGTCCAGTTCGTCTGGCGCGACCGGCTCTACGCCGTGCGCCAGGTGCTCGACCGGTGGGTGGTCGCACGCGAGTGGTGGAAGACCTCGGAGGGCGACCCGGGAGAGCGCCGTTTCTGGCGGGTCGAGGCCGACCCCGGAGACGGGCGGGGCACCTACGAACTGCGCTTCGACACCGCGGGTGAGGGCTGGCTGCTGATGCGGGCCTGGGACTGACGCCGTCCGCCGGCCGCCACGTGGAACGGCCCCGCCTGCGCGGCCAGGGTGAGGGCGTGCGCCGAGGCCCGCGCGCCCGCCGCCTGGATCGCGGTGACCTGCCGCACCGTCGCCGCGCACAGCAGCGCGCCGAGCGCGACGACCGCCAGGTCGGCGAGGCCGAGGCCGGTGAGGTCGGAGTTCCCGTGCGGGGCGCCGAAGGGCAGCCGGATCACGGCGACGGCGAGCGTGGCCAGCCAGCTCAGCCACCAGGCGGCCAGCAGCGCGACCCAGCGCGGGCGCCGGTCGGCGGGCGGGCGGGAGGCCCGCCACAGGCGGTGGACCAGCAGCGGAGGCAGGACCAGGTTGACCCCGGGGACGAGCCAGGCGGCCAGTACGGGCAGGGCGGGCGTCCAGGAGAGGGCGGCGTTCTGCCTGGCCTGGACCAGCCAGGTCAGATAGGCCGCCGCGCCCGCGACCGTGGCGACCGCGACCAGCATGACCAGGACGGCGAAGACGGTCACCGCGCCGACGACGGCCTGCGCGCCGGGGGCGTGCGGGTCACCGCCGAGCGCCGATATCTCCCGGGCGAGCCGCCTGCCCCGCACGTGCTCGAAGACCACCAGGGCGGCGACCGTGAGCACCTGGGCGGCGAGGGTCACGTGGACGACGAGGGCCGATCTCCTGGGCACCGGCGGGACGAAGCGCATGTGTCTCTCCCCCCGGGACGCGCTGAAGGACCTGCCCTTCTTGTATCCCGTCGGCCGCCCGGCTAATCAGCCCACAACGCCAGATTCCCAGGCCCAGGCCGCGACCTCCACCCGGTTGCGCGCGCCGAGTTTCGCCTGGATGCTCCCCAGGTGCGTCTTGACCGTCGAGAGCGAGACGAACAGCTCGGCGGCGATCTCCTGGTTGGTCCTTCCCCTGGCCACCAGACGGACGACGTCGAACTCGCGTTCGGTGAGCGGCTCGCTCGGCGGCCTGCCGCCGCCGTGGCGGGGACGCGCCAGGTGTTCGAGCAGCCGTACGGTCACCGAGGGCGAGACGAGGGCGTCCCCGGCCGCGGCGGCTCTGATCGCCTCGATGAGCAGGGTGGGCCCGCTGTCCTTGAGCAGGAACCCGGTCGCCCCGGCGCGCAGCGCGCCGTAGACGTACTCGTCCAGGTCGAAGGTGGTGACGATGACCACCCGCATCGGGTCCCTGGCCCCGGGCCCGGCCAGCAGCCTGGTGGCCTCAAGGCCGTCCAGCTTCGGCATCCGGATGTCCAGCAGGCACACGTCGGGCCGGAGCCTGCGCGCGTGCTCGACCGCCTCGGCGCCGTTCGCGGCGGTCGCCACGACCTCCATGTCCGGCTGGGCGTCCAGGATCATCTGGAAGCCGGTCCGCACGAGTTCCTGGTCGTCGGCGATGAGTACCCGAATCGTCACGCGATCGATTCTGCCAGCCCAACGCCGATGTCGGTCTTTCGGCTGATAAGGGAGTCCGGTTGTCGGGCCGGTCGGCCGATCCGCCGTACGGCCCCGCCGGGAGAGGGTCTTGGCCATGAGTGTTGTTCTTGAGGGAATCGGCCTGGTCAAGCGGTTCGGCCCGACCGTGGCGCTGGGCGGGGTCGGCCTCGCCCTGGCCGGAGGGGAGGCGCTGGCCATCATGGGGCCTTCAGGGTCGGGGAAGTCGACCCTGCTGCACTGCCTCGCCGGGATCATGAAGCCGGACGCGGGCGAGGTCAGGCTGCTCGGCGAGCGCATCGACGCGCTGGGGGAGCGCCGCCGCAGCGAGCTGCGCCGTACCCGCTTCGGGTTCGTCTTCCAGTTCGGGCAGCTCCTGCCCGAACTGCCCGCGGAGGAGAACGTCGCGCTGCCGCTGATGCTCGGCGGCGTGTCCAGGGGCGACGCCGTACGGCGGGCCCGCGAGTGGTTCGGCCCGCTCGGCCTGGGCGGCATGGAGGGGCGCAGGCCGGGTGAGCTGTCGGGAGGCCAGGCCCAGCGGGTCGCCATCGCCCGCGCGCTGGTCACCGGGCCCGCGGTGATCTTCGCCGACGAGCCGACCGGCGCCCTCGACCAGGGCACCGGACACGACACGATGAGCCTGCTGGTCGAGGCGACCAAGCACAACGGCGCCTCCCTGGTCGTCGTCACCCACGACCTCCAGGTGGCCCGCTGGTGCGACCGCGTCGTCGAGGTCCGCGACGGGCAGGTCATCCCCGGCTCCACCCAGGCGATCGGGGTCGGGGGATGAACGGGGTCGTCGGACTCGCCTGGCGGTTGCTGCGCGGCGGCGGTCGCAGAGGACTGCTCGGCTCCGCGCTGACCGTGGTCGCGGTGGCCGTGTCCACCGGGCTGCTGCTGTTCGCCGTGACCGCCAACCTCGCCTTCCAGGGCAGGGCGGACCGGGGGGCGTGGCGCAACCCGGTCGAGGCCACCCGGGACGCCGTCGCGATCCAGGCCGTGCACCTGGACCACGTGGAGAACCGGCCGATCACCGTCGTCGACGTGGCGGCCCTCGAACCGGGGGCGCCCGCGCCCCCGGGCCTCGACCGCTTCCCCGCGCCCGGCGAGGTGTGGCTCTCCCCGGCGCTGGCCGAGCTGGTGAAGCGGCTGCCCGAGGACCGGCTCGCCGGACGGTTCACGGGGAAGGGCGGCGGCAGGGTCGGCGACGCGGCCCTGGTCCATCCGGACGAGCTGGTCGCCGTCCGGGGGCAGGCCCCCGGCTCCCCGGCCATGACCGCGGGACCCGCCGTCGACGGGCACGACGACATCGCCCCCACGAGGATCTCCGGCTTCACCGGCACCAGGACGGACAACGCGATCGGCTACCAGATCCTGGCGCTGATCGCGAGCGTGCTGATGGTCGTGCCGCTGCTGGTCTTCGGCGGAGCGGCGGCCAGGCTCACCGTGGCCCGCAGGGACCAGCGCCTGGCCGCGCTGCGGCTGGTCGGGGCCACTCCCGGGCAGGTCGTCACGATGACCGTCGCCGAGGCGATGATCACGGCGTTCGCCGGGGCGGTGCTCGGCGCCGTGCTCTACTTCCTGATGACCCCGCTGCTCACCAGGATCTCGATCGACGGAGGCCCCTGGTTCGTTGCCGACACCTGGCCGGGGGTGCTCCCCGTGCTCGGGGTGCTGGCCGTGGTGCCGCTGCTCGTCGGCCTGTCCGCCGTCGTCGGCCTGCGCCGGGTCGTGGTCAGCCCGCTCGGCGTCGCCAAGAGGGAGACGCCACCCGCGATGCGCTTCGTCCGGGTCCTGGCGCTGCTGGCCGTCCTGGCCGTGGTGCCCACCCTCGGGATGGGGGCGAGCGTCGGCGTGGTCACGGTCGTCCTGAGCCTGGCCTTCCTGGCGGTCAACCTGGTCGGCCCGTGGGTGGTCGGCCTGCTGGGCAGGATCGTCGCGGCCTCGGCCAGACGCCCCGCGGGGCTCCTCGCCGGGCGCCGCATGATCGACGACCCCCGAGCCGCCTGGCGGACCGTGAGCGGTGTCGCGCTGACCGGGTTCGTGGCCGGGTTCATCGGCCTGCTCACCCCGGGGGCCGGGCTGCTCGGTCACGCCGACGCCGAGAACCTGCGCCTGTCCGTGCCGCCCGCCAAGGCGGCCGAGCTCTCGGCGACGGCCAGGGAACGGCTGTCGGCCGCGGGGGTGCGGGCCACGGTCACCGTCAAGGCAGGCGGCGGACGCGGTAAAGGGCAGGGCAGGGTGCTGGTCGCGGCCCTCGGCACCTCCGACGTCGCCGTCGCGGACCGGGCGCGCACCGCCCTGGACGGCCTGGTGCCGGGCCGCAGCGCGACCACCGCGGCCGACGACGACCGCTCCGGCTTCCGCGTCCTGGACGACATCCGCACCGGCACGGTCACCGTGCTCGCCGTGTCGTTCCTGGTGGCCGTCGCCAGCGCGGGCATCACCGCGGCCTCCTCGATCCTGGACCGCAGGCAGACCTACGCGCTGCTGCACCTGGCGGGCACCCCGATGAAGGTGCTCGACGCGGCCCGCCGTACCGAGACGCTCCTGCCGCTGGCCGTCATGGGAGGCGGGGCGATCGCGGTCGGCATGTTCTGCGCGCTGCCGTTCGCGCTGTCCACGATGAACGTCTCCGGCCTGGTCACGCTGCTCGTCTGCGTCGGGCTCGGCTTCGCGGGGGTCGCCGCGGCGGGGGCGGCGAGCGCGCCGCTGCTGCGCTCGGTCACGGCCAACCCGGCGCCCAGACCCGACTAGTATCCCTATTCAACTGGTAGGGAAAGTTGTAAATATGCCGACGGGTCGTTACGGTAGGACCCACGGAGACCCCGGCAGGTGAAGGTGCCGCGGCGGGCGCTGACCTTCCCGCCGGGATCTCTCCGAAGACGGGGACGGCGCCTCACGGCCACGGGCGCCGCCCGCGGGACGGAGCCGGCGGCTCGCCTCGTTCGCCGGCTCCGGTTCGGGGCCCTGCGGGAAAAGATCAAGGAGCGATTCGATGGCGATCCGTGTCGGGGTGCACGTCGACAATCCCTCGCTGTTCTTCCTGTCCCACCTCGACCACCTGCTCGAAGGCATCGAGATCCACCGCTACTCCGACGCGGGCAGGACCGGGGAACTGCTGGCCGACGGGGTCATCGACCTGGGCGGGACCGGCTCGACGCTCCCGCTCGCCGCCCAGGCGGCGCACCTGCCCGTCGCCTACGTGGCCGCCTCCGCGCCGCGCCACGGCCACGGCGCCCTGCTGGTGGCGAAGAACGGGCCGGTCATGACCGTGACCGACCTGCGGGACCAGCCGGTCTCACTGCGTGTCGGCTCCTGGCAGACCCACTTCCTGGCCAAGGTCCTCGCCGACGCCGGGCTGTCCTACCAGGACATCGAACCCAGGCCCGCCGCCTCGGAGGCCAGGCTCTGGCTGCGTGACGGGGTGGTGGCCGGCTGGGTCGCCGAGGGCGCCGACCTGGTCGAGGCCGAACGCGCGGGGCACTTCACCAGGCTCTCCGGCACCGCCGGGGTCGTCGCGGACCGCTCGGTCCTGTTCACCCGCAGGAGCCTGGCCGAGTCGGCGCCGCAGGAACTGGCCGCGGTCGTCTCGGCGCTGCGCGAGGCGGACAGGTGGGCGGCGGAGCATCCCGTCGAGGCCGCCAAACTGGTCGTCGAGGCCGTCGGCGGCTCCGTCGACTCCTGGACGACCGCGCTCAGACGGCTCCCCTGGCGGCTCGAACCGGTGAGCGGGACGTTCGTCGCCGAGCAGCAGGACGCCGCCGACGTGCTCTACGACGCCGGGTTCCTGACCGGCCGCGTCGACGCGCGGGCGGCGGTCGTGCCCGCCCTCGACCAGGTCGTGGCCGCGCGGCTTGGGGAGCCCCGGCGGGTCCAGGGCGTCGCGGCCTGACCGCCGGTCTCCGCCGATCTCCGGCTGTGGCGCGCCCGCCGCGGCCGGGCCGTCTCTCTCCCCCCGGAAGCAGAGCTCGTTCCGTACCGGTGCCCCTTCGGTGAGGTGTCGGGATTCGGCCTTCTGGGAAGCGTGATGTGTGTGCTCAATGCTGTCCGCAAGCTCATGTGCCTGGTCCTGTTGTCCGGCCTCGGAGCCTCGGGACTCGGTCCCGCGGTGGCGCGGACGGTCGCCCAGCCCAACATCGTGTTCATCCTCGTCGACGACCAGGAGGCGGGGGACCTGCAGAAGTTCCCGAACATCTGGAACGAGCTCGTCCGGGGCGGCACCTCCTTCGAGCACTTCTTCGTCTCCAACTCCTGGTGCTGTCCCTCCCGGTCGTCGATCCTGCGCTCGCAGTACGTGCACAGTCACGGGGTGCTGACCAACACGGCCCCCGAGGGCGGCTTCACCAAGTTCCACGACTCCGATCTGGAACGTTCCACGATCGGCACCTGGATGAAGGCGGCCGGCTACCGCACCGGCCTGATGGGCAAATACCTCAACCACTATCCCGGCGGCGCCGCCGAACCCACCTACGTGCCGCCGGGCTGGGACGAGTGGGACGTGCCGGTGCGCAAGCTCTACAACGAGTACGGCTACACGCTCAACGAGAACGGCACGCTCAGGCCGTACGGCTCCGCGGACGCCGACTACCTGCCCGACGTGCTCTCCCGCAAGGCCAACGCCTTCGTCTCGCAGGCGGGGGAGAGGCCGTTCTTCCTGTACCTCGCCCCCATCGCGCCGCACAACCCGTCCAACTTCGCCGCCAGGCACCGCGACGCCTTCGCCGGGGCGACCGCCCCCCGGACCCCGTCCTTCGACCAGGAGGACGTCAGCGCCGAACCGCACTGGCTGAGTTCGCGCGAGCGGTTCGGCGACAGGACGATCGCGGGCATCGACGAGCGCTACCGCCGCAGGCTCAGGGCCATGCTCGGCGTGGACGACCTCGTCGGCTCCCTGGTCGAGACCCTGCGCGTCGCCGGGAAGCTGGACGACACCTACCTCTTCTTCGCCTCGGACAACGGCTTCCACCTGGGGCAGCACCGGCTGGCCCAGGGCAAGACGACCCCCTTCGACGAGTCGATCAGGGTGCCGCTGGTGGTCAGGGGGCCCGGCGTCAGGGCGGGCGGCTCCGTCGGCGCGATGGCCGCCAACGTCGACCTCGCCCCGACCTTCGCCCAGCTCGGAGGCGCGACGCCGGCGCCCTTCGCCGAGGGCCGCTCGCTGCTGCCGCTGCTGCGCGGCCAGACCCCGGCCCCGTGGCGGCAGAACGTCCTGCTTGAGTTCTACCGGCCGACGAACAGCAGCTCGGCCCGCCAGACCCCGGTCCCCGCCTACCAGGGCATGCGTACGGCCCGCTACACCTTCGTGCGCTACTCGACCGGCGAGTACCAGCTCTACGACGACGGCAGGGACCCCTACCAGCTCTACAACCTCGCCGCGCGGGTTCCCCCCTCGGTGATCACGGACTTCAACCGGCAGCTCGACGCCCTGGCCTCATGCTCGGGAGCCACCTGCCGTACGGCCGACTCCGTCGAACCGCCCTCCCTCACTCCCGGTCATTCGTAACGAAAAGTGGGCGGATCGGGCATCATGGCGGTTGATCGCGACCTTTACCGGAAGGAGCGCGCCTTGCGCGTCGCCCTCTTCGTCACCTGTGTGAACGACACGATGTTCCCCGGAACCGGCCGGGCCACGGTGACGCTGCTGCGCCGCCTCGGCTGCGACGTCGTCTTCCCCATGGGGCAGACCTGCTGCGGCCAGATGCACCTCAACACCGGATACCCCGAGGAGGGCGGACGTCTGGCGCGGCACTTCACCGACGTCTTCGCCGGACACGACGCGGTCGTCGTGCCCTCCGGGTCGTGCGCGGCGATGATCCGCGAGCAGTACGCGAGACTCGCCCCCGCCGCCACGGCCTTCGCCGAACGGGTCGCCGAGACGGTGCCGAAGGTCCACGAGCTCTCGGAGTTCCTGGTGGACGTCCTCGGGGTCACCGACGTCGGGGCCTACTTCCCGCACCGGGTGACCTACCACCCGACCTGCCACTCGCTGCGCGGCCTGCGCCTGGGCGACCGTCCGGTACGGCTGCTCGAACAGGTCAGGGGTCTCGAACTGGTCCCGCTGCCCGCCGCGGACGAGTGCTGCGGCTTCGGCGGCACCTTCGCGGTGAAGAACCCCGCCGTCTCCGCCGCCATGTGCGCCGACAAGGCCCGCAACGTCACCGCGACCGGCGCCGAGGTGCTCTGCGCCGCGGACAACTCCTGCCTGATGCACATCGGCGGCACCCTCGGCCGCCAGCGCACCGGCGTCAGGACCATGCACCTGGCCGAGATCCTCGCCTCGACGGAGGCCGCCCGATGAGGCCGGCGACGGGGCCGGTGACCTTCCTCGGCATGCCGGCCTTCCCGGCGAACGCGGCGGCGGCCGTAGGGAACTCCCAGCTCAGGTTCAACCTGCGCAAGGCCACCCACACGATCCGCGAGAAGCGGGCCTCCGTGGTCGACGAGCTTCCCGACTGGGCGCGGCTCAGGCAGGCGGGCAAGCAGATCAAGGACCACACGCTGCGGAACCTGGAGCGCTACCTCCTCCAGCTTGAGGAGGCGGTCACCGCGGCCGGCGGCCACGTCCACTGGGCGGCCGACGCGCGGGAGGCCAACCGCATCGTCACCCGGCTCGTCAAGGAGACCGGGGAGAGCGACGTGGTGAAGGTCAAGTCGATGGCCACCCAGGAGATCGGGCTCAACGAGGCCCTCGCCGAGGCCGGGATCACCGCCTACGAGACCGACCTGGCCGAACTGATCGTGCAACTCGGCGACGACCTGCCCTCGCACATCCTGGTGCCCGCGATCCACCGCAGCCGCGCGGAGATCCGCGAGATCTTCCTGGAGAGGATGGCCGCCTGGGGACGTCCCGCCCCCGAGGAGCTCACCGACGACCCGCGCGCCCTGGCCGAGGCCGCCCGCCGCCACCTGCGCGAGCGCTTCCTGTCCACCAAGGTCGCGATCTCGGGCGCCAATTTCATGATCGCCGAGACCGGGACGCTCGTCGTGCTCGAATCCGAGGGCAACGGCCGGATGTGCCTGACCCTTCCGGAGACGCTGATCAGCGTGGTCGGCATCGAGAAGCTGCTGCCGACCTGGCGGGACCTTGAGGTCTTCATGCAGCTGCTGCCCAGGAGCTCGACCGGCGAGCGGATGAACCCCTACACCTCGACCTGGACGGGCGCGACCGAGGGCCAGGAGTTCCACCTGGTCCTGCTCGACAACGGCCGCACCCGGGTCCTGGCCGACGAGGTCGGCAGGCAGGCGCTGCGCTGCATCCGCTGCTCGGCCTGTTTGAACGTCTGCCCCGTCTACGAACGCGCGGGCGGGCACGCCTACGGCTCCGTCTACCCGGGTCCCATCGGGGCGATCCTCACCCCGCAGCTTCGCGGCATGTCCTCACCCCTGGACGCCTCGCTGCCCTACGCCTCGACGCTCTGCGGCGCCTGTTTCGACGTCTGCCCGGTCGCGATCGACATCCCCGAGGTCCTGGTCAGCCTGCGTGGCAGGGCCCCGCACCCGCGCGCGGAACGGTTCGGCATGCGCGCGGCCGGCTGGGTCCTCGACCGCCCGGAACGGATGGCACGCGCCGAGCGCATGGCCGGACGGCTGCGCCGTTTCGTCCCCCGGCGCATGCCCGGTCCGCTGTCGGCGTGGACCGACACCCGAGACCTGCCCGAGATCCCCGCCGAGTCCTTCCGCGACTGGTGGCTGCGCACCGACGGAGGAAACCGGTGAACGACAGGGAACTGATCCTGGCCAGAATCCGCGCGGCCGTCACCCCGGGAGGCCCCGGGGAGCCCGGGGAGCCCGGGGAGATCGTCCGTGACTACCTGACCTCCGCCGGGCCACATGACGAGGCCGGGCTGATCGAGCTGCTGGCCGAACGCGTCGCCGACTACCGGGCCGTCGTGCACGTGACCGGCGAGGACGAGGTGGCCGCGACGATCGCCTCCGCGCTGGCCGTACAGGGTCTGACGAGGCCGGTCGTCCCCGGTGGGCTGCCCGCGCAATGGGTGCCCGAGGGGGCCGTCCAGGACGATCCGGAGCTGTCGGCCGAGGAGCTCGAAGCCGCCGGAGGCGTGGTCACCGGCTGCGCCGTGGCGATCGCCGAGACCGGGACGATCGTGCTGGACGCCGGACCGGGTCAGGGCAGGCGGGCGCTGACCCTGCTGCCCGACTACCACCTGTGCGTGGTGCGGGCCGGGCAGATCGTCGCGGGGGTGCCGCAGGCGCTGGCCGTACTCGACCCCTCCCGCCCGCTGACCTGGATCAGCGGGCCCTCCGCGACCAGCGACATCGAGCTGAACCGCGTCGAGGGCGTGCACGGACCGCGCACCCTTGAGGTGGTGATCGTCCGCTGACCGCGGGTTGCGCGGAGGCGGTCCCGTGAGATGGGCTTGGCGGCGTCCACCGCCCGAC
Source organism: Streptosporangium sp. NPDC020145 (assembly GCF_040631275.1). NCBI lineage: Bacteria > Bacillati > Actinomycetota > Actinomycetes > Streptosporangiales > Streptosporangiaceae > Streptosporangium > Streptosporangium sp. NPDC020145. Next base: position 67,737 of record NZ_JBEXZT010000003.1, on the reverse strand, counting down.
TGGGAGGGTGATTGACCGCCTTCGCACCCGGTCTGTCCGTCACGACGCGACGGCTTCTGCTGCGCCCCTTCGACCCCTCGGACGCGCGCCGGATTCGCGTCGTGATCGAGACACGCGCCCCCTTCCTGCCGCCGGGCGCGCCGGGCCGTCCCTCGGGCGTGGCCGCCTGGCTGGCCAGGGGCGCGCACGAGCTGCGCCGCTCCGGCCAGGGCGCGCACCTGGCGATCGAGGCCGACGGGCTCATCGTGGGGGCGATCAGCCTGTTCGGGACCCGGTGGGAGGCGGGGACGACGGAGATCGGCTACGGCGTGCACCCCCTGCACCGGGGACGCGGCTACGCCTCGGAGGCCGTACTGGGCCTGGCCCGCTGGACGTTCGGGAACACCTCCCTGCGCCGGATCGAGCTGCGCGCCGACGCCGACAACCACGCCTCCCTGCGGGTGGCGGAGAAGGCCGGGTTCGTCAGGGAGGGGACGCTGCGCGCCGCCGCGATGCGGCCGGACGGCCCACGTGACGTCGTGGTGTTCGGCCTGCTCGGAAGCGACCTCTCCAGAGGGGAGAACGGCCCCGGAGACGGGTCGGGCGGGACGGGGGAGACCGTTCGGTGGAGGTGAGAAAGATGGGGTCATATCCGATGCGTTTTATGGTTTCGTTACCTGTCCATGTCGAGCCGTTATCGGATATCCTCGCCAGTCGCTGCCGCGTATTCCCAGGTCAAGGTCATTGGAGTCCTGTTTCTATGAAGCCGCCGCTGCTGCTCATCGGGCAGGGCTCGCACGAGGACAACGAATCCGTCGAGTTCGGCAGGTTCGTCCATCGCCTCCGCTGCAGGCTCGACCGCAGCGCCGCCGAGGTCTCCGGCGGATACCTCACCAGGGCCAGGCCGCGACTGCGTGACTCGGTCGCCTCACTGGTCGCCCGCGGCCACCACCGCATGGTCGCGCTGCCGCTGAGCCTCACCGGCGACCTGCGCGCCGACGCCGAGACCCTCGCGGCGATGACCAGGGAGCAGGAGCGCCACCCCACGCTCACCTGCGACTACGGACGGCCCCTCGGCTCGGACCCCCGGATCCTGGCGCTGCTCGCCGAGCGCCTGGCGGACGCCGCCGCCGAGGTCGCCAGTCTCCGTCTCGTCCCCGCCGCCGCGGCCCCGCTCGACGACGAGCCCGAGCGCATCGAGATCGGCGAGACCGCCGTCGTGCTGGTCGGTGACGGCTCGACCAGTCCCGCGACGAACGCGGACGTGCACCGCGTCTCCCGGCTGTTCTGGGAGACCCACGCCCACGAGTACATGACCGTGGAGACCGCCTTCACCTCGCTCACCCCGCCCGGCGTGCCCGGCGGCATCGAGCGCTGCCGCCGCCTCGGCGCCCGGCGGGTGATCGTCGTTCCCTACCTGCTGTTCGCCGGGGGCGTCCTGGACCGCATCTGGGCCCAGGCCATGGCCTACGCCGCGGGCCATCCCGACCTGGACGTCCGCTGCGCCGACGTCATCGGCGACTGTGAGGGACTGGCCGACGTGGTCGTCGAGCGCTACGAGGAGGCGCTCAGCGGCATCACCTGGTGAACCGCTCCCCGGATGACCGTTCCTTGACCTCTGGCGGGACACTTGGGGACATGACCATCCTTGAGCAGACCCTGGCCGCGATCCGGCCCGCCGACCCGGACGCCCTCGCCGAGGCGAGGGCACACCAAGACAGGCTGACCAAGCCGAGGGGCGCCCTGGGCGTGCTCGAAGAGGTGGCCGTACGGCTCGCGGGCGCGGCGGCGGTGAACCCGCCCCCGCTGCCGGCCCCGGCGGCCCTGGCGATCTTCGCCGCAGACCACGGCGTCCACGCCCAGGGCGTGTCCCCGTGGCCGCAGGAGGTCACGGTCCAGATGGTCGGCAACTTCCTGGCGGGCGGCGCCGTGGCCAACGCCTTCGCGGCCCAGGTGGGCGCCTCGGTGACGGTGGTCGACGTGGGGGTCGCGGCCGAACTCGCCCCGGCCCCCGGCCTGACGCACGGCAAGGTCGCCCACGGCACCGCCGACATGTCCCTCGGCCCGGCGATGACCGTCGAGCAGGCGGTCGCGGCGCTGGAGACCGGGATCACGGTGGCCCGTGACCTCGTCGCCCAGGGGGCGCGCTGCCTGGTCACCGGGGACATGGGCATCGCCAACACCACCGCCTCCGCCGCCCTGATCTGCGCCTTCACCGGCCGCGACCCGGCGGAGGTGACCGGCAGGGGAACCGGCGTTGACGACGAGACGCTGGCCCGCAAGGTCGAGGTCGTACGGCGCGCCCTGCGGGTGAACGGCCTGGACGGTTCGAGCCTGTCCGCGCTGGAGACGCTGGCCGCGGTCGGCGGCCTCGAACACGCCGCGATCGCGGGGTTCCTCCTCGGCGGGGCGGCCCTGCGGGTGCCGGTGATCCTCGACGGTGTGATCGCCGGATCGGCGGCGCTGGCCGCGGCCGGGCTCGCCTCGGACGTGGTCGACCACTGTGTGGCCGGGCACCGTTCCGCCGAGCCGGGTCACGCCGTGGCGCTCGCCCATCTCGGCCTGCGCCCTCTGGTCGAGCTGGAGCTCCGGCTCGGTGAGGGGACCGGAGGGCTGCTCGCCCACCCGCTGGTCTGCGCGGCCGTCCGGGTGATGCACGAGGTGGCCACCTTCGACTCCGCCGGGGTCACCGACAAGGAGGCCTGATCGTGGGGCTTCCGGGAACCCTGTGACGGACCGGGTGCTCCGTTACCTGGAGAACGCCGAACGTTACCCGGGGAGCAGCGAACAACGAGGCATTAACCGGTAGGTTTACCTCCTAACACTTCCTGCACAATTCATTGCGAACGGGAGATCTGTCACCATGTCGCCCTACCTGCTCGGTTTGCACCTCTCCGGGCGGCGGGTGCTCGTCGTCGGCGGGGGGCGTGTCGCCCAGCGACGTGTCCCGGCGCTGCTTGAGGCAGGTGCCCAGGTCACCATCGTCTCGACGAGCGTCACGCACGCTCTCGACGACCTCATCGCCTCCGGCCAGGTGACCTGGGAGGCCAGGCCGTACCGGGTGGGCGACGTGGACGGGGCCTGGCTGGTCCAGGCCTGCACCGACGACCGCGCGGTCAACACCGCGGTCGCCGCGGAGGCCGAGGCCAAGCGTGTCTGGTGCGTCCGCGCCGACGACAAGGACGCCTCAGCCGCCTGGACCCCGGCGAGCGGGCGGGTGGCCGAGGTCAACGTGGCGATCACCGCGGGAGGAGACCCCCGCAGGGCGGCCGGTATCAGGGACGCCGTCGTCGAGGCGCTTCGCGACGGCACGGTCGACGCCCGGCGCAACCGGACGAAGCCGGTCGGGGTCGCGCTGGTCGGCGGCGGACCGGGGGACCCCGGCCTGATCACGGTCCGCGGGCGGCAGCTGCTGGCCCAGGCGGACGTGGTCGTCGCCGACAGGCTCGCGCCACGGGCCCTGCTCGACGAACTCTCCCCCGACGTCGAGCTGATCGACGCGGCGAAGATCCCCTACGGCCGTTTCCTGGCCCAGGAGAAGATCAACGAGCTGCTGGTCGAGCACGCCAAGCAGGGCAGGTTCGTGGTCAGGCTCAAGGGAGGCGACCCGTTCGTCTTCGGCCGTGGCGGCGAGGAGATGCTCGCCTGCGCCCGCGAGGGCATCCCCGTCATCGTCGTTCCCGGCATCACCAGCCCGGTCGCGGTGCCCGCGGCGGCCAACGTGCCGGTGACCCATCGCGGCGTCAGCCAGGAGTTCCATGTGATCTCCGTGCACGTCCCGCCGGGTGACGCCCGCTCGACCGTCGACTGGCCCAACCTGGCGAGATCCTCGGGGACCCTGGTGCTCATGATGGCGGTCGAACGCATCGGAGCGATCGCCGAGACGCTCGTGCAAGAAGGACGTTCGCCGGAAACTCCCGTAATGGTGGTACAGGACGGTACTCTTCCCACCCAGCGCGCTCTTCAGGCCACTCTGGCCACAGTGGCCGAGCGTGTGGCCGAGGCTGGGATACGGCCACCCGCGATCGTGATCGTTGGCGATGTCGTGAAGGTCGGCCAGGAGGTCGAGATGGTTCGAGCGGAGCGGATACCGTGAAATCGGCTGCCAACAGGCCCACGCCTCAGGGCGAGCGTGACCGCCGCGGCGCCGAGGCTCCCCAGGGTTCCTCAGACGATGTCGCCGGATACGAGGAGTCTCCCGGCGAGCGGACGATGACGTTCCCGGCCATCAGGCCCGACGAGCCCTCGCAGGCCCCCGGCGACGCCTTCGAGGACTTCCGGCGTACGGCGCAGGCCGCCATCTCGTCGGTGAACAAGGTGGTCGAGGCCGTCCAGGCGAAGGGCGACGCGCCCGCCGCCAAGGCACCCAAGGGCGCTCAGGGTTCCGGCGCCACGGGCACTCCGGCACCGAAGAACCCCGCGCCACCGAAGAGCCCCGCGCCGCCGAAGAACCCCGCGCCCAGAAGCCAGCCCTCCCCGGGGCAGCCCTCCTCGGGCCGGGCCGCCCCCCTCAGGCGCCCGGCGCCCCCGGTCCCCCCGGCTCCTGAGGCCCCCGCCGCTCCTGGTGGAGACGGTGGAGCGGGGTCCATCTTCCGCTCGGGAAGCGGTCGCGGCCGGGGCAACTTCCAGGCCAGGAGAGGCACCACCTCACCCGCGCGGGACGGGCTCGCCGCACCGCAGACGGGCGCCCCGGGCCCCGGTACGGCACGGCCGGCGGGTGAGGCCTCCCAGGGTCCCGCGGCGAGGAGCGGCGCCCCCCAGAGCGACACGGCCCAGGGCGGCGCCTCCCAGAACAGGGCTTCCCAGGGCGGCACGTTCCAGGACGGTGCTTCTCGGAGCGGTGCCTTCCAGGAGGGCGTTTCCCAGAGCGGCGTTTCCCAGAGCGGCGCGACGATGCCGGTCGACGACGCCTTCGAGGCCTTCCGGCGCGCCGCCGAGGCCGCCATCTCCTCGGTGAACGAGGTGGTCGCCAAGGCCACGGCCGCGACGGCGGACTTCTCGGCGCCCGTCGGGGCGGACTCCCGATCAGCGAGCGAGCCCCCCGCCACCGAAGTTCCCGTGGCCGAGTCCGCCACCGAAGTCCCCGTGGCCGAGCCCGCCACCGAGACCTCCACCATCGAACCCCCCGTCGTCGAGACCTCCGAGGAGACCTCCGGGGATCCGGCCGAGGACTCTCCCGAGGAGGGCGCCGAGGCCACCTCCGGAGAAACGGCCGAGAACACGCCCGAAGAGGCCCCGGAGAACACCCCCGAGGGCCATGACCGGGACGAGGAGAGCCCCACCGCCGAGGACCTCCCCGAGGAGGCCGCCGAGGGCGAGAGCCGTACCGGTGAGGAGAACGATCCCGAGGACGACGAGGCGGCCGCGCTGATCGCGGCCGAGCGCGCGAAGCTCCTCGTCATCGAGGAGGAGGTCGGGGAAGAGGACGGGGAGGAGACCGAAGCCCCGGGCGACGAACCGGAGGAGTCCGACGAACTCCCCGAGAGCGAACACGAGGACGGGGACGACCGGGTCCGGGAACTTCCGTTGCCGGAGGCCGTCTCCGAGGCCCTGACCAACGCGCTCGCCGCCCTGCGCAACACCGTCACCGACCTGCACTTCGGCCTGGAACTCCCCGGCGCGGAGGAGGCCAGGCGGGCCCAGAGCGAGATCCTGGCCCAGCTCGACGACTACGTGATCCCCAGGGTGCACATGAGCACCGCCCCGGCGCTCGTCGTCATCGCGGGCTCGACCGGGGCGGGCAAGTCCACACTGCTCAACACCCTGGCCAACGCCAAGGTCAGCGCGACGGGCGTCCGGCGACCGACCACCGGGACCCCCGTCCTCGCCTGCCATCCGGACGACCGCGAGTGGTTCGCGGGCAGCGACCTGCTCGGCAGTCTGCGGCGGCTCGACGCCCCCGAGGCCACGGCGGAACCGGGCGGCCTCGTCCTCGTCTCGACCGAACGCCTCCCCACGGGCGTCGCCCTGCTCGACACGCCCGACATCGACTCGGTCGTCGAGGAACACCACGAGATCGCCCACCGCATGCTCGACGCGGCCGACCTGTGGATCTTCGTGACCACCGCCGCCCGTTACGCCGACGCCCCCGCGTGGCGGCTGCTGCGCCTGGCCAAGGAGCGTGGTGCCAGGCTGGCCATCGTGCTGTCCCGGGTGCCGGTCAAGTCCCGCGAGGTGGTCACCAAGCACTTCGTCAGGATGCTCACCGAATACGGCCTCGGCGAGGTCGAGCGGTTCGTCGTCGACGAGAGCAGGGTCACCGACGGCATGCTGCCCGACCACGAGGTCACCGACCTGCGGCTGTGGCTGACCGAGCTGTCCGTCGACGACCAGCGCCGGGCCCAGGCCATCAGGACGACCCTGTCGGGGGCGCTCGACAGCTTCCGCATCCGCATCCCCGCGCTGGCCAGGCAACTTGAGGCCCAGGTCGCCTTCAGGAACGAACTGCGCGGCGACGTGGAGGCCGCCTACTCCGGCGCGCTGGCCGAGATCGAGGAGACCACCGGGAACGGCACGCTGCTGCGCGGTGAGGTGCTCGCCCGCTGGCAGGACTTCGCCGGGTCCGGAGACCTCATGCGGACCCTGCACCTGCGCAGGCCCGGCAGGTTCGCGGGCAAGGCGAGCCAGCAGGCGCCCGAACGGCTCAGCGCGCTGAAGTCCGCGCTCAGGGCCGGCCTTGAGTCCGTCGTCGTCTCGGCGGCGCAGCGGGCCGCGGAGGAGGCGGTCACCCGCTGGCTGAGTCGTTCGGGGGCCGGGGAGTCGCTGGCCGCGACCGCCGGGCTCGGCGACGTCTCCGACGACTTCTCCCGCAGGGCGGGCAAGGCCGTGAGCGGCTGGCAGGACCACATCATCGAGCTGATCCGCACCGAGGGGGTGACCAAGCGGGCGGTGGCCAAGCTCGTCTCCTTCGACGTCGAGTCGCTGGCGGTGATCTTCGTGATCGGCCTGCTCGGGTACGGCTCCGCAGAGACGGAAGGCGCGGGCACCGGCGGGCTGCCGCAGCGGCTGGTGCACGCCCTCCTGGGAGCCGAGTCACTGCGGACCATCGGGGCCAAGGCCCGTAGCGACCTGCGCGCCCGGATCGCCACGCTGTTCGACGACGAGACCTCACGCTACTTCCAGGTCCTCGACGGCGCGGGCGTTCCCGACGAGTCCATCGCCACCCGCCTCTACCAGGCAACGTACAACCTTGAGGTCGCCCGATGAGTGTTGGCACCACCCAGACGCGTCAGGGGCTCGGCGGCCGTCTCGCCGCGCTGTCCCGGATCGTGGAACTGGGGCCGGGCAGGGTCGATCCCAAGCTCCTCACCGACTCGGGGCAGTTGCTCCTGCGCGCCGGTGACAGGCTCAAGCTGTCCTCGGAGCACACGGTGGTCGCGCTCGCCGGAGGAACGGGAAGCGGCAAGTCCACGCTGTTCAACGCCGTCTCGGGCCTGGAGCTCTCCCCGACCGGTGTCCGCCGCCCGACCACGGCCCGCGCCCACGCCTGCGTCTGGGGCCTGGACGGCGCGGGACCGCTGCTGGACTGGCTGCAGATCCAGTGGCGTCACCGATTCGCCAGGGCCAGTGCCCTGGACAAGGGGGAGGGCAGGCTGCACGGCCTGATCCTGCTCGACCTCCCCGACCACGACTCCATCCGCGCGCTCACCGACACCGAGGCCGACCGGCTGATCCAGGTCGCCGACCTCGTCGTCTGGGTGCTCGACCCGCAGAAGTACGCCGACGCCTCGACCCACAGGCGCTACGTGACCGAACTGGCGGGCCACGACGCGGTGACGGTCTTCGTGCTCAACCAGATCGACCGGCTCTCCGCCGAGGAACTGGCCGAGTGCGTCGCCGACCTGAACGACCTGCTGCGCCGAGAGGGAGTCGACGCCCCCGTCATCGTCCCCACCTCCGCGACCAGGGGGGAGGGGGTCGACGAGCTCAAGGCCGTCCTCGCCGAGACGGTGACCAGGCGCGGGGCCGCGGTCCAGCGACTGGAGGCCGACCTCGACCGGATCACGCTCCGCCTGCTGAAGGCCATGCCCGCCGAGGGTGTCCCCGTGCCCGCCTCCTCCGTGGACGACGCCCGCAGGATCGGCCTCACCGACTCCCTCTGCGACGCGGTTGGCGTACCGGCCGTTGGCGAGGCCATGGAGAACGTGTACGGCGTGCGCTCGGCGGAGTGGGTCGGCTGGCCGTACACCCGCTGGGCGGCCAGGCTCAGGCCCGACCCGCTGAACAGCCTGCGCCTGAACGACCTCAAGGACGAGATCAGGGGAGAGGCGGCCGGGGCGGTCAGCGCGCAGGCCGCCGAGGTCGACAACGCGGTGCGAGCCCTGTCCGACGGGCTCACCGCGGGGATGCACGAGGCCTGGCAGAGCGGCGTCAGGGAGGCCGCGCGCTCGCACTCGGCCGAGCTGCCGCGGCTGCTGTCCGCGGAGCTGTCCGAGATCGCGCCCCGCCTCGACCGGGTTCCCGTCTGGTGGCGGCTGCTGCTGGTCTGGCAGTACTTCCTGGTCCTGCTCTTCCTCGCCGGGATCGCCTGGCTGGGTACGGCCCTGGCCTACGGCGTGTTCGAGGCGGGCACGCTTCCGCCGGGCCTTGAGGTGTTCGGCGAGACGGCCTCCATGCCCTGGGTGGGGCTGATGATCGTCTCCGTCCTCGGGCTCGGCCTGCTCACCGCCGTGGCCAGCCGTAACTTCGTCATGCTCGGGGCGGGCAACGAACGCGACAGGCTGGAGCGGGAGATGCGACGCAGGGTCGGGGCGGTGGCCTCGACCACGGTGATCGAGCCGGTCGAGCGGGAGCTGGCCAGATACAACGAGTTCTACTCCGCGCTGCGGGGCGTGCGGGGCTGACCCATCAGGTCGGCGGTGCCGTTCCTCGGTAAGGAACACCCTTCGGAGCGCGGGTCTGCCGGGCCGGGCGACCCGCGGCACGAGGCCGCCCATCGCCATCGGTGGCGGACGAGGAGCTCGGGGTTTCCGATTTCCGGTGGATTATCCGGAAGGTTTTCCACAGCCCCGTCCCAGCGCCCGAGTTTTCCACAGAACGCCGTTCGGCCCGCCGGGTTCCGGTCCGCGCGGGCCACTGTGTCTTTCACACGCCGGGCACCTGGCCCGTTCTCCTGGGAGGCACGATGAACGACATCCACATCACGTTGACCGGCAACGTCGCGGCTGCGCCCCGCCAGCACACCTTCCCGGACGGCTCGCGGGTCACCTCGCTCAGGGTCGCCTCGACAAGCCGTTACTTCGATCGGGAAAGCCAGCAGTGGTGCAACGGCGAGACGACGTATTTCGGCATCCGTTGTTTCCGCGGGCTGGCCGACAACGTCGCCCAGTCGATCCGGGCCGGCCAGCCGGTCGTCGTCCAGGGGCGCCTGCGGATCCGCGAGTTCACCCACGAGGGTGAGCGCCGCTTCCTGCCCGAGGTCGAGGCCAGCTCACTGGGGCACGACCTGCGCTGGGGCCTGGGCAGCTTCAGCAAACCCCAGCGGGGCGGGGCGGCCCCGGTGCTGGGCAGGCAGGAGCGGCACGAGCTCGACAGGGAGACCCACGACTGGGCCATGGGCGGAGGCGCCGCATCCCTCGCCCCCGATCCCCACCCCGCTCCCGCGGACGGTTCCGGCTCCCTGTCCCTGGTGAGAGGCGGCGCCGACGAGGACGAGGCGCCCGGAGACTCCACGGGCCCCGGCGCCTCGGGGGAGTCCGGTGGCCCCGGAGGCTCACCCGGGGGCTCAGGAGGCGGAACGGCGAGCCGGACCGGCACAAGACGCGGTAGGGCGGCCCGCGACTCCGGGCAGACGAGCCAGGGCTCCGGGCGGGCGACGGGCACGGCGCGTGAGCCGGACGAGGCCGAGTCGGAGGACGAGACGCCCTGGCCCACACAGGCGCATCCGGCAGCCTGAACCGCAGACCCCGAGTTCCCCGCACTCGTGGTCGGCATCCTCACCGGGAGCGAGAGGATGCCGACCCTTCGAAGGACGTCATAAGGGACGCCATAAAGGACGAGGTGCCGGAGCGACCGGCGGAGGTGGTCCCACCGGGTGCCCGGAGCACCGTACGGCCCGGCCTGGCAGATCTCCCGGTGGCCCGCGGGCCGCCCCGTCGGTTCGCCACGGTCCACCGGCGCACCGCACGAGGGCGCGCCGGACGGACCACACGCCACGGAGGTGGCCCGTCCGGCCGGATGGCGGTCGCCATCGCCGGGTGACGCTCGCGTCGGATGGGTGTGGTCGGCAGCGCGTTGATCAGCGGTGTGCGATCGGCGGTGCGCCCGGTTGGTGGTCTGTGTCGGCGATGCTCAGATCAGCGGAGCACCGCGAAAGGAGGGGTCCAACCGGCTGGGGGACCGGGACATCCCGGGTTCCCACGTCGAACACGAAGCTTGCGCGGTGTTTTCGCGGGACGGGGTGGAACGTCGCGAGATGCCGCCTGAAGCGGCCGCGGGAGGTGAGAGATCTAGCGGGCAGGGCCTATGTCCAGGTCACACCTCGCAGCATGGGCTGCTCCTTTCCTCCATGGACCGTTCTTCGGCTGAGCTCGGTCCCCAACGGTGAGCCACCTGACAAGTGGAGCCACTCCGCCAAGGTAGCGGTTCCCATCGCGCGGCGCACACTCCGCAACTATCGTGTTACACATCGTTAGTCGGAGAAGGGGACGACATGGCGGCTCCCAGTCACACCTCGGTCAAATCGCGCGACACTGTGACGACTCTGGCCGATCGGTGGCCCATTCTTGGGCAGCGCCGTCCACTGGTTGTCTATCTTTGCGGCATCGTGGTGCTGGATTTCACGGCAATCGGGTTTTTCGCCGCATCTGCTGACTTCCACTGGCACGATCTACTCACCTTCGTCGCGTTGATGGCCTGCGGTGCCGTCTGTATCGAGGCGACCCGAAGGCTCGGTATGCCCGCGGGTGTCTCCCGTGACCTGTTGTCGGCCTGGTGGCTGCCCGCGGCCCTGCTGCTGCCGCCGGTCTACGCTCTTCTGGCGCCCATTCCGCTGCAGATTCTGCTGCAGAAGCGGGTGCGCGAGACGGTGGTCTACCGGAGGGTCTTCAGCTCCGCCGCCATCAGCCTGGCCGGGGGAGCCGCCTCGGTGCTGTTCCACAGCGTGGTCGGTGAGCTGGACATCCCCACCCAGGGGACGGGCGGGCCGATCCTCGTCGCCATCGGCTGCGCCGTCCTGTTCACGGTCCTGAACACCGCGCTGATCGCCATCGCGGCCCACACCGCCGTCCCTGACACCCGCTGGCGGGAGGTGCTGTGGGACCGCGAGAGCCTGATGCTCGACGTGGTCGAGCTCTGCCTGGGAGTCCTCGTCGCCATCGCGTGCGGGGTGAACCTCGCCCTGCTGGCGCTGGCGCTGCCGCCGGTCGTGCTGCTCCAGCGCAGCCTGCTGCACGCCCAGCTCCAGGCCGCGGCCCGCACCGATCCCAAGACCGGGCTGCTCAACGCCGCCGCCTGGCAGCGGGAGGCCGACACCGAGATCGTCAGGGCGCGCCGTACCGGTGAGACGCTCGCCCTGCTGATCGTCGACATCGACCACTTCAAGAGGGTCAACGACACCTACGGGCACCTGATCGGCGACCAGGTGCTGATCGGGGTCGCGGCGACCATCCGCAGCCAGCTGCGTGACTACGACGTGGTCGGACGCTTCGGGGGCGAGGAGTTCGTCGTCCTGCTGCCCAGGGCCGACGTGACCGAGGCCCGCCGGGTCGCGGAACGGCTGCGCTCCCGCATCGGCCGCATGGCCGTACCCGCGGACGAGAACATGGTCACCGTCACGATCTCCGCAGGCGTCGCGATCATGAGCATGCACGGAGACGACCTGATCGAGTTGCTCGCCGCGGCGGACCTGGCCCTCTACCGTGCCAAGGAGCTCGGACGAGACCGGATCTGCCTGCCCGCGACGCCCGTCCCCCCGGCAAGGCGGCCGGGGCCGGAGGCCGCCCCTAGCTGAGTCCGTCAGGCTCTAAGCTAGGGGACATGCCGGAGTACATCTACACACTGCAGCGCGTGCGCAAGGCGCATGGTGACAAGGTCGTCCTCGACGACGTGACGCTGTCGTTCCTGCCGGGTGCGAAGATCGGCGTTCTCGGGCCGAACGGCACCGGGAAGTCGACGCTGCTGAGGATGATGGCAGGCCTGGAGCAGCCGTCCAACGGCGATGCCCGGCTCATGCCCGGCTTCACCGTCGGCATGCTCCAGCAGGAGCCCCCCCTCAACGAGTCCAAGACCGTGCTCGGCAACGTCGAGGAGGGCGTCGCCGAGACCAAGGCCATGCTCGACCGGTTCAACGAGATCGCCGAGCTGATGGCGACCGACTACAGCGACGAGCTGCTTGAGGAGATGGGCAAGCTTCAGGACGCCCTCGACCACCGCAACGGGTGGGACCTCGACAGCCAGCTTGAGCAGGCGATGGACGCCCTGCGCTGCCCGCCGCCCGACGCCGACGTCACCCTGCTGTCCGGTGGTGAGCGGCGCCGGGTCGCCCTGTGCAAGCTGCTGCTGGAGCAGCCCGACCTCCTGCTGCTCGACGAGCCGACCAACCATCTCGACGCCGAGAGTGTCCAGTGGCTTGAGGCGCACCTGGAGAAGTATCCCGGGACCGTACTGGCCGTCACCCACGACCGCTACTTCCTGGACAACGTGGCCAACTGGATCCTGGAGCTCGACCGGGGCCGCTGCCACCCCTACGAGGGCAACTACTCCACCTACCTGGAGGCCAAGGCCGCCCGCCTCAAGCTTGAGGGGCAGAAGGACGCCAAGCGCAAGAAGCGCCTGGAGGAGGAGCTGGAGTGGGTCCGCTCCAACGCCAGGGCCCGCCAGACCAAGAGCCGCGCGCGTCTGCAGCGCTACGAGGAGATGGCCGCCGAGGCCGACAAGTACCGCAAGCTGGACTTCGAGGAGATCCAGATTCCGCCGGGTCCCCGCCTGGGCACCACGGTCATCCGGGCCGAGAACCTCACCAAGGGTTTCGAGGACCGGGTGCTCATGGACAACCTGTCGTTCGACCTGCCGCGTAACGGCATCGTGGGCATCATCGGTCCGAACGGCGTCGGCAAGACCACGCTGTTCCGGATGATCACCGGTGGCGAGACGCCCGACGCCGGGAAGATCATCGTTGGCGACACCGTCAAGATCTCCTACGCCGACCAGAGCCGGGGTGGCATCGACCCGACCAAGAACGTCTGGGAGGTCGTCTCCGACGGGCTCGACTACATCAAGGTCGGCCAGGTCGAGATGCCCTCGCGGGCCTACATCGCCGCGTTCGGGTTCAAGGGGCCGGACCAGCAGAAGAAGGCGGGCGTGCTGTCCGGAGGCGAGCGCAACCGGCTCAACCTCGCGCTGACCCTCAAGCAGGGCGGCAACGTGCTGCTGCTGGACGAGCCGACCAACGACCTCGACACCGAGACGCTCTCCAGCCTGGAGAACGCCCTGCTGGAGTTCCCCGGCTGCGCGGTCATCACCTCGCACGACCGGTGGTTCCTCGACCGCATCGCCACCCACATCCTCGCGTGGGAGGAGGGCTCGAACTGGTTCTGGTTCGAGGGCAACTTCGCCGACTACGAGAAGAACAAGATCGAGCGGCTCGGGATCGACGCGGCTCGCCCGCACCGGGTCACCTACCGCAAGCTCACCCGGGACTGATGTCCTCCTCCGAGCTCCCGGCGCGCCCCCGCCGTGCGCCGGGAGCCGGGGAATCGCTACCTTCTTGCTTGTGCTTGAACAGAGCTTGGCAGAGACCGTGAGCGATTCCCGCAGGCATGTGTTCCTCAGGGCGGTCAGGTTCGCCGACATCGACTCCCAGGGCCACGTCAACAACGTCAGGTTCCTCGACTATCTCGAGGACGCGCGCCTGGAGATGTTCCACCTCGACCTGCACCGTGAGGGCGGGGAGATCTTCAGCGGCCTGGTGGTGGCCAGGCATGAGATCGACTACCGGCGTCCTCTCACCTTCCGCGCGGACCCGGTCAGGGTCGAGTCCTGGGTGACCGAGATCAAACCGGTGAAGTTCGTCCTCAACTACGAGATCGTCGACGATGAGACGCTCTTCGTCCGGGCCAGGTCGGTGCTCGTCGCCTACGACGTGGAGAAGGCCAGGCCGCGCAGGCTGGAGCAGCACGAGCTCGACTACCTGGAGCGCTTCCTCATAGCCGGCTGAGCCGTCGCCGGAAACGGCCGGCGCGCCCGCCGTACGACGGGCGCGGGGACCGGAGGAGATCGTCAGGGAGTGTGGAGCCAGGCCGCGGTGTCCGGGGGCAGCAGGTGACCCTCGACCGGGGCGCTGCCGATCACGACGTGGTCGTGCGGCGGCAGCGGTACCGCCTCGACCCCGCAGTTGACGACGCACGTCAGCGCACCCCGGCGGAAGAACAACGCGTCCTCCTCGCTCTCCAGCCAGGTGAGGCCGTCGGGCAGCGCGCCGCGCAGTCCCCGGCGGGCGCGCAGGGCCTGCCGGTAGAAGCTCAGGGTCGATCCCGGATCGTCCGCCTGCCGTTCGGCGCTCAACGCCGTCCACTCGACCGGCTGGGGCAGCCAGGGCGCGGTGCCCTCGGGCGCGAAGCCGTACGGCTGCTCCTGTCCGGACCAGGGGAGGGGCACCCGGCAGCCGTCCCGTCCGGGCAGAGTCCCACCGGAACGGGCGAAGATGGGGTCCTGACGGGCCTCGGCGGGCAGGTCCCGGACCTCGGGAAGGCCGAGTTCCTCGCCCTGGTAGAGGTAGGCCGAGCCGGGCAGGGCGAGCATGGCCAGCAGCGCCGCCCGCGCCCGGGCCAGCCCCGTCGTGGAGTTGGGCAGGCCCTCGCCGTACCTCGTGACGTGCCTGACCACGTCGTGGTTGGACAGCACCCAGGTGGGGGCGGTCATGTCGGCGAGAGTGTCGTCGATGACCTTGCGGAAGGCGGTCGCGGACCAGGGAGCCTCAAGCCAGGCGAAGTTGAAGCTCTGGTGCAGTTCGTCGGGCCGGACGTAGCGGGCGAGATCCTCGGCGGAGTCGGTCCACACCTCGCCGATGGCCATCCGCTCGCCGGGGTAGGAGTCGAGCACCTCACGCCAGCGCCGGTAGACCTCGTGGACCTCGGGTCTGCCCCAGATGGGCGACTCGCCCTTGAACGCCTGATCCGTCGCGGGGGCGTCGGGAAGCCCCTCCGCCTTGTACAGGCCCATCGCCACATCGATCCTGAACCCGTCGACCCCACGGTCCAGCCAGAACCGCAGCACGTCGAGGAACTCCGCGTGCACCCGCGGGTCGCGCCAGTTGAAGTCCGGCTGCTCGGGGGCGAACAGGTGGAGGTACCACTGCCCGTCGGGAGTCCTGGTCCAGGCCGGGCCGCCGAAGGTGGACTGCCAGTTGTTGGGCGGCAGATCCCCGCTGTCGCGGAAGACGTACCGGTCGCGGTTCTCGCCGCGCAGCGCCGCCCTGAACCAGGGGTGCTCGCTGGAACTGTGGTTGGGCACGATGTCCACGATCACCCGCAGGCCGTGCGCGTGGGCGTCGGCGACGAGGGCGTCGAAGTCGGCCAGCGTGCCGAAGAGCGGATCGACGTCACGGTAGTCGGCCACGTCGTAGCCCCCGTCGGCCATGGGGGAGCGGTAGAAGGGCGTCAGCCAGATCGCGTCGACACCGAGATCGGCGAGGTACGGCAGGCGCCCCCTGATACCGGGCAGGTCGCCCACGCCGTCTCCCGAGGCGTCGGCGAAGCTGCGTACGTAGATCTCGTAGACGACGGCGTCACGCCACCAGGGGATTTTCATGTGCATGGGCTGCCCCTGCCCGGCGGGGTTTATGCGTCAGGGGCGTTGACCATGCTGTGCGCGGCGTAGACGAGGTAGTCCCACAGGCGCTTCTCCAGCTCCTCGGGCAACTCCAGGGAGATGACCGCGTCGTGCATGTGCTTCAGCCACGCGTCACGCTCGGCGGAGCGGATGACGAACGGGTTGTGCCGCATGCGTAGGCGCGGGTGCCCACGCTGCTGGCTGTAGGTGGTCGGACCGCCCCAGTACTGCATCAGGAAGAGCTGCAGCCGCTCCTCGGCCCCGGCGAGATCGTCCTGGGGGTAGAGCGGCCAGAGCAGGGGGTCTTTGACGACGCCCTCGTAGAAACGGTGGACGAGGAGCCGGAAGGTCTCCTCGCCACCGACGGCGTCGTAGAAGGACTGGGGTTCCTCGGGGTTGGCGGACACGCCCCCAAGCCTAAGCGACGTTCGCTATGGGGATGGAAGCCTGGTCGAGCGCCGACTTGATGCGGATACGCAGCTCCCGCGCGATCTCGCTCTGGTGTGAGGGGATGGTCTTGGCGTTGACCCGGAAGACGACCGCCGTGCCGGAGATCTGCTCGATCCCCCAGACCTGCGGCTCCTCGACGACGACGGAGTCGCGGTAGTCGGGGTCGTTCCAGATCTCCTCGACGACCTTCCTGAGCAGGTCGCGGACCACAGGGATGTCGGCGGTGTAGGCGACCGGCACGTCGACCGTGGCACGGGACCACCCCTGGGACTCGTTGCCGACGCGGGTGATGGTGCCGTTGCGGACGTACCAGACCCGGCCGTCGGCGTCGCGCAGCCTGGTGATGCGCAGGGTGACGGCCTCGACGGTCCCGGACGCGGCACCGGCGTCGATCACGTCGCCGACGCCGTACTGGTCCTCAAGGAGCATGAACATGCCGGCGATGAAGTCCTTGACCAGTTCCTGGGCTCCGAAGCCGATCGCGACGCCCAGGATGCCGACGCTGGTCAGCACGGGGGCGATGGGGACGGAGAGCCGTTCGAGGATGGTCAGGGCGGCGGTGCCCAGGATGATGACCGAGGCGGTCGAGTTGAGCACGGACCCCATGGTCTCGGCCCGTTGCCTGCGCCGCTCGGCCATGATGGCGTCCAGACCTTCGAGGGGGGCGGGATCCTTGCCCCGTAGCCGTCCCGCCAGGGTCGGCCTGCCGGAGGAGGCCCGCTGCACGATTCCGGTGATCAGGCGGACCGCCACCTTGCGCAGGATCAGCGCGACGGCGGTGATCAGCACGATGGCGATCAGTGTCGCGAGCACGCTCGCGACGAAGGGGGCCCACGCCGGAGGCAGCACGGTCTGCGCGAGTTCGCAGATTATCCCGCCGTCACGTCCGCACGCACCGTTCACTAAGGCCGCTCCCATGTTCGTGAGGTCCTCCAGGCCGGGCAGGCTCGACGGTGACGGTGTGGGGGACGGTGTCACGGTGGGGGTGGGTGAGGGGACGAGCAGGAACACGGAGAAGATCCCTCCCGGATCGGTTCGTCTGGCAAATGGGGGCAAGTCACGTGACCTACCTATATTGCCGAGCGAACCGGCCGTCGTCACATCACGCCGGGGAGGACGGGAACACCGGATCCAGGCCCTGGAGGCTGGTCCGGACAGTCCGGTGACGAACGGCCCGGCGCGGGGCACGCACCCGGAAGCGTGTCCCGTGCCGTTCCGGGAGGAATCCCTCCGATCCCCGTCCGGAGTTTCGTCCGGACGGCGGCTTGTCGTCGTGTCGGCCGCCCCGCGGGGCGCCCACGACAGATTGACCTCGTTCTCGAAGCCGGTGGGGAACCCAGCGTCCCGAGGACGCTCCGCACCGGGCGCCCCACCGGCTCCGCCGCGCCGCGACGGGTACGACGGACCGGATGGCTGCGATCCCATCCGGTTCGCCGCCTAGTTCACTCCCCCACCGCGGCGAGCACTCGGGCGACCTTGGTCGCCGCGCCGGCAGGGTCCTGGGCCGTGTGCATCCGCTCCCCCCAGGACCACCAGTAGTACCAGTCGCGGTGGCTGTGGGCGGTCTGCGCGCGGCAGGTGACGTTCTCCGCCAGGCTGGTCGCGTTCGGGTTGATCACGCGGACGAAGGCGCGGCCCGTATGGGTCCGTACCACCCGGGCGTGAAACCCGCGAGCGTCAAGTTCTGACACCAACCGCTCCAGGTGCCCGAAGCCGTCTTCCCCCACCTCGTTCCTCCTCTTGGATTCAGCCGATTCGTCATCGAACCGTGTTTGGTCGGTTACGCGAATCGACGCTGGTTGGCCAAAGATGACTCACCGAGTCCGATGGGTCAATGCCGGGTTAACCAAGATCGGGATGCGCATTCTGCCAAGGAGGTTGAAAGAAACAGTCCATCAGAGGACGATCCTTAGCCGGTGGCCTCATTCGCGCGTTCCGGGTGGGGCAACGGTGGTCCATTATTCTCTCTAGGCGCAGTGCGATACCCGAATCACACTGGGTCTACGGGGAGAGGACCGGTCGGGACAAGCGTGCCAACCAGCCCAGCTGGCCGCGAGAGAGGGGCCGGTATGTCCGGCAGGCAGCACAGGGAGACGGAGTTAGCGCGGCGAATCCGCGCCAGGGGCCTCGCAACGGGGCATAACCCGGCCCAGATCGCCGAAGAGATCCACGACAAGTGTGGTCAGCAGTTCGGGACCACCCGCATCAAGGCTCATCGTCTCGCACACGGTGTCGCTCTGGCCGACGTGATCGAACAGATACGGGCGCTGTTCGAGCGCGACGGCAAGGCCGCTCCGGGGATCGGGGAGACGCTTCTGTCCGCCTACGAGAGCGGTCTGAAGCGTCCCGGGCCCGAATACCTCCACTACCTGTGTTCCGCATACCGGGTCGAGCCCCCCTCCCTCGGCTACGAGGGGCCCTGCATCTGTGGCCACGGCCACAGGATGCCGGGTGCCGTCCGGAGTGATCTCCAGGATGGAAGACCCGACACTTCCCCTGGTCCGCGTGAGTCGTTGATCCGGCAGATCGGCGGCGGCCCCTCCGCGGACGGGAGCGAGGAGGACGAGAACGTGTTGCGGAGAACGCTCTTGAGGATTCTGGCGGGCGGCACCGCCGTCGGCCTCGACGGGCAGGTGCTCGGAGCGGTGGAGAACATCCGGCGGAGGATGGACGAGACCCTGGTCTCGGGCACCGTCTCACCCGCGATGCTGGACCAGTGGGAGGAGTCCACCGTCGGCTTCGGCCGCCAGTACATGAACACCCCGCCGTTACGTCTGCTGTGTGACGTTCTGCTGGAGTTCAGCGCCGTGCGCAAGGCCATGGAGCACCGCCAACCGGTCGACCTGCAGGAACGGCTGTGCCGGATGGCGGCCCAGCTCGCCGGCCTCAGCGGCATGATCATGATCAACCTTGGTGACCAGAGAATGGCCCGCTCCTTCTTCAGGACGGGCAGGATCGCCGCAGACGACACCGGTGACCGCGCGCTGCGGGCCTGGGTCATCGCCAGGGAGGCCCTGGTGCCGCTCTACTACGGCGATCCGCGCGAGGCGCTCAACCTCGCCAGGAAGAGCCGCGATCTGGCCGGGCAGACACCGTGCGCGGCCCAGGCCATGGCACCCGTCGTCGAGGCCCGCGCGCTGGCGATGATGTCGAACGCGGGCAAGAAGGACGTGGTCGACCAGGCCAAGCGGGCACTGGCACGGGCCAGAGCGGCCTTCTCCCAGATGGGGGCGGCCGAGCAGGAGGACGCGGCCTTCGGATACACCGAGCGGCAGCTCTACTTCCACCAGGGAGACGCCCTGGTCAAACTGGGGCAGCCCATGGAGGCCGACCTCATCCTGGAACAGGCCCTCACCAAGTACGGCCCCGGCGACTGGCTCGATCCGACGCTCATCAAGTTCGACCGGGCCAAGTGCAAGCTCCTCGAAGGAGACGTCGGTGAGGCGCTGAACATCGCCAAGGCCGCGCTCGCCGGCCTGGGGGAGGGGTTCAAACCCGACATCCTCATGCAGCGGGCCCACGAGGTGGCCAGAGACGTCGAGGGCAAGAATCCGGACAACCCCGAGCTGAAGCTCTATCTGGAGATGCTGCGCGAGGCGGCCCTGCCGGACCCGATCGAGGAGGAGGTGTGAGGATCCGGCGTTATCGCCGGTCCGACCTCGACTCCGTCCGGGCACTGCACCAGGTCTGCCTCGCCCAGGTCGGCCTCTTCCCCGGTGACGGGGTCTACTACGACGACGACCTTCCACGGATCGAGGAGATCTACCTCGCCGACGGGGGAGAGTTCCTGGTCGGAGAGGCCGTCGAGGGGCGAGTCATGGCGATGGGCGCTCTGCGCAGAGTCGATGACGCCTCGGGGGAGATGTGCCGTCTGCGGGTCCACCCCGAGTTCCAGCGGCGCGGGTTCGGCGACCGGATGGTCGCAGAACTGGAAAGCCGCGCGATCGGGCTGGGATACGCCCGGCTTCGCGGGGACACCACACTGAACCAGCCCGCCGCGATCCACCTCTATCGAAAACACGGCTGGCGTGAGATCCGCCGCGAGGGACGCGGTGAGCACACCGTGGTCTACATGGAGAAGGACCCGCTGATTTCTTCCACGGCCGTCTCAACTGAATAACACGGTTTACCGCTTTTAGTTATTATTCGGTGAAATGTCGGGATAATTGCTGTTTACTCCCTCGTGGGGACTTTGTTGAAGCCTGTTCCAGTGGGGCGTCCGTGAAATCCCCCGAGGGCTCGGCGTCGTTTCCCGGTTTCCAAGAAGTCGCTCATCGCCGCTGGGCACGTGGGTCACACCAGCCGGGAGACGATCTCGGGCAACGCCGGGGGCTCGAGGGCGTCGGGAAGCGCGGCCATCGCCTCAAGTGAGAACCAGCCGTGGCCCAGATAGGTGCCGTTCTCCTCCGCGGTGAACGCCTCGGGGACGACCCGGGGCGTGTGGTCGAACCTCGCCAGATAGAACCGTTCGGTCCGCACATAGCGGACACCGAGCCAGTCGAGCTTCCTGGGCACCGGCAGCCACCGGTCGAGCACCGCCGTACCCGGCAGGCCGGTCTCCTCGGCCAGCTCCCGCCGGGCGGCCTCCAGCGGCGTCTCCCCCGGCTCGATACCGCCGCCGGGCGGCTCCCACAGGGTCCTGCCCGCGACCGGGTCGTGCCAGTGCAGCAGGAGCACCCGCCCGTCACCCGCCACGCAGACCACCCGGGTCGCAGGGCGGTCGCTCACCTCAGGGTCGTTCATGGATTCCGGACGCTACCAGCACGGCCCATCGGTGGCACCGCGCGGCACCGGGTGGCGCGCGCGGGCGGGTGTGGGTGACGCGCTGTACTCTGCCCAGGTCGGTGTTGTGGCACCGTACGATCCGACCCCTTCGAGAGTGAAGTCATGAGCGAGCGAGTCACAGGGCCCGGCGCGGGCCACCATCGGCTGAACGGGGGCTCCGAGGCCCAGTTCGTCCTGACGCTGTCGTGTCCGGACCGTCCCGGGGTGGTGGCCGCCGTCTCCGGCCTCCTGGCCGGGCGGGAGTGCAACATCATCGAGAGCCAGCAGTTCGGAGACCCCGTCTCCCAGCGGTTCTTCATGCGGGTGCAGTTCTCCTCGCCGCTGTCCGACGCGGCCCTGCGCGAGGCCTTCGCCGCTCTGGCCCCCGACTTCGGCATGGACTTCAAACTGCGCGACACCGCGGTCAGGCAGCGGGTGCTGGTGCTGGTGAGCAAGTTCGGCCACTGCCTCAACGACCTGCTCTATCGGACGCGCTCAGGCCTGCTCGACATCGACATGGTCGGCGTGGTCTCCAACCACCCGGACCTGCGCCCGCTGACCCAGTCGTACGGCGTCGACTATCACCACCTGCCGGTCACCCCGGACACCAAGGCCAGGCAGGAGGCGGAGATCCTCGCCCTGGTCGAGCACTACCAGGCCGACCTGGTGGTGCTCGCGCGCTACATGCAGGTGCTGTCCGAGGACCTGTGCGTCAAGCTGGCCGGGAACGTGATCAACATCCACCACTCGTTCCTGCCGTCGTTCAAGGGCGCCAAGCCGTACCACCAGGCGCACTCGCGCGGGGTGAAGCTGATCGGTGCGACCGCCCACTACGTGACCGCGGACCTCGACGAGGGCCCGATCATCGAGCAGGAGGTCGCCCGGGTCAACCACACCCACTCGCCGGAGGACCTGGCCGCCATCGGCCGCGACGTCGAGTGCCAGGTCCTGGCCCGCGCCGTACGGTGGCACACCGAGCAGCGTGTCCTGCTCGACGGGCACAAGACCATCGTCTTCCCCCGCTGACGTGCCCGCGCGGGGCCGTTCCCGACGGCGGCCCCGCGCGGTGGGCCGTCAGACGGCCAGGCCCGTGTGGTGGGCGAGGAAGGTGAGCTGGTCGGCCGCGAGCTCGACGGTCTTGCTGACCGCCCGCGCCCCGTGACCCGTCTCGGCCTCGTTGCGCAGCAGAATCGGCCGGTCCGAGGCCTGGGCGTGCTGCAGGGCGGCACACATCTTCCAGGCGTGCAGCGGGTGGACCCGGGTGTCGGACTGGAAGACCGTGAACAGCGTCGCCGGGTAGGAGACGCCCTCACGGACGTGGTGGTAGGGCGAGTAGGCGTTCAGCCAGGCGAACTCCTCGGCCTTCGCGGCGGAGCCGTACTCGACGTTCCACGTCGCGCCCAGGCCGAACAGCTCGTAACGGATCATGTCCAGCAGCGGGGCCGAGCAGACGACCGCGGCGTACAGCTCGGGGCGCTGGGTGAGGGCAGCGCCGACCAGGAGGCCGCCGTTCGAGCCCCCGGAGATGGCCAGCTGCTCCGGGCTGGTGATCCCGGTGGCGATCAGGTGCTCGGCCGCCGAGTGCAGGTCGTCGAAGACGTTCTGCTTGTTGGCGAGCATGCCGGCCCTGTGCCACTCCTCGCCCTGCTCGCCACCACCGCGCAGCTGGGCGATGGCGTAGGCGCCGCCCGCCTCGACCCAGGTCAGGATCGACGCAGAGTAGCCCGGGGTCATCGAGATGCCGAAGCCGCCATAGCCGTACAGGACGGTGGGGCGCGGACCCTCGACGCCCGGCTTGGTGATCACCAGCATGTGGACCTCGGAGCCGTCCACCGAGCGGTAGACCACCTGCTCGGTGTTGACGGCGGGCACCTCGACGGCACCGGGGGAGGCGGCCCACAGGGTGGTCTCCCCGGTGCGTGCGTCGTAGCGCTGGATGCTCGGCGGGGTGGTGTTGTCGGTGTAGACGAACCAGGCCTCGTGACCCCCCTCCGGCCGCTCGGAGATGGCGCCGATCGTGCCCAGCCCCGGCGTCGGCACCCGGCCGACGCGCTCACCCGTCACCAGGTCGTGCACGGAGATCTCGCTGATCGCGTGGCGGGTCCAGCCCGCGAGCATGACCGGGCGGTCAAGGTCGTCGAGGATCGAGAAGTCCGACAGCACGGCCTCGTCGTCCTGCGGGATCAGGTCACGCCAGTGCTCGGGCTGGGGCAGGGCCGGGTCGGCGACGCAGATGCGCGCCCGGGGGGCGTCCAGGTCGGTGAAGACGTAGAGCCTGCCGTCGCGGCCGAAGTGCAGCGCGGTCTGGGCGTCGAGCCCCTCCTGGACGACGACCAGGTCGGGAGAGTCCGGTGCGGAGGCGGCGAGGTCGGCGATCCACAGGTCGTTGCGCGGCGCCGTACCCCTGGAGGCGGAGATCTGCAACCAGCGGCCGTCGCGGGAGACCGCGACACCGTAGTAGTTGGTCTTCTCCATGTCCTTGCCGAAGATCAGCACGTCATCCTCGGTCGAGGTGCCGACCCGGTGCAGGTAGACGCGGCGGTGGAACTGCTCCTCCCCCTCGGGCACCTCGGTCGCGGGCAGCCTGCGCACGTAGTAGAACGCCTTGCCGCCGGGCAACCAGGCGATCGGGGAGTAACGGCACCGGTCGATCGGCCCCTCGACCCGCTCGCCCGAGGCGACGTCGAGCAGGTAGAGGGTGGACTCCTCGTCACCGCCGACCGAGACCTGGTAGGCGAGCAGCCTGCCCTCCTTGTCGGGCTGCCATGAGTCGAGCGTGGTGAGCCCACTCGGGTCGAGCGCCGTCGGGTCGAGCAGCGCGCGCTCGGTTCCGCCGGGGTCGACGGTGTAGAGGACGGCGTGCTCCTGGTCGGGGGTACGCCGCATGAAGAAACGTCGCTCGCCGCGCCAGGCCGGAGCGCCGATCGAGCCCGACCTGAGCAGCTCGGCGACCCGCGCCCTGAGCTGGTCGCGGCCGGTGAGCGCCCCGAGCTCGGCGGAGAAGAGCTTCTCCTGCGCGGCCAGCCACTCCTCGGTCGCCGGACTGCCCGGGTCCTCCAGCCATCGATAGGGGTCGGCGACGGGGACGCCGTGGAGCTCTTCGACGAGGTCGTCACGGCCTGCTGGTGGATATGGCTGTCGGGTCATGGCAGGAACCCTACGACCTCGGGAAGGCTGGTCGAAGCCATTGCGCGAGGGGCGTATTCGATCTTGGGAAGGGCCGTGACGTCGATCTTCGGATCGAGGAGTAAAAACTGGTAATGCGGGCATAAAACGTACCAGGCGTCTCTCCTGTCATTTATGGGTGGCGGAAATGACGATGCAGAAGCCAAACTTGGTGGAGGACGGTGCCGTGGTGACCATCCGCTGGGCCGTCCGGCGGAGGTCCCTGTGACGGAAGCATCCGGGCCCCAGGAGGGGCCGCCAATCGGGGTACGCGCCTGCGTGCCCCCTCAGACTCAGACGAAGCGTCGCGCGGCGGGGAAGGCACGCTGATGCGCCAAGTCCTGCTGCTGAACGCAACCTACGAGCCCCTGACCACCCTCTCCCTGCACCGCGCGGTCGTGCTGGTGCTCAGGGAGAAGGCGGATGTCGTGCACCGCGACGGGCGGGGCGCGGTCGTCCGCTCGGCGACCCGCACGCTCGACGTGCCGTCGGTGATCAGGCTGCGCCGCTACGTGCGCATTCCCTACCGGTCGCGGATTCCGCTGACCAGGACCGCGCTGATGCGCCGGGACGACTACCGGTGCGCCTACTGCGGACAGCGGGCCGAGACCATCGACCACGTGATCCCGCGGTCGAGGGGAGGAACCCACACCTGGGAGAACTGCGTCGCCTCCTGCACACCGTGCAACCACCGTAAGGCGGATCGCATGCTGGAGGAGCTGGGCTGGACGCTGGACGTCGCCCCCGTGGTCCCACGGGGCGTCCACTGGCGTCTGATCGGCGCGCACAACGTCGGAGACCCCCAGTGGGCGCCCTACCTGGAGGAAAGCGCCGCCTGACGGTCCACGGCGCGATACCCGTTCGCCCCGGCGGAGTCCGTGTCTGCACAATCGGGTGCATGAGATGGACCTTCACCTCCGATCCAGAGGTGTACGCCGGGGCGGCGGAGCAGTGGTTGTTGCGTGAGCCGGTGCGCAACACGATCCAGCTCACGATGCTGCGCGCGCTGCGTGAGGGGTTGTGGAGTGAGGACCCGCTCATGGGATGGGCGGCGGATCCCGGGGGTGAGATCGTGGCCGCGGCCCTGCACGCCCCTCCCCAGCTCCTGATGCTCGCCGACATGCCGGCCGAGGCCGTCCGCGAACTGGCCACCGCGCTCATCGAGGCCGAACGTCCCGTCCTCGGCGTCCGGGGCGGCGTCGCCCTCGCCGAGGCGTTCGCCGCGGCCTGGTGGCGTCCGGAGAGGACGCGGCGCTCCGAACGTCTCTACCGCCTGGACACGCTCACCCCGCCGCCTGTCCACCCTCGGGGTGCCCCTCGTACGGCGGGCACCCAGGACCTCGAACTGCTGGTCGCCTGGGGACAGGCCTTCCAGCGGGAGGCGGGCGGCCATTCGTCCGGCGGTCTCGCGGCCGTGCTCGCCGGGCGGGTCGGCAGGCGGGAGATCCTCCTGTGGGAGGTGGAGGGGCGGCCGGTGGCCTACGCGGGCGCCTCGGTGCCGATCGGGGGCGTCTCGCGGGTCGGCCCGGTCTACACCCCTCCCCGAGAGCGCGGCAGGGGGTACGGCACCGCGGTGTCCCATGCCGTCACGGCCAGGGCACGGGAGTGGGGGGCGGCAGAGGTGCTGCTGTTCACCGACCTGTCCAACCCCGTGTCCAACTCGATCTATCGGACGATCGGCTACCGGCCCGTGGCCGACTACGCCTCCATCGTCTTCGGCTGACCGACGGCCGTGTCCTGGGGTGGGACGAGACGCGCTCGTGACGCCCCGCCCTTCCCGGACGGGCTCGTGCCGGGATCTCCTCACGACCGTACGGCCGTGCCCGTACGGTCTGCGGCTGAGTAACCTGGTGCCATGCCGCGTTACGACTTCCGCTGCCGCGCCTGCGGATCGACCTTCGAGATCTCCCGCCCGATGGCCCGTTCCGGCGAGCCCGCGCTCTGCCCTCAGGGCCACGACGACACCGTCAAGCTGCTGTCCACGGTCGCCGTGACGGGTGGCTCAGGCGTCACGGCGCCCCGCCCGGCCGGTGGCGGCGGTGGCGGGTGCTGTGGGGGCGGTTGCTGCGGCGGCTAGCCGCTTCGCCGCCCACCACGCCGGTGTCGCCGTGGGGCCGTGGGGCCGTGGGGTCAGGCGGCCTCGCGGCCCCGCTGGACGGCGCGCCTGCCCTGGAAGGGCAGGAAGTCACCGGCCCTGTGCGGGCGGGCGGGGATGAAGGTCGGCTCGGTGGCCACGATCCGGTCGAACCTGAAGGCGCGGATCGCGCCGCGCATGCGGCACATGCCCACGAGATACCAGTAGTCGCGGTGCACCATGCACGTCACGGGATCGACGTCGCGCACCGTCACCCGCCCGGAGACGTCACGGTAGTGGAGCCGGACGACCAGGTGGGAGGTGATGGCGTTGGCGATGGTCCTGGCCCGGTCGGCGACAGGGTCGGGCATCGGCTCGGTCAGGGTAGCCAGAGTGGTGGAGACGACCTCGTCGTCGATCTCCATGTGCTCGAACGCGTGACGCAGGCCGCTGCGGGCGGCGGTTGCCTGCGGGTCGGAGCCCAGATGGGCCAGGGACAGGGCGAGGGCGGCGATCTCGGCGGTCGTCAACGGGCTGCGTGCGGGCTTCATGACGTTGGCCATGGTCACATGGTATGCTCCGCCACCGACAATTTTCGAACTGCCTGTCGGATACAGCGGCCTTCCCTCGGAGGACACGGCCCAGCCGTACCCCCCGAGGAGACGGTCGTCATCGCGACAGCTGGGACAGGTCCCTTGAGGCGCCGGTCGAGGCCGAGGTGGTCAGCGCGGCGTAGGCCTGCAGAGCCGCGCTGACCGGACGGTGCCGGTCACGGGGGCGATAGCCGCCCAGCTCGGCCAGCAGCCGCTCACGCCTGGTCGCGAGCTCCTCCTCGGCGACCTTCAGCTCGATCGACCGGCCCGGGATGTCGATCTCCACGATGTCGCCGTCCTCGACCAGGGCGATGGTGCCGCCCTCCGCGGCCTCTGGGGAGGCGTGCCCGATGGACAGCCCGCTCGTGCCGCCGGAGAAACGGCCGTCGGTGATCAGCGCGCAGGCCTTGCCCAGGCCCTTTCCCTTGAGGAAGGAGGTCGGGTAGAGCATCTCCTGCATGCCGGGGCCGCCCTTGGGGCCCTCGTAGCGGATGACCACGACGTCGCCGGGCTTGACCCGGTTGTTCAGGATGCCCTCGACCGCGTCGTCCTGGGACTCGAACACCACGGCGGGCCCGGAGAAGCGCCAGATCTCCTCGTCGACCCCGGCCGTCTTGACGATGCAGCCCTCGGTGGCGATGTTGCCGTACAGGACGGCCAGACCGCCGTCACGGGTGTAGGCGTGCTCGGAGTCGCGCACACAGCCCTCGGACCGGTCGAGGTCGAGGGAGTCCCAGCGGGCCTCCTGCGAGTAGGGCTTGACGGTGCGGACGTTGCCGGGGGCCGCGTGCCACAGCTCGGTCGCCTCGGGCAGCACACCCGCCGAGCAGGGGTCCCAGGCGTCGATGTAGTCGCCGATGGTGCCGCCGTTGACGGTGTGCGTTTCGCGGTGGATCAGGCCCGCCCGGTCGAGCTCGCCGAGGATGGCCGGGATGCCGCCCGCGCGGTGGACGTCCTCGACGTGGTACTTCGCAGTCGCGGGGGCGACCTTGCACAGGCATGGCACCCGCAGCGAGATCTCGTTGATCTCCTTGAGGCCGAAGTCGACGCGAGCCTCGCGGGCCGCGGCCAGGATGTGCAGGATCGTGTTGGTCGAGCCGCCCATGGCCACGTCGAGGGCCATGGCGTTCTCGAACGCCTCCTTGGTGGCGATGCTGCGCGGCAGGACCGACTCGTCGTCCTGCTCGTAGTAACGGCGGGTGATCTCGACCAGCTGCCGACCGGCGTCCTGGTAGAGCTTCTTGCGCGCCTTGTGGGTGGCCAGAATCGTGCCGTTGCCGGGCAGTGCCAGGCCGATGGCCTCGGTGAGGCAGTTCATCGAGTTGGCGGTGAACATCCCGCTGCACGAACCGCAGGTCGGGCAGGCGTTCTCCTCCATCTCCAGCAGCTCGGCGTCGGAGACGGCGTCGTCGGCGGAGGCGATCATCGGGTCGATCAGGTCGAGCTTGCGGCCCGGGGTCTTACCGGCCTCCATCGGCCCGCCGGAGACGAAGACCGTGGGGATGTTGAGCCTGAAGGCGGCCAGGAGCATGCCCGGGGTGATCTTGTCGCAGTTGGAGACGCAGATCAGCGCGTCGGCGCAGTGCGCGTTGACCATGTACTCGACGGCGTCGGCGATCAGCTCGCGGCTGGGCAGCGAGTAGAGCATGCCGCCGTGCCCCATCGCGATGCCGTCGTCGACCGCGATGGTGTTGAACTCACGCGGGATCGCGCCCGCCTCCCTGATCGCGCCCGCGACCACGTCGCCGACCTCGCGCAGGTGGACGTGGCCCGGGACGAACTGGGTGAAGCTGTTGGCCACCGCGATGATGGGTTTGCCGAAGTCGCCCCCGGCTACGCCCGTCGCCCGGAGCAGGGCCCGGGCACCGGCCATGTTCCTGCCGTGCGTGACCGTACGAGACCTGAGGGCGGGCATGAGGCTTCTCCCATCATCGAAACCGTGTCCTCAAATGGTACGGCCATCGCCCGGTGCGTGAGACGGGCGTCCACGGCGCGAGACACGAACCCCGGGACCTCGGCAGGGGGGAGTCCCGGGGCGCGTGGAGGAACGGTGAGAAGGGATCAGGGCTCGGGGTAACGGGCGGGCAGGACCCGCTCGGCGGCCTCGTAGATCTCGTCGATCTCGGCGTCGGTGAGCGACCGCTCGCGCTTGGTGATCCACTTACGGACACGGCCGCCGTCGAAGACGTCCACATCACGCACCGTGAGGACCTTCCACGGGATCGCCGGGCCGTAGATCGCGAGGGAGGGAATGATCGTCACCTCGTGGCCGAGCGCCTCACCGATCAGTTCGGAGGCTCTGGAGGCCTCCCAGCGCGCCTCGTCGAGACGGGGCTTCTGGTTGAAGGGGCCGTGGAACAGCTTGCGGTGCGACTGGACGCGGACCGGAAGGCGCTTGTCCCATTTCTCCGAGTCGACGGCGTAGACCCCCGTCGGGCCGACCACCAGGTGGTCGATCTGGGCCTCGCTCTCGGGGATCGCGCGGGCGTGCAGGCTTCGGTAGCCGCCCCGCTCCATCCTCTTGAGCTGCGCCTCGGTCTGACGCTCCGCGACCGAGCCGCGACGCCAGGCGGGCACGGTCGAGTGGGTGCGGGCCCGCAGTACGGTGTCGACGATCGCGCCGATGATCGCGCAGGTGACGCCCAGCCGTATGTCGGAGAAGAGGATGCCTCCGACGACGCCCGAGGCGACCGCGACCAGGACACGTCGTCTGAGATGGCCGTAGCGGGGGTCGTCGAGCAGGACGCGCAGCGAGGTGCGCTCGACGGGCGCGTACTCGGACGCGGGTGTGGCGGGTCGAGACGGCGGCCTGTCGTCGGCCGTGCGGTCGCCGACCCAAATGGGTGACGTAGTGTTACCGTCTTCTGGTGCCTGACCGGAATCCACGTGACTCACCGTAGCTGACGCCTATGTGGGTGCCTAGTATTGCGTTTCTCATACTTTTGTGGCCTTCGCCTTTCGCATGACGTTTATCCGAACCGGGTATGTCTGTTGTTTCTCTCTAGAGAACCCAGGTCGTTCGCGAGAAGGCGTCGTCCGCTACGTGATCTTACCGTTCCCGGCGTTCCCGGGCCCCGAGAACGCCGGAAGCCGCAGGTCGTCACCTGGACGCCATGTGAGGGCCGTGAGCGGCGAGGTCACGGACAGGACTCGACGGGTCGGCGGCGTGGATCTACCGTGGACCTGTGGACACGATCCAGGTCATGGAGCTCCTGTTCGGTGCCTCCGGCGGCCTGTTCCTGATCATCAGTGCCTTTGTCCTGCTTCCCGGCAGGATGCGCGCGAGCGCGATCAGGGGCACCTCGGCGGCCGCGGTGTGGTTCGGCGGTCCGTTCCGCAGCGAGCGGGAGGCGCTCTCCTCGGGCCAGGTCCTGGTCGACCCCGTGCCGTCTGCGAATCTCGCCCCCGAAGTCGACTGGGTGGCCCTGGCCCGGGTCTCCGAGCCGGGCAGACGGGTCGGAGGGGCTTCTGCGGCATGGTGAGGACGCGGCATGGTGAGGAAACAGTGAGGACATGCTGACGGTCGGTGGCCTCACCTCGACGCAGGCCCGTGACATCCGGCAGGCGATGCGCGTGGCGGAGCGCCGCAGCGGCCTGCGCTTCGCCGTCTACCTCGGCCCCGCGCTCGGGCCGCGCCGCCACTTCTCCGAACGGCTGCACGCCGCGCTGGGGGAGGAGGCGGACACGGCCGTGCTCGTGTTCGTCGATCCCGACGCCAGGGCGGTCGAGGTGGTCACCGGTCCCGTCGCCAGGCTGAGACTGGGCGACGGTGAGTGCCGCGTCGCCGCGGTCTCGATGGCGACGGCCTTCGGTGGCGGCAACCTCGTCGGCGGACTTGTCACAGGAATGTGGATGCTCGCCGATCTGGCTTCCCGGCGCAGGTGAGTTCTCGGATAATGCGGGCGTGCTGAAGATCGGGCGTGATTCCCAAGGCGTCCCACGGGAGGGCGAGGTGGCCCAGGAGAGGGACGAGGTGCTCTCCTATCTCGACGAGGTCCTGGCGGAGGTGCGCGCGGACAACCGAGGGCAGAACCGGAAGGCGGTCGCGCTGCTGGTCGCGGCCGTCCTCGCCGCGGTCGTCGCGGGGATGCTGAAACCGGGAGTCCTGCCCGGCCAGGTGGAGTGGCTGTGGTGGACGGGAGCGTTCTTCTGCACGATGGGCGCGGTGATGCTCGTCGGCGCGTTGCATCCGCTCAGCTCGGGACTCGCGGGCAGGAGCATCGAGCGCCGCCGTTCGTACGCGGGCCGTCTGCACACCTGGAGCCCGCCCGTCCGGCAGGAGGACGAGGACCGGACGCGGAGCGGCAGGTCGCGCGGAGCCTTCTCCGACGAGGCCCTCGCCGAGCTGTGGGCGAGACTGGGCGGCCAGGACACCCGGGCCGGCGCCGACGACCTGGTGCTGCGGATCAGGAGGCTCGGCGCCGTGGCGCAGGCCAAGGACCGCTACATCCGCAGAGGGATGCTCCTGTTCCTCGTGGCCGCGGCCTGCTGCCTGTTCGCCGTCGCCGTCGGCCAGGCCATCCTGGGCGCCTGAGGGCCTTCAGGAGCGCAGGAGCCGTACCAGGTGGGTGCTGATGTCCGACAGGAGCGTCGAGGGCGTCGTCGGAGCGGTGGCGATCGCGGAGAACAGGCTGGGCAGGCCCGCGAGCGGGAAGCCGTCGTCCTCCGTCGCGGTGTTGCCGATCTCGTTCTTGGCCAGGATCGTACGGCTGCGCTCCCAGGCGTCGAGCACCTCCTCGGGAGAGGGAACGCCGAACCCGTGACCGACGGGGGCGGCGTGGCGCAGCCGTACGAGGGGGGTGTCGGCGAAGGTCAGCGCGACCCTCGCCCGCGTGGACAGGTCATCGCGGCGGGAGGGCTCGATCCATTCCATCGCGGAGCACGGGGTGCGGCAGGTCGCGACACAGGTGGCGAGCGCGCCCGCGACCTGGCTGTGCTGGCGGTCGAAGTAGGCCCGCCAGCCCTCCCCCGGCTCCCCGGCGACCCGCAGGGTCCGGTTGGCCGCCGACTGCTCGGCCTTGGTGTGGTCGCACTCGCGTTCGCCGATGACCCCGAAACGACTGCCCGGCGCGGCCAGCCCGGGCGGCCAGCGAGCCGGGTCGCCGGCGTTGCCGAGCACCGGTTCGAAGGCGAGCAGCGGGAGATACTCGCTGGCGATGTGCAGCGCGGCGACCATCGGGCTCAGCTCACGCCTGTGCCACCGGATCGCGATCACTTCGAGCAGCAGCGCGTAGGCCGGGCGCAGTGACTCAAGCGCTCCGCGCGGCTGCTCCTTCGGTGTCTGCGGCATGGTGCACGCCCGTGCCCGCCGCCTCAGGTCCGCGGGCACGGACCGCGCCTCGGCGGCGAAGTCCTCCGCGTCCAGCGACATGAGCCGCTGCCCGAACTCGCACACCGCCTCGATCTCGTCCGCCCCGGCCACGACGTCCGCCGCGAGTGCCCCGACGTCGGCGAAGGCGTACCTCCGGGCCAGGGACACGAGCAGATCACGGGCCGATTCCACTTGATCACCCTTTCACGGTCGGTGAACGACGGCGATGTCGTACTGCGCAAAATATGGCTTTTCGGCGTCCTTCCAGGAAGTGCCTATTCTTATCATCGTTTGGCGGCCGACCAGACCACGGGGCAGTGACCGGGAACCCGTCAGGGGCAGATAGGCCCTCAGATAGAGGCCGACCCTGGCGACGTGCTCACGCCACCGCGCGGGCACCCCTCCAGCCTGCCGTACGGCATCGGACGAGCTGCGGTAGAGACCGGCCAGATTCAGCGCGGGGTCGCCGGGCACGTCCCGTATCCGGGGGCCGAGCGTGCACAGGAACCTGCCGATCGCGGGGATGGCGATCTCCGGGTCCATCGCCCCGGCCAGGGGCGATCGCGAGTAGTTCGGCGGCAGGTAGGCGGCCAGGACGTCGGGTGTCCAGCGGGCGATGCCGTACTCGCCGGCGGTGGCGTCGGCGAGGTCACGGTCGAAGCCGCTCTCCGCCTTGAGCATCGCGGCGACGAGCGCGGGGCTGAGGCCGGGGACACCGGTGCACCAGGTGCCCGCCTCGACGATGGCCGCGCGGTAACGCCCCGGGAGGTCGGCGTCCGGCCGCAGCCACCGTCCGTAGTCCTGGTCGTCCCTGGTCAGGGCCAGCGCGACACCTCCGGCCACGGCGGCCGCGGCCAGGGCGAGCGCGACCGGTGGACGCCACCCCGGCCTGAAGGGGACACGTCGTGCGCGTTCCCGCACCCGTGTGCCGTCCGCGGTCTCGCCGCCCGGGGAGGAGGCCTCCTCACGGGCGGCCCGGGCCAGCGCCGCGGCGAAGGAACGGACGTTCGGCCACCGCTGCGCGCGGTCGTCGGCGAGTCCCCGGGCGACGACGTCGCCGACGGGGCCGGGGAAGGAGCCCGCCATCCCGCCGGGCGGCCCGCCGGTGAACAGGTGGTGGGCCACCGCGGCCAGGCCGTACACGTCGGCGCGTTCGTCGGGGAGGGAGCCGGGCCGCAGCTGCTCGGGCGCCATGTAGCCGGGGGTGCCGCCGCCGACCGTGAGCCCGGAGGTCTGGGCGAGCTCACCCGCGATGCCGAGGTCGGCGACGAGCAGCCGCTCCCCGCCGGCGGGCAGGGAGCGGACCAGGATGTTGGCGGGCTTGAGGTCACGGTGGACGATGCCGTTGTCGTGCAGCGCGGCCACCCCCGCGGCGATCTGGAGCACCTGTTCGACCGCCTCCGCCCACGGCACGGGGCCGACGGCCAGGCGGTCGCGCAGGGTGCCGCGGTCGGCGTAGCCCATGACGAAGAACGGCCGTCCGTCGGGCAGCGCGCCGACGTCGTGGACCTGCACCACGTGAGGGGAGTCGGCCCTGCGGATCATCCGGGCCTCCTGGGTGAAGCGCCTGCGTATCCGCCGGTGGTCGGCCCAGTGGGCGGCCAGCACCTTCACCGCGACGGGAGCGCTCAGGTCGTCGTCATGCGCGAGCCACACCGTGGCGAACGCGCCTTGGCCGAGGAACCGCTCCACGCGGTAGCGGCCGATGGTCGGGGGGACTTCCATGCACTCATCGTTACCATGCAATGACCGTGCGTCAGCGCATCTCGCGGCGCGGCTCGCGGTCCCGTTTTCCTCCCCTTTCCTCTGCGGAGGGTCACCGGGTACGCGAGGATCGTCACCGTGAGTATCCGTAAGCTTTCAGGAATCCTCGTCCAGAGGGGGGAGCAGGTGCTGGAGCTCGCTCCCGGCGAGCATGTCACCTTCGGCAGGGGAGCGGTCGACCTGGTGCTGCCCGACCTTTCCGTCTCCCGGCTCGCCGGACGGATCGACGCGGTTGACGACTACTGGACGATCTCCAACCTGAGCCGCCGCTCCACCTACGTGGTGGACACCCCGGAGGGGGACGGTGAGTTCGTCAGGGTGCCCGCGGGACGGATGCGCGCCCCGATCCCCTTCGAGCTGGGCAGGGTACGGCTGTCCGGGGACCCGTCAGGAGGTATGGCGTCGTTCCTGGTGTTCGCCCCCGAACACGTCCTTCTCCGCCCCGACGCCCCCAGACGCGAGCGGGAGACGGCGCAGACCGTTCCGCTGGACGCCACCGCGACCTACTTCCTGATCCTGGTCGCCCTCTGTGAACCACGGCTGCGCGATCCGCTCTGCGGCGTCGTCCCGACCATTCCGGAGATCATCATCCGGCTGGCCCACCTCGGGCTGGGCCGTTCCGCGGTCAACTTTCACATCGACTATCTCGCCAGGGTGAAGCTCCAGGTGAGGATGCCGGAGCGGCCGGTGAGGCCCGACTGGCGACGCGTCGCGCTGGTGTCCCTCGCGCTGCGGCACGACCTGGTGACGACCGAGCACCTGGCGTTGCTCGAAACGCGAAGCCACATCCTGCCCTGACACCTGACGCCCCTCATCGAACGAGGACGAGGGGCGTCGGGTCGTCACGCGGAACCCGGTCGCTCAGGCCGCGGAGGCGTCCTTCGCCTGGGCGCGCAGGGCACGACTGATGCCGTCGGCGCCCTCGAGCAGCAGCCGTCGCAGTGCCTGCGGAGGCTGGCTCTCCGAGATCAGGTCCTGGGTCCTGGCCACCGTCTCCGGTGAGATCGCCAGGATGGGGTAGCAGCCGTTGGCGAAGTTCTGGGCGCTGTCGGAGGTCCAGGACTTCCAGATCCCGCCGATCTCCTCGAAGTAGCGCTCCGCGTACGGGTCGAGCAGGTCCGGGTGGCGTGGGTCCACGAAGCCCAGGATCGTCGAACGCAGCAGGGCGCCGCTCAGCCCGCCCTCGGTGATGGCGGCCCACGCGGCGGCCTTGCCCTCGGGCGTCGGGATCGCGGCCCTGGCCAGCGCCGCGGAGCGCTCACCGGTCGCGGTCGCGTCACGCTGCAGCTCCCGCGCGATGTCCTCCTCGCCGAGAACGCCCGCGGACACCAGGGCCTGGACCAGCGTCCAGCGCAGGTCGGCGTCCACGGTCAGCCCTTCGAGGGTGGCCGAGCCGTCGAGCAGGCCCTTCAGGAAGGCCAGGTCCTCCTCGTTGGAGGCGACGGCCGACAGGGCGTTGACGTAGGCGAGCTGGTGGTCGGAGCCGGGCTCGGCGGAGGCGACGAGCGAGCGCAGGCGCGCGGCCAGCGACGCCAGGCCCTCCTCACGCCAGGACGGGTCGGCGTACTGCTGGACGGCCAGGCGCGCCTGGCGCAGCACCGTCTGGGCGACGGTGATGTCCTTGACCGACTCGATGCCCGAGTTCACCAGCGCGACGTAGTCGCGGGTGGACATCTCGGCGTCACGGGTCATGTCCCACGCCGCCGACCAGCACAGGGCGCGCGGCAGCGACTCGGTGAACCTGGCGATGCCGCCGTCGACCAGGGTCTGCAGCGAACGCCCGTCGAGCCTGACCTTCGCGTAGGTCAGGTCGTCGTCGTTGATCAGGACCAGGTCCGGCTGGGGCTCACCGACCAGCTCGGCGACCGCGGTGCGGGCGCCGACCACGTCGAGCTCGACCCGCCGGGTGCGGACCAGGGCGCCCTCCCGCAGGGAGTACAGGCCGATGGCGACGCGGTGCGAACGCAGCGTCGGGTAGTCGGCCGGGGCCTCCTGCAGCACGTCGAACTCCAGGAAACGCCCCTCGGCGTCGGTGGTGAACGACGGACGCAGCGTGTTGACCCAGGAGGTCTCCAGCCACTCCTTCGACCAGGAGGACAGGTCGCGCCCCGAGGTGCGCTCAAGCGCGCCGAGCAGGTCGGCGAGCGTCGTGTTGCCCCAGGCG
Source organism: Streptosporangium sp. NPDC020145 (assembly GCF_040631275.1). Taxonomy (NCBI): domain Bacteria; kingdom Bacillati; phylum Actinomycetota; class Actinomycetes; order Streptosporangiales; family Streptosporangiaceae; genus Streptosporangium; species Streptosporangium sp. NPDC020145. The sequence goes on along the minus strand of NZ_JBEXZT010000003.1, from coordinate 31,705 downwards.
TGCTCGTTGAAGTAGTCGCGGACACCGGCCAGGAAGTTGTCCAGGCCCACGTAGGCGACGAGCTGCTTGAGCACCGAGGCGCCCTTGGCGTAGGTGATGCCGTCGAAGTTGACCTCGACGGCGTGCATGTCGACGATGTCGGCGGCGATCGGGTGCGTCGAGGGCAGCTGGTCCTGGCGGTAGGCCCAGGCCTTCTCCACGTTGGCGAACGTCGTCCAGGCGCCCTGGCCCCAGCGGGTCGCCTCCGCCTGGCACAGCACCGAGGCGTAGGTGGCGAACGACTCGTTCAGCCACAGGTCGTCCCACCAGCGCATGGTCACCAGGTCGCCGAACCACATGTGCGCCATCTCGTGCAGGATCGTCTCCGCACGGCGCTCGATGATCGCGTCGGTGACGCGCGAGCGGAAGACGTAGTCCTCAAGGAAGGTCACGCAGCCCGCGTTCTCCATCGCGCCCGCGTTGAACTCCGGTACGAACAGCTGGTCGTACTTGCCGAAGGGGTAGCGGATGCCGAAGACCCGGTGGAAGAAGTCGAAGCCCTGCCTGGTGACCTCGAAGAGGTTGTCGGCGTCGAGGTGCTCGGCGAGCGAGGCCCGGCAGTACAGGCCGAGCGGGATGCCGTCGTGCTCGGAGGTCACCTTGTGGTACGGCCCGGCGCACAGCGCGGTGATGTAGGTGGAGATCGCCGGGGTCGGCGGGAAGTGCCAGCGCCTGGCGGCCTGGAGTGTGCCGTGACGGCCGCTGTGCTCCTGGAGCTCCTCGGCCGACTCGGGCGCCGCGTTGGAGATCACCTCCCAGGAGGAGGGGGCGAGCACGGTCAGCTCGAAGGTGGCCTTGAGGTCCGGCTGGTCGAAACAGGCGTACATCCGGTGTGCGTCGGCCGTCTCGAACTGGCTGTGCAGGTAGACGCTGTCGTCGACCGGGTCGACGAAGCGGTGCAGGCCCTCCCCGGTGCGCATGTAGGAGCAGTCGGCGTCGACGCGCAGCTCGTTGCTCTCGGCCAGGTTCGGCAGCGGCAGCCGTCCGGTCTCCGGGTCGTAGGTGTCCACGTCGAGCTCGACGCCGTTCAGCACGGCCTTCCTGACCTTGGCCCCCGCCAGGTCGATGAAGGTTTCCGCGCCGGGACGGGTGCCGGTGAAGCGAACCGTGGTGATACTTTCGAAGCGTTCGTCTCCCTCGGTCAGATCGAGCTCCACGACATACGACTGCACGCTGATCAGCCGTGCGCGCTCCCGCGCCTCGTCACGGGTCAGATTGCCTGCCACTACCGCTCCCTCGTCAACAAATTCCCCCGCTTCGTTGCGAAGGGGTGCCTGAATCCTGCCACGTGAGGCCCTGGATCGTCGCCCCCGCCGGCCTGGGAGTCGACTGTCGATCATGTTCGGGGATAAAGGGGCCGGTCAAGGTGATAACCCGTCGTAGGAATAGGAAACTCGGTGATGCGGGTTGTCGCTGTGCGAAGCCCTCACGATCAGAAAGCTGAGAGATGACTGAGCGCACTCCGGTCGACCTCTGGTTCGACCCCTTCTGCCCCTTCGCATGGATGACCTCCCGCTGGCTGCTGGAGGTGGAGAAGGTGCGGCCCATCGAGCCGCGCTGGCACATCATGAGCCTCAACATCCTCAACGAGGACAAGGACGTCCCCGAGACCTACCGCGAGATGATCGCCAGGGCCATCGGCCCGGTTCGCGTGGTCGCCGCCGTGCAGGACAAGTACGACTCGGAGACGGTCGGCAGGCTCTACACCGAGCTCGGCACACGCCTGCACAACCAGGGCAGGCTCAAGGAACTCGACAGCCTCCGCGAGACCGTCGAGGAGGCCCTTGAGGCCGCCGGGCTTGAGCGGGCCTTCGCGGACGCGATGGACTCCGAGGAGTTCGACGAGATCCTGCGCGCCTCCCACAACGACGGCATCAACCGGGTCGGCCAGGAGGTCGGCACCCCGGTCATCGCCGTCGGGGACGTCGCCTTCTTCGGTCCGGTCGTCTCTCCGGCCCCGAAGGGCGAGGAGGCGGCCAAACTCTGGGACGGCGTCAGGCTCGTCGCGGGCATCGACGGCTTCTTCGAGCTCAAGCGCTCCCGCACCCGGCCTCCGATCTTCGACTGAGCCCGGCCGGTCCGGCGTCCCGCCGTCTCCCGGCCCGGCGGGACGCGCGCCGCCCGGATGTCACGAGTTCTCATGGATCTCAAGGATTCCCCACTCGGGGGAGCGCCTGGCCGTACGCTCGTCGCGAAGGCGGACGGACGCGGCCCGTGGAGCCCTCGTCCCGCCACCACTCGCGCGAGGATGAGAGACATGCGTCATCTGTACCTGAACGGAGCATGGCGGCCGTCGGCGTCCGGCGAGGGGTTCGACGTCGTCAATCCCGCGACCGAGGAGACGATCGACCGCGTTCCCGCGGGTTCCCCCGCCGACGTCGAGGTCGCCGTCGCCGCCGCCCGTGAGGCCCTGCCCGCGTGGTCGGCCACGGCTCCCGCGGAACGGGCCCGCCTGTTGAACGCCGCGGCCGGCCTGATCCGGGACCGCGCCGACCGGATCGCGAGCGTCATCGCCACCGACGTGGGCACCCCGTACGGCATCGCGACGCGGGTGCAGACGCTCCTGCCCGCGGAGGTGCTGTCCTCCTACGCCGGACTGGCCGAGAGCTACGACTTCGAGGGCGGCAGGGTCGGCAACTCCCTTGTCCTGAGAGAGCCCGCCGGGGTCGTCGGAGCCATCACCCCGTGGAACTACCCGCTGCACCAGGCCGTGGCCAAGGTCGCCCCCGCCCTGGCCGCCGGATGCACGGTGGTGCTCAAACCCAGCGAGGTCGCGCCGCTGGCCGTGTTCGCGCTGGCCGAGATCCTCGACGAGGTCGGGCTGCCGCGCGGGGTCTTCAACATGCTCAGCGGCCGGGGCCCGGTCGTCGGTGAGGCACTGGTCACCCATCCCGACGTGGACATGGTCTCCTTCACCGGCTCGACCAGGGCGGGCAGAAGGGTCGCGGCCCTGGCCGCGGAGACCGTCAAGCGCGTGACCCTCGAACTCGGCGGCAAGTCGGCCAGTGTCGTGCTGCCGGACGCCGACCTGGAGACCGCGGTCAAGGCGACCGTGGCCAACGCCTTCCTCAACTCCGGCCAGACCTGCTCGGCCTGGACCCGCATGATCGTCCACCGCGACCAGTACGACCAGGCCGTCTGGCTGGCGGCCGAGATCGCCAAGGCCCACACCGTGGGCGACCCCTTCGACGAGGGCACCCGGCTCGGTCCCCTGGTCTCGGCCGCGCAGCGTGAGCGGGTCGTGCGCTACATCAACCGGGGTGAGGAGGAGGGTGCCAGGCTGGTCACGGGCGGCACCGACAACCCCTGTGAGCAGGGCTTCTACGTCGAGCCGACGGTCTTCGCCGGTGTCGAGCCCGGGATGGTCATCGAGCAGGAGGAGATCTTCGGCCCGGTCCTGGTGATCGTCCCCTACAGCCGGGGCGAGGACGAGGCCGTCGCCATCGCCAACGGCACGCCGTACGGCCTGGCGGGCGCGGTGTGGGCGGGGGAGGAGAAGCACGCGCTCTCGGTCGCGCGCAGGCTGCGCGCGGGCCAGGTGACGGTCAACGGGGGCAGGTTCAACCCGCTCGCACCCTTCGGGGGATACAAGCAGTCAGGTATCGGCAGGGAACTGGGCCAGTCCGGGCTTGAGGAGTTCCTGGAGACCAAGGCGATCCAACTGTAGGCCGATGTCCGGTATCGGACGGTCAGCAAGGGACATCCTGGGTAAAACCCTCCGGAAGGATTCGTAAGGACCTGCACGTAAGGCATCGCCTCTGCCGGAGGGCGCCGCATGAGACTGGGCACCACACGTCTGACCGCCTTCGACCTGGTGATCGTCGCCGGAGGACTGCTGCTGGTGGTGCTGGCCGCGCAGAACCTCGGTCCCGCCCTGGCGGCGCTGCGCGGGGTGGGCACCTGGGGCACCTTCACCGCCAGGCGGGTCGAGTGTGTCTCCCACCCCGGCCACGAGCAGTGCACCTGGACGGGGGAGTTCAGAGGCGGCCGGGTCGTCCGGCCGGAGGTCGGTTTCTACGGAGGTGACCGCGACACCTTCACCCCCGGCCAGACCGTCAGGGCGTTCGACACAGGCCGCCAGGGCCACGTGTACGGCGAAGGCGGCTCCAACGAGTGGATCGTGGTCGTCCTGCTGCTGGCCGCGGGGCTCGGCCTGATGTCCTGGCCCCTCCTTCGCCTTCGCCGCCGCCCCTCCGCTGAGCCTTCCCCCTGAGGGGCGGGCGCGCTCAGCGAGCCTGGAGAAGGACCTTGCGGGCGGCGTCCTTGGCGAGGCGGTCGACGTACAGCATGCCGTCGAGGTGGTCGGTCTCGTGCTGGAAGCAGCGCGCGAGCATGCCCCTGGCCTTGATCTGGACCGGGCGGCCGAGCCGGTCGAGGCCGCGCACCGTGACTCCGGCGGCGCGGGGGGTCCCGGCGTAGATCGGGGTGCCGCTGTCCTTGCCGGGGATCGACAGGCAGCCCTCCTCTTCGAGGACCTCGGCGTCGTCGTCGACGGTCAGCACGGGGTTGATCACGTGCCCCTTGCGCTTGCTGCAGTCGTAGACGAAGATCCGCTTCGAGACGCCGATCTGAGGACCGGCGAGCCCGACGCCCTGCGCGGCGTACATCGTGTCGAACATCTCGTCGATCAGACGGCGCAGATCACGGTCGAACTCGGTGACCGGCTCGGCCGGCGTACGCAGGACCGGGTCGCCGACCACTCGGATGTCACGCATGAGGACTCTCTCTTGTAAGGGCTGAAGCGGTATGCCGACCGTTACCTTATCCGGGGTGGGGGTCGAGGCGGCCAGCCGTACCTGCGAAACTGGGCCTGTGCGTGTCTACATCGGTGCCGACCATGCCGGCTATGACCTCAAGAACCATCTCGTCTCCTGGCTCAAGGAGCACGGCCACGACGTGACGGACTGCGGGCCGTTCGTCTACGACGCCGAGGACGACTATCCCGTGTTCGTGCTGCGCGCGGCGCAGGGCGTCGCCGACGACTCGGGCAGCCTGGGAATCGTCATCGGCGGCTCGGGCAACGGCGAGCAGATCGCGGCGAACAAGGTGCGCGGCATCCGCGCGGCCCTGGCCTGGAGCGAGGACACGGCCAAGCTCGCCCGCGAGCACAACAACGCCAACGTGATCAGCGTCGGCGCCCGGATGCACACGCAGGAGGAGGCGGTCGGCTTCGTCGAGCTGTTCCTCACCACCCCCTACTCGGGTCAGGAGCGGCACAACCGCAGGATCGCCCAGCTGACGTCCTACGAGACGATCGGTCAGCTTCCGCCGCTGCCCTGACGTTCCTCCCCGGGCCTCGACGTGGAGGCCCGGCGGCGTGCGGAAGCCTGTCCGCGCTGTGTCTCATCCCGCAGGGGCCGTCTGTCGGCGGCCTCCTGCTGCTCACGCGTCGGCCGGGAGACGTCCCTGGCCCGCATGGCGACGGTCGCGTTGATCTGCAAGCTCTGCAGTGCCATGCCTCACCCTAACCCGCGTCGCGACGCAGGGGGAGGCTCAGAAGATCAGTCCGCACCAGGGAGCCGGGTCCCACGACATCGCGGCCGACAGCTGCCTGACCGCTCCCTCCCGCAGCTCGCGCACCACCCCGGCGGCCTGCACCGCCGCCAGCGGACGCCCGCCCAGATAGGCCGCGCCCAGTACGGAGACCGGCAGGACCACGTCGGCCTCGGCGTCGTCAGCGGGAACGCATCGGGCCTGCCGAGTGTCGGCCGACAGCCGCCAGCGGCGCGCGTTCCACGGGCAGACCGTGTCCTCGACCTCGATCACCACGTCCACGGGCGCCGAGTAACGCCGCAGGGGGAGCGCCCGCTCGACGTCCACGAGACGGACCCACAGCTCGTCCATCCACGCCGCGTTGAGGTGGCGGGGCTCGGCCAGCAGGTGGATCAGCGGGTCGTCCGGGGGACGCTGGGCCGTCCTGACCCGGGAGACCAGGTCACGGTCGAGAACGTGCCGCCAGAGCAGGGCGTAGGCGGCCGGGTCGAGGCCGACCAGTTCCTTGAGCCGCAACTCGCCGTCCGGCACGTCATGGGTGGTGAAGGCCAGCTTGATCCGGAAGATCGCGTAGCCACGGGGACCCTCGTCGTCCTCGACGACCACGGCGCGCAGCGGGCCGGCGCCGCCCTGATCGCTCTCCTGGTCCGACAGGAACGTGTCCCAGCGGGCCGGTGTGCGGGCGTAGAGCCCGGGACGGCTGTCGAGCTGGGCCTCGAAGACCTTCTCGAAGACGCTCCTGGCCGCCACGGGGTCGACGACGCGCAGCCGCAGCGAGGGATCGACCGGGGCGTGCCTGACGAAGGCCGAGCTGTGGGTGGGGATGTCGAAGGCGAGGTTGTCCGAGGCCCGGCCGTACCCGAAACGTCCGTAGATCGCGGCCTCGGAGGCGTACAGGGCGGCGATCGCCTCGCCCTGCTCGCGGAGCGCGCCGAGCTGGCGGGTCATCAGGCCGGACAGGACGCCCCTGCGGCGGTGCGAGGGCAGTACGGCGACAGCGGTGATACCCGCGACCGGGACCGGCCCGCCGGGCACCGTCATCGTGAAACCGCAGATGCAGGTGGCGCCGACGAGCTCCTCGCCGTCGAAGGCGCCGAGCGACCGGTCGAAGTCGATCAGTTCCTTGAACAGCTCACGCCGGTGCGGAGGGATGGGATTGCCGAAGGCCTCTTCGTCGGTCCGGATCCACGCCGGGTAATCGTTTTCGGTCAGGGGACGCAGGTTAAGGCTCATTTGTCCTACGGTATGGCGGACAAACCCTCCCGGCCATTCAATATCCGTCCTTAATGATCAAGGCATTGGTCAAGTGGGCTGCCCAAACGGGGTGCGGGCCGATACAGTCGAGCGCATCATGAGTTCCCGTCCGGTGCCGCTGATACCTCCGGCGCTCCGTGCGTTCCTGGTGAGGGTGCCCTTTCTGGTCCCTCTCGTACGGCTTCTGCGCCGCGGGCCGCTGGCCCGTGACCGTAACCTGCTCGTCACGCTGACCGTGCTCACCCTGGTGCTCGGTGGCCTGGCGGCCAGGGTCTCCGCGGAGTGGTTCTCACCCGCGCTCATGATCCCGATCACCCTCGTCGGCGGCCTGCAGCTCAGGCTCCGCAGCCTGGTCAAGCTGCTGTGCGCGGTCGCCGCCTGCCTGCTCTACGTGGGGATCGCCCTCGGCTTCAGGCACATCGGCCCCGGTCTGATGGCCACCTTCGGCTTCACCGGTGTGCTGGCCACGCTGATGGCCCGCACCAGGGGCAAGCTCGGCGTGCAGGGGCTGCGCGGTGACGCGATGCTGCTCGAACTACGCGACCGGCTCAAACGCCAGAGTGAGCTGCCCAGGCTGCCCAAGGGATGGGACTCACGGGTCGTGCTCACCCAGGCGGGTGGCTCCTCCTTCGGAGGTGACTTCCTGGTCTCCATGCGTGAGGGCGACACGGTCGAACTCGCCCTGGTGGACGTCTCGGGCAAGGGGGTCGACGCCGGGACCAGGGCGCTGATGCTCTCCGGGACCTTCGGCGGTCTGCTCGGCTCCGTCTCCGACTTCCTGGGCTCGTGCAACACCTACCTGCACCGTCAACGCGAGGCCGAGGGCTTCGTCACGGCCGTGCACGTACGGCTCAACCTCGCCACCGGCGAGTACGTCATCACCTCGGCGGGTCACCCTCCGGTGGTCAAGTTCGACTCGGGGGCGGGCGCCTGGCGGGTCTCCCCGGCCAAGGGCGTGGTCCTCGGCATCGTCCCCGATCTGCACTGCGAGCCCGACCGGGGGATGCTCCGCAAGGGTGACGCCCTCATGCTCTACACCGACGGGCTGATCGAGCAGCCGGGGCGCGACATCGACGCGGGGCTGGACCGCCTGCTCGGGGAGGCGGAACGACTGCTTCCCTCAGGCTTCCGCAGCGGGGCCCGCAGCCTGGTCTCCTCCATGTCGGCAGGGCACAACGACGACTGCGCGCTGATCCTCATCTGGCGTCCCTGAGCGAGGGCTCACAGCCACCCTGAGTCGCTGGCGATGCGTACGGCGTCGAGCCTGCTGCGGGCCCGGGTCTTGCACATGATCCGCGACAGATGGTTGCGGACCGTTCCAACGGAGAGGAAGAGCTGGTCGGCGATCTCGTTGGACCGCGCTCCGAGAGCGGCCAGCCTGAGCACGTCCATCTCCCTGCGGGTCAGCGGGTTCTCCGCGATCTCCAGGGCGGCGACGGCCAGTTCGGGATCGACGACCCGCTGCCCGGCCGCGACCCTGCGAACCCCCGAGGCGAGTTGCTCCGGGCTGACACCCAGGCTCATGAGCCCGAGCGCGTGCGCGGCGAAGGCCCGGCGGACCTGACCGGGCCTGGGGCGGTGCGAGACCAGCAGAACCCCGCAGCCAGGGGCCCGCGCGTGCAGATCGAGCGTGACGGCGAAGGCGTCGGCGCCGGGCAGGTCGAGATCGACGACGGCGGTCTCGGGGCGGTGTTCGAGGACCGCGGGCAGAACGGCGTCTCCCGTGCCGACCGCCGCGACGACCCTCATGCCCGCCTCGCCCTCCAGCGAGGCCACCAGGCCCCGGAGGACCACCGGCCGGTGCTCGGCAACCAGGATCCCGATCACGTTCGCCCCCTCGACAGCTCTCTCGCTGGGTCACCGAGCGGTCGCTCACTGTCAACGAAGTCTCTCCGCTCGGCAAGGCCCGCGCAAGGGGCGGAACGTGGGGACGTTCGCCCGTGACGCCTGGAACCGCGATAATTCGGCTAATCTCTTAGGGGGCGTTGTCCGCGGCTCCGCGACCGGGGGGTAGGAACCTGTGAGCTGGCTCTTCGGGATCGCTGTCTTCTTCTTCGGACTGATGGCGTCGATCGCGCTGCACGAGGTGGGCCACCTGGTCCCGGCCAAGCTGTTCGGGGTCAAGGTCACCCAGTACATGGTCGGCTTCGGCCCGACGATGTGGTCACGGCGCAGGGGCGAGACCGAGTACGGCGTCAAGTGGATCCCTCTCGGTGGCTACATCCGGATGATCGGCATGCTTCCGCCGAGGCCCGCCGACGACCCGAACAAGCTGCGCGCGGTCTCGACCGGCCCGTGGCGCGCCCTGATCGAGAACGCCCGTGACGTGGCTCTCGAAGAGGTCAAGCCGGGCGACGAGAACCGGGTCTTCTACCGCAAACCGTGGTGGCAGAAGGTCATCGTCATGGCGGGTGGTCCCGCGATGAACTTCGTGCTGGCCTTCGTGCTGTTCGCGGTCGTGCTGATGGGCTTCGGCGTCGGCGTCCTGACGAACCGGGTCGACGCGGTCCCCGAGTGCGTCAAGACCACCGCCGAGTACACCAAGAACCCCAAGTGCACCTCCGCCGACCCGGCGAGTCCCGCCGCGGCGGCCGGGTTGCGGCCCGGTGACGTCATCGTCTCCGTGGCGGGCAAGTCGACCCCGACCTGGGAGGAGGCGACCCGGGCCATCCGGGGGCACGGCGCAGGACCGGTCGCGATCGGCATCACGCGGGGCGGGCAGGCGGTCACGCTGAACGCCACCCTCATCGCCCAGGACCGCGAGTCGCTGGACGTGCCGGGGAAGATCGAGAAGGGGGTCGGCTACCTCGGTGTCAGCCCCACGACGGTCATCGAACGGCAGGGCATCGGCTCGGTGACCACCCAGATGTGGAACCTCACCGCGGCGACAGCGGGCTCGCTGATGCGCTTCCCCGAGAAGATGGTCGGTGTGTGGAACGCCGCCTTCTCCGGTGAGGAGCGCGACAAGAACGGCCCGATCGGCATCATCGGGGCGGGCCGTATCGGCGGTGAGATCGCCGCCTCCTCCGCCCCGCTGGAGAACAAGGTCGCCACCTTCATCAACCTGCTGGCGGGCTTCAACCTGGCGATCGGCCTGTTCAACCTCATCCCGCTGCTCCCGCTCGACGGCGGGCACATCGCGGGCGGTCTGTGGGAGGGCCTCAAGCGGGCCTTCGCGCGGGTGACCCGCCGTCCCACGCCCGGGCACGTGGACATCGCCAAGGCGCTTCCGCTGACCTACGCGATCGCCTTCGTGATGGTCATCATGGCCGGTCTGCTGATGTACGCCGACCTGGTCAACCCGGTCCGTCTGGCCGGCTGAATCCTTCCGGGAACCCGGTCGTGCGCACCGGTAAGGTTGCGTCGTGAGGGACGTAACGCCGGGAGCGGCGATCGACGTGGCGCTGTTCAGGCTGCGCAGGATCTGGGCGCGGCCGCTGCGTCCGCGCCGGGCCGCAGATCAGCACCGGGCGGTGCAGATGTCGAACGTGATGGTCGTGCACGCCGTGCACAAACTGAACCTGAGCGTTCCCGAGGTGACGGTGGGGGCCGTCGCCGAACAGCTCGACGTCGACCCCTCCACCGCGAGCAGGCTGGTCAACGACGCGGTCGGTGCCGGGTTCGTCGAGCGTGAGGAGTCCGAGGTGGACGCCAGACGGGCCAGGCTGCGGCTGAGCCCGCGAGGCCGACGGGTGCTTGAGGTGGTCGTCGCCTCCAGGCGAGCCTACGTGGACAGCCTGATCGCCGACTGGGACGAGGGAGACCGGGAGGTCTTCGCCAGGCTGCTCACCCGTTTCGCGGAGGAGAGCGTGGCCCACCCGCCGGACCTGACACATCTCGACCGGCTCATCGCGGAGGCCATCGCGGAGACGGCCGTGGGCTGACCTCGGGCAGGCCGTCACGGCCGTTGGCGGGCCGGTTTCCGCTCCGGCGTCTCCGGACGTTCGACACGGACGGGGTCGCCGCGTACGAGCTCGTCGTGGACGTGCCAGCGGGCGGTGGTGACGGCACGCTCCGCCGTCTCGTCTCCGTCCTCGATGCGCTGCCGCAACAGCCGTATGGCGATGCGGCGGTTGAGGCTGAACTGCCGTTCGGTGTCGACCACGACGACGATCCCCGAGGGCCGGTGGGTCGCCCGTACCGCCGTGCTTGCCTTGTTCCGATGCTGACCGCCGGGGCCGCCGGTACGGCAGGCGACGACGTCGACGTCCGCCTCGGTGAACGTCGTGCGCGGGGCGTCGACCTGGCACGGCTGGGCGATGACGTACCAGTTCTTCCGGCCCGTGCCGGTGCGGTACGGGCTGGCGGCCTGCCAGCACAGGGTTCCGGTCCATGAGGCGGCGAACGTCTCGGCACCGGCTCCCGACATCTGGATCAGGACCGATCGGTAGGTGTCGGGCCGGTCGCCGGGAACGACCTGGACCCGGCGGGTCTCCAGGTTCTGCCGGGCGGCGTCGACTTCCAGGCGGCGCAGCAGCCGGGCCAGGGCCCAGGCGCATTCCTGCGGGCCACGTCCGGCCGACAGGAGCAGGTGGACGCTCACCTCGGCCTCACCGCCGGCCTCGTCTGCGGCGCTGGTCCCGCTGGGGCGCGGACCCGAGGTCGGGTGTCTTGTAGGTGACCAGGGGGACCGTGGTGGCCACGGGCGTGGCCAGGCCGTGGCCGACGAGGTCGGCGATCACCTGCTCGATGCGCTTGTAAGCCGTCGGCGCCTCCTCGAAGAGGAGCTGACGGTCTCCGCACACCACCAGCGAGCCCACCGGCGTGCGGCGCAGCTCCTCGACCGTGTGCTTGGCCCGGCCCCGGCGCAGGGCGTCCGCACGCGACATCTTGCGGCCCGCGCCGTGCGCGACGGAATGGTTGGCGTCCGGCCCGGCGTGGGCGGCCACGAGATAGGAGGGGGTGCCTCGGGTACCGGCGATGAGCACGTCACGGCCGTCACCCGGTGCCGCCCCCTTGCGGTGCAGGTAGACCCCGTCGCGGACCTCGACCAGGTTGTGGCACTGGTCGAGGAACGGCTCGGCGGGCTCGGCCCCCAGAGCGTGGGCGACCCGGGCCGCCAGCAACCGCCGGTTGAGCGATCCCCAGCGTACGGCGTCGTCGTGCATCGCCAGGTAGGCGCCGGGATCGGGGGCGGGGCCCGCGCCGTGGACCGCGGTGTGCTCCCGCAGGATCCGTTCGCCCAGCCCCCGGGAACCGCTGTGGACGACGAGGACGAGGTCGCCTGCGGCGAGCCCGAGACGGCTCGCGTGGCCGGGGTCGAAGACGGTCCCGATCCGGGCCAGCTCGACGAAATGGTTGCCCCGGCCGACCGTCCCGAGGCCCTCGACGTGACCGGCGGGGATGTCGCCCTCCACGACGGCCCAGGCCGGATCGTCGGCGTCGTGCTCGGGGTCCAGTGCGCGATCGAGGTCGGGGAAGCGGGCGGCGAGCTTCTCGGGCACGGCGCGCTTGAGCTTCATGGGGAACACGGCGATGCCGCAGCCGATGTCGGAGCCCACCAGGAACGGGTACAGCACGGTCGACGCCATGGCGGCGCCGATGGGGGCGCCCTTGCCGGGGTGCAGGTCCGGCATGGCGGCGACGTGCGTCATGCCGTCGAGGGCGGCCACCTGGTGGCACTGCGTGAGGGCGTCGGACTCGATCCAGCTCTCGGGGGAGGCGAACACGGCGACGGTGGCCGGGCCTGCGGCCGTGGACGGCAGCGGGGGGCGTTGTTGCGACAAAAGGCTCTCTTCCCTTAAAGGGGCAGGCTGACAGCGCCGCGGGGCGCGTTGACGCCGTGGCGTCTCGGAGTGGCGGGGCGCTGTCCGTCAGAGCGTCATGGACATGGCGCCATGAACACCACGTTCCCTGAGCCCGCCACGCGAGGCAAACGGTTTTGCGCCCACCGCCGTCTCGGGACCCGGCCGGCGTACGGGAAGCACGAGGCCGGCGCCTTCATCGAAGCCCGGATGAGCAGCGCGATCGGTAGTGGCGGAAAGTCTTTTTCTGACTGTGTGAATGCTGGTCGGTGAAATCACACCTGGCAGGGAGGTGGCATGGAGGCGTTGGCCTCCAAGGGGCCGGGTGGGGAGAGGTGCCGGCTGGACGAGCGGCGCCTGCAGCGGCTGCGGGCCGGGTTGGAGCGTGGTCCGGCCGCGCACGGATATGTGGAGGACCAGCGCTGGACGCCGGTCCGAATCGCCGACCTGATCGCGGTGTTGTTTCACGTCCGCCACACCTTGCGTGGGGTGTCGTGTCTTCTGCACCGCCTGGGCTGGAGTCCGCAGATCCCTGCGCAGCGGGCTGTTGAGCGCGGCGAGGGGGTGATCACCTCGTGGGTCGTCGAGGAGTGGCCGGCGATAAAGGGCGGCGCTCGACCTGGGCGCCCGGCTGTGCTGGGAAGACGAGCGCGGGCAGAACCTGAGGCCGCCCCGGGGCCTCCTGGACGTGGATCTTTACCTCGCCGTCGACCGGCGGCCTCTCGACGACCAGTGTGCCGGTGTCGGCCCCAGATCGCCTCGGGAGCTTCGTGACCACTTCAACCGTTGGCGGATGCGTTGCCGCGCCCAGAGCGCCGAGACCGTGGGCACGATGGCGGCCGGAGGCTCAGGAACCAGCCACGTTTGTGGGCGCGGTCCAGCCGGTGGCTCGGATCCACTCGACCAGGTCCAGGGCGGCCGGCTCGATCGAGCGCACCGCCGCGGGGTCCGATCTTCTCTAGTACATCGAGATGTGCACGTGGTCGTAGTGGTTGGCGGTCACACCGCCCCGGTTGGACATGGCACGCCAGCCGGAACCGGTGTTGATGCGCTGACGCCAGATGACGTATTTGACGCCGAGCCTGTCCCTGTTCTTCAGCGCCCAGGCGGCGAGCTCGTCGCCGAGCTTGACGTTGGCCGCGGTGGGCATGGACCCGCCGGTGCTCATCATGAAGTCGCAGGCCCGGCCGAGGGGGTGCTCGCCCCCGTCGTTCGCCGATCGGTAGCAGCCCACCTCGTGGGGCAGCTGGAAGGCCTGTCCGACGGCCTCGCGCATGATCCGCGTGCGGTCGGTGATGTTGTCGGACCCGGTGGGCAGCTGGGGTGCCCAGCTGCCGTCGGAGCGGCGCCCCGAGCCTGTGGGAACGAGCTGTTCGAGCTTGTCCTCGATCACGCGGATGACCTTCTCCGCGTCCTCACGCTGAACCTGCACCGTCTTGGCCTCCTGCTCGATCTGCCTGGAGAGCTGGGCCGTCCTGTCCGCGGCCTGTTTCATGAGGTCCCGGCTCCGGGCGAAGCCCTGCAACTGGGCGATCTGCTGGGCGGTCAGCTGTTCCATGACGGCCGCGCCGCCCACCTCGGGGGCCGACAGGATCGAGGGAAGGTCGAGGGGGCCGTTCTGGTAACGGATCTGGACGATGGAGGCGACCTCCCTGCCCGCCTCGGCGTAGGCCGCTTCCGCCTGGCGCAGGTCGGCCTGCGCGACCTTCTCCGCCTCCTGCGCCTTCTTCAACGACTCCCGTTTGGCGGCGTACGCCTCGATGAGCCGGTCGACTTTCTTGTTGAGCTGGGTCAGTTCGGCGCGGAGCCGGGACTCGTCGGGCTTCGGCGCGGCGCCCGCCGTTCCCGTGCCGCCGAGGGCGAAGGCGAAGGTGAGGGCCGAGGCCAGGCAGGCGGCGGCCGTACGTCGATGGAAAGCGGGGGACAGAGCCGTCACAGCTCTCCTCTCCTCACGCCGACCGGGTTAGCTGACGGGTTCGGGCTGGAGGAAGCCCTTCCACCGAAGTGGTTCACCCCAGATGCATGGGTCCCCGGCTCTCAGGTGAGGCACCTGAGATTAGGCATATCGTGCTGTTTGTCCGATGCGTGAGGATAGTAATGGTAAAAAGGTGACCGCGCGACCCCGAGTCGAGACCGATCGGTGATCATTCCGTGATAACGGCGCGCAGGCGCCGAGCTGTCTCCTCAGGCGGAATGTCGTTCACGAAGGCCCCCATGGCCGACTCGGACCCGGCGAGATACTTGAGCTTGTCCGGCGCCCGGCGGATGCTGAACAGCTCAAGATGCGTGTACGCCAGGTCCCTGTCCACCCGCACCGGTGCCTGGTGCCAGGCCGAGACGTACGGCATGGGCACCCCGAACAGCCCGTCCAGGCGGCGCAGCACCTCGGTGTAGAGCGGTCCGAACGCCGCACGCTCGGCGGGGTCGAGTCCGTCAAGGCCGGGAACCCCGCGGTGCGGGTAGAGATGGACCTCGACCGGCCAGCGGGCCGCGGCGGGCACGAACGCCGTCCAGTGCTCGTTGGCCGCGACCACACGCTCGGCGGCCTCCCGTTCGGCCGCGAGCACGTCGGCGAAGAGGTCGCCACCGGTGCGCTCCCTGTGCCGCCGCGCCGCGCCGAGCAGGGTCCGGGTACGCGGGGTCACGTAGGGATAGGCGTAGATCTGGCCGTGCGGATGGGGCAGGGTGATGCCGATCTCCGGGCCGCGGTTCTCGAAGCAGAACACCTGCTCGACCCCGGGCATCGCGGAGAGCGCGACGGTGCGGTCGATCCACGCCTCCATCACCAGCTCGACCCGCTCGGGAGAAAGCATGGAGAAGGAGGAGTCGTGCTCGGAGGTGAAGCAGACGACCTCGCACCTGCCGACGCCGGGCCGTACCTCACTCAGGCCGCCGACCTGCGGGTAGGCGCCCAGGTTGGTGGAGAAGGACGGGAAGCGGTTCTCGAAGACGGCCACGTCGTAGGTGGGGGAGGGGATCTCGGTCGGACGGCCGGGCGCCGACGGGCACAGCGGGCACTCGTCGGCGGGCGGCAGGAACGTACGGCCCTGCCGGTGCCCGGCGACCGCGACCCACTCCTCGGTGAGCGGGTCGTAGCGCAGCTCGGAGGCGGCGGGCCTGGGCGGCAGGTCGCGCGTGTCGACCGCGCCGCGCTCCGCGTCGTCCCGCAGGTCGAAGTAGAACAGCTCGCGGCCGTCGGCCAGGTGGGTCGCGGTGCGCCTCATCGGTCGCGGGTCCCGTCACCGGCGACGACCAGCTCACCGACCCTGGCGGCGAGTTCCTCGCGGGCCTCCCGCCCGAGCCCGGAGTCCGTGATCAGGACGTGGGCCTCGGACAGCTCGGCGATCGTGCTGATCCCGACCGTCCCCCACTTGGTGTGGTCGGCGGGCACGACCAGGCGGTGCGCCGAGGCCACGAGCGCCCGGTCCGTCTCCGCTTCGAGCAGGTTGGGGGTGGTGAACCCGGCGCGGGCGCTCATCCCGTGCACGCCGAGGAACAGGGTGTCCACGTGCAGCCCTCTGATGGCCGCGACGGCCACGGGGCCGACCAGCGCGTCCGAGGGGGTGCGCACCCCGCCGGTCAGCACCACGGTGCGGTCGGCGCGCGGCGCGCGGTGGAAGACCTCGGCGATCCGGATCGAGTTGGTGATCACCGTCAGCTCTGGCACGTCGGTCACGAAGTGGGCGAGCGTCCAGGTGGTGGTGCCCGCGGAGAGCGCTATCGCCGTGCCCGGCTTGACGAGCCCGGCGGCGTGCCTGGCGATCGCCTCCTTCTCCGACTGCTGACGCGCGGACTTGGCGGTGAACCCGGGCTCCTCGGTCGAGCCGGGTCCCGTGGCCGTCGCCCCACCATGGACCTTCTCCACGAGACCGCGCTCCGCCAGCGCCTCAAGATCCCTGCGGATCGTCATGTCGGAGACACCGAACTCGCGGACCAGGTCGGCGACCCTGACCCCGCCACTGCCGCGCACCCGTTCGAGAATCACCTGCTGCCGCTGCTGGGCGAGCATCGATCCCCTCCTTAATCCACCAGACTCCAGCAAATTACCACAGACTCACAGGAGTGAATGTTGGATTATGGGGGTTAAGTGCTCACAGTCGCTCAAGCTCGGCATGGATGTTGGCCCGCGCCCGCGTCTCAAGGTCCGCGACGTGGAAGATCACGGGAAGGTCGAGCAGCGAGCGCAGCACCGCGGCCCTGCCCTGCCTGAAGAGCTCGTCGGGGACGAAGAAGTACTCCTCCCGCACCGCCGCCGCGTAGACGGCGTACTCCTGGGGAGAGGAGGCGAGGATCGCCAGGTCGGCGTCGCACAGCACGGCCCCGTCGGCGTCCCCTGGCTCGGGGGCGTGTGTGATCGTGAGCCTGACCAGCCGCGCGACCGTCCCGACAGCCTCCGGTGACATCCCGAGCTCGGGTAGCGCCCGCTCGGCGAGCCTGGCGCTGCGCTCCTCGTTGTCGCTGCGCCGGGGGTCGTAGACGGCGTCGTGGAACCAGGCCGCGAGCCGTACCAGGTCCGGGTCGGCGGCACTGCCGGCGAGCGCGTCGACGTGGTCGAGCACGGCCGTCAGATGTGCGGTCGTGTGGTATTTGCGGTGTGGCTCGCCGTACCGGGACAGCAGGTCCGCGCCGAGCCGGTCGGCCTCGGTTCCGGCCAGGAGGCGCCAGCGCTCCATCAGCTTCTCGCTCATGCGAGGCAGCCTAGATCCGCCCTCTTGTACGGCGGGTGCCCCGGGAGGAACGTAAGAGGCGGATCCCGCACCCGGCGGGGTTCACGGAAGGAGGCCGCGTGGGCAAACGAGCGCGTAAGAACCGGGCCCGCAAACGGAACAAGGCCAACCACGGAAGACGCCCGACGTCGCGTTAGCCGCGTCGTCCCCAGGAGGCGAGCAGCCGGGTCTGGGCGTCGGTGCCGGAGGCGATCGGCTGCTGCGCCCCGATGACCCCCGCCTGCCGGTAACCGGCCTCGGCGCCCGCGACCCACGCCGCGCAGGCCTCGACCAGCTCGGGATCGAGCCGTTCGTCGGCGCCGATCGCCCTGGCCAGGTCCCAGGTGTGGATCAGGACGTCGGCGAACAACTCGGTGACGTACTCCCCGCCGGGCACGTCCCCGAAGGAGAGTCTGGCCAGGCGGGTCAGCGCCCCCTCCCCGTAGGCGGCCTGCACGGCGGCGGTGGCGGAGGTGTCGAACGCCTTCAACGGGTCGTCGCCGAGCAGATCGCCGTCGAAGTCGTCCCCGACCTCGGCGGCGGTCCGCCCGCCGAGCAGTTCCGGAGCCCACAGGTTCTCGCCCACCACATGTTCGACCAGATCCCGCACGTCCCAGTCGACACAGGGTGTCCGGTTGTGCCACTGCTCCGGGGTGATCCTGTGAACGAGAGCGCCGAAGTCGTCCAGCGCGCGGCGGTAGGCCTCGCGTACGTCGGTGATCATCATGCCCTCCCAGCTCCTCATTTCGACCGTAACTCCTGGGAGGCCAGTAGTCATCGCGCTTGTCGGGCATGACACCGGGGTGTGACGGACTCGCTCGACGAGCCTCACGATGGCCGATAGTGAGGTATGACGAACTCGCGAGTGGCGATCATCGGTGGCGGCCTCGGGGGGCTGTGCCTGGCGCAGGGGCTGCGCCGGGCGGGCGTGGAGGTGACGGTCTACGAGCGTGACCGCACTCCCGGCGACCGGCTCCAGGGTTACCGCATCCACATCGACCCGACGGGGGCCCGCGCGCTCAACGAGTGTCTGCCTCCGGAGTTATGGGAGACGTTCCTGGCGTCGGCCTCAGGGAGCGGGCGGGACTTCGGCTTCCTCACCGAGAGGATGAACCCCCTGATGGTGATGGAGACCCCGCGCGGGCCGGACCCGCTGGACAACCACCACTCCATCAGCCGGGTCACGCTCAGGGAGCTGCTGCTGACCGGCCTGTCCGACGTCGTACGGTTCGACAGGACCTACGAGCGCTACACCCGGGAACCGGACGGGACCGTGACCCTGCACTTCGCCGACGGGACCACCGAGAACGCGGACGTCGTGGTCGCCGCGGACGGGGGCAACTCCCGGGTCAGAAAGCAGTACCTCCCGCACGCCCGGCGGATCGACACCGGCATCCTCACGGTCGCGGGCAGGTTCCCGCTCACCGGCGAGACACGCGCCCAGGTCGCCCCCCGGCTGTGGCGGGGCCCCAACATGATCATCCCGCCGAGGGGGTGCGGCATGTTCACCGCGCCGCAGGAGTTCGGACAGCGGGACGCCGGAGGCGACGGAGCGGGCGACTACGTCATGTGGGTCTTCGGCGCCTCGGCGGGACGCCTCCCCACCGGACTGTCCGGCATGAACGGTCAGGAACTCAGGGACACCGTCGCCGGGCTGGTCGCCACCTGGCACCCCGACCTGCGAAGGCTGGTCACCGCCTCGGCACCCGAGAGCGTCTCCCTGCTGCCGATCCGCACCGCGGTCCCCGTCGATCCCTGGCCCGCGACGAACATCACCCTGCTCGGCGACGCGGTGCACAGCATGACCCCGATGCGGGGGATCGGGGCGAACGCCGCCCTGCGTGACGCCTGTCTGCTCACCCGCGCCCTGCGCGACGGAACGGACCCCGTCACGGCCATCGCCGGCTACGAGACCGAGATGCGCGAGTACGGCTTCGCCGCCGTGCGCAGGTCGCTCAGGGCCGCCAGGCAGTTCGTCGACGACAGCCGCCTGGCCAGGGTGGCCTTCAGGGGCGCGCTCAGGCTGGCCGGGCGCATGCCCTCCCTCAGGAGAAACGCCCTGTCCTGACCTACGGCAGGCGCTGCTCGACCCAGACGACCTTCCCCTTGGCGGTCGTCCGGGAGCCCCAGCGGTGGGCGAGCCAGTTGACGAGGTGGAGGCCGCGGCCGGTGTCGTCGTCACTGCCCGCGTCCCGCATCGACGGCAGCACGGTGGAGCGGTCGCTCACCTCGCACACCAGCGTCGGGCCGCGCAGCATGCGCAGTCCGACGCTTCCCGAACCGTGCTCGACGGCGTTGGCGACCAGCTCGCTGACCATGAGCTCGACGTTGTCGACGATCGCCTCAAGCCGCCACTCGGCGAGGGTGGCGCGCACGAAGGCACGGGCCTGCCCCGCGGAGCGGGGGTCGGGGGGCAACAGGAGGTCGACGACGTCGTCCTCGTCCAGCTCGCGCACCCTGGCGAGCAGGAGCGCGATGTCGTCGCGCTCGTGCCCGGGACGCTGCGCGCCGATCGTGAGGTCGCAGAGCTCCTCAAGATCGTGACGCCCGCCGGTGAGCAGGTCGCGCAGCATGCCGATGCCCTCGTCGATGTCCCGGTCACGGCTCTCGACCAGGCCGTCGGTGTAGAAGGCGAGGATCGAGTCGTGCGGCAGCACCAGCTCACGCCGTTCGAAGGGCTCGTTGCCGATGCCCAGGGGCAGACCGGCGGGCAGTTCGAGCAGCTCGGTCTCGCCGCCCGGCCGTACGAGGACGGGTGGGACGTGGCCGGCGCAGGAGATCGCGCAGGCCCGGGTGACCGGGTCGTAGGTGGCGTAGAGGCAGGTCGCGATCTGGGTGGTGTCCAGGTCCTGGCTCATCCGGTTGAGCCGGAAGAGCACTTCGGAGGGGCACAGGTCGAGACTGGCGAGCGTACGGGCGGCGGTGCGCAGCTGGCCCATCGTCGCGGCGGCCCTGATGCCGTGCCCCATCACGTCGCCGACGACGAGGGCGACCCGGCAGCCGGGCAGCGGGATCACGTCGTACCAGTCGCCGCCGACCCCGACCAGGTCGCTGGCGGGCAGGTAGCGGGAGGCGATCGTCAGACCGAGCGGCTGGTAGAGGTCGGCGGGCAGCAGACTGCTCTGCAGGGTCAGCGCGGTACGGCGTTCGCGGTTGTAGAGCCGGGCGTTGTCGAGACAGACCGCGGTCCTGGCGGCCAGTTCCTCGGCGAGGTTGACGTCCTGCTCGTCGAAGGGCTCGCTGTCCGGCCTGCGGGTGAAGATGACGAAGCCGAGCACCCGGCCCCGCGCCTTCAGCGGCACCGCCAGGAAGGAGCTCTCCTCCAGGACCCGGGCGACCGAGTCACGCTTGGAGGAGCGCCCGATCTCCTCCGAGGTCCTGCGCCCGAGGCGGGGGTAGAGGATCGGGTTTCCGGTGGCCATGCACCTGGCGTACGGCGTCCACGCCGCGTAGCTGGTGACCTCGTCCACCGGGAAGGCCTCGGCGTACTCGTCCGGGGTCGTGCTGGAGACCCCGACGGCGATCCGCCGTACGAGCGCCGAGCCGTCGATGCTGCGCTGGGCGAACTCTCCCTCGGTCAGCAGTCTGTCCTGGACCAGGATGCCCGCCGCGTCCGCGAAGCG
This sequence comes from Streptosporangium sp. NPDC020145, assembly GCF_040631275.1. NCBI lineage: Bacteria > Bacillati > Actinomycetota > Actinomycetes > Streptosporangiales > Streptosporangiaceae > Streptosporangium > Streptosporangium sp. NPDC020145. The sequence continues at coordinate 10,846 of NZ_JBEXZT010000003.1, read as the reverse complement.
CGGCACGGCGACGTTCATCAGCTCCCTGCCGGTCTCGAACATGTCCAGCGTGCTGCCGATCCGCTTGCTGGCCGCGTTGAGCAGGGAGAGCTGCTCGTGCATGGTCGCCGGGCTGCTCATCCTGGGGGTCGACGACGCCGGATCCTTGGCGACGAAACGGCGGTTCACCCGTTCCACCGCAGCTCCGTGCCCCGCCTCCCGCTGTGCGCCGGGACTCCGGCGGCCCCGCGGGCGCCGCAGCGAGGGGTCACCGGACCCGGTCCGCCGGGGTGACCGCCCGCGCGGCCGATCATGACGCCCTCGAACCCCGCCACGTTCCCTCCGGTGACTTGACTGCCGCTCATGGAGAATCGTAAAGAACGATCTATATCCCGTATCCGCATTTGGCGCAGATTTCCCGATATTTCTCCGCAGCGTAAACCCGATGGCCGTCGAGTCCCCAATCCGGTGCGGCCGGTCCCGGGCCTCGCGCGACGTCCGTGCCGTACGAGGCCGTCCCCCGTAGTGCGGACCGTTCCCCGCCGGACGGATGGTCATCCTTCGCGACACGGCCGGACGAAAGATCGGAAGCGTGAGAACGGCCACAGAGGATCGGACGGTTCCCGATAGCGGAAGGGCCAGGACACCATGGAGGTGACCTGGCCCTTCGCCATCTGAGCGGACGACGGGAATCGAACCCGCGTAGCCAGTTTGGAAGACTGGGGCTCTACCATTGAGCTACGTCCGCGCGAGCCGGTGTCAGTCTGGTCTAGACTTCATCCGGTCGTCAGGGCGTAATCGTACCGGAGATCCGGAGCGAGCGCGCACCGACGTACGGGGTGTGGCGCAGTTTGGTAGCGCACCTGCTTTGGGAGCAGGGGGCCGCAGGTTCAAATCCTGTCACCCCGACGCTGGTGGGGGCCGATCCGATCGGATTCGATCTGGGTCGGCCTTTTCATCTGGTTCGCCTGGCTCATCCGACTCTGTCGGGTGGGTCAGTGCGTCCCGCTGAAGAGCGCCCAGACGGCCTTGCCGCCGCGGTTGAGGTGGTCCCAGCCCCAGCACTTGCTGTAGGTCTCCACGATGTAGAGGCCGCGGCCGTTCTCCGAGATGAAGTCCGGCTCCTTGGGGGTGGGGACCTCGTCACTGGGATCGGCGACGGCCAGCAGCACGTGGGGAGACAGGTGCAGCAGCACGAGGGTGATCGGGTTGGCCTCCATCGTGCTCGGTGGACGCAGCGCGTAGCGCACCGCGTTCGTCACGAGCTCGGAGACCACCAGGGCCGCGTCGTCGCTCAGCTCCGACAGGCCCCACTCTCGCAGCTTCGACCTCGTCACCTCGCGGGCGGTCTTCACCGAGTCCGCCTGGTGGGGAAGCGGGCACGCCGTGGCGTCGGAGTGCCTGGCCGCGAGCAGGTCGTCGAAGCTCACCTCGCGAGTCGCCTGCAGGTAGCCGGCAGCCGATTTCGGCTCCTCCACCATCCTGCCGGTATCTCCCGCTCTCATCGTGAGTCTCCGCGCTGGTTGTGAGTTTTCAGAGCTTGTGCACCATAAGCCCAATATGCACTAGGCCATCATGGGTCACCGGAACGCCCGCTGCAAGACCCAAATGCACGTGCAGTTGCATCGTGCAGGCGCATGGGCGAACAGTAGAAGAGGTTGTCGGACCGGACACGGAGTTGGGACCTTGTCATTGCGCCTGGAAGTGGTGACACTGTGTGCGCTGGCCCAACTGAATAGGGAGGCGAAGTGACGCAGGTTCAACCGGGCTCGGGTCCCACGGCTCTGCGGATTCTCCTGGGCTCCCAGTTGCGCCGGCTGCGCGAGGCCAAGGGCCTGTCGCGTGAGGAGGCCGGGCACCTCATCAGGGGGTCGGAGTCCAAGATCAGCAGGATGGAGCTCGGCAGGGTCGGCCTGCGGGAACGCGACGTCGCCGACCTGCTCACCTTCTACGGTGTCGAGGAGGAGGAAGCCAGGGCGGCCGTCATGGAGCTGCTGCTCAAGGCCAACGAGCCCGGCTGGTGGCACCGCTTCAACGACCTGCTCCCCTCGTGGTTCCAGACCTACGTCGGCCTTGAGGAGGCGGCCTCCCGCATCCGCACCTACGAGGTGCAGTTCGTGCCGGGCCTGCTCCAGACCAAGGAGTACGCCCGGGCGGTCATCACCGCGGGCAGCGCGGGCATCTCCCCCGAGGAGATCGCGCGCCGCGTCGACCTGCGGATGCAGCGCCAGCGGGTGCTCGAACGCCCGGACGGCCCGTTCTTCTGGGCCGTCATCGACGAGGCCGCGCTGCGTCGCCCCATCGGTGGCGCCGAGGTGTCCCGCGCACAGCTGGAGCACCTGCTCGACCTCATGCGCCAGCCCAATATCACGATTCAGGTCATGCCGTTCAGCTTCGGCGGTCACAGCGCCGAGGGCGGCGCCTTCAGCGTGCTGCGTTTCCAGGACAGTGAGCTTCCCGACGTGGTCTACGTCGAACAGCTCGCCAGCGCCCTCTACCTGGACAAGCGTGAGGAGGTCGACCGCTACAGCGAGGTCATGGAACGGCTGTGCGCGGTCAGCACCACTCCGGGGGAGACGACCGACATCCTGCGGAGAATCATCAAGGAGAACTGAACGAGCGCCGGTCGCTCCCAGGCGCGGCTCTGCCCTAGACTGGCCAGCGGCGTTGGACACCCGCCACAGTTGATCATGCCCTAATATCGCATGTCTGAACGGCTGTGTCCGGTGCCGCTCATGTGGGCGCGGCGCGCGAGCTTGCCGCGGTAGCCGTACGACTTGACGCGCCCGCGATCACTCGAAGCTTGATCAAGGAGACCACCCCGTGAAGACCGCTGTCGAGGAGCTCAGCCCGACCCGGGTCAAGCTCACTGTCGAGGTGCCGTTCGAGGAGCTCGGCGAGAGCATGCAGGCGGCGTACAAGAAGGTCGCGCAGCAGGTGCGCGTCCCCGGCTTCCGCCCCGGCAAGGTCCCGGCCCGGATCATCGAGCAGCGCTTCGGCCGCGCGGTGGTTCTGGAGGAGACCCTCAACGACGCGGTGCCGAAGCTGTACGGCCAGGCCGTCGACGAGAGCGACATCTTCCCGGTCAGTCAGCCGAGCATCGAGGTCACCAAGATCGATGACGGCGAGCAGGTCGAGTTCACCGCCGAGGTGGACGTCCGCCCGAACTTCGACGTTCCCGACTACGAGGGCATCGAGGTCACCGTCCCGGTCGCCCAGGTGACGGACGAGGACGTCGAGGCCCAGCTGGACGGCCTGCGCCAGCGCTTCGCCACGCTGACCGGCGTCGAGCGCGCCGCGGCCAACGGCGACTACGTCGTGATGGACCTGGCCGCCGCGATCGATGGTGTGAACATCGAGGAGCAGCAGGCGGGCGACGTCTCCTACGAGGTCGGCGCGGGCTCCGTGCTGCAGGGCCTCGACGACGCGCTGGTCGGCATGTCCGCCGGTGACGTCAAGGAGTTCACCACCAACCTGGTCGGCGGGCAGAACGCCGGCGAGGAGGCCGTGGTGACCATCACCATCAAGAGCGTCAAGGAGAAGGTCCTCCCCGAGCTCGACGACGAGTTCGCCCAGCTGGCCAGCGAGTTCGACACTCTCGACGAGCTCAAGGAGAGCGTCCGCGAGCAGGTGCGCCGCACCAAGCTGATCGAGCAGGTCGTCCAGGCGCGCGAGAACGCCCTCGACGCGCTCCTCGACAAGCTCGACATTCCGATCCCGGAGAGCGCGCTCAAGGCCGAGGTCGACAGCCGCAAGCACAACCTTGAGCACCAGATCGCCGAGAGTGGCCTGAGCAAGGAGGCTTACTTCCGCCTCTACCAGACCACCGAGGAAGAGCGTTTCGCCGAGTTCGACACGAGCTCCGCCAAGGCGATCAAGACCGGCTTCGTGCTCGACAAGATCGTCAAGAACGAGGAGCTCGGCGTCAGCGAGCAGGAGCTGACCGACTTCGTGGTGCGCCGCGCCATGCAGATGAACGTCGCCCCCAACGCCCTCGCCAAGCACCTGGCCGACAACGACCAGCTCACGCTGGCCATGGTCGAGATCGTCCGCGACAAGGCCAAGAGCGTCGTCGGTGACGCGGCCAAGGTGGTCGACGAGGCCGGCGAGACGGTCGACCTCAAGGCCATCTACAGCGAGATCAACGGCCAGGAAGTGGTCGAGGAGCCCGCTGAGGGCGCCGAGGCCGCCGAGGGCGACGCCGACAAGGCCGCCGAGTAGGCCACAAGGCGGTTCCACGACCTACGTGACGCCTCCCCGGTGCCGGGCACCGGGGAGGCGTCACGCTTTCCCACACGCGGGAAACCCCCATCGGGCAGTCAGGTACGGCTGAGCGCCCGCACAGGTGTCCCGGCGTGTCGCGCCGTCCTTGTCCGGGGGACCGCCCCGAATGTCCTCCAGGGGCCTTCCTGCGCCGTGGACGCCGTCCTACACGGCGGATTCGGCGGCGGGGCCGTAGGGGCTCGGACCAGGCGAAGAGGTGTGGGACGGTGCGGGGAGCATGCGCCGTCAGCGAACAGCACGTGGAGGGGGCATGTCCGGTAGGCGCCGCGCGTTAAGGTCACAAGCAAAGCCAATCGATTACGACGCATCGGAAGGTGACGCTGTGACCAGCCCGCCGACCTTCTACCAGCCGACCGGCTCCGGGCCCGAGTCGATGAGCCAGCAGAACGGCTCGTTCAGGCTCGAAGACCAGCTCTATCAGCGGCTGCTGCGTGAGCGCATCATCGTGCTGGGCACCCAGGTCAACGACGAGATCGCCAACCGAATCTGCGCCGAGCTGCTGCTGCTCGCCGCGGACGATCCCGACAGGGACATCTGGCTCTACATCAACTCGCCGGGCGGATCGGTGACCGCCGGTATGGCGATTTACGACATGATGGAATACGTGCCCAATGATGTGTGCACGGTCGCGATGGGACTGGCCGCCTCCATGGGGCAGTTCCTGCTCTGCGCCGGTGAGAAGGGCAAGCGTTACGCGCTCCCGCACGCACGCATCATGATGCACCAGCCGTCCGGGGGCATCGGTGGCACCGCCGCCGACATCGCCATCCAGGCGGAGCAGATGCTCTACGTCAAGAAGACCCTTGCCGAGCGCATCGCCTTCCACACCGGTCAGCCGCTCGACCAGATCGAGGCCGACTCCGACCGTGACCGCTGGTTCACGGCCGAGGAGGCCAAGGACTACGGCTTCATCGACAATGTCGTGCGCAGCGCCCGGCAGGTGCCCTCAACGGGCGCCGTCTCCTGAAGGGGCAAAAGGTGAGTGAGTTGATCCGGCCGGGAGACATCAACGGCCGTTACGTTATCCCTACCTTCGTCGAGCGCACGTCGTACGGCGTCAAGGAGATGAGCCCGTACAACAAGCTCTTCGAGGACCGCATCATCTTCCTCGGCGTGCAGGTTGACGACACCTCGGCCAACGACGTCATGGCGCAGTTGCTGACGCTGGAGTCGATCGACCCCGACCGCGACATCAGCATCTACATCAACTCGCCGGGCGGCTCGTTCACCGCCATGATGGCGATCTACGACACGATGCAGTTCGTCCGGCCGGAGATCCAGACGGTCTGTCTCGGTCAGGCCGCCTCGGCGGCGGCGATTCTGCTGGCCGGCGGCACGCCCGGCAAGCGGTTCGCCCTGCCCAACGCCCGCATGCTGATCCACCAGCCCTCAACCGAGGGTGGCGGCCAGGGAAGCGACATCGAGATCCAGGCGCGTGAGATCCTGCGGATGCGCACGCAGATGGAGTCGATCCTGTCCAGGCACTCGGGCAGGAGCGCCGAAGAGGTCCGCAAGGACATCGAGCGGGACAAGATCCTCGATGCCGAGGAAGCCAAGGCGTATGGGCTGATCGACGACATCATCCCGTCGCGCAAGAAGCTCGCCAAGGCCATAGCCTCCTAATGAGGTCTATCGCACCGGAACGGTGCCCAATTGGGCACCTTCCGGTGCGACTCGCCGCTAGGGGGCTCACTGAGGGCTCAGAAGACGGTAACGTCGAAACCTGAGCGGGATGACTTTTCGCACCGGGTATCGGTCCGGTCGGAAGAAACGGACCGCGAAGCCAGGGCGGTCCCACGCAAAGGAGTATCTGGGGTGGCACGCATCGGCGACGGGGGAGACCTGCTGAAGTGCTCTTTCTGCGGGAAGAGCCAGAAGCAAGTCAAGAAGCTCATCGCCGGACCCGGCGTATACATCTGCGATGAGTGCATCGATCTCTGCAACGAGATCATCGAAGAGGAGCTCAGCGAGTCCTCCGAGCTCAAGTGGGACAGTCTGCCCAAGCCGAGGGAGATCTACGAGTTCCTCGACGCCTACGTCATCGGTCAGGACCAGGCGAAGAAGGCGCTCTCGGTGGCGGTCTACAACCACTACAAGCGGGTGCAGTCCGGCGAGCGCGGGCGTGACGACGGCATCGAGCTGTCCAAGTCCAACATTCTGCTGTTGGGCCCGACCGGTTCCGGCAAGACACTGCTCGCCCAGACGTTGGCGAAGATGCTGAACGTGCCGTTCGCCATCGCCGACGCCACCGCCCTGACAGAGGCGGGCTATGTGGGCGAGGACGTCGAGAACATATTGCTCAAGCTGATCCAGGCCGCTGACTACGACGTCAAGAAGGCCGAGACCGGCATCATCTACATCGACGAGGTGGACAAGATCGCTCGCAAGAGCGAGAACCCCTCGATCACCAGGGACGTCTCCGGCGAGGGCGTGCAGCAGGCCCTGCTGAAGATCCTGGAGGGCACCACCGCGAGCGTGCCGCCCCAGGGCGGGCGCAAGCACCCCCACCAGGAGTTCATCCAGATCGACACCACCAACGTGCTGTTCATCTGTGGTGGCGCCTTCGCGGGTCTTGAGAAGATCATCGAGTCCCGGGTCGGCAGGAAGGGCATCGGCTTCAACGCCATCATCCGTTCCAAGGACGACATCGACACCTCCGACATCTTCGGAGACGTCATGCCCGAGGACCTGCTGAAGTTCGGCATGATCCCCGAGTTCGTCGGCCGCCTCCCGGTCATCACCAGCGTGCACAACCTTGACCGCGACGCGCTCATCCAGATCCTCACCGAGCCGCGCAACGCCCTGGTCAAGCAGTACCGCCGCCTGTTCGAGCTGGACAACGTCGAGCTGGAGTTCAGCGACGACGCCCTGGAGGCCATCGCCGACCAGGCGATCCTGCGGGGCACCGGTGCCAGAGGCCTGCGCGCCATCCTGGAGGAGGTCCTGCTTTCGGTGATGTACGAGGTGCCCTCCCGACAGGACGTGGCCCGCGTCGTCATCACCCGAGAGTCGGTGCTCGAGCACGTCAACCCGACCCTCGTGCCCCGTGACCAGCTGAACAAGCAGCAGCGCACGCCGCGCGAGAAGTCCGCCTGACCTCAGCGCCGGACGATCCGAAGCGGCGACGCCCCCGCGTTCCTCTACGCGGGGGCGTCGCCGTGTCCACGGTCTTTCCGGGTCTTTCCGGTGGCTGGAGTCCGGCCGCCATCCGAAGAGAGACATGTCTGGACAGGGCGGAAGGTGTGCGGACACCTGACGACGGCCGCGAGTCGGGGACATCGACCGTCCGGACGTCTCTAGAATTGGACACCGTGACGACGCCAGAGCTGCCTACCCAGTACACCCCCGCCGACGTGGAGACCCGGAGCTACGAGCGCTGGGTGTCCGAGGGGTACTTCACCGCCGACCCCAGCAGTGAGCGCGAGCCGTACAGCATCGTCCTGCCCCCGCCGAACGTAACCGGTGTCCTGCACATCGGCCACGCCCTCGACCACTCGATCCAGGACGCGCTGACCCGCCGCGCCCGCATGCGCGGGCAGGAGACGCTCTGGCTGCCGGGTATGGACCACGCGGGCATCGCCACCCAGAACGTCGTCGAGCGTGAGATCGCCAAGGAGGGCCTCTCTCGCCACGACCTTGGCCGGGAGGCCTTCGTCGAGCGCGTCTGGCAGTGGAAGGAAGAGTCCGGTGGCCGGATTCTCGGGCAGATGCGGAAGCTCGGCGACGGCGTCGACTGGTCCCGCGAGCGCTTCACCATGGACCCCGGTCTCTCCCGCGCGGTCCAGACCATCTTCAAGAAGCTCTTCGACGACGGGCTCATCTACCGCGCCGAGCGCATCATCAACTGGTGCCCGCGCTGCCTGACGGCGTTGTCCGACATCGAGGTCGAGCACAGCGAGGACGAGGGCGAACTCGTCTCGATCCGGTACGGCTCCGGCGAGGACGAGATCATCGTCGCCACGACCCGCGCCGAGACCATGCTGGGCGACACCGCGGTCGCCGTGCACCCCGAGGACGAGCGCTACGCGCACCTGGTCGGCAGGCAGGTCGAGCTCCCGCTGACCGGCCGCAGCATTCCGGTCGTGGCCGACGAGCACGTCGACCCCGCCTTCGGCACCGGAGCGGTCAAGGTCACTCCGGCGCACGACCCCAACGACTTCGAGATCGGCCGCCGTCACTCGCTGCCCTCCCTCATCGTCATGGACGAACGCGGAGTGATCACCGCACACGGTCCGTTCGAGGGGCTCGACCGCTTCGAGGCCAGGCCCGCGGTCGTGGCCGCCCTGCGTGAGCAGGGCCGGATCGTCGCGGAGAAGCGGCCCTACCTCCACTCGGTCGGTCACTGCTCACGCTGCAAGACAGTGGTCGAGCCGAGACTGTCGCTGCAGTGGTTCGTCAACGTCTCGCCCCTGGCGAAGGCCGCCGGCGACGCGGTCCGTGAGGGACGCACCCGGATTCACCCGCCGGAGCTGGCCAAGCGCTACTTCGACTGGGTCGACGACATGCACGACTGGTGTATCTCACGGCAGCTGTGGTGGGGACATCGGATTCCGGTCTGGTACGGCCCCGAGGGTGAGGTCGTCTGCGTCGGCCCCGACGAGGAGCCGCCCGCCGGCTACGTCCAGGACTCCGACGTCCTCGACACCTGGTTCTCTTCGGGACTGTGGCCGTTCTCGACCCTGGGCTGGCCGGAGAAGACCCCCGAACTGGCCAAGTTCTACCCGACCTCCGTCCTGGTCACCGGTTACGACATCCTGTTCTTCTGGGTGGCCAGGATGATGATGTTCGGCATCTACGCGATGGAGGGTCGTCCTCCGTTCCACACCGTCGCGTTGCACGGGATGGTCCGAGACCAGTACGGCAAGAAGATGTCCAAGTCGTTCGGCAACGTGGTGGACCCGCTCGACTGGGTCGAGCGCTTCGGCGCGGACGCCACCCGTTTTACGCTCCTGCGCGGTGCCAACCCCGGATCCGACGTGGCGATCAGCGAGGAATGGGCAGGCGGCTCCCGCAACTTCTGCAACAAGATCTGGAACGCCACCCGCTTCGCGCTCATGAACGGCGCGACGGTCGGTGAGCTTCCTGTCGAGGAGCTGACCGCGGCCGACCGCTGGATCCTCTCTCGGCTGCAGGAGGTCGTCGGTACGGTCGACGCGGCCTTCGAGGAGTTCGAGTTCGCCAGGGTCTCCGATGTGCTGTACCACTTCGCCTGGGACGAGGTCTGCGACTGGTACCTGGAGCTGGCGAAGATCCAACTGGCCGCGAGACAGGAACACACCCGGCTGGTGCTCGGGCACGTCTTCGACGCGCTGCTCCGTCTGCTCCATCCGCTGGTGCCGTTCGTCACCGAGGAACTGTGGCGAGCAGTGACCGCGGCCCCCTCCATCGCGGTCGCCCCGTGGCCCGTGGTTCAGGAGTCGCTGCGCGACGGTGACGCGGAGAAGGAGATCGTCGCCCTCCAGGGGCTGGTCACCGAGATCCGCAGGTTCCGTTCCGACCAGGGTCTCAAGCCAGGCCAGCGAGTCGCGGCACGACTCTCCCTCACCGGTACGGCCCTGGCCCCGCACGAGGGGGCGATCAGGTCGCTGCTCCGCCTCGACCAGCCGTCCGACTCCTTCGCCGCGACCGCGCGCCTCGACGTCGGCGGAATCCAGGTGGAGATCGACACCGCGGGGACGATTGATGTGGCGGCTGAGCGCAAGCGTCTGGAGAAGGATCTCGCGGTGGCACGCAAGGAAGCCGCCCAGGTGGCCGCCAAGCTTGGCAATGAGCAGTTCATGTCGAAGGCGCCTGATGACGTGGTGGCCAAGGTGCGTGCCCGTGCCGCCCAGGCGGATCAGGACATCGCGAGACTGACGGCCCAGCTCGACGCGCTGCCTGTCGGCTGAACACTCGATCGCATTACAGAGCCCGGGATCGGTTGGTGGTCCCGGGCTCTCGCGTGTCGGCTTCGGGCACACGTTTGAGACATGGTGACCCAGGGAAGACTTAGTTGTTACCGGCAAGTTGGTCCTGAGAGCCCGAATGGACTGCTAGAGTTCTTCAAGTGGGACGAGATCCCACACACCCCTCCAAAAGATCACTGAAGATCTAGCCTGTCTGAGGGATTGGACAGAAGCCGGATGTCAGAGTAAGTTGGAAGGGTTGCTCCGGAGACGGGGTGAGCGAGATCCTAGCGGGTCTGGCGGGTTGGTGTCGAGTGGCTGCGAAGGCAGCGGGTTGACACGGACCGGCCGGAAATGATAGGATGGGAACACGGAAGTTTGTGCCCCTGAAGTGGTCGCACCGGATGGTGTGGCGGCGGACGGTGAACGCGTCCGTTTCTTGAGAACTCAACAGTGTGCTAAAAGCCAGTGCATGAAGCACAAACCCGTCCTAACGCACGACATGGCGACATGGTCCGTGCGGGGATGGATTCCTTTGGTTGATACACCCGCCTCCCGCCGTTTCGGCGTTGAGGTGGTGTGCTTTCAGCCGGGGTTGACTCGAAAAGCATTGTTTGGAGAGTTTGATCCTGGCTCAGGACGAACGCTGGCGGCGTGCTTAACACATGCAAGTCGAGCGGAAAGGCCCTTCGGGGTAC